>NZ_CALPCP010000005.1 GCF_943192995.1 Flintibacter muris
CCCAGCCTGTGCACTTTCCATCGCGCCACTTCTTGACTTTGTCGATTTTCGCTTACACAAGATTTTACACCAAGCCGAATCTACCACATACTCATGGGTATCTGCACATTTCTCCAGTGTTTTCTCCCCGAATATCTCTGTCAGAGCCTGAAATGCACCTGCCATCCAGTTCAGCCTGCGGCAGAAAGCCTGATAACTGGGCAGCTTGGGGAACCACCCCAGCAGATTCTCTTTCGTGTACTCGTAGATCGCTTTCCGCGTCAGTAAGTGCTGTCTTACGCCCCAGAGATATACCGTGATCAACTCCACATCTGTGAATTGGGGACACTTACACTTATTGTTGCTTAGGCGTTGCATTTTTTCTCTTGACCTGCTATCATTGCATTGGCAAATGGTGCAGTATAATTCGATGAGTTTGTTTTTCACACATCCATTCTCGTCTTTTCTGTACCATTTGTCTCTATTTTTCTTTCCTTTCTACTATTGATTCGTATAATGTAAAGGCCGGTCTACCAAGTGCCAGAGAATGAGCGGCTTATGTGGTTCTGAAAACAAACAGGCATAGCCACCTAATGGCAGCTATGCCCCCCTTTTCATGCACCTGCGCCGCAACACGGCCGTTGAACATCCAGCCCGTCTAAATAGTTCGCTCCCCACTGGCACATCGCGTCCAAAACAGGAATAATGCTTTCCCCAAATGCAGTCAGTGAGTAAAGTGTTTTGGGCGGCTTTTCTGGGATCACTTCTCTATGCACCATGCCGCAATCTTCGAGATCGTGGAGCTGCTGAGAGAGCATTTTAGGCGTGGCCTTTGGAATCCTCCGCTGCAATTCCATATAGTGTAGGGGCCGCTCAATCAAATGCCAGAGGATCAGCGGCTTATATTTCCCACCAATCAGCGACAGCGTTGCCGCAACGGGACAAGTAAATTCTTGCTGTTTCATAGTCTCACCTCATGGAAAGTATAACATAGTATTTTCATTTGGAAAAGGACTTACTTTTTGGGTAGTGCCTTACAAAAAAGTGCAGTCTTGCGGACGGGGATGATTGTGCTAAAATCATATCAGATGGTTGCCTTGACATGGCCAACAATCAGTTTATTTGCGAAAGGACTGCCTATCATGGACTTTATCACAATTGCAAAGACACGCTGCTCCATCCGCAGCTACACCGGCCAGAAGGTGGAGCCGGAAAAACTGGAAAAGATTCTGGAGGCCGCTCATGTGGCCCCTACCGCCGCCAACCTTCAGCCGGTACGCCTGATCGTTGTTCAGAGCGAAGAAGGGCTGGCGAAGATTGGAAAGGCCGCTGGCATCTACGGCGCGCCCCTCGCTATCATCGTCTGTGCCGACCACGACAAGGCATGGGTACGGCCCTTCGACCAGAAGCAGACCGGGGACATTGATGCCTCCATCCTGACCGACCACATGATGCTCCAGGCCACAGAGCTGGGCTTGGGCAGCGTATGGGTGTGCTACTTCAAGCCGGATGTGTTGAGCAAGGAGTTTGACCTCCCCGCCAACCTGGAGCCGATCAATATCCTGGTGATCGGCTATGCCAAGGAAAACTTTGCCGACTCGGAACGGCACAGCCAAACGCGAATCCCGGTGCGTGAGCTGGTTTCCTACGAGAGCCTGTAAACCGCCTGAATGCACCAGGGGGTATCCTCCTGGTGCGGTCTGTATGAAGGGACAAACTGAAACAGTTCCATTCTATACCATTTGTCCTGAGCAGACCGGGTTGAACCAGCTTAGTCTGGCAAATTGTGATCGCCCCAGGTTTTCATGTAATCAATCACATCAATAAAACTCTTACCTAAATCGGATAAAGTATATTCCACCCTCGGCGGAATCTCCTTGAAATCATGCCGGATTAAAAATCCATCGGCTTCTAATTCCCGAAGCTGTTTTGTCAGGGACGACTCTGTAATTTCACCAAGCTGGCGGCGCAACGCTCCAAATCTGTGAATATCATTAAAAGCAATATAGTAAAGAATTTCAAGTTTCCACTTGCCGCCTAAGATTTTTTGGAGCGTTGACATCGTTTTACAGCGTTGGATTGCTGTTTCTGTTTTTCTCATTTTTCATAACCTCCTGACGGCATTATATCGCCTTTGCAGTTAAAAAACAAGGTACTGCAAAAAAGTACCGTACTTTTATTTTCTCTGTACCATGATATAATGAAAAAAAGATAAGGAGGTTCTACTATGCACTACACTGGAACAATATGGAGGCCACCCTATGAGGCTTCCTCGCTGTTGCTTGAAGTAACGGCTGGCTGTACCCATCACAAATGCAAATTCTGTACGCTCTATAACGATTTACCGTTCAAATTCAGAATGTCACCCCTCGAAGATGTGGAAAGTGACTTGCAGGAAGCCCAGCTTTGGAGTACAGACCCCATTTCAATGCTGACGGCCCGCTTGCAGGGATTACCCAGGCCGGAGCACATCCAGCGGGCTTTTTTGACCGGGGCAAACCCTTTTGTCTTGAAAGCTGAACGGCTCATGGCTATCGCTGACCTAATCCGGCAATATATCCCCTCAATTAAAACGATTGGATGTTTTGCCCGGATTACAGATGTCACGTTAAAGTCGGACGAGGAACTTGCATCCCTGCATCAAGCCGGATATGACGGCCTGACAATCGGGATTGAAACAGGCGATGATGAAGCCCTGCGATTTATGAATAAGGGCTATGCCGCCGCCGATATTGTGAAACAATGCCAGCGGTTAGATCAAGCCGGTATTCATTACAGCTTCTTTTACTTGGTGAGCATTTCAGGCGCTGGCCGTGGTGAGATCGGCGCAAAGGCAACTGCCGATATTTGTAATCAGCTCCATCCGACGCTCATTGGCGTCAATATGCTGACTATTTACCCGGAATCGGAGCTTTACCAGGAAATTCAGCGCGGCAACTGGAAAGAGGAAGGCGAGATCGAAAAATACAAGGAAATCCGCACTTTGCTTGAAAGCCTGGAAATACCCACCCAATTTGCCGCTTTAGGTGCGTCAAACGCATTTCAGTTTCAAGGAACGCTGCCAGAGGATAAAGAGGCTCTTGCTGCGGCACTTGATAAAATTATCGAAACCGTAAAAGAAGATGATTTACGGGAGTACCGCGTCAATCTGCGGCATCTGTAAGAGGCCCACCCAAATCGTTGATTGGCGGTATAGCGGCTTGGTAGGCTGTTCCCCAATCGCACAAGGACTTCAAAACGGGATGAATGGACTGTCCGAGGTCTGTTAAGGTGTATTCGACCTTTGGCGGATTGTCGGGATAAACCGTCCGCGCAAGTATCTTTACTTGCTATACATATAGGAGACTTGGAACCGAGGGCTGCACCGCCCATTATATCCGGGAGTGCGTACTGGACGATATTGTTCTGGAGGATCTGCGGCAGGTGACGGCGATGGCCAGGGAACATACCAAGGAGTTTGCGGAGTACATTGGCAGTAAGCAGTCCGCTGAGATCCAGCGAGAGATCCGCAGGCTGGAAAAGGAACTGACCACTGTACGGAAACGCCGCGCTGAACTGGATGCCATCTTCAAGAAACTGTATGGGGATGGGGTACTTGGTCATATTTCGGTGGAGCAGTTTCAGGCTCTGTCCAGCGGCTACACAGAGGAACAAGATGCATTGAAAAAAGGGGCTGATGAAAAAGGATCTGCCATCCAAAAGCTGAAAGAATCGGTTTCCAATACGGCCCATTTCGTTGACAAAGCCAAGAAGTACACGGATATCACAGAATTGACACCGGAACTGCTGCGGCTGTTCATCCAAAAGATTGTAGTACATGAGAAAAGCGTGAAATATTCCAAGCACGCAGAGCAGACCGTGGAAATCCATTATACCGATATCGGCTATATCGGTGGATAAGTCCCGCAAGGAAAGGAAGCCCCCGGCGGGAAATTTCAGTGTAACTCCTGCCGGGGGAATTCCCCTCAATAAAAAGATACCCTTATGTGGGAGCGCCTAAGGCGCTCTTTTTTATGTTAATCAATCAGTCGTCCCATTCGTACTCCAGAATGGCTCCGGTGGCCCCATCGATGGTATACTCATACTCCATGCGGCCCACCTCAAACTTCACCTCATACTCTAACCGGCCGTCGTCCCAGTCCCGCTCTACTTTCAGCTTGACAGCCTGGCTTTCCGTCACACCGGCGTGGGCCAGAGCGGCGGCTTTGGCGGCCTCCTGGCCAATGTCGGCGGACGTGGCGGTATTGGTACTTGTCCCTGCCCCGCTGTGGTGGGAATCGCTGTGGTGTCCAGAGCCGCTGTTCCCGTGATGGTCAATCCCACACTTCAAAATAGCACCAGTGTGTCCATCCACGGTGCAATCATATTCGGTGGTTCCACACCAGAACTCAATCTCGTACTCCAGCCGTCCGTCGTCCCATTCCCGCTCTACCTTCCAGTCGGTTACGTCACTCTCAGACAGCCCTGCATTGTCCAGGGCGGCTTTTTTTGCAGTTTCCTGATCGATAACCGTCCCACTGATCGTATCAGAATTTCCCGGGTCTTGCCAAACATTGTTCTCAGCAGCCGGAGGGGGGGCTGGATTCACCGGCGAATCCTGCCCGGCCGGCGACTGATTCAGAAGGTCCTTCTGTCCCCTGAGAACCTCCCCGGTGAAGGCGTCCACAATATATTCAAACTCGCCCCAGACGGTTTTCAGCTCCACCTCGTAGTGGGGGGGATTTTCATCCAGCTCCGGGTCCACATCAGTGGTAACTGAATTCATAGCCAGCGTCCCGGCGTACTCCTCTGCCGCTGTGGCAGCGGCGGCTTTCCCGATGGGAATGCGCTTCTCTCCCGCCTTCAGCAGGTCGTTCAGCTCCTCCACCGACAGGGCGGCCAGCTTGTCGAAAGCGTCTGTGCTGTTCAGAGCCAGGGTACCGTTCATCTCCATTACTTTCTGCACCAAAGCAGACTTCCCGGTGGACAGGCCACTGTCAAAGGTCATATACTCCAGCGCTGGAGCATCCGCGTCCAGCACCTGGCTCAGCACGGAGGTCCCTGGGGCCTGGGCCTGGAGGACACCATCCACTGAGGCCACCAGCTCTGCCTGGAGCCGCTGGGCCCGCTCCTGGTCGTTGTCCTCCACCGAGATCAAAATGGCGGAGGAGATGCTGTCCAGATAGCCCTCCCGCACCAGGGCTCCCACAATGGCGTTCACCGCCACATCCAGCTTGGTGCCCTTCAAATCGGCGCCGCCGTTCATGTCGAAGAGGACCGCCGCCGCCTCGGTGTTCAAAGCGGTGCAGGAGATCACTCCCTCTGCCCGGTTGACCTTCAGCTCAATGCTTGGGTTGACATCCAGTGACACCACCGAGGCCACGGCGTAGCTCTGGTGATAGATCAGTCCTCCACCCCCCGCCCCTGCCAGCACCAGCGCCGCGCAGGCGGCGGCCAGCCAGCGGTTAAGCCTCTTTTTCGGCTTCACTTCCACGGCCTCCACGTCAATAACCTTCTGATCTTGTACTAACTCCTTCAATTCTGTCACACTCCCGTTTTGCACACCGCAGCGGGAGAGGATTGCTTCAAAATCGTCGGGGGCCGTGCGTTCCAGAGCGGCGGCCAGCTTTAGTTCCAGTTCCCGGTCGGTCATGGCTCATTCTCTCCTTTCATCAGGCTCTTTAGTTTTTTCAGCCCGCGGTGGTATTTTGACAGGACAGTAGACAGTGGCTGCTCCAACAGCGCGGCAATCTCCCGGTGCTTCAGCCCGGTGACAGCGTGCAGCAAAATAATCCGCCGCTCCTCCGCTCCCAGGCTGGCCAGCCCCTCCTGGAGAACCACCCGGTCCTCGGGGGAGACCTCCGGCATAGAGGCGGGAAGGGCGTTCCACGCCTCCTCACCCACCTCCACCTGCCGCCCGCTGTGCCGCAGGCGGCTCCAGGCCAGATTCCGGGCGACGGTAAGCAGCCAGGCCATAGGCGAGCCTTGGGAACGGTAGCTCGGCCCACGCTCCCACACCCTGACAAAGGTGTCCTGCGCCACATCCTGGGCCTCATGGGTGTCCTGAAGCAGGGACAGCGCCAAAGCATACACCGCCCCCCGCGTCAGGGAGTACAGCCGGGCAAATGCCTCCCGGTCCCCCTGCCCCACCTGGAGCAGAAGCTGGTCCAACTCCCGGCGGCGGCGCTCGCTCTCCTCTTCTGTTGTCTGGAGGCATAAGGCAGCCAGCATAGTCCATTTCTCCTGTCAAAACAGAAACGCGCGAAGCAAGGTTTTTATCGCACATTCTGAAAAAATTTTTTCATTCTTATTATATTGCCCTCTTCGCCGGAAAGCAAGCAAAAAACCGCCGCCTCAGAAGATATCTGAGACAGCGGTCAAAGGGGAATCGTTCAGGCCTCGGGATAAATTTTGGCCAAAATCAGCCGCTCCCGCAGGATGGGCCCCAGTCCGGTAGCAATAACCATCTTCCCCAGGTCGAAGGGGATGAAGGGGAACACACACACCACAAGCGCACGTTCCAGGGTGGAGCCCGTCTGGGCACAGAACAGCGCGGTGCCAAAGGCATAGAGCACGGCGGTGGCCAGAATCATACCGCCCAGATGAATCATACGGTTTTTAGGAAAAGCCCTAATCATCAGGCCGCATATCACCACCATGGGAATGTAACCCAGGATATAGCCCCCTGTGGGACCGGCCAGCACACCCAACCCGGCCTTAAAATTGCTGAACACCGGCATACCTACCATACCCAGCAGAATATAAACCAATGTCGCAGCCGACGCTCTCTTCCACCCCAGAATATAGGGGGACAGATAGAGGACAAAGGTACACAGGGTAAAGGATACCTCCCCCCAGGCTGGGATCGAGAAGGGGGCAACCACCGCAATCACCGCCGCCATTACGGCGGTCATTGCCATGGGATACACACTGCTTTTTGTCTTAGTTTCCATAAATTTTACCTCTTTTCTCTAATTGTAACCCGGATTTGAAATCAGTATACAATACCCGTCTTTGCTTGTCAACTATTTTTATTTTAAGTTTACATTTTATTTTTTACAGCATTTCAGAAAATCTTAATCTTTCCTTCAACTCATTTTAGGTTTTGTGTGCTATAGTCAAAACACTTCAAAAGAATCAAATTCAAAAGGGCCTGCCCTTTTGTCCCGGCGGATATCCGCCGGATGTCTTAAAAGGAGGGACGTTCCATGGCAGAGCGAACGATACATATTCTGCTTACCCGGTCCGGGACCTGGTTTTCCCGGCTGATTCATTTTGCCACCCGTGACAGCTATACCCACGCCTCCATTGGCCTGGACGGGCCTGACGGCCTCTTTTACAGCTTTGCCCGAAAATACCGCTACCTGGCCCTGCCCGCCGGACTGGTGGAGGAACAGGTCACGGTATACCGCCGGGCTGTCCCCTGCTGTCTGTACGAGCTCAAGGTGAGTGAGGAGACCTATTTCCGCCTGCGCCAAAAGCTGCGTTCCATGTATGTCCAGCGGGAGGAGTACCACTACAGTGTGCTGGGGGTCTTTGCCTGCTACTTCAACCTGTCTCTCCAGCGGCGGCACCACTACTTCTGCTCCCAGTTCGTGGCCGGACTTCTGGAGGACTGCGGCGCTGTGGAGCTGCCCAAGCCCCCTACCCTGCTCCGCCCTGCCGATTTTTGCACCGTCCAGGGGCTTCGGCCCGTCCATCAGGGTCTGCTGGAGGATATTCTGACCCAGCCGGCAGCCTGAAAAAGCTTTTCAAAAATTTTTTCCATTTTTGTAAATTGGGGGTTGACTTTGGCCGCAATTCTGCTATAATACCATTTGTCGCTGCGAGTGTAGCTCATCTGGTAGAGCGCCACCTTGCCAAGGTGGAGGTAGCGAGTTCGAGCCTCGTCACTCGCTCCAGCAAAAAAGAACGGACTGCTTTAGCAGTCCGTTCTTTTTTCTGTCAACGAACAGGGGCGGCCAAAAGGCCGCCCCTTGCCACTATTCCTGTTCCAGCTTGATTGCTTTAATCAGCGATGGAATCAGCTGCTTTTTCCTGCTGACCACCCCGGGAAGGGTCGCCACGCCGTTGTCCACCGTGGTGTTGAAGGTCTTGGCAATCAGCTCCTCTGCTCCGGCGCCAGTCATGAGCAGCTCGGTGCTGGAGTTGCGCACGTCGGTAAACATGTAGAAGATGTAGTCCAATCCCTGCTTCTCCATGGCCTGAGGCAGATAGGGGCCCACCAGCGCCTGGGCGGCCTTCCGGTTTTTCTCCATCATATAGCTGCCCTGGCCTACACCAAAGCGGACATCTCCGCTGGTGAATATCTTGTAGTCCCCGTTGAAGACCTCCGCCGCCGTCTTGCCCGAGACGTCTCCGCCGTGGGCAAACATGTCGTCGGCGTACTTCTCCAGATCCACGCCGGCCAGCTCCGCCAGCTTTCGGGCAGCCCGCTCATCCGCAGGCGTGCAGGTGGGACTGCGGAACATCAGCGTATCTGACAGGATGGCGGACAGCATCAGTCCCGCCATGGTGGGGGTGATTTCCACATCATTCTCCCGATACATCTGATAAATGATGGTGCAGGTACAGCCCACAGGTACATTGCGGAAGTACACCGGGCCGTCAGTCTCCAATGTGCCAATGCGGTGGTGATCGATAATCTCCAGCACCTCGGCCTCATCAATACCCTCGGCGGCCTGACTTTTTTCGTTGTGGTCCACCAGGATCAGCTGCTTTTTGTGCAGATTGAGCAGATTCCGGCGGGAAACTACGCCAATATACTTGCCGTCGTCGTCCAGAACGGGGAAATAGCGGAATCGGACGGAGGCCATCACCCGGGTGGCCTCCTCCACGGGGGTATGGAGGGTAAAGGTAAGCAGCTTTCCGCTGGTCATGTAGTGGCGGATGGGAGCGGCCTGACTGAGCATCTGGCCGGTGACATAAGTACTGTTCTGGGTGGTGATGACCATACAGCCCTTCTCCTCGGCCAGCATCTGCATAGTGCGGGAGACCTTGCTGCTGGCGCAGACAATGATACAGCCGGCGTCCATCTCCAGGGCGGCCAGCTGGCTCTCTGCCCGGTTGCTCACTACAACAATATCTCCAGGCGAGATGGACTTCTCAATCTGCTCCGCACTTCCGGAACCGATAATGATGCGCCCCTCCACCGTCTTGCCTGTCACATCGCCCACCAAAACGGTGCCGTCCAGAATATCCAGCAGATTCTGGTAGCTGGTCTTGGCGATCTCCAGAATATGGGGGTCCATGCCGTTCATATTGGCGGTGGCCACGTCCTTGACGGTGATAACACCCTTCAGATACTGCTCCTCGTCCACGATACACAGGGTGTCCAGCTCCTGGTCCCGCATGGTCATCCAGGCCCGGCGCAGGCTGGTTTCGCCGTCCACCCCTTTGGCCAGGCGGATATCCACGTCCCGGATATGGGGACTCACATCAGTATACAGCTGAGGCACAGGGACCTTGAAGTGGTCCAGAACAAACTCCGTCTCCCGGTTCAGCAGTCCTGCCCGGCACGGCTTGCAGGGGTGGTCCGGATCCAGAATGTTTTTCAGATTGCTGTAGGTAATTGCGGCACAGATGGAATCGGTGTCCGGATTGCGGTGCCCGATTACCTTGATGGCACGGGAATTGATTACTCTGTTATCCACATTTCTTGCTCTATTATCCATATTTTCCCTCATTTCTCCCGTCGGAACCTTCTACGGGTCAGATTTTTTGTCAGATCACATAGTTATCCCCGATTTCGCCCTGACGCATCAGGTCCGCAATCGTAATATGATCCAGATAGTCGTTTATAACCTTGTTCAGCCCCTGCCACAGGGGGAGCGTGCGGCACTCTGACATCCGGGTGCAGGCGGACGCCCCCTCTTCCAGACAGGTAACCGGCGCCAGAGACTCCTCTGTCAGCCGCAGGATGGTTCCCACCGTATACTGTTCCGGCGTCTTTGTCAGCTGATAGCCGCCTCCCTTTCCCCGCAGACCGTTTAAAAGCTTGGCCTTGACCAGCAGCTTGATAATATTTTCCAAATACTTTTCAGAAATCTCCTGCCGCTGGGCAATCACTTTTAGTGGAATAAAGCTCTCTGTCTGGTGCTCGGCCAAGTCGATCATAACACGCAGGGCGTAGCGACCCTTGGTGGAAATCAGCATACAGTTCCCAGCCCCCTTCTTTTTAACCAATTATATAATAAGGTTTGTGGGGAATCAACAGCAAGTTTTGCAAATTTTCCCTTGACATGGGAATGGACAGCGTATATAATACTCATAAACCCACAGGAAAGGTTGGTTAATTATGAGTCAAATCTATACATCCGCCGACCAGCTGATCGGCAAAACTCCCCTTTTGGAGCTGGTTCACATCGAGAAAAACGAGGGTCTCCAGGCCCGCATTCTAGCCAAACTGGAATACCTCAACCCCGCGGGCAGCGTGAAAGACCGCATTGCCAAAGCCATGATCGACGACGCGGAGGCCAAAGGCGCGTTAAAGCCCGGTTCTGTCATTATTGAGCCCACCTCTGGAAACACTGGAATCGGCCTGGCCTCAGTGGCCGCTGCCCGGGGCTACCGCATCATCATAGTCATGCCTGAGACCATGAGCGTGGAGCGCCGCCAGCTGATGAAGGCCTATGGGGCGGAGCTGGTCCTCACTGAGGGATCCAAGGGCATGACAGGGGCCATTGCCAAAGCCGAGGAACTGGCCGGTGAGATCCCCAACAGCTTTATCCCCGGCCAATTTGTCAACCCCGCCAATCCAGAGGCCCACAAGACCTCCACCGGACCTGAAATCTGGGCGGATACTGACGGCCAGGTGGATATCTTTGTGGCCGGCGTGGGCACCGGCGGCACGATTACCGGCACAGGTCAGTACCTGAAAAGTCAGAATCCGGAGGTAAAGGTGGTGGCTGTGGAGCCCACCGCCTCCCCTGTGCTGAGCAAGGGTACCTCCGGCTCCCACAAAATTCAGGGTATCGGCGCCGGTTTTATCCCCGAGGTACTGAACACCGGGATTTATGACGAGATCATCACGGTGGAAAACGAGGATGCCTTTGCCGCCGGCAAGCTGATGGGCAAGACCGAGGGCGTGCTGGTGGGTATCTCCTCCGGAGCCGCCCTCTGGGCGGCCATCCAGCTGGCCAAACGCCCTGAAAACAAGGGCAAAACCATTGTGGCACTTCTGCCCGACACCGGCGACCGCTACCTCTCCACCCCCCTCTTCGCTGACTGACCCTTTTGAGTGCCCCTCCCAACAGCAATCCGCAGTCCAGAAGGACTGCGGATTGTTTTCATTCTATTTACCGCAACTTGCGCCGCACTTACGAGGTCCTGGGCCGGTACAGGTAGGAATAAATCGCCCGAAACACAGAGGCGGTCAGCATAGCCCCCACCGCCAGCGCCGAGGCCATCCCAAAGGTGTGGAGCAGGGTATCCAGAAACCGCTGGGTGTCCCCAGCCACGCAGTAGCTCATGGCGTAATAGATGCCTCCTCCGGGCACCAGGGGCAGCAGGGCCACCAGCAGGTAGCCGGTCACTGGACAGCGGCGCAGCCGGGCCATGATCTCGGAGAACAGCCCGATAGCCGCCGAGGCAAAAAAGGCGGCCAGAATCGTTTTTCCGCCCAGCAGATAGACCAGCCAGCCCATCGCCCCGCCCAGGCCGCAGATCAGCTTGCCCACCCCGTGAATATTGAACACCAGCGTAAACCCCACGCAGGCCAGAAAAGCGCTGAGACAGGGCACTATGTAATCAAACCAGATTACGCTCATATCCGCGACCTCCTTTAAAACCTCCAGCCGATTGCCAGTCCCATTGCCGCGCCAATGGCAATGGCGGCGGCCGTCAGGATGGCATCCGCGGCCCGGCTCAGGCCGGAGATAATATCTCCCGCCATAATTTCCCGCATAGCGTTGGTCAGGGCCACGCCGGGGACCAGTACCATCAGCACACTGATGGTCACGGTGTCTACACTCTGTCCAAGTCCCAGCCGCACCAGCAGCAGTGACAGCATGGAGGCCACAGCGCTGCATATGGCAGTGCGAAAAAAGCCGTTGGCGCCCAGGAATCTGTGGGCGTACAGCAGGCAGAAGCCCACCGCCAGCCCTCCAATCATGGCGCTTATGCAATCTGATATCCCGCCCCCGAACAGCGGCGAGAAAAAAGTGGGAACCACTCCGTAGCCCAAAAGCACCTGCCAGGGCGCGTAACGGGGGGTGCAGTCCGACAGGGAGGCCACCTGGGCCTGGGCCTCCTCCACCGGCGGCCTCCGAACGCAGAGCTGCCGGCACAGATCATTACACCGCTCCAGCAGCTCAATATCCGTCCCATGCCCGCCAATCCGCCGCATCCGGGTGATGGGATGGCCCTCCGGAGTGGTGACACTGACAATCACGCAGTTTGGAATGGCAAACACCTCCGCACACTCCAGGCCATAGGCCTGGAGCAGCCGGCGTATCGACTCCTCCACCCGGTAAATTTCCGCCCCGCTGGACATCAGCTGACAACCCAGCTCCACGGAAATATTCAGCAGCTTATCGTAATCCATTGCTTTTCTCTCCTGAAAAAGGGAATAACCCCTGACTGAGTGAAAATCATACCATATTTGAAGGCAGAATACAAGCCGCCAAAGCACCACCAGCACGGAAATCAATTTTTGAAAATCCAGCTGCATTTGTAGGGCGGGACGACCTCGTCCCGCCGCTCTTGCAGCCAACGCTATATGATACAACGGCGCACCGAATCGTCGCGCCCTACATATCTTCGCTGTCTGCAATTTTGATGTTTGTTCTAGGAGGCGGCCACAGGCCGCCCCTACGTTTAAATTCGCAAATGGGACACGCCCAAACACCCACCGTTATGGAGTGGTGTTTGGGCGTCAATACAGGGGCTCAGCTCTCTTTTTTTGCCAGCAGCCGCAGGGCCTCCAGATAGCCCTCCAGGCCGCGTCCCCGGATGGTGGCCGTGCAGGCGGCGCGGATGTAGGAGACATGGCGGAAGTCCTCCCGAGTGTCCGGGTCGGAGATGTGGACCTCCACTGTGGGAATGCCCACTGCCTTTACCGCGTCCAGCAGGGCCACGCTGGTATGGGTGTAGGCGGCGGGGTTGATGATGATACCGTCCACCTTGTCAAAGCAGGCCTGCTGAATGGCATCCACCAGCGCCCCCTCGTGGTTGGACTGGAAAAAGCTCACCTGGACACCCAAGGCATCCGCCTCGGACTGGATCATGCCCACCAGATCGTCATAGGTGGCCGTGCCGTAGATCTCCGGCTGGCGGACCCCAAGCATGTTCATATTGGGGCCGTTAATGACCAATATTTGCACACAACTCACTCCATATCCATTGAGCGGCCTCCGCCGCCGTTTGATTGTTGTCAACCCAGAAATCCGCCGCCGCCTCATACAGCGGCTTCCGCATCTGGTACATCTCCTCCAGGCTCCCCTTCTGAGACAGGGGGCGGCCCTCCTTGGGCAGGACGTTCAGGTCCCGGCGCAGCCAGTACACCCGTCCGGCGCGGCGCATGGCGGCTCGGTTCTCCGGACGGAGCACCACCCCGCCGCCAGTGGCAATCACCTGGCCGCTCTGGGCGCAGGCCTCCGCCAGCACCTGGGCCTCCAGCTCCCGGAAGGCTTTCTCACCCTCCCGGGCAAAGAGCTCCGGAATGGGCTTGCCTGCCCTGCGGACAATCTCTTCGTCCAGGTCCACAAGGGGCTTGCCGGTGAGCTTGGCCAATTCCCGGCCCACGGTGGTCTTGCCGCAGCCTGGCATCCCTACCAGGACGATATTTGTCCGGTCCTGCCAGAGCTGGGCCAGAATCAGCTCGGTCTGGTAATCCGGAATTGGTTTTCCAAAAAACAGCTCCTCCGCCCGCTTGGCCTGGTGGACCAGCATAGGCAGGCCGCCGGTGCGGCGGATGGGATGGACACCGTGAAGCTCCCTCTCCTCCAGGCGGAGGCCCTCCCCAGCCAGCAGCCGGTCTTTCTTGTCGATCGCCTCCGCCTGGAGGAACAGATTGGTCCGATTGGGGTTGTATATGATGTCCACAACCGCCTCCGCCCTGGGGAATCGCTCCAGATCCACAGGCTGGCCCTCCACACTGGGCCACATCCCAACCGGGGTAGTGTTGACAATCACCTCCGCGCTGGCGTGGCGGCTCAGGTTGTCGTAATTGTCCGGGCCGCTGCGGGAGATGACCACTATCTCCCGGGCCTTCTCCTGAACTGCGGCGGCACGGGCCGTCAGCGACGCTCCCCCGCTGCCCAGGATGACCACCTTTTTGTCCGTCAGAGAGATGCGCGCCCGGCTGAGCATATACAAAAAACCGTCAATGTCGGTGTTATAGCCGTACAGCTTTCCCTCCCGGCGAACCAGGGTGTTCACGCTGCCGATTGCCTCCGCCGCCGGGTCGATAACGTCGCAGAAGGCCATTACCTCCCGCTTATAGGGGATGGTGACGTTCAGCCCGCCGACGTCCTCCCGCTTGAGAAAAGCCCCCAGCTCATCCGGCTCCAGCTCGATCAGGCGGTAGTCCTTACAGCCCAGGGCCTGGTGGATGGAGACCGACCAGCTGTGGCCCAGCTTGCGGCCCAACAGCCCGTATATCTTCTCCTCCATCCCTTATACCTCCGCGTAGTTCCCCAAAAACTGGAACTGGGCACAGCTGCGCTCCATCTCCTCCAGGCATGCCCGTACGCTGGGGTCCTTCACGCTGGCCTCCAGCTCCAGGAAAAAGACAAACTCAAAATCGCTCCCCGCCACGGGGCAGGACTCCAGCTTGGTCATGTCGATATCCAGGGCGGCCAACTTGGCCAGCACCTCATACAGGGCGCCCGGCCTGTTGTCCAGAGCAATAATCAGGCTGATCTTGTTGGCCCCTGCGTAGATCACCGGGTCTCTGGTGACGCAGATAAAGCGGGTGTAGTTGTTGTCGCTGTCCTGGATGGCGCCGTTGACACACTCCAGGCCATACAGGGCGGCGCATGGGTGGGAGGAGATAGCGGCGGCGTGGAGATTTCCGCTTTCGGCCACCTGTTTGGCGGCCAGGGCGGTGTTGCCGCAGGGAATCACCTTCACGTCTTTCAGGCCGCCCAGGAACCGGGAGCACTGGCCAATGGCCTGCTCATGGGAGTAAATTTCGGTGATTTCCTCCTGCTTTACGCCGGGCAGAGCCAGCAGCTCGTGGCGGATACACAGCCGGGTGGAACGGACCACCGACAGGTCGTGCTCCTGGAGCAGCTGGTACACCTTGCGGACAGAGCCGTTGGAGCTGTTCTCAATGGGCAGTACGCCGAATTTGCACAGCCCGGACTCCACAGCGGACACCACCGCGTCAAAGCTCTTCACATACATAATGTTTCCCCTGGGAAGCAGCCGGTCGCAGGCCACCTGGGAGTTGGCCCCCTCCACCCCCTGGCAGGCCACCATCCCCGTCTGGGGGAACACCTCGCTGTTGGAGGCCAGGGCGGCCTCGATCCGCCGGGCCACCCTGGTGGGCGCGGAAATCAGCTCCGCCTGACGGGACCGGGCCAGCTCAAACAGGGTGGAATACAGGTGGTAGGCGTACCGCTCCTTGTCCCCCGCTCTTTGGGTGACCTTTGCTAAAATTTCCCGCTCCCGCCCCTTGTTCAGGATGGGCAGATTGTGCTGGTTTTTGTAGGCGGCCACCTCCTCGCTCAGCTTCATGCGCTCCAGAAAGAGGTCTAACAGCTGGTCGTCAACAGCGTCAATTTTGGTACGAATTTCAGAAAGTTCCATGATTTCCCTCCAACAGTAAGTCTAACAGTACACAGGCGGTCACCGCCTCCACCACTGGGACGGCCCGGTGGGCGATGCAGGGGTCGTGACGGCCGTGGATTTGCAATTCCGTGTTTTCCATCGTGGACAGGCTGACGGTTTTCTGCGGTTTTCCGATGGACGGCGTGGGCTTGAATGCCGCCCGCAGAAGGATGGGCATCCCGGTGGTGATGCCGCCCAAAATGCCGCCGGCGTGGTTGGTTTCGGTCATAATTTTGCCGTCCTTCACAACTAAGGGATCGTTATTCTGTGAGCCGTGCAGGAAGGCGGCGTTGAAGCCCTCGCCAAACTCCACCCCCTTCACCGCCGGGATCCCGAACAGCGCTGCCGCCAGACGGTTCTCCACCCCGTCAAACATAGGGTCGCCCAGCCCGGCGGGCAGGCCGATGGCGGCGCATTGGATCACGCCCCCCACCGAATCCAGTTCCTGCTTGGCCCGCTGGATCAGCTTTTGCATGAGCTCGCCGTTCTTGTCGTTCAAAACCGGGAAGGGCTTTGCGGCGACGGACGCAAACAGCTCCGGAGTGGGACGGTCCGGAAGAGGCTCGTCCAGGTAATTTCCCACCGAATACAGATGAGCCCCCACATGGATTCCCCGCCGGGCCAGGATCTGCTTGGCGATCCCCCCGGCAATACACAGGGGGGCGGTGAGCCGTCCGGAGAAGTGTCCTCCCCCCCGCATGTCGGCGTGGCCCTTCCACTTCACCCAGGCGGTGTAGTCGGCGTGGCCGGGGCGGGGCTTGTCGGCCAGCTCCGAGTAGTCACCGGAGTGCTGGTCGCTGTTGCGGATGATGGCACACAGGGGCGCGCCGCAGGTTTTTCCGTCCTCCAGCCCGGAGAGAAACTCCGGCACATCCCCCTCGCTCCGGGCGGTGGACAGGGGGCTTTTTCCCGGACGGCGGCGGTCCAGAAACCGCTGGAGCTCCTCCAGGTCGACGGCCTCCCCGGCGGGCAGGCCGTCGATGTTCACGCCAATCGCCTGTCCGTGGGACTGTCCAAAGACGGACACCTTTAAAATTTTTCCAAACTCAGAGGACATCCATTTTTCCTCCCAACCGCTTATATTCGTTCCAGAACGTGGGGTAAGACTTGTTTACGCACTCCGCCCCAACCAGGGTGACCGGCTTTTTGCACCGGGTGGCGGCAATGGCGGCCATCATGGCGATCCGGTGGTCGTTGCAGCAGTCCACCGTGACGCCCCCCTCCAGACCGTCCCGGCCTGTAATTTTGAGGAAGTCCGGTCCCTCCTCCACCTGAGCGCCCAGGGCGTTGAGAGTCTGGGCCACCGTGGCCAGGCGGTCGCTCTCCTTGATGCGCAGGCGGGCGGCGTTGGTCAGGCGCACCGTTCCGGAGCGGACCGCCGCCATCAGCGCCAGAGGGGGTACCAGGTCGGGGAACCCGGAAGCGCTAAAGGTGTAATCCTCCGGGCGGCCCAGCAGTACAAATTGCCGGTCTATGGCCCGGTCCCCCTGGACCGAGTCGTAATTCATGCCCTCCACTTCCACGTCGCTCCCCAAAAACTCAGCTGCCATCCAAAACGCCGCCTGGGACCAGTCGGGTTCTATGGTGATGTCTTTCGCCCGGCACACCTGATCCCCCGGAATGATATACCGCTCGTACCACTGGCCTTCCGGCGCAGCCCTCTTCGCAAACGGGTTATAAAACTGATGCTCTGCCGTTACACCAAAGTCCTTCAGCACCGCCAGCGTCATGTTCACATACCCTTTGGACTCCAGCTTGGAGGTGAGAATGATCTCGCTCTCCCACTCCATCAGAGGCAGGGCGTAGAGCAGCCCGGTGACAAACTGGCTGGACACGTTGCCGGGCAGGCGGAACTCCCCCGGCATCAGCTCGCCCTTGATTGTGAGGACGCCATCCTTCTGCTGGTAGAAAATGCCCTTCTCGTCAAAAATATCGAAGTAGGGCTTCTGGGGCCGCTCCATCAGCCGGCCCCGGCCGGTGAACACCCCTCCGTTGTTCAGCGTCAGCGCAATGGGAATCATGAAGCGGAGGGTGGAGCCCGATTCCCCGCAGTCCAGATGGGGCAGCTCGGCGGTATCCCACTCCCTGTGCCAGAGCCCGCTGACGTGCAGGGTGTCTCCCTCCTGTTTCCACGCACCGCCCAGGGCACTGACACACCGCAAAGTGGCCTCAATGTCCTGGGAGAGGGTGATATTTTGAATGGTGCTGGTCTCGCTGGTCAGCGCCGCCGCCAGAATGGCCCGGTGGGCTATCGACTTGCTGGGGGGCGGGGTGACGGTCCCCTCCAGGAGGCCAGGGGTAATGCGGATATCCATTATCAGACCTCCAGCCCCGCCCGGATGATGGCTTCCAGCTCCGAGACATGAATCTTTTTCAGCTCACAGTTCCCAATTTCCCTGGGAACTACAATGGTAATGCTGTCCCCCGCCCGCTTCTTGTCGGACAGGGCGGCCTGGGCCAGGACCTCGGGGGAATACTCCGTGGAAATGGGCAGGCCCGTGAGACGCAGAGCGGAGCAGATGCGGTCCGCTGTCCAGGCGTTGATCCCCTCCTCCAGCATCCAGCCCAGCCGCTTGGAGGCCCGGGCCATGACGGCCAGTCCCGCCGCCACGGCGTGGCCGTGGGGGATGGTAAAATCGCTGCACTTCTCAATGGCGTGGCCCACGGTGTGGCCCAGGTTGAGCAGCTTCCGCTCCCCCTGTTCCTTCTCGTCCCGCTCCACCACGCCGGCCTTGTATTGGACACAGTGGGCGATGATGGCCGCCGTATCCGTCATCATAAACATGCCGTCCTCTATGGCATTGAACAGGCCGGCGTCGGAGAGGACAGCAGTTTTGATCGCCTCAGCGGCCCCGTCGGCAGAGACCTCCGGGGGCAGGGTTTCCAGGCAGTTGGTGTCGCAGATGACGGCGGAGGGCTGGAGAAATGCCCCGGCCAGATTTTTGCCCGCCTTCAGGTCGATAGCCGTCTTCCCCCCCACGGAGGAGTCCACTGCGGACAGCAGAGTTGTGGGCAGCTGGACATATTTCACTCCCCTCAGGTAGAGGGCGGCGGCCAGCCCCGCCATATCCCCGGTGACGCCGCCGCCCAGGGCGGCCACGCAGTCGGTGCGGGTGAGGTGCTCTTCGGCCAGAAACTCCAAAATGCCGGACAGGGTATCAAAATTCTTGTGCTCCTCCCCGGCGGGGAACATATAGGTGCTGACCTGATAGCCCGCCTCCAGCAGGGAATCTTTTACCGTCTTCAGATACAAAGGGGCCACATTACTGTCGGTAACCACCGCCATATGGCACAGGGGGACCGCACCTCTCAGGCGGGTGCCGCACTCCCTCAGCAGGCCGGGGCCAATGGTCACATCATATTCCGGATTGGTGCGCACATGAATGGTTTGGATCATAAACAATCGTTCCTTTCTCTCTAGCCCGCAGGGCGGCAGGAGGTTTTTTCGCGCCTTAATTTCCGCCGGCGGTGGCCTTCAGCTCCCGGCCCTCCTTGAGGAGGTCGTGGAGCCGCTGAGCGTTCCGGTTCTTTAAGGCAGATTGATACTCCTCCAGATGTCCAATCAGAATATCCAGTTCATGGGTGAGATAGTCGGCGTCATCCAGGAACAGCTCGGTCCACATGTCCTCGTCCAGCCGGGCCACCCGGGTCATGTCCTTAAAGCTGCCGGCGGAGAAGCCCCGGCGGCGCTGGGCCTCAGGGGACTTCACATAGGCGCTGGACACAATGTGGGCCAGCTGGGAGGTAAAGGCGATAATCCGGTCGTGCTCCTCGGGCTGGGAGAAGGTGAGCTTGGCAAAGCCCACATCCAGAAAAAAGGCCTGGAGGGTCTCCAGCAGCTTCATGTCCGTCCGCTTGTCCGGGGTGAGGATCATAGAGGCCCCCACATACAGATCGTCGGCAGAGGAGGTAAAGCCTCCCCGCTCCCGGCCCGCCATGGGGTGGCCGCCGATATAGGCAAAGCCGTGCTCCTCGGCAATGGGGGCGATTTTTTCCACCACCGCCCGCTTCACGCCGCACAAATCCACCAGAATGGCGGACTTGCCAATTTCCCCGGCGTGAGCCCCCACCCAGTCCACAGCTGCCTGGGGGCGGATGGCCACCAGCACAAGGTCACACTGGGGCAGAGTCTCCCCGGTCAGCGGACCGTCAATGGCTCCGCATATCCGGGCCAGCATCATGGTCTCCTGATCCAGATCAACGCCGTAGACGGTATGGCTGGTACGGTTTTTGATGCTCTTGGCCATGGACCCGCCAATCAGGCCCAGGCCCACAATTCCAACCTTCATGGTTTATCCCTCCATCCCGTTCAGGTGGGCGTGGAGGGCCAGCAGCTTCTTGGCCAGAGGGTCAAAGGCCTCGGGCTTCAGGGACTGGGGCCCGTCGCACAGGGCATGGGCGGGGTCGTTGTGGACCTCAATCTGCAAGCCGTCCGCGCCGGTGGCCACGGCGCCCAGGGCCAGGGGCTCCACCAGCCAGTATTTCCCTGTGGCGTGGCTGGGGTCCACGATGATGGGCAGGTGGGTCAGCTTGCGCAGCACGGGAATGGCCGCCAGGTCCAGAGTGTTGCGGGTGTAGCTCTCAAAGGTGCGGATGCCCCGCTCGCAGAGAATCACATTCTCGTTGCCCCCGGCCATGACGTACTCGGCGCTCATCAGCCACTCCTCATAGGTGGCGGACATGCCCCGCTTGATCATCACAGGCTTGTCCTGATGGCCCACCGCCTTGAGCAAATCGAAGTTCTGCATGTTCCGGGCGCCGATCTGGATCACGTCCACGTCCTTGAACAGGGGCAGGTGGGTCACGTCCATCAGCTCGGTGACAATGGGCAGGCCGGTCTCCGCCCGGGCGGCCTTCAGATACTCCAGGCCGGTCTCCCCCAGTCCCTGGAAGGCATAGGGGGAGGTTCTGGGCTTGAAGGCTCCGCCCCGCAGCATGGTGGCCCCGCTGGCTTTGACCGCCTTGGCAATGGCCACCACCTGCTCCTCCGACTCCACGGAGCAGGGCCCGGCCATGATGGTCAGATTCCCGCCGCCGATCTGGGTGCTGCCCACCTTGACCACAGTGTCCTCCGGGTGGAACTTCCGGTTGGCGTTCTTGTAGGGCTCCTGGACCCGCTTTACGTCCTCCACAATGTCCAAAGCGGCAATCAGGTCAATGTCCAGCTTGGAGGTGTCCCCCACCAGGCCCAAAACGGTATTGGCCTCGCCAATGCTGGTGTGGATGGTGATGCCCTTTTCCTGGAGCCAGGTAATCAGGCTCTCCAGCTGGTTGGCATTGTGGTCATGCTTTAAAATGACAATCATAATCAAAGTCCTCCTAAAAAATTACAACAGGTTGGTACAAAAAAACCCGCGACCGGTTCGGCCGCGGGTCGTCATGTACAGTGGTTCCTGCAAAACCAAGCTTACACACACACGCTTTCAGCCAAACCGAAACAAGCCTTACCCCAAAAGAAGGTAAAGCTAAAGCAGCGGTAATAAGAAGCAGCGCGCGTCATATCAGCCATTTTGCGTAATCCTCTCTGTCTCAAGGTTGTAAACAGCATACCACTTTGCCAGGGAAAAGTGAATTGACAAATCTTCAAAAAATAGCCGGTTGAAAAAGCAGTTTTCCGTCATTTTTCTAAATATCGCACTGTCACACCGGTGCGGCGGTGTAATCGGGCATTAAAGTTGGTTTCATCCTGCATAGTCAGACCCTGCAACAGCACATCAAGGTATATATTTTCTTTCTATAGCAAACTTCAAAATTGTTGACACCAGCTCTGTAGGGGCGGCCTGTGGCCGCCCGCAGAACCAGGTGGCTCTGTCTGTGGCGGACGGACGGCCAAAGGCCGCCCCTGCAAGTGGCAGCAATTCTGACGTTTGCTCTGATTTTCTTAATTTGGGCTCTGAAAATTTACGTTTTGCACAAACTGAAACCCTTGCAGCTGTGCACAATCAATGAATTTCCTAAAAATATACCAGAATGTCGCTCCAACTGCGCCTAAAACATGTTATGTGACATTTTGCTATATTTCGTAAAATCCAGACCATTTACACAAAGCTGGCCAAAGTTTATCATTTATTCACAGTTACGTAACGTTTCCGAGTGCGACAAACAAGCAGAGGAGTGGAGTTATGAAAAAGATACCCCGTATCACATCCCTTGTCTTAGCCATAACGCTGCTGCTGTCCCTGTCAGGGTGCGGCGCGTCGGATGGCAAGACCCATCTCACCTTCCAGATCTGGGACGTGGCCCAACGAGACGGCATGCAGGCCATGTGCGATGCCTACACAGCTCAGCACCCCGATGTGGAGATCGAGGTTCAGGTGACCAGCTGGGGCGAGTACTGGACCAAGCTGGAGGCCGCCGGTGAATCCAACACCATGCCGGACATCTTCTGGATGCACACCGACCAGATTTTGTACTACGCCGACTTCGGCATCCTGGCCGACCTCACTGACCTATATGCCAGCGAGAACCCTAACTACTGGACCGAGCACTATTCAGACATCTCTATCGGCAATGCCAGCGGCTCTGACGGGCAAATGTACGGCGTACCCAAGGATCGTGACAACGTGGTCCTGGTATACAACCGGGAGATGTTCGACGCTGCCGGAGTGGCCTACCCTGACGAGAACTGGACCTGGGACGACATGATGGACGCCTCCCAGAAAATTTACGACGCCACCGGAAAATACGGCTACATGGCCTACAATGACGAGCAGCTGGGCTACTGGAACTTTGTCTATCAGAATGGCGGCTACATTCTGGACCCGGAGACCAACATCCATGCCGGCTACACCCAGCCTGCCACCGCCGACGCTATCAAGTATTATGTCAACATTCAAAAGAATGAGTGGTGCCCCGACCAGACCTTCTTTGCTGAGACCACCCCTGGCACCGCCTTCTTCTCCGGCATGGGCTCCATGTTCTATGAGGGCTCCTGGAACCTGCTGTCCGAGCTGAAGAATTACCCCGATATGGTTGGCAAGTGGGACATTGCTCCCCTTCCCAAGTGCCCCAATCCCGCCTCCGGCGACGGAACCGGCACTATCTCCAACGGCCTGTGCTACTCCACCGCCGCCGCTGGTAAGAACCTGGAAATTGTGAAGGATGTGCTCCGCTTCTTCGGAAGCGAGGAGGGCCAGCGCATCCAGGGCGAATCCGGCGCGGCCATCCCCGCCTACCTGGGCCTGGAGGACTCCTGGACCACCGAGTTTGCCAAGTTTGACTATCTGCTGGACGTTCAGGTCTGTTACAACCAGTTTGAAACCTGCGTGCAGTACATCAACAACGCCACCCGCCGCAAGTGGAAGTCCAACGTGGCGGACGAGATGGTCAAGGTCTACAACGGCGCGGATATCGACGCCCAGCTGGCCGTGATGCAGGGCATTGCGGACCAGTACGTGACGGACTGATGGAGAGAGGAGGCATATTGTGAATAACAAACTGTCCCCCGCCGCCCGGCGGGAAGAAAACTGGGGCTGGATCATGGTAGCCCCCACCATCCTGGGTCTGGTGATCCTGAACCTTTGGCCCTTTGTCCAGACCATCTACACCGCCTTCTGTGAGCACCTGGGCTTTGGCCACTACCAGTTCGTGGGCCTGGCCAACTTCATCCGCATGTTCCAGAACGCCGAGTTCTGGAAGGCCACCTGGAACACCGTCCTGTTCTGTATTTTGACCGTCCCCGTGGGACTGTTCCTGTCCCTGCTGGTGGCCATGCTCCTCAACGCCAAGATCAAGTTTAAGGGCGGCTTCCGCACCATCTTCTTCCTGCCCCTGGTGTGCGCCCCCGCCGCTGTGACCATGGTGTGGCGCTTCATCTTCAACGGCGAGTACGGCATCCTGAACCAGATCTTTGGCTCACACATCGGCTGGATCACCGACCCCAAGTTCGTTATGGTCTCCTGCGCTATCGTGGCCATCTGGAGCAATATCGGCTACGACGCCGTCCTCCTGCTGGCCGGCCTCCAGAACATCCCCAAGACCCTGTACGAGGCCAACAGTATTGACGGCGCCGGCAAGGTGAAGCAGTTCTTCACCATTACCCTGCCCATGGTCTCCCCCACCCTGTTCGTGGTGATGATTATGCGCCTGATGTCCGCCGTCAAGGTCTACGACCTGATCTACATGATGGTGGAGGAAACCAACCCCGCCGTCACCAGCGTGCAGAGCCTGATGTATCTGTTCTATCGCTCCTCCTTCGTGGCGGGCGAGCGCGGCTACGGCTCCGCTATCGTACTCTGGACCGTCCTGCTTATCGGCCTGGTCACTGTCATCCAGTTCTACGGCCAGAAGAAGTGGGTCAACTACGACGTGTAAGGAGGAATTTTGATGAAAAACAGTTCGTTGGAAGCCTCCCAGAAGCGGATGACCGTCCTCACCTATGTGGTGCTGATTGTTGCCGCCCTTATCATGGTCTTCCCCTTTATCTGGATGATTCTCACCAGCTTCAAAACCGTTGCCGAAAGCAACGCGGTGCCCCCGGTCATCTTCCCCAGCGCCTTCCGGTGGTCCAATTTCACTGAGGCAATGACCAGCCTGCCCTTTATCAAGCTGTACATCAATACCGCTTTGATGATCCTTTTCCGGGTGATCTGCGCTGTGGCCTTCAGCTCTATGGCGGGCTACGCCTTCGCCATGCTGAACTTCCGGGGCAAGAAGCTGCTGTTCGGCATTGTGCTGGTGCAGATGTCCCTGCCTTCCCAGATCTTCATCATCCCCCAGTATCAGATGGTGGCGAAAATGGGAATGGCCAACTCCATCTTCGCCCTGGTCTTCCCGGGTATCGTCAGCGCCTTTGGCGTGTTCTTCCTGCGCCAGACCTACATGGGCATCCCCAAGGAGATCGGTGAGGCCGCCTATCTGGACGGCTGCAACCAGTGGCAGACCTTCTATAAGGTGATGTTCCCCCTCACCGGCACCTCGGTCGCCGCCCTGACCATCTTCACCGCCGTGTTCGCCTACAGCGACCTGATGTGGCCCCTGGTGGTCAACTCCGACCTGACCATGATGACCCTCTCCTCCGGCCTGGCCACCCTGCGCGGCCAGTTCTCCACCAACTTCCCCGTGCTGATGGCGGGCTCCCTGCTGGCTATGCTGCCTATGGTAATTTTGTACCTGATCTTCCAGCGCCAGTTTATCGAGGGTATCGCCTCCACCGGCGGCAAATAAGCGTTCTCCTTTCTCTCTTTCCCTTTTCCGAACAGCCCCGGCACTTTAAATTGCCGGGGCTGTTTCCCTAAACAAAAAGATGTTGAAAAAAATCGTTGAATTTGTAGCTTATTTTTTCAACTTCTTCTTGCCACCCGGCAAAAAATCCCGTACAATCAGCCCGATAAATCTTTTTCAGGGGGTATCCCTATGATCGTACTCGATAATGAAAACCGAGTTTTTACTCTGCACACCAAGAACACCACTTATCAAATGAAAGCTGACCAGCACAATGTGCTGATCCACACCTACTACGGCCCCAGAGTGAGCGGCAGCGATCTGTCCTACCTGGTCCGCTATATGGACCGGGGCTGTGCCCCCAACCCGCCTGAGGCAGGGCTGGACCGGACCTACTCGCTGAACACTCTCCCCCAGGAGTACTCCACCTGCGGCCTTGGGGACTTCCGTCTACCCTCTATTGAGATTGAGTACCCGGACGGAAGCCGGGCAGTGGATCTGCGCCTCACCGACTGGGAGGAGGAGCAGGGCAAGTACGAGCTGGACGGCCTGCCCTTCTTCCACGGGGCGCAGGCAAGCACCCTTCGGCTTTACCTGGAGGACACCACGACCAATCTGGTGGTGGAGCTGACCTACGGCGTGTTTGAGGACTGCGACCTGATTACCCGCTGTGTTGAGGTACACAACTACGGGGCCGCTCCCATCCGCCTGTGCCAGTGCGCCTCTGTATGCCTGGATTTTCTGCGCTCTGACCTGGACCTGATTACCTTTGATGGCTGTCACCTGATGGAGCGGTCACCCGACCGCTCCCCCCTGCGCTCGGGTACCCAGGGGGTGGGCAGCGTCCGGGGCACCTCCAGCCATCAGCACAACCCCTTCGTGGTCCTCTGCGATCGGAACGCCAACGAGGACCACGGCCTGTGCTACGGCGCCGCACTGCTGTACAGCGGCAACTTCCAGGCCCAGGTGGAGGTCAGCCAGTATGACAACGCCCGGCTGGTTATGGGAATCAATCCCTATCACTTCTGCTGGACCCTGGAACCCGGCACGTCCTTCACCGCCCCGGAGGCGGCGCTGATCTGCTCCCCCAACGGCCTGGGCCAGATGAGCCGCCAGTATCACCGGGCCATCCGGGAGCACCTGATCCAAGACCCCCTGCGCGGCCAGCGCCGCCCGGTGCTGATTAACAACTGGGAGGCCACCTATTTTAATTTCACCGCTGACAAACTGGTGGACTTTGCCAAAACCGCCGCTCCTCTGGGTATTGAGCTGCTGGTCATGGACGATGGCTGGTTCGGCAAGCGGGACGACGACAACAGCGGCCTGGGCGACTGGTCTGTCAACACCGAAAAGCTCCCCGGCGGGCTGGAGGCCCTGGTGCCCCGTATCCAGGAGCTGGGGATGAAATTCGGCATCTGGATTGAGCCGGAGATGGTCAACGAGGACAGCTGCCTCTACCGGGAGCACCCGGACTGGGCGCTGACCATTCCAGGCAGGGCCCCCACCCGGTGCCGCAATCAGCTGGTGCTGGACTTCTCCCGCGCGGAGGTGCGCCAGCATATCTACAAGCAGATCAAGGCCGTTTTGTCCAGCGCTGATATCGCCTATGTAAAGTGGGACATGAACCGCAGCCTTACCGACGTGTGGTCCGCCGCACTGCCCGCCCAGTGCCAGGGGGAGGTCTTCCACCGGTATGTTCTGGGCGTGTACGAGATGCTGGACTGGCTGCGCCGGGACTTCCCCCACATTTTGATTGAGGGCTGCGCCGGCGGCGGCGGCCGGTTTGACGCCGGAATGCTCTACTACACCCCGCAGATCTGGTGCAGCGACAACACCGACGCCATTGACCGCCTGCGCATCCAGTACGGCACCTCCTTCTGCTATCCGGTGAGCGCCGTGGGGTCCCATGTTTCCGCTGTCCCCAATGAGGCCAACGGACGCACTACCCCCATCCGGACCCGGGGCGTGGTGGCTATGTCTGGCACCTTCGGCTACGAGATGGACCCCAACCAGACCACCCAGGAGGAAAAGGAGGTCATTCGGGAGCAGGTGGCCTTCTTCAAGGAGCACTACAACCTGATTCAGCAGGGAGACTACTACCGCCTCACCGATCCCTTCCAGAACGGCCCTTACACCGCCTGGGCCCATGTCGCCCCCGACGGGCGCGAGGCCCTGGTTTCTCTGGTGTTCACCTCCCTGCGTGCGGCCCAGCCCTTCCGGGTATTGAAGCTCAAGGGACTGAACCCCCAGCTGACCTACCAGATCAACGGCGAGGGCTCCTGGCCTGGCGACGTGCTTATGTGCGCCGGCTATCCCCTGCCTATGCTCAACGGGGACTACCAATCCTTGCAGCTCTACCTCAGTGCCATATAAAAAACACTCCCGCCCAGGACCGGGGGGCCTCATAAGGAAGTATTTTTATCTTGAAGAAGTGGCGTAGTCGGGAGGCTACGCCGCTTCTTCCTTTGCCTGGGGAGTGGGGAGAATACCAATGAAGTTATAAACAATGTCAATCTGCTGGGTGCGGTGTCCGCTGGATTTGTCCGGGGCGTGTACGTTGATACGCTCTATAAACTCGTTAAGAATGGCCGGGGTGAGCGTGTCAATCTCGCTGTACTTCTTCACCAGGGCGATAAACTGCGCCACGTTCACGGCCTGGGCCTGTTCCTTGTCCAATTCAGCATGGAGGGCCTTGGCCTTTTCTGTCAGCGTGCGCTGTTCGTCCTCGTAGGACTTGGACAGCTTGGAAAAACGCTCGTCTGAAAGTTTCCCGCTGATATTGTCCTCATAGATACGCTGAAACAGCACGTCTAAATCCGATATACGCCGCTCGGCCTGGGCTAGCTCCCGCCGCTTCTGCGCTGTCTCCCGCTTTTGGTCGGCCATACTCTTATCCATCACCGTTTGGACAAATTCGGCTTCGTGGGCCTGGACATATTGCACCGTCCGCCGCAGATGTTCCAGCACAATATCAGATAGAACAACCTCCCGGATAAAGTGAGCGGAACAGGTGCCCGTATTGCTCTTGTAGTTGGCACAGCAAAAATGGTTTTGCCTGTCCTCGAAGTTGGCGGCAGTACGATAATGTAGCTTTGCGCCGCAGTCAGCACAGTACACCAGCCCGGAAAACATGCTGTGCTTGCCCGTCTTGGTGGGGCGGCGCTTGTTCTTCCGTAGCTCCTGCACCCGTTCCTAGGTCTCCCGGTCTATGATTGCCGGGTGGGTGTCCGGGAACACCTTCCACTTGTCCGGGGGGTTCTGTACCCGTTTCTTGGACTTGTAAGACTTTTTATAGCCCTTGAAATTCACCGTACAGCCTGTGTACTCCATCCGTTCTAAAATCTTTGCCACCAGCTTGCTATCCCATTCATACGGATTTTCGCGGGGGTGGCCCACCACAGGGAGGCCCTTTGCCAGCTTGTACGCCGTGGGGGTCAGCACCTGCGCCGCCCGGAGCCGCTTGGCGATCTGCATAGGCCCCAGACCATCCATACACAGGCTGAATATCTCCCGTACCACCTGGGCCGCTTCTTCGTCTATCTCCCAGCCGCATGGCAAGCGGCGCACTGTCACCGAAGAAGCCGCAGTACGGCGACCCGGACTATTATTCATTCAAACCGGGCGAAAGCCTGTAAAACAACAAAAGGAGGATTTTATTATGGCACAGAAAATGACAGGAGCATTACCTACGTCCTATGCTATGAGCTTATCAGCATGGTAACGGAAAAGAACAATATGCACGACGTTGACACTTCCATGTTCTTCAAGTGGGTGTTCAAGGCGTTTGTGGCAGTCTACCTTGTGACGCACACCTTTGACATCACTATGGCGGTGTTCGATATGGCGCAGCACGTTGTTTCCGGCGCGGCGGGGGTAATCGGCGGCAGCACAGAGATTGATGTTGCCGCCGCCCTTGCTTCCATGCAGGACGGGCTTGACGCTATGGAAATCCCCGAACTGCTCTTACTTGTCATGGAAACAAGCCTTGTGAGCTTGTGCATGAAAATCATGTCCGTACTGATAACCGTTATCCTCTACGGGCGCATGATAGAGATTTACCTTTACTGTTCGGTATCGCCTATCCCGTTTGCAACAATGACGAACCGGGAATGGGGGCAGATAGGAAACAACTACCTCAAATCCCTGTTCGCTATCGGTTTTCAAGGCTTCCTCATTATGATATGCGTCGGCATTTACGCGGTTCTGGTAAACAACATGATAATAGCGGACAATCTGCACAGCGCGATATTCTCCCTTGCAGCCTATACCGTTATCCTCTGTTTCTCCCTGTTCAAATCCGGCGCACTGGCGAAGTCGATATTCTCCGCGCATTAGCGGCGTGTCAAGGGCAGGGTGGAGATTTTCAGAGCGAAGCGGCGAAAATACGACCCGACCTTGACGCGGATAACCCCCATATAATACGGGCGGGCAAAGGGCATAGATTGACCTTTGCCTTGATTACCCTTATGGGAAGTTACAGCAACACCAAACCCAGAGAAAGGAGGTTTTCACTTGGCGTATGTACCCGTACCCAAAGACTTATCCAAAGTCAAGACAAAAGTAGCGTTCAACCTTACCAAACGGCAGATTGTATGTTTTGCGGCGGCTCTCCTGTTCGGCTTGCCGCTTTTCTTTCTGCTCAAAGACAGCACAGGCATATGCAATCGAGCTAACGGGGACGGAGCGCGGGAAAATCAAGGGCAATCTGTACGAACTGGACTACGCTAAACATTATGAGCGCGTCAAGGAAAAGGAGCTGCCCGCCGATACGGTGAAGCTGATTTATGAGCATGGGGAACGGGAGATACCCGCCGGACAGTTTTTCAACGGCAATCCCGATTATGAGCTTGGAAAGTTTGAACGCTTTGAAGCCGTACCCAACGACCCGGACGCGCTGCAATCGCTCTTACAGGAAGAACGGCGCAGCCGGGAGCAGCTTCCGCCGGGGGATTTCAAGGCGCATATCGCCGCATTGCGGGACGGGCTGATTGAAACGGAAGCGCGGCGCATTGTACGGGAAATGAAGCGGCACGACACGCCGAACAGCCCCAACAAGACCCATTTCATGGTAGAGCTTTCCCCGGCGTTCATGCAGCTTGCAGCCACAAAGGACACTGACCGCCTTTTCTCCATGCTGCCCTACAAGACCCTTGCCTTTTCCAAAATCGAGGGCAGACATGGGACGTATGCGCTGATTGACAAGGGGGAGAACCGGGACAGGAAGATAAGGAAGCCCCGCCCCTCTATCCGGGCGCAGCTTAAAGCAGACAAGGCAAAGACCGCCCCGAAAAAGGCGGCGGCAAAAACAAAAAATCACGATATGGAGGTATGAGCATGATTAGACTGACTGTTGAAGAAACAAACCTTTTGAGCATTTACAACGAGGGCGGCAAGCGGGCTTTGATTGAGAATGTCAACGCCGCGCTGCCCTACATGGACGCGGATATGCGGGAGCTTGCAAAGCGCACCCTTTCCAAAGTGGACGCTTTGACCGAAGCGGAATTTGCAGAGCTTCCCATTTACGCCGCTGATGAAGTATGAACGGGGTTAAGCGGCTGACGCCGCCCCAGAGCCGGAAAGTCAACGCCCTTGTGCGCCGGACGTGCTGCAATTATGATAACGGGAACTGTATCTTACTGGACGACGGGGACGAGTGCGTTTGTCCGCAGCTCATTTCCTATTCGCTTCTCTGCAAGTGGTTCCGGGCTGCGGTGCTTCCCGCCGACAGGCTACTCTATGCGGAGCTTTACCAGACAGGGGACAAGAAGAAGTGTACCGAGTGCGGCGCGTTCTTTGCGTCAACCTCTAACAGTGTCAAATACTGCCCCGTCTGCCGGAAGCGTATCACCCGCAGACAAGCTGCCGAGCGCATGAGGAAAAGACGCACCCCTGTTACGCAGTAGGTGCGGAAAATCCCTTGATTTACAGGGCTTTCCGGGCGTGAAAATCGGATAGGCGATACTTTATACCTTTACCCCCGAAAATGGCGTTCTACTGCGTAACATTCACGAAAACAGCACCCATAAAAAGACAGGGCGCGGAAGTCATATACTGGCTTCCGCGCCCTGTTCTTTTTTTGCCTATCTGACATTTCCCTTTTCCATTTCTTCAAGCGGGAACTGCGGGAGGGCTTCTATCAGCTTCTTTGTGATAGACTGGCGCATATCTTCGTTGATTTCCTGTTTCGTGCTTCCGTCTGGCTGTCTGACCGCTACCGTCGATAGCCTGTCGATTTCGTCCTTGTAGCAATCCACGACTTTCTCCACCGCCCATTTCTCCCCGGCAACGGCGGCGCGTATGGTTTCATATTCCGGCATTTTCTGGTTTTCCATGCTCAACGCTCCTCTGCTTTTTGATAGCCCTATCATAGCACAGCGGCGGGGATTTTGCTATCCTTATCCGCGTTCTGTTTCCTTTTCCCGTTCCGGCTGTCTGTCTGCCTGTAAAATGCTGTCAATGTTCTGCTTGATAATATCATATTCCCGGACTTTCTTTTTCAATTTTCCATAGTCGGCGTAAAGGGCTTCTTTCTGCGCTTGGAGGGCTTCATACTCCGATTGCAGCGCGGCGAGGTTCGGGAGCTTCGCAATGCCCGCCGCTTTCAGTGACCTTACGGCGGCTTCATGGAGGATAATTGCCTGTTCCTGTCCGGCGCGGTACTTCTCCCTGTTCCTTGCCTTGCGGTATGCGTCATAGACAGGCTTTGTCTTTTGATAGGTGGAAACATTCTTGATAAGCACCGCCATTTCCGCAAGCCGCTTTTCGGCGTTCTTCAATGCGTCTGCCGCCTGTCCGCTTTCCGCTGCCATTTCCTCAATCCGGCTGACTAAATCCGCGTACTGCTCAATCTTATGTTCCGTCAAGAAATTCATTGTTTTAGCTGCCTGTTTCAGATTGTGGATTTTCGCCCACTGTTCATAGCCCTTACTCTGCGCTGCCTTGATACTGTTCTCAATGTCGATAAGCAGCGACACGCCGCGCTGCTCTCTGGGAGCTTTCGCCACCTTTGTCCGTCTGCCCGCTATCCGTTCCCTTACGGCTTCCTCTGTATAGTCTGCGCCGAGGGTTTTAAGGCGGGTGAAGCGTTCCTGTCCGGGGGCGCGGCATGATACATATTTCCCCGGCTTTATCTCATAGCCCGCCGCCTGTAACCGCGTTAGCAATTCCTCAAAACTGGAAACTTGGGGGATAAGCGCGTCAACAGTGGTTTTCAGCTTGCCTTTCCAACTTGTACCCGTCTTTTCTGCCTGGTACTCCGCATAGCTCTTTCCCTTGCTGCCCTTGCCGGGGACGACAACGGACAAGCCATTTTCCCGGCACAGCTTGTCGCTCATGTTCCGTATGCCGTAATAGCTCCTTTTGTTGGAATTGTATTTATGGTGGTCTACAAAGTTCACCGCGCAAAAAATGATATGGTTATGGACGTGTCCTTTGTCAATGTGCGTCGTGAGTACATACTCATGCTGCCCCTTTGTTACCGCGTCGGCAAGCTGCTTTCCGATTTCATGGGCTTTCTGATAATCGACTTCCCCCGGCTCAAAGGACTGTATCAGATGAAAGGCTAAATTGTTCCCCTTTTGGAGTGCTTGCGACAGGGTATATTCAAACTCAATATCTGCCGTTTCATAGGAGCAACCGAAAGAGGACACAAGCATTTTCCCGTCCGTCTTGTCCGGGTTTTCGATATAGTCAAGGGCTTTGCTTAGAGTGCTTTTAATAGGCTTAATCTTTGTAACCGCCATATCTCCGCAAGCACCCCCTTTATTTCCTCTATGTCCTCTTGGTATGCGTTCCCCGTCGCGTTTACGCGGCGTGCTATCTGGTTGACGTTGACACCGATTTTCTGTATCTCTGCGGTCATAGCCTTTATATCGGCGTGGTCTATCTGAATGATATACCCGTCAATGGCAATCTTCCGCAGATACGCCGCCATGTTCCGGGTGGGTACGAGCTTCATTTTTTCCAGTATTAAATCCCGTTCCGCTTCCGTCACTCTGAATTTGATTTGCACTGTCCTTTTGCGTCCGTCCATGTGTTCGCTCCTTTCCTTTCCGTTCCGAGGGTTTGGGACACTTCCCAACAAGCAATTTTCAACCGACGCGCCGCAGCGCGGGAGGGCGAAAATACGGAAGTGGTACCCGCTTCCTATGCTTGCTACGAATGTTTTTATCCTTTAGGCTCTTATCACCTACTACGGAGAAAAAGCGATTTTGCCAAACTTACGCAAAAGAAAAACGCTGCAACCTCAAAAAAGATTACAACGCTTTCTAAATCCTGTTCAGTTTTAAGTCGGACATTCCTATTCGCCCTCTTTTTCGACTTCGGAAATCTCCTTTGCCGTTGCGGTTACAATCCGTATGCCTGTATCGCTCATACCGTCAAGAAGCGCGTCAAGCTGCCGCCGCTGCGTGTTCTTCTCCGGCGGCGTTTCTAAAAGGAATTGGTCTACGGATATATGGTAACGCTGTATCAGCTCAAAGAATATCTGTAAACTTGGGTGCTGCCCCTTGTTCTCAATGTTCGCAAGGTAGCGCGGCGAGATAAACATTTCGTCGCCTACTTTCTTGCGGCTCTCCTTGCATCCCTCACGCGCTGCCTTTATCGCTGCCCCAAAAGCCTTAAAGTCGTATCGTGGTACTGGTCTTTTTGCCATAGTTATTCACCCTATTACATTTTACTGTTCCCCTTTCTTCTTGGATATGTCTACGTAGTTCTATCAGTTAGCCAAAATAATTCATATATATATATGTTGACAACAAGCTGCTTTTGTATATAATATTATATAAAAGGGGGGGAATGTTTATGTTACATAGCATGCGTATTCGATAAGCATTGAAATCAAAAAAGATTTTTCCCATTTTCAATATGGGCTTTTTTGTCATGCTTATTTTGCGTATGCTATACAACAAAACTAACGACGTATAGACATAGTATAAAAACTATGCCTTAATTTTGTTGTAGTATTATATGTATAAATGCAGGTCAATGCTCATGTTGAGAATTGACCTGCATTTTTTTGCGCAAAAGGAGAAATATTATGCTTGAAAAATATTGGATAAAATGTCCAATTTGTAACGGAAAGACGAGGGTTCAAGTATTTTATAATACGGTATTAAGAAATTTTCCTCTTTTCTGCCCTAAATGTAAATTAACGCATATCGTTGATGTTGAAAAACTAGAAATCATAATCAAAAACTCTGAAAAACAAACTTTTTAATTTTGAAAAGGAAGGATATTTAAATGAAACACTTACCTAAAAGTACACCTACGGAAATATTGAATGACCCATACGGATTTACTTACAAAGAAATGTCGGAAGTAATTGGAGAGGATAAAGCAAGAGCCTTATATACGGAATTGTATAAACAGCCATTTCACAAAGAAAATCTATCAATATCAACAAAAAAAGTCTATAAAAGTAGCGATACTGAAAAGTATGTTTATGAATTGAAAGATAACAGGTATATTGAAACGGTTTTTATTAAACGGCGAGATGGTGGGACTGTTTGCGTAAGTACGCAAGTTGGTTGTTCTGTTGGCTGTATTTTTTGTGAGTCCGGACGCAATGGTTTTGTTCGTAATCTAACACCGTCTGAAATTGTGCAGCAGGTTGTATTGATACGTCAAAAAGTAAATCGTATCGTTTTTATGGGAATGGGAGAACCTTTATTCAATTACGACAACTTGATTGCAGCAATCCATATTCTTCGAGATAGAAATGGACTTAACTTTCCAACCGACGGCATTACCGTATCAACAGTTGGTCCAGTTAATCAATTAAAAAAATTGCGCGAAGAACATCTAAAAATTCAGTTGACAATATCTTTACATGCAGCAACACAGGCTGCGAGAAACTGTATCATTCCTCATATGCACATGTACGCTATTGAAGATGTTGTTAAGCAAGCATTGTCCTATTCTCAAAGGCATAATCGAAAAGTGGTATTTGCGTATTTGCTTTTACCAGGTATAAATGACCGTTCCTCAGATATAAGGCAACTTGCAAAATGGTTTAAGGGCAAAAATGTTATGATTAACGTGCTGCAATACAACCCGACGAGTAATTCAAAAATTAGAGCACCACAAAAACAAGAAATGGTTGCGTTCAAACATCAATTAGAGCAAACAGGACTTGAAGTTACCATGAGAGTTTCTCATGGTAGAGAGATTAAAGCAGCTTGTGGACAGTTAGCTAATACATATAATAAAGCCAAAAAACAACAGAAATAATTTAATTAAAAGAGCCAGACGCACAGACGCAGAGCCGATAATATGCAGTTTGAAATACTGCTGTTATCGGCTCTTTTTTGATTTTAATTTGTGCCCCTAATAACCATATTGGAGCAAAATCAGAACTGTTGCTTGTCGTTCTTTGATTTCCGCAGCAGCTTTGAAAAATCAAAGCCGCCGTTTCTTTTTATCTTCTAATGAAATGACGCGGTATCACTGTTGAAATCGGCGGCTAAAGGAGGTAGCCGCCATGAAGCAAAAAGCATATCGACAAAATCCGACAGTTATTGACTTATCAAAAAAAGCCCGCCCACCACCGGGGGAAACTACGCTTATATATATGAACTGTCTAATCATCTGGATACTGCTTACAATGCCTATGCGCCCGTCCGGGCTTTTCGGACGGGCGCATTTTGTACGTTCAAAAAATTTTTGAAGAAATTTCAAAAAATCTTCGGCGTTTTTGAAAAACGCCGTATTGCCCCGCGAAAAGGGGGGAAGCACCACCAACTTTCCAACGAGAAAGGAGGTGAGAATGTGGAACCTAATAGCAGGGAGTTTTACAAACAGTGTGCTTTTCAGAAGTTTTGTAATACGGTATTGCACAATGAAGCTTGCGACACCCATAGAGAACTTCGCAGACACAAGGCAAAGGAAGTGACCTTTTCCGACATGACCTTAGACGAAGCGCGGCAGCTTCATACGTTTGATGAATATTTCAAACGTGAAGCCGCCGAAACCGTCTTTGAGAAAGCCGGGAAGAAAATCACGCCAAAGCTGCTTCTTGAAGCAATCCGTACTTTGCCGGAAGAAAAGCGCAAAGCCATATTGCTGTATTACTTCGAGGGAATGAACGATACCGAGATTGCGGAGCTGTTCAACACGTCGAGAAGCACGATACAGTACAGGCGGACAAGCTCTTTTGAGAAATTAAGAAAATATCTGGAGGAAAATGCTGATGAATGGGACGAATGGTAACGAACCCGGCTACCCGGAAAATGCCCTTGTTCCTTATCCTGTCATTGTGGCAGCGACAAAGGGCGACCCGGACGCCATGAAGATTGTCTTGCAGCATTTCAGCGGCTACATAGCCCGCCTCTCCATGCGGAAGCTGTACGACGAGCGCGGGAACGTCTATTTTGGCGTAGACCACGACATTCGGGAACGGCTGCAAGCAAAACTGATGATGGCTGTCCTCACCTTTAAGGCAGAGGAATAAACCGCAGCGGCGGCGGGACGCTTTCTCTCTCCCCCTTTTCCGTTCCGCTGCTGACGCGGCAGCAAAGCCATTCTGAACCTTGACAAAGAAAGCGGCGCAAGATAACGGCGGCGCAGCATAGGGCAAATCGGATACGTTCCTTTTGCGCCGAGCCATACGGCGGGTGCGCCATGACGCTATCCGGGTGAGGTTATCCCCGCCCGGACAGCCGAGCGACCAACACCGCGCCGGAAAGCAAGTGTAGCGGCTTGCGGGCGACGACACGCAGAATATACAATGATACTTCCTTACAGCCACAGTCCGAGCGTTAAGAGCGTCGCAGGCAATGGGTAGGGCGGCATGAGAACCATGCCGGGGTGAAATTCCCATGAGGTTATGCTAATAACCGTCCGATTAAAGCCTTTGTTTTATTGAATAGTGGACTTGCTGCTATTCATAGACTATATTATATGTTTGCGAAAGAAAGGGGGATTTTCTTTGACGCAAAACCAAACGCCCGTTACCACAACGGAGCATAAAATAGGAAAAGTTACTTACCTTGTATGTTCGTCCGCAAGTGAACGCGCAACGGACACACTGGATAAAAAGATAAAAAAACTCATTCGCAAAGACATGGAACTGAACCCCGCAAACGCCCGGAAATAGGGCGTTTCTTCACATTTTATACATGACACAGGCAGCGGTATGTGGTATAATATAGACAGTACAAATACCATGCTTGTCTGTCGTCGGAAAGGAGGACAAAATGTTACAGACAGACAAGATTACCGCTTTATATTGCAGATTGAGCCAGGAAGATATGCAAGCCGGGGAAAGCGAGAGCATACAGAACCAAAAACTGATTTTACAAAAGTATGCTGACGAACACCACTTTTTCAACACGCGCTTTTTCGTAGACGACGGATTTTCCGGCGTGAGCTTTGAGCGTGAGGGGCTTCAAGCCATGCTGCATGAGGTTGAAGCCGGGAACGTGGCGACCGTCATAACAAAAGACCTTTCCCGTCTGGGACGTAATTATCTGAAAACCGGGGAGCTGATAGAGATTGTCTTTCCCGAATATGAAGTGCGCTACATTGCCATTAACGACGGTGTAGACACAGCAAGGGAAGATAACGAGTTTACCCCTCTGCGGAACTGGTTCAACGAGTTTTACGCCCGCGACACCTCAAAGAAAATCCGGGCTGTCAAACAGGCAAAGGCGCAGAAAGGCGAGCGCGTCAACGGCGAAGCTCCTTACGGCTACCTTATCGACCCGGATAACCGCAATCATCTGATACCCGACCCGGAAACGGCGCACGTCGTAAAACAGATTTTTGCAATGTATGTACGGGGCGACCGTATGTGTGAAATCCAGAACTGGCTGCGGGACAATGAAATACTGACCGTCGGGGAACTGCGCTACCGCAGGACAGGGAGCAAACGCCACCCCCGCCCACAGCTCAACGCATGGTACAACTGGCCGGATAAGACGCTGTACGACATTCTGACAAGGAAAGAATATTTAGGGCATACCATAACCGGGAAAACCTACAAGGTATCTTATAAGTCGAAAAAGACGAAAAAGAACCCGGAGGAAAAAAGGTATTTCTTCCCCAACACTCACGAACCTTTGATTGATGAAGAAACCTTTGAACTTGCACAGAAGCGGATTGCCACCCGGCAACGCCCGACAAAGGTTGATGAAATTGACCTGTTTTCCGGGCTGCTCTTTTGCGGGGACTGCGGCTACAAAATGTATGCAGTACGCGGAGCCGGGACGCTTGAACGGAAACACGCCTACACTTGCGGCAACTACCGCAACCGGGCAAGAAATGATATGCTCTGCACTACGCATTATATCCGCAAAAGCGTATTGAAAGAACTTGTCCTTGCAGACTTGCAGCGAGTAACGTCTTATGTGAAAGAGCATGAACAGGAGTTTATCGAAACAGCCAACGAGTGCAGCGCAAAGGCAGTACAAAAGACGCTGACACAGCAGCGGAAAGAGCTTGACAAGGCGCAGAACCGTATTAACGAGCTGAACATCTTATTCCGCAAGCTCTACGAGGACAACGCTTTAGGGAAACTTTCAGATGAACAATTTGCTTTTCTGACTTCCGGCTATGATGAAGAAAAAAAGACGCTGACCCGGAGGATTGCGGAGCTGTCACAGGAAATCGACAACGCCACCGAGCGCAGCGCGGACGTAAAAAGGTTTGTCGCACTGGTACGCAGATACACAGCGATTGAAGAACTGACCTACGAAAACGTCCATGAATTTATTGACCGTATTCTTATTCACGAACTGGATAAGGAAACGAACACCCGCAAAATCGAAATCTTTTATAGCTTTGTCGGCAGAGTTGATACAGGTGACAAGCCTACCGAAAGTATCTCCTATTTCAGACAGATAGGAGCCGACGTAAAGAGTTATGCTATCTAACATACATCAAAAAGAGGTAAGATAACACCCTCTGCAAAAAAGGTATCGTTATCTTACCTCAACAAAATTTGTCCCTGTGTAACCGTCATCAGAAAGTGTCAAGGGAAAACCCAAAAATTATAAAAATTTTTTCTCGGAGGAAATAAAACAATCTCCTTTTTGGTTTTTATTGGACACTATCGGGTGAAAGTGTCCTGTAAAAACCAAAAAGTGATTAAAATACAAAGTGTGGGAACGGCGAAATACACCGTTCCCACGTTATATATCGAATTGTTGTTAATTGCTGTCCCGCATAGTGGTATCCTCCTTGGCAATCAGCCGCATATCATCTTCGTTGAAATTCCAGGATATTTCGATATGCTTTCCACTGTAAACCTGGACTGAGTGAATCAATATCTCCACCACGTTCCGATTCAGTGTCCTCAGGTTGGTCAGCTGCTTCAGCCCATTGATCTGACCATAACTGACTATATCCACACTGGAAGAGTCACTATCGCTGGTCTGGTTCAACATTTCCAGCTTTGTGTGCTGCTCGGTGATAGCAGTGCCAAGTTTTATACATTGTTCTCTGTACTGGGTTTGAGAAATCTTGCCCAAGTCAAAGCTCAGATAGGTTTCCGCTTTCTGCGCCTCCAACTGAGCGATTCGCCTTTGGATACGCTGTTGGGCTGACTGAGTACGATCTTGCGCCGCTTGGACTTTTTTTGCCTGCCGGTCCAGTTGTTCCTCCGTCCGTTTCGCAAGCTGCGCTTGAAACCGGATGGAGGCCAGAACCGCTTGAATCAGGTCTGTCTCAAACAGGCGGATTTTTTTGCAGTCATCTGTTCCGTTCCATGTCCTGCCATCGCAGGCGTAGTAGACGCCCTGCGCAATCTCATGGCGTATCAACGCCGCGCCGCAGTGGCCGCATCTTAGCTTTCGGGAAAACAGTCTCCGTTTCATGGGGCCCAGCTTCCGAGCGGGCCTGACCGTTTCAAGCTTTGCTTGTACTTGGTCAAAGATTTCCTGAGAGATAATCGCCTCAAATGCTCCAGGAACGATGATCCAATCACCTTTTTCAATCGCCTTGGCTGAGTGGATATTCCCCAACTCGCTCAGTGTGGTTTTCAGTGCCACCAGCTTGCCGGTGTACCGCTCGTCCCGCAGGATTTTCCCAATCGTAGTGGCTCGCCAGAAATTATCGGTGCGTTCCGAGTTCCACAGCTGACGTTTGGACCCCAGCGCCCTCTTGTGCTGGGCTGGCGTAGGGGTGCCATCCTCATTCAGCCGTTTGGCTATTTCTGTGGGGGTGAGTCCCTCTGCATACCAGTTGAACATCCGCTGAACCACCGGAGCCGCCTCCGGATCAGGAATCCAGGCCCGTTTGTCCTCCGGGGATTTGAGGTAGCCATAGACCGGGTAGGCGTTGATACACTGGCCCCGTTGGGCGTACAGCCGCTTGGCCGCCTTGGACTTCTGGGATAGGTCCCGGCTGTACATTTCGTTAATCAAGTTTAATAGACCGTTATTGATATTACCCGCAGTGCCATAGGGAAAGTCATATGGTTTGCTTTTCTTAAAATCCGAAGCAACTCCATGTCACTCATCATTGCAAGCTGTGAGTCTAAAATCACCAAACTGTATTCCTGCTTCATGTAATCAACTAAAACCTCAACCGCAGACGTCATATAGCAGACATCCGTAAACTCATCCCGCATACCATCATAGATTGCCCGGCACACGGCTAAGTCATGGTCCACAACTAATATCTGTCTTTTTATGTGGATCACCTCCGGATTATACCCAAATATATTGCGGGTAGCCTTTCGCAGATGAGGATATCCATCTACATAGGAAGAATGTTTAGACGGTCAATCTTCCCATCCTCAGTTACCGAGGAGAGGTAGGCGACTACCGGTACCACTCTGTCATGATACACGATAAAGTACCAAGCTACATTCTCCTCCATGAATTTCACACCGCTGATGGGGAAGGGACCACCGTTATATCCGAACTTATGGTGGAACATCATCTCCACCGCCATCTTTCCGGACAGATGCAGGGTGTCTTCTCCTACCTGGGTCCAGGAAGCATCGTGAAGAATGCCATCCTTGGCAAACAGATCAGAAAGAGCGCATTCGTCACCCTTGCGCATATAATCAATGTACTGTTCCAATAACGTCATATTGGCACCCCCTTAAAACCGTTCGGAGTGCATCAGCGCATCGATGCCACCGTCTACAAACAGGATTTCGCCATTGATACCACTGGCTTTGCGGGAGGCCAGGAACACAATAGAGTTGGCAATTTCCTCTGCGTCCAGGAATTCCTTTGTCCCATATCGTGTGGGAATGGGGATGAGCAGCGCGGCATTCCGCTGCTGCTCCGTCATACCCTTCGTCATAGGAGTCGTGGTATTGCCCGGAGCAACTCCGTTGATCCGCAGGCCATCCACCGCCCAGTTGGGAGAAACCCGACGAATCCAGCGGGCCAAGGCGCACTTAGAGGAACTGTAAGCGGCAGGGCCTTTTTCCTTGGGAATCATGCGGGCCAGATCCATCCCTCGCTCCCGGTTGCGCAGATTGGTCAGCAGCTCCACCCAGTCCATTCGGACAATGGAATTGGTGATGGTGTTGGAGCAGGTCATCACGCAGCAGCCCTTTTTCTTAATGAGCAGGGGCCGAAGGCCCTCCGCAATATAGGTGCCCGCATAAAAATTCAATGCGAAAATTTTCTCTGCCGGCGCAGTGGGACCTACACCGGCATTGCTGATCAGACCGTCGATCCCGTCCGGGTACTTCTTCTTCACAGCCTGGATTGCGTCGTTGACACCCTCGTCTGTAGACAAGTCGGCCTGGAAGTCACCATCTTTGTAGTCGATGTTGAAGACTTCGTGTCCTTCTCCCATCAACATACGGCAGACCTCTGCGCCGATTCCGGTGGTGCCGCCGGTAACGACATAGATACCCATAACATTTCATTCCTTCCAGATCAATGCTTATTTTACGTTCCCGCCCCGGATGGGGCGGGAACCGGAACATGCTTTATTCTTTCTCAGGATGCTTCTTCAGGTCCACCACAGGGTTGAGCAGGGGCCGCATCTCAAAGCCGTCGGGGCCGACAATGCGGCACTCGGCCATGTCGCCGTCCTGGATGTGGAAGGCCCGGGGGGTGCCGGTGGACAGGATGTCGCCGGCGTACCAGCCCTGAATGCTGCTGTGGAGGGATACCAGCCGGGCAGGGCGGTGGGTCATGTTGGCAACCACGTTTTTGGCATAAATTTCCCCGTTGTGGACGGACTGGACCTCCAGCTTGAGGACGTCGGGCACCTCGTCGGGGGTAACCAGCTCGGGGCCGAAGGAGAAGAAGGTGGGGAAGTTCTTCACGATGCACAGATACCGGGGGTTGCCGCTGACGTAGTCGTTGCCCTTGAGGATGGACTCCTCCGTCATGTCCAGGATGGTGGTGTAGCCCACAATAGCGTCCTGCCAGTTCTCCTCGGATACATCCCGGCAGTCCTTGCCCATGATCACGCCCAGCTCCGCCTCGGCGGTGGTCTTCTGGGCCTCCTTCAGGGTGGGCAGCTTGATATCGTCGTTGGGACCAATCAGGGTGTCGGCCATTTTGAAGAAGCTGCCGGGGAAACCAGTGGGAGCGGCGGACCCGATATCCCCGGCGTGGTCCACATAGTTCAGACCGATGCCGAAGATGCGCTTGGGGTTGCGGTACAGGGGAGCGTAGACCACTTCCTCCTGGGGAACCAGGCCGGGCAGATTGTCCAGTTCAGCCTTGCCGCCGGCGTTGTACCAGGCGGTCAGACCAGGAACCTCGCCCTCCTGAATAAGGGACAGCATGTCGGTGCTCCAGGCGGTGCCTTTGGCTGCGTTGAGGGCGGCGATAGGGAACACGCCCTTGGGGGTGACGATACCGGCGATTTCCCCGCCGTTCTTTTTAATGGTAGCAAGACGCATGGTTATATTCCTCCAAGTATGTATTTATTTTTTTGCCGCGACGGCAGCGGGGGGAGTTATCATATTTTCACTGCGGGCCACTACCATCGTGGTGACCACATCGCCAGTGACATTAAAGGTGGTGTTTGCCATGTCAATCAGACGGAAGATACCGGCGATCATGCCCACGATCTCCAGGGGCAGGCCCATGTTAGTCAGCAGGATGGTGGTCATAATAATTGCGCCGCCGGGGACGCCGGGACAGCCCATAGCCACCAGCACCGTGGATACCACAATGTTGAGCAGGGCGGCGGGGGTGAGGTCCATGCCATAAATCTGAGCTGTCATCACGATGGCCGCAGCGTAATAGATACAGCCGCCGTTCATATTGATGGTAGCCCCCAGGGGCAGAGAGAAGGAGGACAGCTCCGGAGACACGCCGAAGTCATCGTTGGTGACCGAGGTGGAAATCGGAAGAGAACCAGCGGAGCTGGTGGTGCTCAGGGTGACCACCCAGACCTTCCAGATGCCCTTGAAGAACTGGCCGATGGGGAACCGGGCCAGGATCGCCACCATGGGGACATACATCAGGCACACCAGAATCACGTCGGAGGCGTAAACGGTGAGAATCAGCTTGCCCAGAGGACCAAAGATTTTCAGTCCATATGCGCCCACGGAGTCAGCCAGCAGGGCGCACACGCCGATGGGAGAGAACTCCATAACAATGGCGGTGATTTTGGACATGACGTCGGAAAAGCTCTGGATGGCGGAGGAGAGACGCTCCCCCTGCTCCCCCATCATAATGAGGGCAACGCCCAGGAAGATAGAAAAGACGATAATCTGGAGCATATTGGTGTCAACAAAGGACTGGAAGATATTGGACGGGAAAGCGTCCACGATGGTGTCCAGCACGCTGGGCATGGCCTGGGCCTCATACTGGCTGCTTTCTGCCAGTGCGCTCATATCAAAGCCCTGGCCGGGATTGGTGATATTTGCCATCAGCAGTCCAAGGGCCACTGAAATGGCGGAGGTGAGGGCGTACAGTCCCACCACCTTCACACCGATACTGCGCAGCTTGCGCAGGTCGCCCAGGCTAGCCACGCCGGCGGTAATGGAGCAGAACACCAGGGGAACGACGATCATTTTGATCATGTTCAGGAAAATGGTGCCCAGAGGTTTCAGAATGGTGGCCTTCTCCTGGAAGATCAGGCCGATTACAATACCCAGACCAAAGCCAATGAAGGTTTTCAGGGCCAGGCTCATCTTTTTCTTTTTCAAGCGTTTGTCCTCCCTTTCTCTATTCACTTGTCAAGGTTTCTGCTGAAGCAGCGCAACGGCCTTTTTCAGCTGCGCACACCCCTCCACCACGTTTTCGTAGCTGTTGGCAAAGGACATCCGCAGATAGCCCTCACCGCCGGGGCCGAACACGTCGCCGGGCACCAGGGCAATCTTGGCCTCCTCCAGCAGGTAAGCGGACAGATCAGCAGACTTCATGTTCAGGGACTTACAGTTGATGAAGATGTAGAACGCGCCCTTGGGGCACTCGCAGTGCAGGCCGGGAATTTCGTTGATGGCTTTCACCGCATAATCCCGGCGGCGCTGGTACTCCTTCACCATCTCCTTCACTTCGTCCCCCTCCTCGTTGAGGGCGGCGATGGCGGCCACCTGGACGAAGTTGGGGGCGCAGGTGGTATTGTGCTGGTGGAACTTGTTCATGGCCAAAATATATTCCTCGGGAGCGGCCACATAGCCCAGCCGCCAGCCATCCATAGCGTAGGCCTTGGACATGCCGTTCATGGTGAAGGTGCGCTCCTTCATGCCGGGCAGGGAGGCAATGCTGATGTGTTTGGCCCCGTCGTAGACCAGCCGCTCGTAAACCTCGTCGGAAATAACCATCAGGTCGTTGGAGACCGCAATCTCAGCCAGCTCCTTGAGTACGTCCTCAGACAGCACGCCGCCGGTGGGATTGTTGGGGGTGATGATGACGATGGCCCGGGTCTTGGGGGTGATTTTTGCTTTGACCTCCTCCAGGTTCATCTGGAAGCCGGTTTCCTCGGTCAGCCCGTAGGTGACCGCCTTGGCCCCCAGCAGGTTGGGCACGTTGATGTAGTTGAGCCACACCGGGTCGGGGACCAGAATTTCGTCGCCCTCCTCCAGGATGGTGGCCAGGACGGCGAACACCGCCTCGGACAGCCCCACGGTGACCAGCACCTCGGATGCTGTATAGTCCACGTTGTTCTCCCGCTTCAGCTTGTCCGCGATGGCCTGGCGTAGCTCCATCAGGCCGAAGTTGGAGGTGTAGTGGACCTTCCCGTCCGCCAGAGCCTGCTCCGCCGCCCGCTTAATGTACTCCGGGGTGTCAAAGTCGGGCCGTCCGATCTCAAAGTGGAGGACCCTCTCCCCCGCCCGCTCCATTGCCAGCGCCTTTTCGTTGACCTTGCGGATGCCGGAGGGTGCCATCCGGTTCATCCGCGCCGCGATTTTTGCCGCCATAGTTTTGCCTCCTCTGATTTGGTTAATTTGTGTAAAACAGGCTGCGTTTTGTTCTGCCTTCTGATACTATTTAGCCATAAAAGCGGCGAAATGTAAAATACGAAAAACTTGAACACGTTATATCTATTTTCGTATAAGTGCTATGCAATCTGCACAATTAAACAGCGCCCGGCCTGGTGGCCGGACGCCCTTTGATTACGCCTGACTTGGCATATTCCAAGCCATATGGTCGGTATGTAACAGTTCCTCCGCTTTTTCACTGAGAGGCTGTCCCAAAAACTCCTCATACAGCGTTTGCACATCCGGGTTTTCGTGGGAGAAGCGCATGGGATTCGCCTTGTCCAGATGATACAGCCGTTCACCCCGAACGCCGTACCGTTCCTCGTCTTCCACCGAGATGGGCTGCCCACCACCGCCTACGCAGCCGCCGGGACAGGCCATCACCTCCACAAAGTCATAGTGGACTTTTCCAGCCTTTAACTGTTCAATGAGCTGCCGGGCATTGCCCAGTCCGCTGACCACAGCGCACCGCACCGGGATGTCGGCAATCTCATAGGTGACTTCCCGTAGGCCAGGGCCGGTGCGGACCGCCGCGAAGGCGTCCGGGTCCGGATTTTCTCCGGTCAGGACGTAGGAAGCGGTGCGTAGGGCGGCCTCCATCACCCCGCCGGTGGCCCCGAAGATGGCCCCTGCCCCGGTGTGGGTACCCAGAGGACTGTCCAGGGCCTCCTCGGGCATACTGGCAGGAGAAATCTGATCCGCCCGCAGCATCCGAACCAGCTCCCGGGTAGTGAGCACCATATCCACGTCAGGGCCATGCCCGGTGGTCATGCTGGGCAGTTCGCACTCCGCTTTTTTGGCCACGCAGGGCATGATGGACACACAGCAAATCTGTTCCGGCTCCACGCCCAGTTTTTTGGCAAACCAGCTCTTGGTCACACTGCCGAACATCTGCTGGGGGGACTTGGAGGTGGACAGCTGGCCGGTCAGCTCCGGGTACTGTCCCTTCAGGAACCGCACCCAGCCGGGACAGCAACTGGTGAACATAGGCCAGCGGGTCAGTCCGCCAGATTTCAGACGGTGGAGGAACTCGTTGCCCTCCTCCATAATGGTCAGGTCAGCGGAAAAGTTGGTGTCAAAGACATAGTCGAAGCCCAGGCGGCGCAGGCAGGCGGCCATGCGCTCCATGGTGGCCTCCTCCCGGCTGAGGCCGAAGTATTCACCCCAGGCGGTGCGGACTGCCGGGGCCACCTGAACCACGGTGATTTTGTCCGGGTCGGCCAGGGCGGCGAAGGCCTTTTGTGTGTCGTCCCGCTCCCGCAGGCCGCCCACCGGACAGTGGGTGATGCACTGTCCGCACAGGGCGCAGTCCGAATCCTTGATGACCCGGTTGTTGGACACGTCCACCATGGTCCGTCCGCCAGTGCCCGCCACGTCCCAGATGCTCAAAGACTGGACCTTGTCGCAGATTTGAACACAGCGCATACACTTGATGCACTTGTTGTAGTCGTGGTACAGAGGGAAGGTGGTGGTCCAGGCCCCCCGCAGGCCCTTGGGCAGCTGCGTCTCGTAGGGAACCGACAAAATCCCAAGGTCGTTGGCGATGGTCTGGAACTGACAGTTGCCGCTGCGCACGCAGGTGGCACACTTGCAGTCATGCTGGGACAAAATCAGCTCCACATTGGTTCGCCGGGTGCGCCGGGCCCGGGGAGAGTTGGTGTGGACCACCATCCCCTCCCGGACTGGGCTGTTGCAGGCGGTGACCATGGCCCGCTCTCCCTCCACCTCCACGCAGCACACCCGGCAGGCGGCAATCTCGTTGACGTCCTTTAGATAGCACAGGTGGGGAATGGAGATACCGGCGGACTGCGCCGCTTGCAGGATGGTGGTTCCCTCCGGAACCTGTACCGGTCTGTTGTCGATGGTCAGGGTTACCATTCCGTGTTCCTCCCTCCCTTAAAGCTGCCGAAGCCGAAGTGGTCGCACCGCAGACAGCGGCTGGATTCCTGGTGGGCCTCCTCCTGGGTCATCCCCTCCACCACCAGAGAGAAATCCCCCTGGCAGCCGGGATGGGCATGGCTTTTCAAATTCACCCGGCCGCAGGGCGGGGTGTTGGTAAAGTGGGCCGGGGGAATTTCCACTTCACTGCGGATTTTGTGGTCAAAGCCCAGGTAGTTGTCAATATTGGCGGCGGCTACCTTGCCCGCGGCCACGGCGCGGATGACGGTGGCGGGGCCGGACACCGCGTCGCCTCCGGCGAATACATTGTCCACCCCGGGAACCGAACTGGTGTGGTCGGCCTGGATGGCCCCCCGGCTGGTGGTGACCCCTACCTTCTCGAAGGCCTGAGCCTCGATCGCCTGGCCGATGGCCACAATCACATAGTCGCAGGGAATGCGAAATTCCTTGGCGTCCGCGTCCCCCGGTCTGGGACGTCCATCCCGGCCATAAGCGCCGATGAGCTGAGGACGGGTCCATAGAGCGGCCACCTTGCCCTCCGCGTCCGCCTCAATGCGGGTGGGGGCCTGGAGGGGCAGGATCTGACAGCCCTCCGCCATAGCCTCCTCAATCTCCTCAGCCAAGGCCGTCATGTCCTCCACCCGGCGGCGGTAGACGCAGGTGACGCGCTCCGCCCCCAGCCGCAGAGCGGTACGGGTGGCGTCCATGGACACGTTGCCGCCGCCGACCACGCAAACCCGCTTTCCGGTAAAATCGGGAGCCTCTCCATCCCCTACGTTCCGTAGCAGGGCCACAGCGCTGATGACATTTTGGGCCTCCTCGCCCTCCAGGCCCAGCTTTTTGTCGTTGTGGGCCCCGATGGCGATGTACACCGCATCAAAGCTGGTTTGAATCTCATCCATCGTCAGGTCCTTCCCAATGGACACGCCGGTATGTACCTTGATCCCCGCACTCAGGATATGGGCAATGTCCCGATCCAGCACCTCCTGGGGCAGACGGTAGTCAGGGATGCCGTAGCGCAGCATCCCGCCCAGCTTGGGTCGTTGCTCGTAGACGGTGACGTCGTGTCCCATGAGGGACAGATAGTAGGCCGCCGTCAATCCGCCGGGACCGCCGCCAATGATTGCCACCGTCTTGCCGGTCGCTTCCGCTCTCGCCGGGGCCTTCATGGGCTGGGAGTGGTCCACCGCATAACGCTTCAGGCCGCAGATGTTCACCGCGTCATCCACCATGCGCCGGCGGCACTGACTTTCGCAGGGGTGCTCGCAGACGTAGGCACAGGCGGAGACGAAGGGGTTGTCCTTGCGGATCAGGCGCACCGCGTCCTCATACCGGCCCTCGTGGACCAGAGCCACATAGCCGGGAATGTCCACATGGGCGGGACAGGTGGACACGCAGGGCACCGGGTGGCTCAGGCCGCAGATACACCGGCCGTGGAGGACGTGCTCCTCGTAGTCCTCCCGGAAGCCACGAACCCCTTTGAGCACCATGTGGGCAGCCTCGTAGCCGATGGCGCAGTCAGCGGAGTCGGCAATCACCTGGGCGGTGTTCTCGATGAGGTCGATGTCCTCCAGGGCGGCGGTGCGGTCCAGCACCCGCTCGATGAGGACGGCCAACTGGTTCAGTCCCACCCGGCAGGGGACGCATTTGCCGCAGGTCTGAGCGTGGCACAGCCGCAGAAAGTTCAGCGACATGTCCACCGGACAAAGCCCCGGCTGGCTGGCGTTGATCCGCCGCTCCATGTCACGCTGTAGGCCGCCCAAGACAGTTTGAGCCCGCCCCGGCACTTCGATGGATAATCGGCTCATTCAAATTCCTCCTTCTTTATGAAAATAACAAATGAAATAATAAGAAGCCCGACCAGTCATCTGGGCAAATGTCCGGTCAGGCTTTCCATGGGGGAGGTCTGCAAAACAAAGTTATCGTTTCAACCTTGTTGTCCCGTATTGTAGCAGAAGGTATTCTGGTTTGTCCAATCCGTATTACTTAATAAGGTTATATCTATTTTCGTATATCGTTTGTCGATTTTTCCAATAAAGAGCGGGAGCTTGGCAAGATAATCCTGCCAGACTCCCGCATGGAAGAAAGAGAGAAGAAACACAAACTCAATAGGCCCCGGTCATCGCGCCGTCCACCAGGATGGTCTGGCCGGAAATATAGGTGTTAGCCTCGGAACACAGGAAGGCGGCCATACGGCCATACTCGTCCACGGTGCCGTAGCGGCCCATGGGGAAGGACTTCAAATCCTCCTTTTCGTATTCCTCCACGGAGATTCCTGCCTTCTCTGCCCGCATCGCGTTCAGACTGGTAATGCGGTCGGTATCAATCCGGCCAGGGCCGATGACGTTGACCAGGATATTGTCCTTACCCACCTCCTTGGCCAGCGTCTTGCTCATCCCCACTACGCCCATGCGCATGGTGTTGGACAGAATCAGGTTGTCCAGGCAGTCCCTGACGGAGGAGCTGGTGGAGTTGAGGATGCGGCCCCCGCCCAGGCGGCGCATGGAGGGCAGCACAGCCCGGATGGTACGGATGTAGGACAGCAGGCACATCTCGAAGGTGCCCGTCCAGGCCGCGTCATCAAAGCTGTCAAAGGGACCGGGCTTGGGGCCGGGACCCATGTTGACCAGGGCGTAAATGTCGCCCAACGTCTGAACGGTGTGATCCACCAGGGCCTGGATGTCCTCCGCCTTGTTCACGTCACACACAAAGACCTCGGGACGGTTGCCCGTCTCCTGTTCAATGTCCGCCTGGGCGGCGGCCAGCCGTTCCGGGTTGTGGCCGCTGAGCATGACTTTGGCCCCCTCCCAGGCCAGCTCCGTGGCGATCCCCTTGCCCAGGCCGGCAGCAGACGCCATGCACAAAACTACCTTATTCTTTAATCCGAGATCCATAATGATACCTCCCCAACAAATTGATTCAATTTCTTGTCTTGCGTTTTGTTTTTCTTTCTGATATTATTTAGCCACAAAGCCGTCAAAAAGTAAAATACGAAAAACTTGAAGACATTATATCGATTTTCGTATAGGAGGGCAGCAAAATGACGAATTATAAAGAATACATCTATGCGGTCTATCAGGAAAAAAGTTTTTCCAAGGCGGCCAAAAAGCTGTATGTCTCTCAGCCCTGGCTGAGCGCCACCATCAAAAAAGCGGAGCAGAAATTGGGCCTGGCCCTGTTTGACCGAAGCACCAATCCCATTTCATTGACCGAAGCGGGAAGATACTACATTGAGAAGTATGAACAAATTACAGCCATTGAGGAGGAGATGATTGAAAATTTCAGGCAGATGCGAGATATAAATCGCACAGAACTGCACATCGGAAGCTCCATGTTCTTCTGTACGTATGTACTCCCAAGCCTGATGAAAGAGTTCCAGCTCCTCTATCCACAGGTAACATTAACTTTAACAGAGGGCGGCAACAAAACACTTTTAGAAAAGCTCATGAATGGACGGCTTGATTTTCTTCTGGAGGCAGAGCAGCCCGCCAACAGTCGGATTTATGCTATCCCCTGGGCGTCAGAGGAGATCGTTCTGGCGGTACCGGCTAACAATCCGGTCAATGAGAAACTGGAGCAATACCGCTACTCCTTTGAAGAATTTCTGAACCGTAATCAAGCGGACAGCCGCCGTCCATCCGTTCCCCTGGAGGCTTTTGCGCAGGAAAACTTTCTCCTCTTGAAAGAAGGAAATGACATTCATCAGCGCAGTCTGCAAATTTGTAAAAATGCCGGATTTATCCCCAATGTATCCCTATATCTGACTCAAATGATGACAGCCTACTATCTGGTTTGTGAAGGACAGGGGATTACCTTCTTGCGTTCTACCATACCGGCCCACGTTGCGCCAACTGATAAGGTTGTTTTTTACCAGCTGGGCGATTCTCTGGCTGTGCGCAGTATTTACCTCTCATATACCAAACGGAACACAAACCCGGTACAACAGCATTTGATCGACTTCATGAAAGACAGTATTTTATAAGAAAACCGTAGCGCCCAATCAGAACGCTCTGATTGGGCACTTTATTTTGTGGGATTTTCATAATTGTTATATGAAAACAGATATAACCTTATTAAGTAATTCGTCTTTGATATTTTGAATCCGGCGTTTTAATATTAAATTACTATATAGTGAGAAGGGACATAGCGTGAAAAATATTTTGATTGCCGGACCTGCTGACGATCCATTCCGCATACCACAGATTACAAAAGCTGCTGTAGAAAACAGCGGAGGACAGGTATCGTTCAGCCTAAATCCGTCCGATATTGAAACCTGTGATGGTGTTATTCTCCCTGGTGGGCTACCCGATGTTGACCCAGCCAGCTACGGCGAACGAAATATCGCCTGCGGGGTGATTGAACCGGAATTGGACATAGCACAGTTGAAAATGCTGGATACTGCGCTGGGCCTGGACAAGCCCATTCTGGGAATATGTTGGGGACATCAACTTCTCAACGTCTACTTTGGTGGTACATTGATTCAAGATGTTGTGGACCTGAAAGTTCATCGCTTCGTTCCAGATGTGGAAACACTTCATGATTCCGTCTGTGTTCCCGGCACACCGCTGTATCAGTTCTATGGTGCGGGTGGTATCATCAACACCAAACACCACCAGGCAGTGAAAACAGTAGCCAAATCCTTCAAAATTGCTCAGCTTTGGTTTGCGCCGAGCATTTCTGAACGTGAAAAGAACCACTGTCTGTCTCAAATCCAGAGCGGGCAGCAAGTGGACGGAACCGACTGGTGCATGGTAGAGGCAATTGTTCACCGAAGAAAACCCATTCTGGGGGTACAATGGCACCCAGAATATAGGTCATGAGTTCTTCGTCGAAAATGAGCATCCTATCTTCGGCGAGTTTCTTCAGTTCTCCGAGAGGAACTGACTCTGTCTTTGCGCCCTGAATGACCTTCTCAATACCAAACGGTCCATTCTCAGCGGCCCAGCGTTCCACAAACTCCTTCGCATTGTAGGGGTCGTATCCAAAGCACCGGACATCATAACCGCATTGAACGATGTGATTGTCCAGGTCTTCATAGACCTGCATCATGTCAAGAATCGTCCCCTCAAGAACAATCAGGCTTCCTTCGTTCATGAACTGCTCGTACTTGATCCGCATGGCCGCCGGAAGTTTATTTAGCGTTCGCGAAGAAATATAGTTCCGGGTTTTTACTCCAAAACACCCATTTCGTAACGGGAATAAGAATGTAAAAGAGCAAAAGTCATCGCCTTGAGATAAGTCACCACCAAGAGCGCAAGGCAACTGCCAAAAACTCCGATATGGATGGGGGAGCGTTTCTTCATAAGTGAAGTAATAGGTATAGCCCTCCATTGGGAGCCCAAACCGCTTTGCTAAAATATCGTTTCGAGCAGCAGGAGCTTTCTCGGCTCTATCGACATCCAACTGGTATGTTTCGTAAGTGACTGTTTTTCCGATATTGGGATTTGCTTTCATCCACATCTCGGGATAGGCAACCTCATCAACCGAATCCAGCTTATACCACCAGATAGACACAGGTCGATCTCACCATTTCCATCGGTGATAAACTCCTCCGGGCCGTAGCTGCCGTCAATGGCCCGAATGCTGAACTTCACGCCGGGAATGGTCTTGGAAGGATTGGCGCTGTCCACCTTCACCAGCTTCATGCCGGGCAGAACGTCATTGAAAAAGAACAGCTCTTTCATGCCACAGCCGGCGGTCAGCTCGATCTCCTGGGGGGCGGTGTCCTTGATGTGGCTGTCGTCGCCGGTGTCCACCTCCACCGCCCGGTAGGTGCCTGGCTCGATGCCGGTCAGGAGAATTTCGCCGCTGGCGTTCGTCTCATAGTTGCCCAGAGAAACGCCGTCCCGGAAAATCTCGAAGGTGACATTTGCCATAGGCTTATGACTCTGCCGGTCATATTTCACGATTTTCAAGCCGACTTTCGCCAAATTCTTAAATACCAGCGGCCCGGCGGGGATGGGGTTGCCGTTGGCGTCCAGCTCCAGCTTGATCTGCTGGACCTCGGTGGTGGGCTCGTAATTGGGGGGCGGGACCAGCTCCGTCACGGCGTACTCGCCGGGCTTGATGTACTTCCCGGACGCCTCGGTGGGGTCCCACCACTGTACGCTCTCCAGAACGCCATTTTCGTCGGTGTCAAACTCATAGACGCCGTTGGTGACGGAGGAGAACTTGAAGGTGGCGGGGCCGACTCCGGTATTGGTCAGCGCGTCCCGCTTGAACAGGAGGGCTTTCCCCGGTTCGGGAATGCCGCCGTTCTCAATACCGCTCGCGGGGCCGACCTGGACCGCGCCCGCCGCTGTGCTGTTCTCCGGGGCCTTGCAGGTCACAGTGAAGGGGGAGGCCAGCGGGGTACAGCCGGCGGGGGCCTTTGTCTCCTTGACGTACAGGGTCACAGAGCCGCCATCCTCCACAATGTTGGGAACGGATGTGCTGGCTGTGCCGTCAGCGCCGGTGGTCATCACGGCCAGAGGCGTTCCGCTGCAAGAGCTGTCAGCATAGACAGAGAACTCCGCGCCGGAGAGGGGCCGCTTATCTGTGGCGGCGATTTTCTTCAGCTTCAGGTAAACAGGCTTTTTCTCGGTGATGGTCGTGCCATTGGTAAAGGTCACCTTGGAGGCCCCGCCGTTGCTGGTGAATTTCTTGGCCGCCATGTCAGCGATGCCGCCGGTGCCAGTGATATTAGTTAGCTGGGATGAATCGTCCTCTGTGACTTCAAACCGGAAAGAGGCATCTGCAACAAAGTCAATGTGAATTATTTCATCCGCTTTTAGTGAAAACTTCAACCCATTTGCAGTCTCTGTCACAGCTTTTGTAGCTGTATAGTTGATGGGAGTGCCAGATGTATAAGTTACAGTAAAGCTCCATTCCTCTCCGACAGGGATATTGTCTCCAGCTTTTTTTGTAACCTCTAGCGAAGGTGTTGTATGTTCATTGCCTTCAAAATTAAAAGGACTGAAAATGTGCAGACCAAAGGATCTCCGTTCCGAGAAGATGGTATCCCGAATGGGCCGGGCGTACTGGATGGTATCCACAAAACTGTCACATTCCCGAAAACCGTTGATGGAATGCAGTTCCTCGCCGGTTGGCGTCCCATTTTCATCCAGCGGATACTCCAAAAATTGGTTATCTTTTCCCTGCCGCATCCAGCGGGCCATATTGTTGAGGGTGGATGCCTGGTCGTAAATCAGGGTGTAATTCCCAGATCCTTCATTATTATAAAGGGAATATGCCATCGCTTCCCGCAGGGTGTAAGCCCGGCGGCCCTTGTCAGGGTCACGGAACACGCCGCCTGTCTCCACGATGATCCGGTATTTGGTCCGCAAATTGCCGTCCGCATCATTGACATACTCGGACCATCGTTCCATCGCCTCATCCGCACTCCAGCCGCCGCTGGTATCACTGGCGCTCAGACAGTTCAGCAGGTACAGAAAAGCGTCGTTGGCCTTGTACACCTTATAGAGATTGCCGGGAGTGACAGATTCCGCGTCGGTGCCCCACATGGAGGTGTAGTCGCCATCCAGCCAGCTGGTGGACCAGGCGCTGGAGTTGCAGTGGAACATCTGCTCCTTCTGTTCATTTGTAATCCCGGTGGCTTTCTGGAACTCATCAGCGGTGGTCACCCAGCGGGGATTGCTGGTGGCGTCGTAGGAATAGACCGTTCCCGCCATCAGCTGGGCGGCGTTGGCCCCCTGGCCGTTGTACTGCATGGCGCAGGAATTGTACCAGGTAATGTCACTGCGGCACTTGTCAACGGACCAGACATTTCCACTGCTGTCTGTGTTCCACACAACATTGAGCGGAGTCCCCACCACATGCCACGTACCCCAGTCGTCGGTATTCAGATCGGTGACGACCCCCTGGGGGAACTCGATCAGCGTGAAGCGCAGAAAAGTCCGTTCGGGATCGGTGGCCCAGGACACATTGGAGGTCGTAGGTTTGCTGCCGCCGGGGCTGCCGGGGTTGTACGCGCCCACGCCTCCGGTGGGGTCGCTGGCGCTCACCTTAGCAGCGCCAAATGTGACCGCCTGGGGACAGAATTTGGTCAGCGTTATGCTGGAATCGGCACTGTATGCCCGGTCGATGGAGTAAGGCAATTCGTAACCGAACATACCTGCGTCAACAGGTTCTGTCCAAGCGTCGTACTTTTGGTAGGAGACTCCATCCAGGCTGTAGCTGTGCAGCTGGGCGGGATCGCCTTTGGCCCGGATGATACTCACGGTCTGTCCGGTCCTTTGGACAACCAGTGTTTCGCCGCTGCTCATAGCCTCCTGCTGGAGTTGGGCCAACTGCTCCGCTTGGGCATAGGTTCCGGGGACCACATACTCAAATCGGGTCAAACGGGAGTTGAACAGCTTGTTGCCGTCCGACTCGTAGGCAATGCTGGGAATCACGTCGGGCAGGTTGACCAGAACACTGTCCTTGTTGGCCCAGCCAGTGCCGTCCAGGTCACTGCCGGTCCAGCCACCGTCCTGATAGCCGATCTTGAGGCTGTCGCCGCCGTTGTCCTCCAGCAGAGCGAAAGGTACAGCAGTGGGGATGGTAGTTACCTGAGTGTTGCCGTTCTTGGTCCGGTAGACGGCCATAGGCTGGTCGCTGCCATTCCAGGCAGTGGTGCCAGCCACATTTAATTCAAAGCTGCCAGTAGGGGCGTAGGGATTGGAACTGCCGCCTGTGTCTGCGGCGAAGGCAGAAACCGGAAGCATACCAGCGGCCATGACCACAGCCAGCAGACCGGACACCGCCCGTTTCCAGTGGGATTTCATACATTTCAGCATTAAAACTTCCTCCTTGTACTGGATTTTAGGTATGAAAAAGGACCGCACAGAATTGTGCAGTCCTCGCGGATGAGATTCTCTACTTGTAATTAAGACTATTCATATGAGGAATCGGTGACTTTATATACATTTCTCCTCCTTAGCTATTGTTGATAGGCCATGCCTCTACACTATTCCCAGTAAAAGAGATGCCAGAGGGATAGCGTGTCCAAACTTCAAGGTGGTGGGGGATACGGCCTCCACTAAACCCAGTAAGGCTATAACTTCTGAGATTTGGATGCTCTGGGCTGGGCCATGTAATGGTTTCCCCATGGTTGCCATCGGTATAGTGAAAGCGTCCTTCGGTATTAGGGGACTCCAAAGCCACAACAACATGGGCTACTTTTCCTTCTGGACTTACTACAAACACGATGTCACCAGGACGTATTTCACAAATGTCCTCCAACTTACGACCAGAATTGGATTTATCACCAAAAAGAAGGGAACTAATCATACTGGCATAAGCTCCGCAACCGTAAGTGTTACTTTCACCATAACTGCGCATAATCTTCCCGCTCTCTGTACTAGGAACCTCATTTTTGTGCGTACCAGGGGTGTTGTGAGTTCCCCAGACAGTGTCGGTAGGCCAATCTTTTTCAATCTCCCGAAGCAGCTCTAGCACATTTTCTTCTGTGATAGGCTTGCCGTTGGTGAGGTAACCATCCCCAACGCCTTGGAGTGCAGCCTGTCCATCTCCAGGCTTTCCACTATTCAGCGATCGATAGATCAAAACGGCGATATTCCCCCGGGTGATGGAGGCCCCGTCCACCGCACCATCTGGGAGCAGGCCAAGTTCAGTCGCTTTGTCACAGGCGGTGGCATATGCTTACCATCATCTTTTAGCCACGGAGGGGATTTATTGTCGGACTCTTATGAGTGATTCTCACGCTTGGAATGTAGTTACACTTGACGGTAAGGAGTACGAAATTGATCTGACAGAAGGTGTAATGCGGACTAAGAATGCTGATGGAACGTTGAATGACGTTTTGTTTGAGAATAACTCTTTCAAGCAGTTTTACCCAGATGAGTGGCAAGCCGAGCAGGACAAGAATTCCGGCTTCAATAAGGTATCCGAGGAAGACCTCCAGCGTATGCTTGATGAGATGCAGGCCGAGTACAACGCAAGTTGGAACCAGTAATATGCCGACAGGCCCCAGCACTTCACGTGCTGGGGCCTTATTTTGTTATGAGTGTGCCATGCTCTCTTAGTTTGTATATATATCAATGTTGTCATATATTATCTGCAACGGAGAATTGTGGCTGAAAGGTGTGTTAATATATGTCGCTAAAAGACAAGATTTTGTATTGAACGTGGCGTTGCTGGGGTGACGGCGGCTGGGTGGCCCGCCACGGCTGGCGGCTGGGCGGTTGTCGGCGGCTGGGAGCAAGGCGGGGTCAAAGGTTGGTTCCGCTCCATGGCAATTCCCCGCCGATAGGCTGGCGGTATGGGGGAGGCTGGCACCCGTGGGAATTGCCGTCGCTCTGATGCGACCCGCTGACGCTCTCGCATTTCCTTGCGGGAAACGGTGCGGTCTATCGGGAACATGAAAAAACAGGGGGCCGGGGTCGGCTCCCTGTCTTTTCGGTTTTAGGGTTCGGCTGTGGGTGGGTTTGTTGGGTGCTTCCTTATCTGTACCCACCTGAGGCGGGAGTGTTTTTTCAAACTCTCAACCCCCTTTCGCCGCCCCAGGGCCCAAGGCCCTGCGGGAGGACGGGGGTTTATAGCAATCATCAGAATTGCTACCATTTGTAGGGGCGGCCTTTGTCCGCCCCTACAGAGCCGGTATCAGCAATTTTCAAGTCTGCTATACTCATCAGATCTGCCGGCACACGATTTCAAATGCGTTCCCGCCGGCGATAGCGCCGGTGAGCAGGCTGCTTTTGTCCCCTGTGAGGATATCGGTGATGTCCAATTCGTCAGTTTCGTTCAAAATATCAAACAGCTTGTCTTTAAAGTAATCCAGCTCCATATCAGCCGCCTCCTTTTTATCGTGCGTATACGCACGAGGAAGTTATAAGCCACAACCGGGTAAAATGCAAGAAAAAGGTAGTGGCACGAATGATAAAATACGACCGTTTTTGGGTTACTTTAGAAGGAGAAACATATTAGCCAGTACAAATCGATGAGGGATTACGGGGTTGAGAACGCCCAGCTGCATCGGCTGCGGAAGAATATGGTCATCAAAACAGATACGATTGACAACCTCTGCCAGATATTAAATTGCCGGGTGGAGGACATTATGGAATATATTCCGGATGACACAGAACAGGAGCATCTCTAAACAAGGATTTAGAAGTGCTCCTGTTGATTTTTTTCTTAGACCGCATTATAATATAGAGAAAAACCGCCATGGGGCGGCGAGAGCGGGTGGACATATATGGCTATCATTGGAATTGATCTGGGCACCACCAACAGTCTGGCGGCGGTGTGGCGCAACGGGAAAAGCGAGCTGATTCCTAACAGCCTGGGGGAGTACCTCACCCCCAGCGTGGTCAGTGTGGACGACGACGGCTCCATTCTGGTGGGGGCGGCGGCCCGTGACCGGCTTATCTCCCATCCGGAGCGCACCGCCGCCGGCTTCAAGCGGAACATGGGCACCAGCCGCCGGTATGAGCTGGGAGGCCGTGTTTTCACGGCGGAAGATTTGTCCTCCTTTGTCCTGCGCCGCCTGCGGGAGGACGCGGAGAGCTATCTGGGCGAGGTGGTGGACGAGGCTGTGGTCAGCGTGCCCGCCTATTTTGCCGAGGCCCAGCGCTCCGCCACCAAGCGGGCGGGGGCCCTGGCCGGGCTGACAGTGGAACGTCTGGTCAACGAGCCCTCCGCCGCCGCAGTGGCCGGCCATATCGGCGAAGGTGAGGAGGACAAGGTGTGCCTGGTCTTCGACTTCGGCGGTGGCACCCTGGACGTGTCTCTGGTGGAACGGTTTGACAACGTGGTCAGCGTAACCGCCGTCAGCGGGGACAACTATCTGGGGGGAAGAGACTTTGACGAGCTGATCGCCCGGGGGTTCTGCCAGGACTGTGAGCTCAACTTTGACAACCTGTCCCGCCAGCGGCAGGAGACCTTGATCCGTCAGGCGGAGACCTGTAAAATGGCTCTTACCACCCAGGAGCCAGTGATTATGGCGGTGTCTGACGATGAAATTTCCGCCTCCCTGGCCCTCACCCACGAGTGGGTCATCCGCAAGAGCAGCGCCCTGTTCCAGCGGATGCTGGCCCCGGTACGCAAGGTGTTTATGGACGCCGGGGTGGGAGCGGACGAGCTGGACGAGCTGGTGATGGTGGGCGGCTCCAGCCACATGCCTGCGGTGCGCCGCTACATCGCCAAGGCCCTGGGCCGGGAGCCCGCCGCCGGGGCCCGGCCTGACACCGCGATCGCCATGGGGGCGGGCATCTGCTCCGGAATGAAGGCGCGGGCCGGCGACCTGCGGGAGCTGGTGCTCACTGATGTGTGTCCCTTCACCCTTGGGGTCAATGTGCTCAACCGGGCGGAGCAGAACAAGGATCTGATGTCCCCCATCATTGAGCGCAACAGCGTACTGCCCACCAGCAAGGAGGGCACCTACTACACCGCCTACGACAACCAGCGCTCCCTGGACATCAAGGTGTACCAGGGGGAGCAGCGCTACTGCGACGATAACATCTATCTGGGCCATGTGGAGGTGTCCGTGCCCCCAGCGGCCCGGGGGCAGCAGTATGTCCGTGTGCGCTTTACTTACGACATCAACGGCCTTCTGGAGGTGGATGTGGTGGCCAAGGATGGCCAGACAGGCCGTCTGGTTCTCCAGGGCTCAGGGATGAGCGAGGAAGAGGTGGAACAGCGCCTGCGGGAGCTGGAGGGGCTGAAAATGCACCCCAGAGACCAGGAGGGGCCCCGTACCCTGATTGCCCGTGGAGAGCGGCTGTACGCTATGACGGTGGGCCACATGCGGGACCAGGTGGCCTATATGCTGGATTGGTATCAGATGCAGCTGTCCACCCAGGAAAATCTGCGCGTGGCCAAGGCAAGCCGCCGGATTGAGAAGTTTTTTGACCAGGCGGAGGCCTATATCGGGGTGGGCGATCTGCCGCCCCTGGACCTGGATCCCCTGGCCAATGACGACGAAGACGAGGAGGAGGAGACATGAGCTGGCCCTGGAGTCAGCTGGGCCTGCCCGGTCCCACAGACCTGTCTGAGGTGCGCCACGCCTACGCCGAGAAGCTGAAAACCACCCACCCCGAGGAGGACCCGGAGGGGTTTCAGCGCCTCCACTCCGCCTACCAGCTGGCCAGCCGTATGGCCCGCCAGCAGAAGCGCCGGGAGGGGGTCACGCCGCCTGAGCCCCAGATAGAGCGTCCCGCTCCGCCCCCAGGAGAGAGGCAGAAATTCAACTTCGACGAGCTGCTGGAGAAGGGCGGCGAACGGCCCCGCCGTCCCCGGGAGGATGATGAGGAGCAGGACTTTGACTATGATGAACTGCTTCAGGAGGGGGGCGAACAGCCCCGCCGCCCCCGGGAGGATGATGAGGAGCAGGACTTTGATTATGATGAACTGCTCCGGGAGGAGGGCGAACAGCCCCATCTCCACAAGGAGGAAGAGGAGGAACAGGACTTCGACTTTGACCGCCTCTTCGCCGAGGGTGAGGCGGAACGGGCGGAGGCCCGCCGCCGCCGGGCGGAGGAGCGCCGGCGTGCCCAGGCTCAGTCCCAGGCGTGGGCACGGGAGCGCCAGAAGGCGAAGGATTGGACCCAAAAGCGGGAGCAGTGGCAGCGCCAGGAACAGCGGAGCACCTATGACCGGGAGCGCTGGGACCAGTACCGCCAGCAGGAGGACCGATGGCAGAATACCGAGACCATCCTCCACACCGTTGAGATGATGTACAACGCCAGGGCCGGGCTGGAGGCGTGGCAGAAATTCTTCCAAAGTCCCATGTTCCAGCAGAACAAAAACAGCCTGGACGTGATTTTCGGGCTGGAGGACTTTGTCAGCACCAAGAGCCTGTCCCGAGAGGTGCAGTTTGCCCTGTTTATGGCCTATGGCTTTGACAAGGGGGTATCCCGCCCGGAGCTGCGGCCCCTGTACCAGATGCTCCTCCCCGCCTGGAAGGCGGAGAAAAAGGCCAAAGGTTTCCCTTGGAAGATTGTGTTTTGGGCAGTTTTAATCGACATTGCCCTCCTGTTCGCCATCGGGCCTGTTTTGGACTCCGGACTTCTGCCCGGTTTCATTATTATACTGACGTTGGGCGTGATTGGGCTGGCCAAGGGCTGGTTCAAGCCTGCGGGCGGGCGGCTGGATAGGCGGAAAACTCTGCTGCGTCTGGTGGCCGGCGTTGTGCTGATAGGGCTGACGGCGCTGCTGATTACCAAGGGTCCCAGTCTGTGGAACAGGGTGAATATACAGCTGCTCACCAGGGACCCTAGAGAGCAGACCAGCCGCTACATGGAGCAGGATTTCGGCGAAAAGATGGGCTCTTTGTACAACATGAGCGCCTATTACGCCAGCGACACCTACAGCAACGTGTTCTATCTGGACAGCGACCCCAACAATAAGCAGTTCCTTGCCGGCCCGGATGGAGACCGGGATGTGAAAAACGGACAGCCCGGCTACACCACCAATTTCCCCGAGATGATGATGCTCTGGGCTCTGGAAGATTTTGCCTATCAGAGGAAAATATATAATGTAGACTCCGTAGACCGGGACCAGAAGCTGAACCGGTGGGAGACCGGCGGCACCTTTGTGATTACCCTGCCTGCAGACGGAGCGGGAGAGGTTATCACCGATCTGGGGGAACTGCTGGAGGAGCTGTCTCAGGAACAGTGGTATCAGGTCCAGACACCCCAGTGTGAGCTGGTGCTTTGCAGCAGGCAGATGATAGAGGGGCGGCTGATTCTTTTCCGCTGGCACCCGGAAGACGGGGCCTTTGACGCGGAAGGGGTCCGGGAGCTGTATGAGACCTCCTTTGCCCACTCCTACTGTGCCCAGTTGATCCGTGAACTGGAGCTGGACTGGGATTTTATTCGGGAAGATGGGGAACACTATACCCTGACCAACGAGGGCACGGCCCAAATGAAGGGGAAAAACTGTTACAAGCTCTTTGGCCTGAATGAGTCCGGCGCGGTGGCAGTGGAGTATTATGTGGACCTGGAGACCAGCAATATTTACTGCGTGCCGGGCAATTTCTGGGAGACGGGAAACAGCGAGGAACAGATCAATTTCTACCGGCTGCTCCATTGGGGGGACAATTTAGGGGTGGTCAACCTGTTTTATCCCTGGCTGCAGGTCAACTGAACCGGGTTCTGCCAGGCATTATGGTAACCATTCTGCTGTTTCAAGAATTTTCAGCAAACTTCATGAAAATTCATGATTTTGTAACACATCACCGTCATAATGAGGCAGAGGTGATTTTTGTGACGTTCAGCGATAGACTCCGGCAGCTGCGGCAGGAGAAAAAAATGACCCAGTCGGTTTTGGGTCGTGCGATTGATATATCTCCCAGAATGATCAGCTTTTATGAGAGCGGAAACCATTTTCCAAGAGATGAGATTATCCTCAAGCGGATTGCCGGCCTGTTTCAGGTGAGCTTGGACTACCTGATGGGCTATTCTGACCTGCGGGAAGAGGATTCGCTGAAAAAGCTGTGCGGTACTTACCGGAGCCTGTCTGCGGCGGACCGCAAAACTGTGATGGATTTTATGGAGTTTCTGGCTGAGAAAAATCCCCCCAGCGCCTGAAACAGTGTGATAACAAGACAAACCCACCGGTTGTCCGGTGGGTTTTTAATATTCAAACGTATAACTTTCGTAGGCGTTGATAACTTTGGTGGTTTTATAGCAGTCCAGCCGGGGGATATCCTGGCCGTAGCTCATGTGGACATGGCCATGGATGAAGTAGCGGGGCTTGTATCTGTCCATCAGGCCGTTGAAGGCATCAAAGCCGGTGTGGCACAGGTCCTCGCCGTCGTTGAGGCCCAGCGCGGGAGCGTGGGTCAGCAGGATATCCACCCCGCCCTGGCGGTACAGGTCCAGCTTGCGGCGCAGTACCCGCCGGTCCATCTGGCGCTGGGTGTACTGGTGCTCTCCCTCCGGCTTGTAGCGGATGGAGCCCCCAAGCCCCAGGATACGCACGCCCTGGTAGGTGTACAGCTTGTCCTCAATACAGATGCAGCCCTCAGGCGGCGTCTGGGCATACCGGTCGTCATGGTTGCCGTGGACATAGAGTACCGGACAGTGGGCAAAGGTGACAATAAAAGACAGATACTGGGGCTTTAAATCGCCGCAGGAGAGGATCAGGTCGATCCCCTCCAGGCGGCGACGGTCCAGATAGTCCCACAGCCAGGGACACTCCTGGTCGGACAACGCCAAAATCTTCATCGATTCAGCAATCCTTTCAGCGGGTTGAGCCCCTGGCTCTTTTTTACGGAGAATGCCTTGTGGAGCTGGAGGAAGCCGTCCTTCAGCTCGGACTGGGTGAAGGACTTTACCTGGTCGTAGCCGAAAAATTCCAGATAGAGTAGCATAGCGTCGGCCACGGTGAGGCGGGTGGACAGCTCCTTGGACTCCTTATCGCCATACAGGGCGGAAAAGCGGGAGTAGAAGCTGTAGAACTTCCGGCGCTCGTCGTCGGTCCAGACCTCGTCCGGGGCCTTGCCTGCCGCCTCCTGAAGGCGGGCAAACCGGCCTGTGCCGCTGAACCACAGGTAGTTGATTTTGGACAACTGATAGAAGTCCACAAATTCATAGTAGATGTTGCTGGCCCTGGAGCCGTCCTTGGCCGGGAGGATACGGGTGACCTCGGCGGGGACGCTTACAGCGCCGAACCAGCGCAGCACGCTCACCCGCTTGTGGCCCTCTACCACGTAGAAGGTGTGCATGTACTCATAGACCTTGATGGGGTCGGTGATGCCGGAATCCATATGGGCCTTGCACAGGGAGGTCCACTTGTGGCAGAATTCGGAATCCTCCTCCATCAGGGGCAGGAAGGAGTGGGAAAAGGCCTTGCTGCGCCCGGCGGATCGGGTGCCTACAATCAGCTCAATGGGGATCTCAGCCAGACCCAGGTCCACCTCGCCGCAGGTGGTTTCTACGGCCAGAATCTCATCCAAAACGGGCAGATAGGGAGAGCCGCCCCGGGCCTGGGAGCGCTTGGCCTCCTTCTGGCCCATTTGCCGGGCCTTGCGATATTCCTCTAAATACATGGGAAATACCTCCTGAAATGGAAGACTTTCAGTTTGAGTGAGTATATCACAGCAAGCCGTACCGCCGCAAGGGGAAATACCAACAAACCTTAGGCGGAGGAAGGCCCATTCTTCCACAGTTGAGTAGATAAAAATATAATAGTTCAGTTATGTTAAAGAGATAAAAACAGCATTTTACATTATGATCTCTTCCTATTATACTGGTGGTGCAGTCAACACACCTGAAAAAGTGCATCTGAAGTACTTTGACTATAACCTTTTGAGGGGAGGAGCTTCTATGGCCGGCATGAAACACCTGACCGGCGGGCCCATTGGCCGTCAGCTGATTGCGTTGTCCGCGCCCCTTCTGATGGGCAACATACTCCAGCAGCTCTATAATACGATAGACGCGGTGATTGTAGGCCGGTTTGTGGGGGACAGCGCCTTTGGAGCGGTGGGGGTAGCCGGTTCGGTTATGAACCTGTTTCTCTTTCTAATCAGCGGCGGCTGCGACGGGGTGGGTACGCTGCTGTCCCAGTTCTATGGGGCGGAGGACGGGAAGACCTTCCGGCGGGATTTCTACCTGTCAGGCGTCTTTGGCGCGGGCGCGTCGCTGGTGCTCACCGCGCTGGGACTGGCGGTTCTGCCGGTTCTGCTGACAGTGCTCCAGACACCGGAGCAGGTGGCCGTCTATGCCGCCGGTTATCTGCGGATTATCTTTCTGGGCTTTCCCGCCGCCTTTGCCTACCACCTGTCCTCCGGTGTGCTGCGGGCGGTGGGCAATACCCGGGCGGCCCTCTTTTTCCTGGCGCTGTCTATGGGGGTCAACTTGGCTTTGGATCTAGCCTTTGTGGCCGGGCTGGCCATGGGGGTGGCCGGGGCGGCGCTGGCCACGGTTCTGGCCCAGGCCCTGGCCGCCGGGCTGTGCGCTGCCTATCTGCGCCTGCGCTTCCCTGAGCTGATGTTCCACACAGAGGACATGGTGATGGACATCCCGCTGCTCAGGCGCACCGTCCATTTCAGCTTTGTGACCGCCCTCCACATGTGTAACCTGTACATTGGCAAACTGCTGGTCCAGGGGACGGTAAATTCCCTGGGTGAGGACGCCATCATTGCCTTTACCGCCGCCACCCGGGTGGAGGGCTTTGCCAACTCATTTGGGGACAGCGGCGCGGCGGCGGTGGCCGTCTTTACAGGCCAGAACACCGGGGCGGGGAACAACAGCCGGGTCCGGGACGGCTTCCGCCAGGGGCAGAAGCTGCTGTTTGCCTTTGGTCTGTGCATGTCTCTGGTGATGATACTGGGGGCGGAGCCCTTTCTCAGACTGGTGCTCCCCAAGGGCAATGAGTCCGGACTGAGGCCCGCTATGGCCTATCTTAGACTGGTGGCCTGCTTCTACCTGTTCAACTTCCTGGGCAGCGGTCAGGCCGGCTATTTCCGCGGAAGGGGGCGGGTGAACATCCCTGTTATCGGCGCCACGGGGCACATCTCCCTGCGGGTGGTGCTGTCCTTCCTCCTGGCCCCCGTGATGGGCCTGCCCGCCGTGGCGCTGGCCACCGGCCTGGGCTGGGTTGGGGTGGTCACCTTCTGGAGTATTTTGGCCGGCAGGGAGATAAACCGGCTTACCTGATTGAAAAATTTATAAAATACCGCAAAATCTTTGGATTTTGCGGTATTTTTATTGAAGTTAGCATTGCTTTTTCTTGGAACTATGATATAATAGCCGCACAGATGGCATATTATACCATTCCAGCGGTGATAACATGGATAAATATGAGGTGTTGAAACACTTTTTTGGACATAGCGCCTTCCGCCGGGGGCAGGAGGGATTGATCGACGCCATTCTGGCGGGCCGGGATGTGCTGGGCGTTATGCCCACCGGCGGAGGCAAGTCCCTGTGCTACCAGGTCCCGGCCCTGCTGCTGCCTGGGGTGACGCTGGTGATCTCCCCGCTGATCTCTCTGATGAAGGACCAGGTGGCCGCCCTGAAAGAGGCGGGAGTGTCCGCTGCGTATATCAACAGCTCGCTGACCCTGGAGCAGCTGCGCACCGTGTACAGCCGTACCCGGAAGGGGGCTTACAAGCTGCTCTATGTGGCCCCGGAGCGGCTGGAGGGCGAGGGCTTTGCCGAGCTGGTCCGGGAGCTGGAGATCGCTCTGCTGGCCGTAGACGAGGCCCACTGTATCTCCCAGTGGGGCCAGGATTTTCGGCCCAGCTATTTGAAAATTTCCACCTTTCTGGATGCCCTGCCCGTCCGCCCTGTGGTGGCCGCCTTTACCGCCACCGCTACAGCAACGGTTCAGGAGGATATTGTCCAGCTGCTGGCCCTGCAAGACCCGGTACGGGAGGTCACCGGCTTTGACCGGCCCAACCTCTTTTTCGACGTGCGCCACCCCAAAAGCAGGATGGCGGCTCTGACAAAGCTGGTGGAGGAGCGCTCCGGCCGCAGCGGCATTATATACTGCTCCACCCGGGGCGGAGTGGAGAAGGTGTGCAAGGCCCTGGAGGACCGGGGCATCCCCGCCACCCGCTACCACGCCGGCCTGGAGCCGGAGGAGCGCCAGCAAAACCAGGACGACTTTCAGTTTGACCGCAAGACAGTGATGGTGGCCACCAACGCCTTTGGCATGGGTATTGACAAGTCAAACGTGAGCTTTGTCATCCACTGCAACATGCCCAAAAGCCTGGAGGCCTACTATCAGGAGGCAGGCCGGGCCGGGCGGGACGGAGAGCCGGCAGACTGCATCCTGCTCTACTCGGCGGGGGACATCACCACCGCCAAGTTTCTCATTGAAAACGGCGGAAATGAGGAGCTGTCCCCGGAGGAGCGGGAGGCGGTGCGCAAACACGACTATGAGCGGCTCAACGCTATGGTGGACTACTGCAAGACAGCCGGCTGCCTGCGGGGCCACATTCTGAGCTACTTCGGCCAGCGGCAGGACGGCCCCTGCGGCCACTGCGGCAACTGTCAGGGGGATTTTGTGGAGGAGGATGTCACCGTCCCCGCCCAGATGATCCTGTCCTGTGTGGTCCGGGTGCGGGAGCGGCTGGGCTACTATGTGGGCAAGACGCTCATTACCCAGGTCCTGCGGGGAAGCAGGGACCAGCGGGTGCTGGAGCTGGGGCTGGACAAGCTGTCCACCTACGGTCTGATGGCCCGGCTGTCCGCCGGGCGGGTGCGGGAGCTGATGGAATTTTTGGAGCTGGAGGGCTGCTTGCGGGTCAACCCGCTCCACTCCACTCTGGAGCCCGCCGGGCAGGCGAGGCAGGTTCTTTTTGAGGGCCAGACACTGTCTATGCCTGTGCGCAAGGACCGGGTGCAAGAGAAAAAGCCCGGCAAAGACCGGCCTGCGCCCTCGGCATCTGAGTCGGGACGGCTGCTGGACGCACTCCAGGGGCTGCGCTCCCGGCTGGCCCAGGCGGAGGGGGTCCCCGCCTATATAGTCTTCTCCAACGCTGCCCTGGCTGATATGGCCCTCCGGGCCCCCCGAACCATGGAGGAGTTTCTGGAGGTATCCGGGGTGGGCAGGGTGAAAGCCGCCAAATATGGCGAGGCATTTTTACGTGTCATCAAGGAATGCAGCGAGAACTGAAAGGACGTGTTCCCCTGTGGACGATTTTTCCTTTTCCATTTTTCCCAACGAGAATTTTTTAGATCTGCGGCTGTATCAGTACGGCTGGGAACAGTGCGCGCCGCTGCATTCCTTCGGCCCCTTTGTGCGCAACCACTACCTGTTTCACTATGTGCTCTCAGGCCGGGGACAGCTGGATGCCGCTGACGAGAACGGGGTGAGCCACAAATATAAAATCGGGCCCGGCCAGGGCTTTCTGGTCTTCCCCGGCCAGGTGACCACCTACAGCGCCCACGAGGGCGACCCCTGGAAATACACCTGGCTGGAGTTCGACGGCCTGCGGGTGGCGGAGTATGTGGACAGCGCCGGGCTGAGCCTGAGCCAGCCCATCTACCGTCCCCTGACCCCAGAGCAGGGCCAGGAGGTGGGGAATACCATGGTCTATATCGCCGACCACTCCGAGGCGTCCCCCCTCCACCTGGTGGGCCACCTGTGTTTGTTTCTGGATGGTCTCATCCAGAGCTCAGCCGCCCGCCGTGAGCTCCACGGCGGACAGCTGAAGGACTTCTATATCCAGGAGGCCATCACCTTTATGGAGCACAACTACTCCCGGGAGATCACCGTGGAGGAGGTGGCCGACGTCTGCAAGCTCAACCGCAGTTATTTCAGCAAGATTTTTAAAGAAAATATGGGCTGTCCGCCCCAGGAGTTCCTCATCCGCCTGCGGCTTTCCAAGGCCGCCGACCTGATGAAGGGGACAGGCAACTCCATCGGCGCGATTGCCTCCCAGTGCGGCTACCCCAACCAGCTCCACTTCTCCCGGGCCTTCCGCAAGCGCTACGGCCTGTCCCCCCGGGAGTGGCGGGCACAGCATCAGATCAAACGAAAACGGGTATAAAAATGCTCCTGTCTCAAGAGCGTTGCTATAAGAAAACATAAGCAACCCCAGTAAAATCGGTGTTTTTTAAGAGCAGCAGAAAACGGGCGATGTCAGCAAGACATCGCCCGTTTCTGCGCCCCGGCGAACGCCGCAAATTTTGAAAAAATCTGCGGCGTTTTTTTCATGCTGTTAAATTTTGTCACAAAGGGTTGGGCTTTTGTAGCAAACGTCAAAATCCTGACAAACGGGTCGTCCAGGGGGCCGATCCCTACAGACGATTTGCAGGGGCACTATTTTGAAGATTGCTATAAGTGACTACCCAATCAATTACAGATTTTCTCCTGTTCTTTATCGGACACCACTATTGGGCGGTAGCCTGCTATTTATAGGATGATACAGATCAGTCCACCGGAGCCCTCGTTGATGATGCGCTGGAGGGTCTCCCGCAGCTTGGTACGGGCGTCCTCAGGCATGCGGTTAATCTTGGCGTTCAGGTCCTCGTTCACCAGCTCATGGAGGGATTTTCCAAAAATGTTGGCCTCCCAGATGCGGCTGGAGTCCCCCTCGTACTCCTGGAGCAGGTAGTGGATCATGTCCTCGCTCTGCTTCTCGCCGCCCACAATGGGAGAGACCTCCGTCTCAATATCGGCGCGAATCATGTGTATGGAAGGGGCGCTGGCTTTCAGACGGACGCCGTACCGGCCGCCCTGCCTCATAATCTCCGGCTCCTCCAGCACCAGGGAGTCGATAGGAGGCACTACAATGCCGTAGCCGGTCTCCTCCACCTGCTGGAGGGCGTCGGCTACCTTGTCGTAGGACTTTTTTACCGCAGCCAGTTGGGTAAGCAGGGCCATCAGATCGCCGTCGTCCCCAATCTCGAACCCGGACTGCTGGGACAGCGTATTATAAAACAGAGCCCGGGGCAGCTCCAGGCAGGCGGCGGACACTCCGGTGCCCAGATCGATGTTGGCGATGCGGGCGTCGCTGACCACCTCGCAGTCCCGGAAGGAGGACACCGCGCTGTCCACATCCCGGACCCGATAGAGCTGGGCGTTCCCCTCCCGGATGGCCCCATACAGCGCCGCCTTGATGGGGTGTTCCTGGGGCAGGGCGTCCACCCAGGGGGGCAGGAACAGATCCAGCTCCTTCACCGGGAACTCATAGAGCACATTTTTCAAGATGGCGTTGATCTCCTCCTGATCCAGCTCCAGGCAGTTAGCCGCCACACAGGTCACGTCATACCGCTGGGCAATATCAGACCGGATGGCCCGGGCCCGCTCAGAGCCGGGGTTGGCGGAATTGAGAAGGACCACAAAGGGCTTGCCCAGCTCTTTCAGCTCAGAAATGACCCGCTCCTCCGCCTCCAGGTAATCCTCACGGGGGATGTCGGTAATCGTGCCGTCGGTGGTCACCACAATGCCAATGGTAGAGTGCTCTGAAATCACTTTTCGGGTGCCAATCTCCGCCGCCTCCGCCATGGGAATCTCGTGCTCAAACCAGGGGGTGGTGACCATCCGTTCATTTTCTCCCTCCAGCTGGCCCACTGCACCGTTTACCATGTAGCCCACGCAGTCGATCATCCGCATCTGAAAGGCCGCACCGCCGTCTACAGTAACCGCTACCGCCTCCTCGGGAACAAACTTGGGCTCCGCTGTCATAATGGTACGGCCTGAGCCGCTTTGGGGCAGTTCGTCGCGGGCCCGCTCCCTGCGGTAGACATTTTCAATGTTGGGGATGACCAGCGTCTCCATAAAACGCTTGATAAAGGTGGATTTTCCTGTCCGGACCGGCCCTACCACGCCGATGTAGATATCGCCCTCGGTACGGAGCGCAATATCCTCATAGATTTTGCGATCTTCCACTGCAATTCCTCCTTCGGCTGTGTGAGCCGGTATTTGTTCCTTACAGTGTATGAGACAGGCTGGGGATTATGACAGAAATAAACTCCCTCGCTCCACCAAGCGAGGGAGTTATTTTAGAACCTGTATTCACAGGCGGAGGATACCGGATGGACGAGGGATTTTGCCGGCCTGCAAGGCAAAAAATCGCAGGAATACTGGATGTATTTCAAGATTTTTTAACGCGGCAGGGCAGCTAAAGACCCGGCCAGACGGCGTTCAACGTCTGTGAATACAGGTTCTTATACCTGTACCCGCTCAATACCCTCCACAGCGGCCTGGACCATGCCTTCGATATCCAGAACCTGTTCCGCCGCCTCCAGCTCCTCCACAGTGGGGCGCAGGCGGGGGTGCCGGGGGGTAAAGACGGTGCAGCAGTCCTCATAGGGGAGGATGGAGGTATCGTAGGTGCCGATTTTCCGGGAGATTTTCACAATATCCTCCTTGTCCATCCCCACCACCGGGCGAAGGATGGGCAGCTCCGCCACCGCTCCGGTAACGGCCATAGCCTCCATGGTCTGGCTGGCCACCTGGCCCAGACATTCGCCGGTGACCAGGGCCTTGGCCCCGCACCTCAGGGCCACCTTCTGGGATATCCGCATCATAAACCGGCGCATGACCAAAGTAAACAGCTCCTGGGGGACGGACCGGCGCAGCTCCTCCTGGATGGCGGTGAAAGGCACCACATGGACGGTAAGCCGACCGCACCAGGGGGTGAGCAGCCGAGCCAGGTCGAGGACCTTCTCTTTGGCCTCGTTGGAGGTGTAGGGGTAGGAGAAGAAATGGACCATCTCCAGGGCCACCCCTCGCTTGGCAATCATCCAGGAGGCCACCGGGGAGTCGATCCCCCCGGACAGCAGTGATACCGCCCGACCGTTGATGCCCACAGGCAGTCCTCCCGCACCCGGCTCCGGGTCGGCGTGGACAAATGCGGCGTAGTCCCGAATCTCCACGTGGACAGTGAGCTCGGGGTTGTGGACATCCACCTTCAAATCTGGGTAGAGCTCGTCCAGCTCACCCCCCACATACTGGCTGAGCTGGATGGAGGTCATGGGAAAGGTCTTGTCCGCCCGTTTGGTCTCCACCTTAAAGGTTTTGGCGGTGGACAGCTTATTGTCCAGGTACTCCCGGGCGGCGGCCAAGATGGCATCCTTGTCCTTCTCACAGGCCCTGGCCCGGGACAGGCCCACCACACCGAAAACCTTGGTCAGCGCCTCCCAGGCCCTGTCCATGTCACAGCCGTCGTCCATAGGCTCCACATAGGTAGTGGACTGGCGGGTATACACCCGGAACTGGCCCAGGTTGTTCAGGCGGCGGTAGATGTTGGCCTGAAGCTTATCCTCAAAGCTGCGGCGGTTCAGGCCCTTCAGGACCATCTCCCCCAGCTTGAGGAGAATCATTTCGTTCATAGCTACTCCTCATTTTTCTTTCGTTCCCAGTCCGGGACCGCTTTCGCCTGCTCATACAGGCGGACATAGCTCTGGTGGCGGGTCTTGGGGATCTCCCCCGCCTTCACCGCCGCAAGGACGGCACAGCCCTTCTCTTTTACGTGGGCGCAGTCCTGAAACTGGCATTTGTCCAGATACGGGGCAAACTCCCGAAAGGCGTATTGCAGCTTCTCTTTGCGCTCCAGCTCCATTTTATCCACGTCGAAGGAGGAGAAGCCTGGGGTATCCGCCGCCAGCGCCCCGCAGGACAGGCGGAACAGCTCCACATGGCGGGTGGTATGCCGCCCGCGGCCCAGCCTGTCGCTGACCTCACCGGTGGCCAGGTCAAAACCGGCCTCCAGAGCATTGAGAATGCTGGACTTGCCCACACCGGAGTTTCCAGTGAAGGCACACACCTTTCCAGTGATGGCCTGGCGCAGCTGGTCAATGCCCTCCCCTGTCTCTGCGCTCATTCGAATGGTGGGAAAACCGGCCTGCTGGTAAATGCGGGCCAGGTCCTCCCCCGGCTCCAGGTCACACTTGTTGACGCAGACCAGCGTCTCACACCCCCGGCTTTGGGCGATAGCGGCCACCCGGTCAATGAGAAACGGGTCAGTGATGGGTACCGCCTGGGAGGCCACCACCACCAGAAGGTCTATGTTGGCCACCGCAGGGCGGTAAAATTCATTTTTTCGGGGGAGAATCTCGTCCAGAGCTCCATCACCGCCGGGCAGAGGGGTAAAACGCACCCGGTCCCCCACCAGTGGGGTAATTTTAGCGTGGCGGTGTTTACCCCGGGCCCGACAGGCCACAACGGTCTGGCCACTGTCCACGTAATAGAAGCCGCTGAGGGCTTTACAGATAATCCCCTCGCTCATTCGTCAAAATTCACCGGAATGGTGCCTATAGCCACGCCGTTGATATAGTAGGTCAGCGATTTGGAGCCTGTTCCGGACACGGTAAAGGTCACAGCCGCGTCCATGGTGGCATCCACCGTCTCTTTGCCTACCTCTCCGCCGTCCATAAACAGCTGTACAACGACCTCGCCCTCATAGCCGTCCAGAGGGACAGTGACCGTTTTGGTTCCGGTTGTGGAGACAGGAGGATCAGGCTGCTGGGTGGCGGGGTCGGGGCCATCACTGATAATCAGGTTGACCTCGGTACCCTCCGGCACCTCAGTACCCTCTGCGGGGTACTGACTGATTACTCTGCCGGCCTCAATCTCCGGGTCATAGTCGTGGTCCACCTTTCCGCGCCCCAGATTATGCTGGTCAATGGTGCGCTGCGCCCGCTCCAGAGTCATATCCACCAGCTTGGGCATCTCCACCGGCTTGGTCTCCGGTCCCTTGCTCACCACCATCTGAACCTCGGTGCCGGGGGGCAGCTCCACCCCCTCCATTGGGGTGTAAGAGATGATATAGCCCTGCTCAATGGTCTCGTCAAAGGCATATTCCGGCACGCCGGGCTTCAAGCCGATATTCCGCAGGGCGGTGGAGGCATCCTGGAAGTTCATTCCATCCAGGGAGATCATGGGGATAATTTCCGGCCCGCCGCTGAGGGTGACGGTAATCTCGGTGATAATCTCCCCCACCTCTTTATTCCCCTTGGGCTCCTGGTCAATGATGGTGCCGGGGTCAGCGTCGTTGGCGACAGTATCCCCTTCAATCAGGGTAAAGCCGGCCAGCAGTTCGGTGTCGTCCTTGATTTCCTCATAGACCCTGCCCACCAGACTGGGGACAGTGTGGGTCTCCGGCGGGGCCAGCAGACCGGCAAAAATCGTGTTCCAAAGGAAGTAGAACACCAGCCCCACAAAGAGCAGCACGGCGGCCACCGCCAGAAAAATGGGCCACACTGCCCCCCGCCGGCGGACCGGCTCCTCATCCTCATACCGGCGGCGCTGGGGGGGATAGTCCTGATAATCCTCCTCCTCGTAGCGGCGGCGGTCACGGCGGCGCTGGGGAGGGTAGTCATCCTCATAGCCGTCGTCATAGCGGCGCTCCGGGACGGAGCGCCCGGAGGTATGGATGGGACGGATCTGAGTATATTCGTCCTCAGGGACCTCCTCGGGGTCAAATTCAGAGGAATTATAGTCAAAATTGATGTTGGGGTTTTTGCGGAACTCCTCCAGGTCGGCCAGCATCTCATCGGCGGACAGATAGCGGTTGTCCGGGTTGGGGGCCATGGCCTTCATGGTGATAACCTCCAGGGCCTCGGGGATGGTGGGGTCCAGCTCCCGGGGGGAGAGGGGTATGGAATTGATGTGCTGGATGGCCACCGACACAGGGGTGTCCCCCTCAAAGGGCAGGCGGCCGGTAATCATCTCGTACAAAACCACGCCGGCGGAGTACAGGTCGGAGCGGCTGTCAATATGGCTGCCCCTGGCCTGCTCAGGGGAGATATAGTGGACAGAGCCCAGTGCCTCCTGGGTCAGGGTGCTGTGTCCTCCGGAGGCCACCCGGGCGATTCCGAAGTCGGCCACCTTCACACTGCCGTCCCGCAGGACCATGATGTTGTGGGGCTTGATGTCCCGGTGGATGATCCCCCGGCTGTGGGCATGGCCCAGGGCTTTGGTAATCTGGGTGATAAAGTGGAGGGCCTCCCGCCAGTTAAGCTTGTTGCCCTTCCGTTGCATGTACTGCTTCAAGGTGATGCCGTCGATCAGCTCCATGACGATATACTCCAGCTCGGAGGAGCGGCTCACGTCGTACACGGCCACAATATTGGGGTGGGACAGCATGGCCACCGCCTGAGATTCATCATGGAAGCGGCGGCGGAACTCAGCGTCCTGGGACAGGTCCTCCCGCAGGATTTTGATGGCCACCAGCCGGTTCAGCCGGTGACACCTGGCCTTATAGACCTTGGCCATACCCCCGGTGCCCACCAGCTCTAAAATTTCATATCGATTATCGAGTAATTTACCGATGTAGTGATCCATGGTAAATATCCTCCTTATCATTCAGGATATCCCATCCCCGCAGCTGGTGCGGGGCGGTCTATCAGCGTTTGACTAACACCGCCGTCACGTTGTCCGGCGCGCCGCGGCTGAGGGCAATGCTCAGCAGCCGCTGGCAGCACTGCTCCTCCCCGCCGCCGTGGATGACCTCATAGAGCATCTCCTGCTCATTGACCACGTTGCTCAGGCCGTCGCTGCACAGCAGCAGATAGTCCCCCTCGGCCAGGGACTGACGGAAGCAGTCGGCCATGAGGATGGGCTCCGCCCCCAGGGCCCGGGTAATCAGATTCTTGTGGGGGTGGGTGCGGGCCTGCTCCCGGGTAAGCTCCCCCCGCTCCACCAGGTCCTCCACCAGGGAGTGGTCCCTGGTAATCAAAATGATGCCCTCGGTGTTGATGTGGTAGCACCGGCTGTCCCCCTCGTTGAGGATGACAGCCTCCCGCTCCCCGGCCAGCGCCGCTACCAGGGTGGTACCCATGCCTGTGCAGGCCTCGTCATGGATAGAGCGGTCAAACACCGCCTGATTGGCCACCGAGGCGGCGTGGCCCATCCGCTCCTCCACGGGGCCGTCCTGGCCCGGCTTGAGAAACTCCTCCATAAACAGCTCCACAGCCATGGTGCTGGCCACGTTGCCCGCCCGGGCGCCGCCCATGCCGTCGCACACCAGGGCGATCACCCTGCCGTCCTCCAGCACCCTGGCCGCGTAGGCGTCCTGATTTTGTTGGCGTACCGCGCCGCGGTCGGTCACTCCCCATACCTGCATAGCGTTCAACCTCGTTTCCGCCGAAAAACCGGCTTATGTCTCTTCTCTCATCGCCTTGCGGCGAAGTTGTCCACAGGAGGCGTCGATGTCGCCGCCCAGCTTCCGCCGGACCGTCACCGTCACGCCGTGCCCCTCCAGCCGCTTTTGAAAGGCCGCAACCCGGCGGCTGGGCTTAAGGGGGCTCTCCTCCACCTCATTGAGAGGGATCAGATTTACATGGGCCGGGGCGCCCTTCAGCCGTCTGGCCAGCAGGTCGGCCTGCTGGTCGGAGTCGTTCACCCCGTCAATCATGGCGTACTCATAGGAGATACGCCGCCCGGTTTTTTCAAAATACCGGCGGCAAGTCTCCATCAATTTCTCCACCCCGACGCCTGTGTTCACCGGCATAATTTGAGACCGGGTATCGTCGTCGGGGGCGTGGAGAGAAACCGATAGAGTTAATTGTAACTCATGTTGGGCCAGTTTGTCAATTTGTTCCGTTAAACCACAGGTGGACAGCGAGATGTGCCGCATCCCGATATTCAGCCCATCCGGGTGGTTTACCAGGGTCAAAAAGCGCAAAACTGTGTCAAAATTGTCCAGTGGCTCCCCAATTCCCATTAAAACTATATTGGAAATGGGGGCTCCGCTGTCGATCTGGGTAAATAATACCTGATCGATCATTTCCGCCGGGGTCAGGTCCCGGACCTTGCCCGCAACGGTGGAAGCGCAGAAGGCGCACCCCATGCGGCACCCCACCTGGCAGGAGATGCACACCGAGTTGCCGTGCTGGTAACGCATGAGCACCGACTCCACGCAGTTGCCGTCGGCCAGCCGCCACAGATATTTGATGGTGCCGTCCTGAGCGGACACCTGCTTTCTGGCCACGGCGGGCGGGGCCAGGAGGGCGGTCTCCTCCAGCCTCTGCCGCAGGGCCTTGGGCAGGTTGGTCATCTCCCCGAAGGAGGTGACCCCCCGGTACAGCCACTGAAAAACCTGTTTGGCCCGGAAGGCGGGCTCCCCCTGGTCCTTGAGCCAGGCGGCCAGTTCCTCCGGAGTCATTGATTTTATGTCAACCAAAGAGTTCACTCCTCTTTGCGCAGTTTACTGATGAAAAATCCGTCCGTCCCCTGGCGGTGAGGCCAGAGGGTGAGCATTCCCACTCCTCCGTCCCCCACATGCTCAGGCAGGCGAAACGCCTCCGTCCTGTATTCCGGGTGGTCCGACAAAAAGCCTCGAACCACGTCCTCATTCTCCCGGCGGAGAAGGGTGCAGGTGGAGTAGACCAGCGCTCCGCCGGGCTTGACATACCGGGCGGCGTTGTCCAGAATGGCCCGCTGCACGCCGGGCAGGCCGGCCAGCGGGGACGGGTCCTTGTAGCGGATGTCCGGCTTTTTCCGGATGACCCCCAAACCGGAACAGGGGGCGTCCACCAGTACCCGGTCGAAGGAGCTCTCCCACTCCGGACGGAACACCTTCCCGTCTGCGGTCATGGGGGTAATGCCGGTCAGTCCCAGCCGGTCCGCTCCCGCCTGGATCAGTTTCTTCTTATGGGGGTGGAGATCGCAGGAAATCACCTCTCCCCTGTCCTCCATCTGAATGGCGCAGGCAAAGCTCTTGCCGCCGGGGGCGGCGCAGCAGTCCAGCACCTGCATTCCAGGCTGAGGGTCCAGTGCCAGCGCCGCCAGCTTGCTGGCCGGGTCCTGGATGTAGAACAGGCCCTCCCGAAAGGCGGCCAGCCGCTCTAGATTACCCGTTTTGGACAGAATCAGGCAGTCCGCCAGCCAGGGGTGGGGCTGGGTCTGGACGCCCTCCCCCTCCAGGGCTTCGGCCAGTTTCTCCACGGTTGTCTTTGTTGTGTTCACCATGGCGGTGATGGGGGCCTGAGTGTTGTTGGCGGCTAGCAGTCTGGCCGTCTCCTCCGTGCCTATAGCGGTCAGAAACTCCTGCACCAACCACTCCGGGTGGGAATAGAGGGTAGACAGATAAGCTGCCGGTTCAGTTTGCGGAATGGCGGGCAGCTGCTCCAGATTTCGCTCCAGACTGCGCAGGATGCCGTTGACCATCCCCGCCGCCCGGGGGTTTTTGCAGTGCTTCCGGGTCAGCTCCACCGAGGTGTTCACCGCCGCACTGTGGGGGATTTTTTCCAGGAACAACATCTGGTAGGCCCCCAGCCGCAGGGCCTCCACCACCTTGCCCTCCATCCGCTTCAAGGGGAGGCTGGAAAAATGGGACAGGTAAAAGTCCAGCAGCAGCCGGTTTTGGAGCACACCGAAGCACAGCTGAGTGGCCAGCGCCCTGTCACGGCTGTCCAGTCCAGCGGAGGCCAGCCGCTTTTTCAGGATGGCGTCCGACCATCCCCCCTGCCGCTGGCAATCGTTCAACGCCAGCAGCGATACTTCCCGGGCATCCATACTTCTCACCGGCCTTTCTAATTCTTTTCTTTTTTGAAAAAAGAAAAGAACCAAAAGAAAAAACTTTCTGGAAAAACTTCGTTTTTCCTCTACAATCCCAGACAGAGAATCGCATCCTCATGAGTAATTGCAATGACCCAGTCCATAGTTCCGTCAAACACATAAGCGTCAACACTTTCCCAGGGTTCTAACTGACAAACATACTCCACAACCGCAGAAAACGTGGTTTTGTACAAAAGATTTTCTGGTTCCCGGTAAAAAAACACTCGCTTATCTCCTGGAATATTTAAGTTTGACAATTCTTCGGTTGGCAAACAGCGGGGCTTATATTGGGGCAAAAATGAGTTCCACATCAGTATGACGCGGGTCATCCGTTTTCGGTCCACATAGCGGTCACGGAAACGCTCTATAATCAAGTTGGAGGCAAGCACCCGGCCATAGCTGGAAAAATCCTGCATCACTTCACCTGAATCGGATTCCCTGCCAGATAGGCAGCGGCGGTCATACGCTTCTTGCCGGGGGGCTGGAGCTCCAGAATACGCAGAACATGAAAATCGCCGCAGGCCACATCGATACCGGCTTTACTGGCGGCGATAATGGTGCCGGGGATGGCGTCGGTGTATTTTTCCACCACCTGGGCGCCCCACAGCTTCATTGGCTCGCCGGTGATGACGTCTGTAGACGCCCCTGGCCAGGGGTACAGGCCCCGGAGCTGGTTAAAAATCTCCTGGGCACTCCAGCTCCAGTCCACTGGGGACAGGGACTTGGACAGCATAGGGGCCAGGGTGGCCTTTGTGTGGTCCTGAGGGGTGCGGGAGGCAGTCCCGGCCTCGATTCGGGCCACGGCCTCCACCACCAGCTCACCGCCCAGCCTGGCAAGGCGGTCATAGAGGGCGGCGGCGTCCTCTGCCTCCCCGATAGGGGTAGCGCGCTGGAGGATAATATCCCCCGCGTCCAGCTCAGAGGCCATGTGCATGATGGTGACGCCGGTCTCCGCCTCCCCCTTGAGGATGGCCCAGTTGATGGGGGCGGCCCCCCGGTACTTGGGCAGCAGGGAGGAGTGGACGTTGATACACCCCTTGGGGGGCAGGGCCAGGATGTCGTCAGGGAGAATGCGGCCGTAGGCCGCCACCACAATCAGCTCCGGGTCCAGCTCTCTCAAAACGGCCAGGGCAGAGCCGTCCCGTAGCTTTTCCGGCTGATACACCGGAATACCGTGGGCCTGGGCGCACACCTTCACTGGCGGGGGCTGGAGCTTATTGTGGTGGCGTCCCACCGGCTTGTCCGGCTGGCAGAACACACCCACCACCTGATGTTCCCCGATCAGCGCCTCCAAAGAGGGGACGGCAAACTCAGGCGTGCCCATAAAGACAATTCTCATCTTCTTCTCCTCCTGCGCCGCTTGGCGTTCTCCTCCTTCTCCTCCTGGGACATAATCTGGTCCAGCTCCTCAGCGGTGTAGAGGCGGTCGGTATGTTCGTCGTACATGTGACCATCCAGGTGCTCCAGCTCGTGGCAGTAGCACCGGGCAGCCATCTCAGTCCCCTCGATTTCAAACCAGTTCCCGTACCGGTCCTGAGCCCGCACCCGAACCCAGTTGGGGCGCTTCACCTTGCCCCACATGCCGGGCAGGGACAGACAGCCCTCCCAGCCGTCCTGCTCCCCCTCCTGCGCCAGTATCTCCGGGTTGACCAGCTCGATCATCTCATCGCTCTCCGGGTCAGGCACAACGATAGCCGCCCGGCGCAGAATGCCCACCTGGGGCGCCGCCAGTCCAGCGCCATCGGCATCCGCCAATGTCTCCTTCAAATCGTCCAGCAGATCGGCCAGCCTGCCGTCAAATCTGGTCACCGGGTGGCACACCTTGTTTAGTGCCGGGTCGTCCTGGGTCAAAATCGTCCTGATTGCCATACTTTTTTCTCCTTACTAGCTGTTATAGGGGTTCACATCCGCATAGACGGATATCCCCTTATTTTCCTTATCCCTATGGGCCGCCTGGAGCAGACGGGCCATCAGAGCCCGAAACTCCCTGCCGGGCTGGCCGGTCAAGGTAAGGCGGTATCGGTATCGGTTATTTACCCTGGCCACGGCAGCGGGGGCAGGGCCGAGAAGCTGCCACTGGCCTGGGATTTGGGGCAGCCACTGTTCCAGCGTGCGCCGCAGGCGGGTGCAGCAGCGCAGCACAGCCCCCTCCTCCAGCCCGGAGGCGGTCACCACCACATGCTGGGCAAACGGGGGGTCATGGCGCAGCCGGCGCAATTCAATCTCCTGCCTGTAAAAGCCGTCGTAGTCCTGGCGGGCGGCACAGCGGATCACGTCGTTGTCCGGGGTAAAGGTCTGTATCACCGCTCTCCCCTGCTTCTCCCCCCTGCCGGCCCGGCCCACCACCTGGGTCAGGAGGGAAAAGGTCCGCTCCCCCGCCCGGAAGTCGTCCACATAGAGGGACAGGTCGGGGGCCACCACCCCCACCAGGGTCACGTTTTCAAAGTCCAATCCTTTGGCCACCATCTGGGTGCCCACCAGAATGGGGATGCGCTCCTTGCGGAAGCGGTCCAGCAGCTCCTCGTGGGGGTGGGCGGCGGAGACGGTGTCCGTGTCCATCCGCAGCACCTCCGCCCAGGGGAACAGGTCCTGGAGCTCCTCCTGGACCCGCTGGGTGCCGGTGCCCACAAAGTTGAGCAGTCCCCCGCAGGAGGGGCACGCCGGAGGCAGAGCCCGGGAAAACCCGCAGTGATGACACATCAGCCGGTTGTTTACCGAGTGATAGGTCAGCTTGACCGAACAGCGGGGACATTCGGGCACCTGGCCGCACTCCCCGCAGGACACCATCCGGCTGGCCCCCCGGCGGTTGAGGAACAAAATCGCCTGCTCCTTCCGCCTCAGGTTTTCCTCCAGCTCAACCCGCAGCACGGAGCTCACCGCCCCGGCATTGCCCTGGCGCAGCTCCTCCTTCAAATCAGCGATCAGCACCTGGGGCAGGGCCTTTTGGTTGTACCGTGTTTTCAGCCGGAACAGGCCGATTTGCCCCTCCTCCGCCTGGTACATGGTCTCTACCGACGGGGTGGCCGACCCCAGCACCAGCAGGGCGTTATTCTGAACACAGCGGTACTTGGCCACGTCCCGGGCGTGGTAACGGGGGACATTTTCTGACTTATAGCTGCTCTCCTGCTCCTCGTCCAGTATAATCAGGCCCAGCCTGTCCAGCGGGGCAAAGACAGCCGACCGGGTGCCGATCACCACCTGGGCCTCGCCCCGGCGGGCCCGCTTCCACTCGTCGTACCGCTCCCCCGCCCGGAGGGAGCTGTGGAGCACCGCCACCTGCTTTCCAAAGTGGGAGGCAAAAATCCGCAGTAACTGGGGGGTAAGCACAATTTCCGGAACCAGCACCAGGGCCGTCCGTCCCCGGTTCAGGGTCTCCTGGATCAGGCGGATGTACACCTGGGTCTTGCCGCTGCCTGTCACGCCGTAGAGCAGTGCGGCCGCAGGGCCCTCCTGCCGGGCCAGCGCGGCCAGCCCCTCAAAGGCCGCCTGCTGCTCCCCGTTGAGGATGGGCGGCTCTGCCGGCTCCACATCCTCCAAAGGCACCCTTCTCAGCACCTCCTGCCGTTCCAGGGTGAGGATGCCGCTTTTCTCCAGAGATTTCAACGTCTGGGACGAGGCTCCCGTGAAGTAGCACAGCTCCTTGGCCGAGGCCGCGCCCAGAGCGCACAGCAGCTCGGTCACGGCGTAGCGCAGGGGGGCGGTTTTCCGCCGGGGGGACACCATAGCCATGGCGTCCTCCGTGGATACGGCCAGCACGGCCAGCTTTTCTGTCTTGTCGGACACTGCCCGCTGGGCCCCCGTCTCCAGAACGGCTGTGCCGCTGTCCAGCAGACGGCGGATGGCGGGGTTGGGGTCTCTGGCCCCGAAGGCCAGGCGGATCTGCTCCATATCCCCCCTGCCGCCCCAGCTCCACAGCAGGTCCAGCAGCTGAACAGCTGTGGGAGCGCCTTGGGCGGCGGCGTAGCTCGCCTCCCGGTCCACCCCCTCCCGGATGACCACCTGATCCCGCAGGGAGAAATACAGCCCCGCTGGCAGCATAGCCTTGACGCAGTCGTAAACGGTGCAAAAGTACCGCTCCCGCATCCACAGGGCCAGCTGGACGGCCTTTGTGTCCAGCACCGGCTCCTCGTCCAAAACAGCCTGGATGGATTTCAGGGCCTCACCGGCGGAGGGGGCCTCACAGATGGACAGCACCAGCCCATCCGACCCCCGGTTGCCCGCCGAGAAGGGCACCAGCACCCGCATGCCGGGTATCAGGCGCTCCTCCAGTTCGGTGGGAACCAGATAGTCATAGGGCCTGTCAATGGCGTAGACAGCCTTGGCCACGGCCACCTTTGCGATTTTTCTGCCCATGGCCGCTCACCTCACCCAAAATGCAGGGGCCGCCGCCCCCGGCGGCCCGCTTTATCAGGGTAACCCGATAAAACGGGGCGGCGAGGGCGCCGCCCCTCTCTTATTCCTGTTCCAGATTCTCGCTCTTCTCCTCCAACTTGCCGTCCGCCACCGCCTGGATGGCAATGCTCACCGGTTTTTCGTCCAGCGGCTCTCCGGCCATCTCGGCCTCCCGGGCGATGCGTCTGGCCTGACAGGCCACCACATTCACCAGCTCATAGCGGCTGGGCACCTTTTCCAGCAGGTCCTTCATTGCGGGATACAGCATCATAATGAAAACTCCTTACTTGTCTCATAATTGCTTCGCAGAGGCGGTCTGCGGCCACCTCTACAGGATATTGTTACGCAAACTGCGCCAAAATAGACTTTCTGTTGTCCACCCGGCACTCGGCGGCTCTGAGGATGGCCTCAATTTCCGCCACCGCCCCTGACACCTTGTCGTTGATGACCAGATAGTCGTAGTTGGGAATCTCCCGGAACTCCACCCGGGCCTTCTCCAAGCGGCCGGCGATCACATCCTCGCTGTCGGTATTCCGGCGGTGGAGGCGGCGGGACAGCTCCTCAAAGGAGGGCGGGATAATAAAGATAAACAGGGCGTCGGGGCATCTTGAACGCACCTTGGCCGCTCCCTGGACCTCAATGTCCAGCAGCACGTCCACCCCCGCGTCCAGCTTGTCCTGGATGGCCTTGAGGGAGGTGCCGTAGTAGTTGTTCACATATTCGGCGTACTCCAGCAGCTCCTGGTTGGCAATCATCCGCTCAAACTCGGCCCGGTCCACAAAGTTGTAATTCACCCCGTCCTGCTCCCCCACCCGGGGCTGCCGGGTGGTAAAGGACACGGAAAAATAGATATTTTCCCGCTGGCTGAACAGCTCGGCAATCACCGTACTCTTGCCCACCCCGGAAGGTCCGGACAGTACAATCAGTTGGCCTTTCTCCTTTTTCATGGCTCCTCCTCCCTGCCATTCGGCTCCTCCCCCTCCAGACGGCCGGCAATGACCCCGGGGGTGAGGGCGGACAGCACCAGATGGTCGTTGTCCATAATCAGTACCGCCTTGGTCTTGCGGCCATAGGTGGCGTCAATCAGGATGCCCCGCTCCCGGGCCTCCTGGGTCATACGCTTGATGGGGGCGGACTCAGGGCTGACCACCGCCACCAGCCTGCCGGCGGACACCAAACTGCCAAAGCCGATATTGATAAGCTTCAACAAACCGCCTCCCAACTCTTACTCAATATTCTGGACCTGCTCTCTGATCTTCTCGATTTCCGCCTTGATATCCACCACCTGGGCGGAAATCTCAATGTCGCTGCACTTGGAGCCGATGGTGTTGGCCTCCCGGTTAAATTCCTGAATCAGAAAGTCCAGCTTTCTTCCGGTGGCGCCCCCTCGGGCCAGCATTTCCCGCAGCTGGCCGATGTGGCTGCGCAGGCGGACAGTCTCCTCGTCCACCGCCACCTTGTCGGCAAAGATGGCCGCCTCGGTGAGGATACGGGCGGGGTCCAGCTGGGTGTTGGACAGCACCTCGTTCATCCTGGCCTCCAGCTTGGAGCGGTACTCCGCCACCGTTTGGGGGGAGCGCTGCTCCACACTGGACACCTTTTCTTCAATCACCGCGGCCCGGGACAAAATATCCTCTTTCAGCCGCTCGCCCTCCCGCAGGCGCATCTGGTCAAAATCCACTAAAGCCCGGTCCAGCACACAGCAGATATCCTTGACCATCTGCTCCACATCCTCCTCCGCCTTCTCGGCCAGCAGAACCTCCGGGAACCGGGACAGCAGTGAGACCGAAATGTCCCCCGACAGCCCGTAGTCCTGGGCCAGCTGCCGCAGGGCGGCAAAATAACCGTCCGCCACCGGCTTGTTCACGGACACCTGTACCCTGTCAGCGCCTGTACTGTCCAGGGTAACGAAAACATCCACCTTTCCCCGGGAAATCATCCCCTGCACACGGGACTTGATGGCGTCCTCCGCGAAGAGATACAGCCGGGGAATGCGAATGTTGCAGTCCAGATAGCGGTTGTTTACGGAGCGAAGCTCCACAGTAATGGTACAGCCGTTGAAGGACTCCTCCGCCCGGCCATACCCGGTCATACTTTTGACCATGTCGTTCACTCTCCTTAATGTCCTCTCCCGCCGACCAGACGGGTGCGAAAGAGGGTAATAAGTCGGGATAACCCCACATCATAGATGACAAAGACCCCATTGCCCCCCAGATAGAGGAGGGCCAGATGATCCGCCAGCCATACAGGCGGGTCCGGCATGAAAAAAGCCCGCAGGAAAAACCAGAACAGGGTCAGCTCCCCGTTGAAAAACACCAGCTTGAGGCACCACTCCAGCCACAGCCGCCCAAGGGCCTCCAGCCGGCCTTTGACTATAGGATACAGGCCCAAAAAGGCCAAAAACATCACTGCGACACCCTTGTCCGGCAGCAAAAGCAGCCCCAGGAGGGAGGCGGCCAGCCAACACAGGCAGCCCGCCGCCCATCCGGCATACAGGGCGGCAAGCATGGGAAACAGCCCAGCCGCAGCCGTCAGGCCCGCCCTGCCCGAGGGGGCCACGCAGGCCAACCACAGCAACACAAAACTGCCTGCGGCCATCACGCCCCCCAACGCCGTGCCGGCAGGCTGCGTCCGATCACTTCGCGCCATTCAGCAACGGCCTCCCCCACACAGGCAGTTGAGGCACATCAACGTGGTACAGCAGTCCATAGCATCCATCCCCGTGGCGTAGCCCGCAGGCCGGTAGCCCCCCATGGAGCCCCGCTGCATCAGGGTCAGGGCCTGGCGGTATTCCATATTGCCCGGCTCCATCTGAACGGCCAGGGTATAGTTCTGCATGGCCTCGTCCAGCCAGCCCTTGCGGTAGGCAATGCTTCCGGACAGGAAGTACCACTCCCCGTCCTTCTGGCCCACCTCGTAAAGCAGCTGTTCCGCCTGAGCCAGGTCCCCCGCGTTAATCAGATTGCGCACCCGGGCATAGGTGGGGTTGGCGGAGGCGGAGGTGTACCCGCCGCGCTGATAGCCGCCGGAGGAGCTCCCTGCGTAGCCGCCGGCACGCTGCTTGGTGATGGTATCGTAGGCCTCGTTGATCTCCTTCATTTTTTCCTCGGCCAGGTCGGCCAGAGGATTGTTCTGATAGTTATCCGGATGGTACTTCCGGGCCAGCTCCCGGTAGGCCTTTTTCACTTCGTCGTCGCTGGCGCTCTGACTCACGCCCAGAACAGTGTACGGGTCTCTCATCAGTCGTTTCTCCAAATCTTTTGTTTTTTTATCTCGTTCCAGCTTCCGTCAAACACAGCCTTTTCCACTAGGGGCAGGCCGAGATAGACAATGTTTTCCAGTACCGGCCGACGGCATCCAAAATCCCCCAACTGGAGGGCGGCCCCCATCAGCTCCAGGGAGTGGTCCATGGTCAGCCGCAGGGCTTCGTCGTCCCCGGAGGGGCCGTAACGGGCGGCCAGCGGGTTGTAGCGGCCGGCCAGCCTGTCCTCTTCCAGGTCGTCCCTGGCGTCGGCCAGATAGATCCACCGGCCCAGATGGTACAGCAACTGAGACAGGATTCGTCCCCGCTCCCCCTCCCCGGGGGCGGCACTCTGGAGCAGGCGGGCAAAGGTGTCCGCCGCCCGGTCCAGAGAGCGGCAGTTCTCCCCCTCCAGGGCGGACAGCTCCTCCAGGCAGTTTTTCACTGTCCGGTCAAACTCAGGGCAGCGGCGGGCCGCCTTTTTGTAGGCGGGCCAAACTATCCAGGACAGCGTCCGGGCGGGCAGGCCCTTCCAAAAGCCCTCGTCCTCCACCCCGTCCCGCAGCTTCCACCAGGCCAGAATAACGCTCTCGTCCGCGGCCAGCTCCAGGGCCGGACTGTCGGGGCACATGGGCAGCTTGCGCAGCGGGTTGGCGTGGCACCGGCCTGAACAGGGGGTAAACCCCTCCTCCGGCTCCCACAGCAGCAGGGCCAGAAAGGTAAAATCAAAATTGAGAAGCATGGGGGCTGTCAGCCCGTACCGCCGCCTCAAACACCGGCACAAACCGCAGTAGGTGGCCCGATACAGGTCAAAATCCCTGCATTTCAACTCCGGACGGAGAGGGCGCACATAGCCGAACATCCGTCCCCTCCCTCAGCGCAGCTGCTTCAGGATGGCAAACTCCGGGGCGTTTCTCCTTGTGATGGCCCGGTCCATCAGCAGGGCGGGGACAAAGCCCGCGGCCAGCCCAAGAAAGGCCGTCACCAGGGCGGCAACCTCGCCGAGGCGGAGCAGCTGTACCCCCAGGCCATAGCCGATTCCCAGTCCCAGGCAGGGCAGCAGGAACACCGCCGCCGAAACGCTGATATTGCCCACCCCGGCGGGCTCCACCTCCACAAAGTCCCCAGGCTTGGCCCCAATCTCATTGGAGGCCAGGGCCAATATCTCCTGAGGCGGTTTGGCGGAGCAGCCGGCGCAGGCGCCGTCGCAGTGCAGACCGCACTCCATCTGCCGCAGAAGGGAGACTTCCGCCACACCCTCCCGGACAATTTTTTTGACAATCGCGTTTTGAACCATGATGTGCCTCGCTTATCTGCTTATATTCACGGAAATGGGGTAGCTTCCTACCACACCTACAGTACTTGTCCCGTCCAGATAGACCCGGGCGGTCACCAGCTGGGTGCCCTGGGTGGTTATGTTGGACAGGTCAACCACCACCCTGATCTGGCTTGCGTCGATTTTTTCCAAATCCTCCGCCGGTCCCCGTACAGTCACCAGAACGCTTTGGGTCACCACATCCACCAGATAGCCGTCGGGAGGATTGATCGTACGGATATTGGACACGGCAAAGACCTCGGTGTCCAGCCCCTCCACGGTTACGGTGACGGTGGCTGTGGTCAGTCCGCTCTCGTTGGTCAGGCTGGGGTCCAGGGTGATGGGGAAGGTAAAGTCCTTGGTGCCCACCACGTTGGACAGGCTGACGCTGCCTAGGGAAATCTCCTCCAGGCCCGCCAGGTCCGTCTCGGAGCCGGAGACGATAATGGTTGACGGCTCGATATTCCACTTGGCGTCATCCTCTGTGGCGCCGCCGCCGGGCAGGAGGTTTATGGCAAGGGGCACCTCCTTCATCACCACCACCGGCACCACCACATAGGCCGTTTCGGCGCTGAGGGTGATCTCCAGATCGGTGAGGGGGTTGCCCTCCTTGTCCAGCGGGACCAGGGGCAGGTCGCCGGCAAAGCGCTCGCTCAGCTCCTCGCTCTTTAAAATGGCCGCCACCTTGTCCACCTGATTCACCTGTTCCACCGGCCCGCCTACAACAACAGAGACAGGCTCAATGGCCGGGGTGCCCATCTGGTAGTTCTCGGCCACTTTGCCGTCCAGCTGGAACTGCACGTCAAAGGTCTTGGTATGCAGCTTTTCCACTGTCACAATAACGGTGGAGGTCTCCGCCGTCAGGTCATCTACATTGACATTTTCCGGCCAGACCGGGCGGTAGCGCAGGGTATTTACCCCCTCCACACAGCTGGACACGTCCACCCGCACATACAGGCCGCTTCGGTTGCGGAGCAGCTCAGTGCGGGCGCTGGTAGGGCCCTCTACCCTCAGTTCCACCACCTGGGGGTCAATGTCAGCCACGGTGAGCCCCTGGCTGGTGAGTACGCTGGTTCCGCCGGCCTCCACCCGCACGTTGTGAATATTTACCGTCCCGTTGGGGTCCACCGCGGACCGGACATAAAACCAGAAGATAATGGCCAGCACGATGGACAACAGGATATAGACCCACCGGCTCTCTCTCAGCCGCGCCATCATAGCCCGTCACCCTCTTCCTTTCTGCTTCCGCCCAGCAGAAGCCCTACCAGGGGGACGCTCTTTTTCTCCTCCTGCTTGTCGTTGAGCAGCTCGTTGCGCAGCAGCTGCTCCAGGGTTTCCGGAGCCAGGTGGCGCTTGAGCATTCCGCCCATAGCGGCGGAGATAGACCCCGTCTCCTCTGAGACAATCACCACCACGGCGTCGGAGTGCTCGCTCATCCCGATGCCCGCCCGGTGGCGCATCCCCAGGTCCCGGCTCAGGTTCACATTGCCCGACAGAGGGAGCATGCATCCGGCGCCCACAATCCTGCCGTCACGGACGATAACCGCCCCGTCGTGGAGGGGGGCCTTGTTCCAAAATATGTTCTTCAATAGCTCACTGGATACGCCGCAGTCCAGGGCGGTGCCCGTTTTGATCACGTCGTCCAGCAGATTTTGCCGCTCAAAGACCATCAGCGCGCCCACCTTGTCCCGGGACAGGTCGGTGTAGGCCTCGGTGGTCTGGGTGATGGCGGTCTCCATATCCTGGCCGGGCTCCTTGGCGGAGGCGAAGACAAAGCCCAGACGGCCGCTGCCCATCCGCTCCAAAAAGCGGCGGATCTCCGGCTGGAACAGCACCACCAGCACCAGAACCCCCCACTGCACCAGCTTATCCAGCAGCCAGCTGGTGGCGGTGAGGGAGAACACATAGCGGGAGGACAGGAACATGGCCATCATTAAAATCAAAACGCCCCACAGCAGACGTCCCGAGCTGGTTTTGCGCAGAATCCACAGCAGCTTATAGATAATAAAGGACAGGATCACAATATCCAGAATATCTGTCAGCTGGATCTGCAACAGGGGAAAATTGGACTGCATAAACATCTGAATGCTGTGGATCAGTTCTGTCACAGGGGCTCACCTCATCTCCGCGCAGGCGGCGCAGAATACTTCATCATGGTATTATACGATATTTCCAGCGGTTTGGCAACCGAAAAGACCAATTCCAAGATAAAAATTTTATGAACGTTCTCCCGTCCAAAAATGCCCCGAAGCGGAGGACGGCCGGACGCCGCCTCGCTCCAGGGCAAAATTTTCATCTGTTTTGCGCCGTAATCTCCCGGACAGCCAGGAGAAACCGTTCAATCTCCCGGCCTGTGTTGAAGGCGGAGACGCTGGCGCGCAGGGTGCCGGTCTCAAGGGTACCGGCGGTCTCGTGGGCCAGGGGGGCGCAGTGGAGCCCGGCCCGGAGGGCCACGCCCCGGCTGCCCAGAACGTCGCCCACCTCCTCGCAGTCCCTGCCCCTCACACGGAAGGAGAGCACTCCCGCCTGAACAACCGGGTCTGAAGCCAGGAAGGGCTCCACTCCGGGGATGGTTTTCAGCCCCTCCCCCATTTTGCAGATGAGGGTTCTCTCATGGGCGGCGATATTCTCTATCCCCCGCCGCTCCAAAAAGCGCAGGCCCTCCAGCAGGCCGGCAATTCCGGCAATGTTGTGGGTGCCCGCCTCCAGCCGGTCGGGGAGAAAGTCCGGCATAGACTGGCGCCTGGACTCGCTGCCTGTGCCCCCCTCCAGCAGCGGCGCGGGGTCTGTGCCGCACAGCAGCAGTCCGGTGCCCTGGGGGCCGTACAGTCCCTTGTGGCCGGGCATGGCGATAAAGGAAGCGCCCAGCGCCTCAAAGTCCACAGGCAGTACGCCGGCGGACTGGGAGGCGTCGATAATCAGCGGCACCTCCCGCTCCCGGCACAGCCGGGCAATCTCCCCAATGGGAAGGATAAACCCGAAGACGTTGGATACATGGGTACATACAGCCAGGTCGGCCCCCCGGTCCAGCTCCCGGCGGAAGGCCTCCAGCGAGGCCCCCTGGTCGAAGAGGGCCCCCCGGGCCACCCTCAGGCTCACATCCAGAGCGCTGAGGGGGCGGGTGACGGCGTTGTGCTCATAGCCGGAGACGACCACCCGGCTGCCCGGCCTGGCCAGAGTTTTGATGGCAATATTCAGCCCGTGGGTGGCGTTGAAGGTGAACACCACCCGCTCCGGATCGTCCACATGGAACAGCCGGGAGGCCGCCGCCCGGCAGGCAAAGGCTTTGTCCGCTGCGGCCATAGCGGGCTTGTGGCCGCCCCGTCCGGGGCTGGCCAGATGGTTGACCGCCCAGGCGCTGGCAGTAGCCACGGCGGCGGGCTTTTGCAGGGTGGTGGCGGCGCTGTCCAGATAGATCACAGGGCCACCTCCTGGTAGCTTCCGTCCCCGGCGGTGATATAGACCCGTTTGGGACTCAGCCCCGCCCGCTGGAGAATACGCAGGGAGTCGGGGAGATTCCGCTGGGAAATTTTCACCGAGTGGCTGCACCCCTCGCCTGAGATGCTCTTGGGGGAGCGCAGCACCCGGGCGGTGATGCCCGCCCGCTCCAGCGCTGCGGCGGTGCGCTGGGCGTAGGTCAGCGAGCGGCATACAATCAGATAATAGAGCATGGCATGGTTCCTTTCCTGAGGCGGCGTGTCCCGCCCCGCAGAAATAGCCGGGAGGGGAACCGGCGTTCCCCTCTCGTAACCAGCTTATGCGGTTGTTCGCAGGGTTGATACCTGGTCCAACAGGCTTTTTGCCTCCGCGCTTGTCTCTTGCAGGTAGAGCCACACCGCCTGAAACCCGCCGGAATAGGGATTCCCGGTTCGGGCCAGACCCAGAGCCATCAGCTCAATGGCGTTCAGCCCCCAGGTGAAACGACACAAAACTTCCTCCAGCTCCATCAACAGGTCATTCTGATCCATATTTTCCTCTTTGATTTTCACCCGGAGCTGTGGCATAATAGATTTGCCATTCCTTTGGGTGTGGTGTAAAGAGTTTCGGTGCGTTTTGGAAAGGGTGCCCGAAACTCTTATTTTTTCTCCAACTCCGTTTTCACCAAGTCAATACCCTTCTCAATAACTGCCGCTCTGCTGATCCCTAGCTTTTCAGCACAGTACTCTAACTTTTCAGCAGTCTGTGCACTCATTCGCATCTCAAAGCGTAATTGCTTGGAGTTCTCGGATTTTGGTCTTGGGGACATTGCTTCACCACCTATACGGTCCTCACAATGGATATTATAGTTATACGGACCGGAATTGCCAAATACAAAAATCAATTTTCATAAAATCCAGCCGTATTCGTAGGGCGGGACGACCCCGGCCCGCCGTTGGTCGGCAGCTTTTTCCAACGGCGCGCCTAGGTCGTCGCGCCCTACAACGGCAAAATTGTCTTCTGCGGAAAAATAAAGGGAATGTCCCTTTCGCAGATTCTAACGCAGGGGCGGCCAAAGGCCGCCCCTACAGATCACACCAATCCTGATGATTGCTGTAAAATGCACAATAGAACACTTCTAAAAATAAAACCGCCTTTGACAAGGCGGTGAAAGCTGGTATAATGAAAATAAGGAAGGTGCCGCCGCTGATGGCGGACTCTACCTGATTGCTTGTGAAAAGAAGTAACCGTCCAACTTGGGAGAGCTGGGACGGTTACTTCCTTTTATTATTGATGATCTGGATAACCAGACTAATGACACCAAGAATCACCAGACAAAACCGGAATAACTCTGAGTAAGTAGGCATCAAATCACCCCCTCTCCTTGTGGAAGAGGCTTTGGAAGCACCCTCCCAGTCTGGAGGGCCCGACCGCCTGCTTAACAGCGGTACCTTGTCTAAAATCATACCATATTTCACCTGTCCCTACAAATACAAAAGCCCAGCGTATACACGCCGGGCTTTACATTATCCTTCAATCAGCGCCACCGCATGGGCGGCCATGCCCTCTCCGGAGCCGGTGAAGCCCAATCCCTCCTCGGTGGTGGCCTTCACGTTGACCTGATCAGGAGCCACCCCCATCACCCGGGCCAGGTTGTCCCGTATTTGGGGGATGTGGGGAGCCAGCTTGGGCCGTTGGGCCAGAACGGTGGCGTCTACATTGCTCACAGAAAAGCCTTTCTCCCTCAGCAGCGCCGCAACATGGGCCAGCAGCTTCAGGCTGTCCGCCCCGGCGTAAGCGGGGTCGGTATCCGGAAAGTGTTTTCCGATATCCCCCAGGCCCGCCGCCCCCAGCAAGGCATCCATCACCGCGTGGGTGAGCACGTCGGCGTCGGAGTGGCCCAGCAGCCCCCGTTCCCAGGGGATGTCCACTCCGCCCAGAATCAGCTTTCGCCCCTCCACCAGCCGGTGGACGTCGTAGCCGTGGCCGATTCTCATTCCTTGCACCTCCACTCGCTCTCCTCCACTCTGGCCTGGAGGATGGCCTCCCCCAGAATCAGGTCCAGGGGGGTGGTGATTTTGATGTTCTCCCGGCTTCCGCTGGTGAGGGTCACCTTCATGCCCAGCCGCTCCACCGCGCCGCAGTCGTCGGTGAGCAGTTCGCCGTCGTCAATGGCCTTTTGGGTGGCCGCCTTAATCAGGCTGGCCTCAAACACCTGGGGGGTCTGCACCGCCCAAAGCTGGGAGCGGTCCACCGTCTCTACCGCCAGGCCGTCCTCAGTGCGCTTGATGGTATCGGTGAGCTGGATGGCCGGGGCGGCGGCTCCGGTGAGGGCGGCCCGGGTCACAGCGTCCCGGATGACCTCCTGGGGCACCAGGGGCCGGGCGCCGTCGTGAATGGCAATGAGGGTAGATTCCGGATCGACCTCCCCCAGGCCGGCCTGGACGGATTGGACACGCTCCTGGCCCCCCACAATCACCTTGCGCACCTTATCCAGGCTGTACTCCCTGCACAGCCGGCCCACCTCCACCACCAGGTCCTCCCGGGCCACCACGATAATCTCATGGATCACCGGGCAATCCTGAAAGGCATATAGAGTATGTACCAGCACGGGCAGCTCCCCCAGGGGGGCCAGCACCTTGTCGATCCCCCCCATCCTCCGGGCCAGCCCGGCGGACACAATCACCGCAGAACACCTGGGCTCCTCAGATGTTTTCTTTCTCTTGAACAGAGACAGCAGACCCATTATCCTCGCTCCTTGCATGTCAATTTTTTGGCCCGGACCAGAACCAGCGCCTGTTCTATCGGAAAGGTCAATTCCCCCCGCGTCCCATCTTCCGCACTGGAGGTCCTGAAATAGATTAGGCCGTCCTCTCCAAACCGCTCCAGATCGATATCGTCATAAATATCCAGATCCGGGTCCACCACATCCTGAACATCCAGCCACTGCTTCCAGTCCTGCTCCTCCAGAGGGTCACTAAAATCCAGCAGCAGCGTCCCGTTGGGACAGGCCCAGTAGTAGACATTCATAGCATCCCCTCCCCCCTGATTATAGCACAGAAACATAGTGGGGAAAAGCACAAAAACAGGACGGCCCTTCCTTCCCTCCCAGAACAGAAAAGCCGTCCAAAATTTTAACATGATTAAGCCAGCGCGGTGTTCAGCTCCTCCTCTACCGACTCATAGCTGGCGCTTTTGGACAGCACAAGCTCAGAAATGAGGATCTGCTTGGCGGAATGGAGCATTTTTCGTTCGCCGGTGGACAGCCCCCGCTTCTGGTCACGGATGGTCAGGCCCTTGATGACCCGGGCTACCTCGATCAGGTCGCCGCTCTTCATCCGCTCCATATTCTCCCGGTAACGGTGATTCCAGTTGGCGGTCATCTCTACCTGAATCTCCGGGATGGCAGCCAGGACCCTGTCGGCCTGCTCCTCATTCACCACCGGGCGCACACCGATCTCCTCACAGTTCTCTGTAGGGACCATCACCACCATAGACCGGTTGGGCAGCTGCAGGATGTAATAATCACGCGCCACATTGTCCACCGTCTTCTGCACGATGCTCTCCACCACTCCGCCCCCATACATGGGATGGACCACCTTATCCCCGATTTGGTACACCTGCTACCTCACTTTCTCTCATCCGACGTTCGGCCTTTTCCATTTCTATCTTATTAAACTATTTGTATTATAACAATTTTATCCTATTTTTGCAAGAGAAAATCCAGCCGCAGAAAAATTTTTCTCCGAAATTTTCCAGGTTTTTTCCCGCCGGGCACAAAAAACTGCGGAGGCCTCATGCCCCCGCAGTTTTTTGTATGGATGATTATTACTCTACGTCCAGATAGGCGTCAAAGATTCTGACTTTCGGACTCGTCGTCCCATCCTGCCCCCAGACCTCTGTTGGCGATACCCCGAACTTAAGTTCGTTGGTTTTAAACAGCGGGACCGTGACGGTCTTGGGAACCGCACCCCCGGTGACGGCGAATTTGCCCAAGAGAGCGTCGTCGTCCCCTTTGACCCACAAGTAGCCATCCTCACTGGAGTAGTAGCTGAATGTCAGCGTGTCGTGCTTGCCCAACAAATTGTACGAAATCTCGTTTTCCTCCCACCAGCCGCAGTTCAAAAAGATCCAATGGGATTTGGTAACACCCCCAATAGTCTCGGTTCTATTATCCGCAGTGGTAACTTGCCCTCCAAAGGAAGCGTTCCCCAGCAGCCTATGATAAATGCTGTAGGTCTCAATCAGGTCCACGCCGCTGGGCCGCTTGCCCAACAGGACGGACTGGGTTGCCTGGTCCCAGCCCACCTCAACGCCCAGCAGATTGGCAATGGAGCGGACGGGGAGGTAAGTGGTATCGTTGTAACTGATGGGGTAGGTGCGCACCCCGTTGGCGTCGGTGATGACCTTCTCCTCGCCGTCCAGTTTGATGGTAATGCTGGAGTTGAGGTAGGCCTTGATCTCCTGGAGACCGCCGGCCGCCGCCGCTCCGGCGGTAAAGCTGACCACAGCGGTCAAGGTCATGCACAGGGTCAGGATGAGAGCCAGGGTTTTCTTTTTCATGTTGATTCCTCCTGATTTTACTGTCTGGAACGCCTTTACCTTTTGCAAGCAAAAGGTAAGAAGAGCGCTCTTCTTGGATCATTATACAACATTCCTCCAGAGATTGCAACCGTAAAGTTACAAAAACGGCCGCCCGGTGGGGCGGCCGTTGATGATTTGGGATTACGCCTCCTCAGTGGGGGCCTCTTCCTCTTCGCTCTCCTCGTAGGCGGGAGCCTCCAGCAGGGCGCGGATGGACAGGGAAATCTTCTTGTTCTCCATGTCCACGTCGGTGATCTTCACGTCCACCTTGTCGCCCTCGGCCACCACGTCGCCGGGCTTCTCCACCCGGTGATCGGCCAGCTGGGAGATGTGGATCAGGCCGTCCACCCCGGGGACTACCTCGGCAAAGGCGCCGAAGGTCATCAGCTTGACAACGCGCACATTGGCGGTGTCGCCCACCTGATAGGTGGTGGTAAACACGGTCCAGGGGTCCTGGCTGTGGTCCTTCATACCCAGGGAGATCTTCTTCTTCTCCTTGTCGGCGGAGATGACGTACACGTCCACGGTGTCGCCCACCTTGACCACCTCGGAGGGGTGCTTAATGCGGCTCCAGGACAGCTCGGAGATGTGGACCATGCCGTCCACGCCGCCGATGTCCACAAAGGCGCCGTAGGAGGTGAGGGACTTGACGGTGCCGGTGTAGCGCTTGCCGTCCTCGATCTCGGCCCAAACCTTCTCGGCGGCGGCAGCCCGCTCGGCGCGGGTGACCCGGCTGATGGAGCCCACCACCCGGCGGCGGGCACGGTTGACCTCGGTGATAACCAGGCGGACCTTCTGCTTGAGCAGCTCGCTCATGGGAGTTTCACGGGGCAGGCCTGTCTGGGAGGCGGGGACGAACACCCGAACACCCTTGACAGAGACGACCACGCCGCCCTTGTTGTCCTCGGTGACAAAGCCCTCTACCACGGTCTCGTTCTCCCGGGCCTCCTCGATCTCCTCCCAGCCCTTGTTGATGTCCAGGCGGCGCTTGGACAGCTTGACCATGCAGTCACGGTCGCTGACCTGCATGACGATGGACTCGATCTCGTCGCCCACCTTCACCAGGTCCTCCACCTTCACGGTGGGATCGTCGCTCAACTCGGTCAGGGCGATGTAGCCGGGGTACTTGATGCCCAGCTCAACCTGGACTTCGGTGGGCGTGATGGCCACAACGGTGCCGGTAACCTTATCTCCATTATTTAAAGTTTTGAACGACTCCTCCAGCATCTCCTGGAAGGATTTGTCCATCTCTAAGATTTCTTCGCTCATTTTGTCAATGACCTCCTTTATTATCCACGCGGGTGTCGATGCGCCCGCCGTGATGCCGACCATATCCGCTTGAGGCAGCCGGTTGAGATCGATGTCCTCCGCCCGCTCGACGAGCAGAACTTCGGGACAGGACTCCCGGCAGATTTCCCCAAGCCGCCTGGTATTGGAGCTCTGCCTGTCGCCCACCACCACCATCAGTCCGCATTGCGCGGCCAGCTGGCGGGCTTCCTCTTGGCGTTTGGACGTCGCTCCGCATATTGTATCAAAAAATTCTGCGTTTGTACATAGTTTTTTTGCTTTTTTCACGCATTTTTCCCAAATTTTCTGAGTGGAGGTGGTTTGAGAAACAAATGTGAGAGGCAAATTGTTACGATTTTCCCCATCTGCGAGCCATTTTTCTAAATCTTTTTCCCCGGAAACCACCACAGGAGCCTTACACCATCCGGCGATAGCCAGCACCTCCGGATGGTCGGGCGTCCCCACAATCACAGGCTGGCGGCCCTGGTTCTCCGCCTGGGCCACAATGTTATGGATGTGGGTGACGTTTGGGCAGGTGGCATCGAAGACCTCCGTCCCCCTCCGGGCAAAATATTCGTGGACGGCCCTCCCCTCCCCGTGGGAGCGGATGATGACGGCGCAGCCGTCAGGGACCTCCTCCGGTCTCTCCACCGCCCGCAGGCCCTGGGCGGCCAGGCGGTCCATTACATCCCGATTGTGGATGATGGAGCCCAGAATGACGCAGGGGACGCCCTGAGCGGCCTTCTCCTGGGCCAGCTCCACCGCCCGGCGCACGCCGTAGCAGAAGCCGGCGGATTTTGCCAGCACCAGCCTCATCCCACGCCCTCCCCCAGAGCCTGGACACGGTCCATCAGGTCCTGGGCCATCACCTGGAGCTCCTCTGAGGAGGGCTTTCGCCCCTCATACTCCGGATAATAGGGTTTCCCAATTACCACAGTATTACGCCGAAACCGTCTTTTTTTCCGCTGTATGTACACCGGCAGCAGGGGAACTCCCGTCCGGGTGGCAAACAGGGCCGCCCCCACCTTGGCCTGGACGTCCTCCCCGTCGTGAACCCGGGTACCCTCGGGAAACATGAGCAGCTTGTCGCCCTCCTTCAAAAACTTCATGGCGGTGCGCACCGCCCGCACGTCGGTGGTGTCCCGGTCCACGCCGAATACCCCCGCCTTGCTCAAAATCCAGCCAATAAAGGGCACCCGCATAATCTGCACCTTGGCCATGGCCCGCATGGGCCACCTGTAGCCGAAGGCAAAAACGGCATAGAACGGGTCGCCGGCAGTGGTGTGGTTGGGGCAGATGACCGCCGGACCGTCGGGGATGTTCTCCCGGCCTACGGCGTAAACCGGGTGGATCAGCCGAAAGTAAGGCCAGACGATAATATACAGCAGGTGGAAAAACCAGTCCATCCGCTTTTTCCGCTGCTCAGGCGTCTCTTTCGTCTTCTTTTCTGACTTGACAGCTGTTTCTTCACTCACAGGGCAATCTTCTCCTTTACCAGGGACAGCAGACCCTCCAGGCTCTGCTCCAGATTCAGCTGGGTGGTGTCCAGCAGCATGGCGTCCTCCGCCTGTCTCAGGGGGGCGACAGGGCGGGTCTCATCCTGCCGGTCCCGCTCTCGGATGTCTTGCAGAATCGTCTCAAAGTCCGCCTCCTGGCCCCGCTGCTCCAGCTCCAGCAGGCGGCGTCTGGCCCTCGCCTCCGGGGCGGCAGTGAGGAAAACCTTCACGTCCGCGCCGGGCAGCACCACCGTGCCAATATCCCGCCCGTCCATGACAATGCTGTGGGAGTCCGTCAGCCCCCGCTGGTAGTCCAGCAGAAAGGCCCGCACCTCCGGGATGGCAGACACCTTGGACGCCGCACCGGATATCCGGTGCTCCCGGATGGCCCCGCTCACGTCCTCCCCGGCCAGATACATGCGCTGGACGCCGTCATCACCGTATCCCATTTGAATATCCAGCCCGCCCAGCAAAGGGACCACCTGGGCCGGGTCCGCCGGGTCAACTCCCGCCCGCAGGGCGGCCAGCGCCACCGTGCGGTAGATGGCCCCGGTGTCCACATACAAATACCCCAGCCTTTGGGCCAGCTGACGGGCAAGAGTGCTCTTCCCCGCCCCGGCAGGGCCGTCAATGGCAACACTTTTAAACCTCATGCTGATCGCTCCGTTCCTTGCTTCATAAGCCTCCCTTCGCAAAGGGAGGTGGCACCGCCGAAGGCGGTGACGGAGGGTTTTCCCCTCCCGAAACGCGTTTATCTCTGTTAGGAGAAAACCCTCCCCCAGCTTCGCCGGGAGCCTCCTTTGCGAAGGGGGCCTTTATTCTTCTCCTCGACCCAGGAGGTAGTCGGTAGTCACGCCGAAGAAATCGGCGAAGAAGTTCAACGTCGTAGCGGGGACGTTTATCTTTCCATATTCATAGCGCTGATAATTACGCATAGTAATCCCCATTGCGTCAGCCATATTTTGCTGTGTCAAGTTTTTTCTCCTTCGCAGCTCCTTGAGTCGATTCCCAAATCCTGCTAAAAATTCTTTTTCCATAAAAATTTCTTCAACCCCTTGACATGTCACAAAATGTCATGTATAAAGGCCGCCGCCCCCTCTCCCGCCGCCCGGCCGGTGGCCCAGGCGATCTGGAGGTTGAACCCGCCGGTATAGGCGTCCACGTCCAGCATCTCCCCGGCGAAGAACAGGCCGGGCACCTTTTTGGACTGCATGGTTTTGGGGTCCACCTCAGACACCTTCACCCCACCGGAGGTGATGATAGCCTCGTCGATAGGCCGGGGGCCGGACACCGCCACAGGGAAGCACTTGAACAGCTCCAGCAGGCGGCGGCGCCCCTGCTTTGTCAGGTCGTGGGCCTTTTTGTCCCCCGGGATGCCCGCACGCTCCAGCAGGACAGGCACCAGCAGCCGGGGGGCCAGCGCCCCCAGAAGATTGTCCATGTCCCTGTTGGCCCCGGCTGTCAGCTCCCGGACTAAACGGGCGTCCAGGGTGGGCTCATCCAGGGCGGGCTTTAAGTCAATGGCGCAGGTGTATTGATCCTTTTCAAAGTCCCGCATATGGGCGCTGGCCGACAGTACCAGCGGACCGGACAGGCCGAAATGGGTGAACAGCAGCTCCCCCTGCTCCTGGAAAACCGGCTTTTTTTTCTGGTTTTTTACCGTCAGCGCCACATTTTTAAGGGCCAGCCCCTGCATTTGAGCACAGAAAGCATCCGGGGACTCCAGAGGCACCAGAGAGGGTTTCGGGTCCACGACGGTGTGTCCCAGCTCCTCCGCCATCCACAGACCATCCCCGGTGGAGCCGGTGGCGGGGTAGGACAGCCCGCCGGTGGCCAGGATAACCACCTTGCAGGGCTCTCTCCAACCCCATTTGTCCCCGGCTGTACCAATTTCCACACCGGATACCGCTCCGTCCTTCAAGGACACACTGGACACACGCTGCCAGGTGGTCATAGTCACCTTCAGGCGTTTCAGCTCTCGAAACAGGGCGTCAATGATATCGATAGACTTGTCCGAGGCGGGAAACACCCGGTTCCCCCGCTCCACCTTCAAGGAAACCCCCAGAGACTCAAAAAACTCCTCCACCCAGGCGGGTGGGGTGTGCTCCAGGGCGCTGTATAAAAACTTTCCGTTCCGGGGTGCAGCGGCCCGGACCTCCTCCGGGGAGCAGTGGTTGGTCACGTTGCAGCGGCCCTTCCCCGTGATATACAGCTTGCGGCCCACCTTCTGATTGCGCTCAATCAGCGTGACGGACGCCCCCAGCTGGGCGGCGGTGATGGCCGCCATCATGCCGGCGGCTCCGCCGCCCACAACCACAATATCGCTTATATCACTCATTCCTGCACCTTTTCATACACGCCGTACTCGTCCCAGATTTTCTCCAGCGTGTGGAAGGTATGGGCTAGGTCCTCATTCTTCCGCTGGCTCACCGCCACCAGCAGGGCGTTCACCAACGACAGCGGGGCCACCAGGGAGTCCACAAAGGAGGCCATATCGCTGCGGGCCATCAGGGCACAGCGGGAGATGGGGGCCAGAGGGGAGGATTCGCTGTCGGTGATGGCTACGGTGGTAGCTCCCCGGTCCCGTGCAAAGCTCATGGCCTGGACAGTGCGGCTGGAGTACCGGGGAAAGCTGATGCCAATTACCACATCCCCTTCCCCCACCCGGAGCAGGCTCTCAAAAATCTCGCTGGCGGTGCTGGCGGACACCAGCACCACATTGTCAAAGATGAGATTAAAATAGAAATGCAGAAAGGACGCGATCGCCGCAGAGGAGCGCACGCCGATAATATAAATCTTCCGGGCGGACACAATGGCGTCCACCGCGCTGTTAAAGCTCCCCCGGTCCAGCTCCTCCAGCGTCAGGCGTATTTTATCAATGTCCGACTGGAGCACCACAGACAGCAGATCCTGGTCCCCCAGGCGGTCTTTGGTAACCTCAATGCGCTGGACGGTGGTTAGCCGGTTGCGGATCATCTCCTGCAAAGACCGCTGCATATCCGGGTAACCGTCATAGCCCAGCTCAAAGGCGAAGCGGACCACAGTGGACTCACTGACCCCCACCCGCTTGCCCAGGCGGCTGGCCGTCATAAAAGCGGCTTTGTCATAGGACTCCAGGATGAAGCTGGCAATCTTCCGCTGTCCCTTGGAAAAGGTATGCAGATTGTCCTGGATTTTGGTCAAAATATCTCGGCTCATGACTCCCATCCCTCCGGTCAATTCAACATTCTTCATCATACCCGATTCCAGGACAAAATGCAAGAGATTTTTGCGGGAGCTTCGTACCTCTCCCACAAAAATCTCTCAAGTGTCACTTAAAGGTTTGGTAAGCTCCAATAGTTCCTTGTCGGTGAGAGGCCTCCACTGCCCCGCTTTCAGGGAGCGGTCCAGAAACACAGCCCCCTCCCGGATACGCCTGAGCCGCAGGACCTCCAGTCCGGCCTGGGCGCACATCCGCCGCACCTGGCGGTTTTTTCCCTGGTGGATGGTGATAGAGAGCTGATGCACGCCCCCGCTGTCCCGGCCCCGCCGCACACGGGCGGGGGCCAGCTCCTCCCCGTCCAGTACCATGGGGGCGGACAGGATGGGCAGGGCCTTGTTCACATTGCCCGTCACCCACACCAGATACTCCTTTTCCACCTGATGGCTGGGGTGGAGCAGCTGGTGGGTAAGGGCGCCGTCGTCGGTAAGCAGCAGAAGGCCCTCCGAGTCCATATCCAGCCGGCCCACCGGCCACACCCGGGCCCCGCAGTCCGCCGTCAAATCGGAGACGGTCCTCCTCCCCTTCTCGTCGGACAGGGTGGTCACATATCCCCGGGGCTTGTTCAGCATCAGGTAGGTCCGTCCTCCCCCCGGTCTCAGCGGCTTTCCGTCCACCAGGACTGTGTCCCGGTCCAGGTCCGCCCGGTCCCCCAGGTGGGCCTTCTCACCGTTGACCGTCACCCGCCCGGCGGCAATCCACTCCTCCGCCGCCCGCCGGGAGGCCAGCCCGCAGGCGGAAATCAATTTTTGCAGACGTTCCTCCACAGGCCACTCCTCCTCTCTCCCCCTGTGGGCAAACTACAGCCCGGTTATCCGCTCCCAAATCTTGCCCAGCAGACTGGAGGGCTCCGCCAAATCGCAGGGGACAGTTTTCCCCGTCACCAGCGGAACCCTGGCAAGCTCCACCGAGTTTACATAATAAACAGCCTCCCCCACCTGTGTCCCGGCGGACACTGGGGCGGTGAGCGTGGTCTGTGTCAGCTCATAGCTCACTTCCGCCCTTTCACCGGCGGACAGAGCGGCGGTCAGGTCCTCCGCCATCTCAATGGGACAGACAGGCTCCAGTCCGCCGTACACGGGCAGCTGGCCGGCCCTCTCCCCCGTCCGGGTCAGCGGACAGGCCTGATATTCAGCAAAGCCGTAGTCGAAAAGGGCGGTGTGGTCCGCCCAGTCGCTGGGGGCGTTGAGGGTGACGCAGATCAGGGTGACGCCGTCCCGCCGGGCCGCAGACACCAGGGTGCGCCCCGCATGCTCGGTATAGCCCGTTTTCATGCCAATACAGCCCTCATACCGCCACAGCAGCTTGTTGTGGTTGGTAAAAGTTCGAGTCCCCAGGGTGATGGACTTGGTGGCCGCAATCCTGGCCAGCTCCTCGTTCTCCAGGCAGGCCGCGGCCAAAAGGGCCATGTCATAGGCGCAGGAGTAGTGCCCCTCAGCGTCCAGGCCGTTGGGATTGGCAAAGCCGCTGTCCGCCATCCCCAGCTCCCCGGCTTTCCGGTTCATTTGAGCCACAAAGTTCTCCACCGTACCGCCGCAGTGACCGGCAATGGCCAGGGCGGCGTCGTTGCCTGAGCGCAGCAGAAGACCGTAGAGCAGCGCCTCCAGAGAAATTTCCTCCCCCGGGCTCAGATAGATGGAGGAGCCCTCCACCCCCGCCCACTCAGAGGCGACGGTGACCGTCTCGTCCAGGCTGTGCCCCGACTCCAGGGCCACCAGGGCGGTCATCAGCTTGGTAGTGCTGGCAATAAGCCGGTGGGTATGGCTGTCCTTTTCATACAGTACCCGCCCTGTGCCGGCGTCCATCAAAACCGCGCTGGCGGCGGAAATTTGGGGCGGGGCCGCCCCCTCCGCCCGAACAGCGGGCAGCGCCCTATACAAAAGAAGTCCTGTCAGCACTATAGAAAAAAGCCGCTTCATCCTTGCCACCTTCTTTTCAGTCGATGGTATTAGTATACTGCGGCTTTTGTCCCGTTTTTCCAGGTAAATTTTTGTTTTATTCGGCGAAGTCCTCCCCGGATTCCTTCCGGCCCTTCTTCTCCTGCTGTTTTTCGATAAAACCGGTGACCTTATCCACCACCTCGGGCACCGTCTCAATAACCCGGTCCACGGTGGTGGCAGGGGGCGGGGCTACGGGGAGCAGCTTCACACTGCCGTCCTCCCGGACCACCAGAAAGGCCACCGGCTCCAGCTTGGCGCTGGCGGCGCTGCCGCCGCCGAAGCCGTCCTTTAGAGCTCCCGCCTTGGTGGTAAACTCAGTGCCGCCGCCCCCCATACCGAAGGACATCCGGGACACGGGGATGAGCGTGACGCCCTCCGCCTGGATGGGGGTACCGATGATGGTGTTGGCATCCGCCATTGCCTTAATATGCTCCATAGTAATCTTCATCAGCTCACCGAGAGAGTTTTTCTTCTCCTGTTCCATAGGTCATGCCGCCTTTCTCTGCCGTCGTTTTAGTTTCAGCCGCTTTCGTGCGGCAAGAGCTCCGAATAACGCCTTACAGCCCGCCCGCAGGCCAATCCAGACCACTGTTCCAATTTTAATGGACAGCTCCGCAGTTCCGTACACCGTCATACCCGGGGCGTCGAAATCCAGCTTCACCCGGGCCGAGCCGTCCTTCACATGGAAGGCCTTTGTCAGCGGATACCACAGCGCCCCCAGGGCGGCGTTAGCCTGTCCATAGAGCATAGCCGCATCCGCCGGATCGGGCGCGCCGGCGGTCAGCTCCAGCTCCAGTGTGTCCACCCGCAGGCCGCGCCACATTCCTCCTGCGGCCTCCAGGGCCACAGGCAGCAGGGCCTTGGCATACTCCAAAGCGCCCCCAAGCTTCTCCGGAAGCGGGGTGGGAGGTTTCTCCTTCTTTGGTCTTTTGGGCTCCTTTTTCGCCTTGGGCTTTTTAGCTTTTTTAGGCTTTTTTTCCTCCTTGGGTTTCATGGGGAGAATATTGACCCAAAATTTCCCCAGCCTCACCCGCAAAAAGAAGCCCGACCTGTTAAACTCCGCCCGGCCGCCCACCCGGACCTGCCCGATCAGGAGCAGAATCAGCACAACGACGGCCAGGATAAACAGGGCCTTCACGGTCCCTCCGCCGGTAACTCCGGCGGCTCGGGCTGAGCTTCCCCTTCGCCCTCCTCCAGCGTCTCTGCCTCACGCAGACGAGCCAGACTGGCCTCCAGCTCCAGGGTGAGCTGGCTGCCCTCCTGGGACTGGTTGGGCAGCTCAGGCAGCTCGTCCAGGCTGGACAGGCCAAAGGAGCGCAGGAAATTTTTGGTGGTCTTGAACTGCACCGGCCTGCCGGGCACCGCCAGGCGGCCCGCCTCCTCAATGAGCTCCCGCTCCAGAAGAAGTCCCATGGTGTATGAGCTGTCCACCCCCCGGACCTGGTCCACATAGGCCCGGGTCACAGGCTGGTAGTAGGCGATAATGGACAGCACCTCCAGCGCCGGCTGGGACAGCCGGGCAGGCTTGCGGCTCTCCAGGGTTTTTCGGATATATCCGGCAAACTCCGGTGCGGAGCACAGCTGATAGCTGGTGTCCAGCTTTACCAGCCGGATACCCCGGCGGTCATAGCTGTACTGGTCCATCAGCCGCTGGGCCACCGCGTCCAGCGTGGGCCTGTCCACCTCCAGACCCAGACACAGCCGCTCCACCGGCACTGGCTCCCCGGCGGCAAACAGCACCCCTTCCAGGGCGGATTCCAGCTCTTTGATTTCCATGACCTCACCCCCTCTGCCCTTGGCCCCCTCCTTGAGGGAGGCTAATAATTTTCCGACGTAAACTCCACCGCCCCCTCCTCCTGAGTACAGGTGACGGTACAGTCTGACTCAGTGCCCGCCAGAAGCAGGCGGCGGGCCTTGCACAGCTCCAGCACAGCCAGAAAGGTGGCCACCACCTCAGACCGGCTGCGGCTGCCCTTGAACAGCGCCCGGAACCGGGTGACGCCAAAGCGGACCAGTCTTTTCACAATCTCCCCCGCCTTGTCGGCCACAGGGTAGGGCTCCCGGCCCACAATCCCCTGAAACGCCGATACCGGCGGAGGCAACTTGTTGTCCAGCCGGCTCAGCACGGCGTTCATGGCCTTGAGCAGGTCAGCCTTATCGTGGACATAGCGGTATATTTTGTCAGGCTGAACCGCCTCGGGCTGTTTGGTCAGGTAATCCCGGCCAATTTGATAGCGGCTGTCCAGGGCGGGGGCAACCGCTTTGATTTTAAGATAATTTTCGTTGCGCTGGTGGGCTTCCAGTGTGGCAATGAGCTGTTCCATCTCACTCATGGCCTCCTCGTCGTTGATGGACAGCAGCATTCTGGTCTTGATGTAAACCAGGTGGGAGGCCATGGTCACAAAGTCACTGGCAACCTCCAGGTCCAGCTCACGCCGCTGATTCATCCACTCCATGTACTGGTCCAGAATCAGGGCAATCTGAATGTCCTTGATCTCCAGCTTGTTTTTGCTCAGCAGATGGAGAATCAGGTCCAGCGGCCCCACAAAGTCCTCCATGGCTTCCTCTTTTGCCTTCACCACCCCTTCCAGGTGGTAAATGGGTGCCTCCAAGGGCCCACCTCCCCATTTTAGATTCATCTTTCTGTTTATTATACCAGTTTGTGGAGCAAAAGACAAGCAAATGTTTCCCTTTTCTGCTACAATAAAAACAGCCCCAAAAGGGACTGGGTGTCACAATAAAAGTTTCGTCTTCATGGCGGTCAGCCACACCATCCGAAAGGGGGTGTGCATATGCCCCTTACCATTACCTGGCATTGGTGTAGTTTTACCATCACCATCAAGGTAAAAAGGGACAACCGCCACCCTGCACGGTGACGGTTGTTACTTAAAATAATCCTTCGCTTAAAGGGTTGACCACTTTATTGCGGCACCCTTTTATAATTTTATTTTACCACCCGGCCGCCTCCCTGTCAAGGGCGAGGCGTTCATCTTTCAATCCCCGTCAGGATGGCCGACAGCAGCTCCTCCCGGCCGGTGCCCTTCTCGGCGGAGAAGGGGATCAGCCGGTCCTCATTTCGCAGCTCCAGGGTGTCCCGGATGAGCTGTAAATTGGGTTCAACCTCCCGCTTTTTCAGCTTATCCAGCTTGTTGGCCACGATAATCAGGGGACAGCCCGTGTCCCGGAACCAACGGAACATAGTACAGTCGTCGGCGGTGGGCTTGTGGCGGGAGTCCACAATCATCACCCCCAAAGTGAGCAGGTCGGGACGGGCGAAGTAGTCCTCCATCAGCCGCCCCCACCGGTCCCGCTCCGCCTTGGACACCTTGGCGTAGCCGTAGCCGGGCAGGTCCACCAGGTAGAAGGTTCTGTCGATATTGAAATAGTTCACATGGACGGTCTTCCCCGGCGCGGCCCCCACCCGGGCGAAGTTCTTCCGGTTGAGCAGACGGTTGATGACGGAGGATTTGCCCACGTTGGAACGCCCGGCAAAGGCCACCTGAGGCAGGCCGTCCTGAATAAAGTTCCTGGGGGAGACGGCGGACAGCACAAATTCCGCCTTCTGCAAATTGACAGTCATAGCCTCTCCTCACTGGCGCAGCAGGGAGCCGCCGCTGTCCTGCTCAGGCGGGACGGGGGGCAGCGCCTCCGATTTTTTGGGGCGGCCCCGTTTCCGAACGGCAGGGGCCTCGGCTGAGCGGTTGAGCGCGTTGGACAGCACCTGGTCCGCCCGCTCCACCAGGATAAATTGGAGGGCTTTGCGCACAGTCTGATCGATCTCCTCCAGGTCTTTGGCGTTGTCAGCGGGGATGATTACAGTTTTGATCCCGCTGCGGAAGGCGGCCATGGTCTTCTCCTTCAGCCCGCCAATGGGCAGCACCCTGCCCCGGAGGGTGACCTCTCCGGTCATGGCGATCCCCCGGCGTACAGTCACCCCGGTGAGGGCGGACACCATGGCAGTGGTAATGGCAATGCCGGCGGAGGGGCCGTCCTTGGGCACCGCGCCCTCCGGGAAGTGGACATGGATGTCCTTCTCCTTGTAGAAGCTGTCGGGCACGTTCAACTGGCTGGCCCGGCTGCGGATGAAGCTGAGGGCGGCGTGGGCCGACTCCTTCATCACGTCCCCCAGGTTGCCGGTGAGCTCTACCTTGCCGGAGCCGGGGACCACATTGACCTCCACCTCCAGCAACTCGCCCCCCACAGAGGTCCAGGCCAGACCGTTGACCACCCCTACCCGCTCCTCCAGAGCCTGGCGCTCGGGGTGGTATCTGGGCACGCCCAGATATTCCTCCAGATCCTTATCGGTGACCTTGAGAGCTTTCGCCTCCTCAGCCACCACCTTCATGGCCGCCCTGCGGCAGATGGCGGCCAGACGGCGCTCCAGCACACGGACGCCTGACTCCCGGGTGTAGGAGGCAATTACCTCCCGCACAGCCCCGTCAGACACCTTGAGCTGCCCCTTGGACAGGCCGTGACGCTCCAGCTCCTTGGGCAGCAGGTGCTTTTTGGCAATCTGCACCTTCTCCTCGTCGGTGTAGCTGGACAGCTCAATAACCTCCATCCGGTCCAGCAGGGGCCGGGGGATGGTGTCAGTGGTGTTGGCGGTGGTAATGAACATCACCTGGGACAGGTCAAAGGGGATTTCCAAAAAATTGTCCCGGAAGGTGGCATTCTGCTCCCCGTCCAGCACCTCCAGCAGGGCGGAGGAGGGGTCCCCCCGGTGGTCCCGGCCCAGCTTGTCGATCTCGTCCAGGAGGATGAGAGGATTGCAGCTCTGGGCCTGATTGATGGCGGAGATGATGCGGCCGGGCATGGCCCCCACATAGGTCTTCCGGTGGCCTCGAATTTCGGCCTCGTCGCTGACGCCGCCCAGAGAGATACGGGCCAGCTTCCGGTTCATGGCCTGGGCCATGGACATGGCGATAGAGGTCTTGCCCACCCCCGGCGGACCCACCAGGCAGATAATCTGCCCCTTCAGCTCGGGGGCCAGCTGGCGGACGGCCACAAACTCCAGCACCCGCTTTTTCACCTTGTCCAGGCCGAAGTGATCCTGGTCCAGTACCTTCTGTACGGCGGCAACGTTCACCTTTTCCTTAGTGGTTTTGCCCCAGGGCAGCTCCAGGCAGATATCCAGATAGCTGCGCAGAACGGTACTCTCCGAGGAGCTGTAGGGCTGCTTGGCCAGCCGGCCCAGCTCCTTGTTCAGCTTCTCCCTCACCTCGTCGGGGAGCTTGGCCTGGGCGATCTTTTCCCGGTATTCCTCAATTTCGTCGGCCTCCTCCCCCAGTTCGGTTTGGATTGCCTTCATCTGCTCCCGGAGGTAGTAGTCCCGCTGGTGGTCGTTCATCTGCTCCCGGGCCCGCTCCTGAATCTCCTGGTCCAGGGAGAGAATTTCCACCTCCCGCTCCAGCAGGCGGTGGAGCTTTTCCAGCCGCCTGGCGGGGCGCAGCTCCTCCAGAATGGACTGCTTGTCGCTGTTGCGCATGGGGATATTCTGGGCGATATAGTCGGCGATATGCCCCGGGTCCTGGCTGGCCAGCACGTGGATCATCAGATCGGGGGACAGCTTGGGAGACAGCTCCGCATAGTCCTGAAACAGGTCGTAGGTGGCACGCATCAGCGCCTCGGTTTTGGCGCTTCCCCGGGCCGGAGGAGCGGGAACCGCAATCTCCTGCACCTCCGCCTCCAGATGGGGCTGGGTGCGCAGCAGCTGGAGCACCCTGCCCCGGCTTACCCCCTCCACCATCACCCGCACGTTGTCCCCCGGCATGCGGAGAATCTGGCGGATGTTGGAGATGGTGCCCACCTGATACAGGTCGTCCAGCCCGGGCTCCTCCACCGCAATATCCTTCTGCCCCACCAGGAATACCGGGCTCCCGGCGGTCATAGCCGCCTCCAGCGCCCTCACCGAGGCCTCCCGGGCCACCTCAAAGTGAATCAGCACATTGGGAAACACCGTCAGCCCCCGCAGGGCGATGGTTGGCATAGTAGTGGTGTGGAGGATATCCCATTCTTTTGACATGGTTTTCACTTCCCTTCTAGAACAATATAAGGCTCCCTCAGCGAGGGAGGCTTTCGAAGCAGGACAGACGCCCCGTGCCCCGCTGTGGGGGCGCCGCGGGGCGCCTGATTCTTATTATGTCAACCCGCTCGACCGTGGTCCCGCCGCCGGGGCTGCTCCAGCTGCAAGCTGGCCCTGCCCAGCTTAGGCCGCTGGGTCCGCTCCGGGTCCCGGATCAGCTCAGGGGGCGCGCCGTCCCGGACGCACTCGCCGGTGATGGTCACCTTGACAATAGTGGGCTCGGAGGGGATGTCGTACATGATCTGATTCATGACCTCCTCCAGGATGGCCCGCAGGCCGCGGGCTCCGATCTCCCGGGCCACCGCCCGGTCGGCCACAGCCTCCAGGGCCTCCCGGGTAAACTCCAGCTCCACCTCGTCGTAGTTGAGCAGCACCTGGTACTGCTTCACCAGGGCGTTCTTGGGCTCGGTGAGGATGCGCACCATCTGGTCCCGGTCCAGCGACTCCAGGGTAGTAACCACGGGCATACGGCCCACCAGCTCGGGGATGATGCCGTACTTCAGCAGATCCTGGGGCTGGATCTCATTCATCAGCTCACCCACATTGCGCTCCTTTTTGCTCTTGATCTCAGCGCCGAAGCCCAGAGAGCGCTTGTCCAGACGGTGCTCGATAATTTTGTCAATACCGTCGAAGGCTCCGCCGCAGATGAACAGAATGTTGTGGGTATCAATCTGGATAAACTCCTGATGGGGGTGCTTCCGTCCGCCCTGGGGGGGGACGTTGGCAACGGTGCCCTCCAAAATTTTCAGCAGCGCCTGCTGCACGCCCTCGCCGGACACATCACGGGTGATGGAGGTATTCTCACTTTTCCGGGCGATTTTGTCCATCTCGTCGATATAGATGATGCCCCGCTCGGCCAGCTCAATGTCGTAGTCGGCGGCCTGAACCAGGCGCAGGAGGATATTCTCCACGTCGTCGCCCACGTAGCCCGCCTCGGTGAGGGTGGTGGCGTCGGCAATGGCGAAGGGGACCTTCAGCACCCGGGCCAGGGTCTGGGCGAAGAGGGTCTTGCCGCAGCCGGTGGGGCCCATAAGGAGGATGTTGCTCTTTTGCAGCTCCACGTCCTCCGCCCCGCCGAAGTAGATGCGCTTATAGTGGTTGTACACCGCCACCGACAGGGCCACCTTGGCCTTCTCCTGGCCAATGATATACTGGTCCAGCACGGCGTGAATTTCCTTGGGGGTGGGGATGGCGTCGGGGATTTCTCCGGGGAACTGGTCCAGGTCGTCCAGCAGCAGGGGCTCGGCCCCCATCGCCTCCATGCACAGGTTGACGCACTCGTTGCAGATATAGACTCCAGGACCGGCGATCATCCGCTGCACCTGGTCCGGGTGCTTGCCGCAGAAGGAACAGCGGACCTTTCTCTCGTCGTTGTTAGCCATGGATACACCTCAATTTCTTGGGAAAATTACCGCTTTTCAATCACCTTGTCGATCAGGCCGTACTCCAGAGCCTCCCGGGCGCTCATAAAGTTGTCCCGTTCTGTGTCGGCGGTGACAATTTCAATGGGCTTGCCGGTATTCTCAGACAGGATGCGGTTCATTCTGCTCTTGACAATCTCCAGCCGTTTCAGGTGGATAGCCATATCGGTAATCTGGCCTTGAGTGCCGGCGGAGGGCTGATGGATCATAATCTCGGCGTTGGGCAGGGCCAGCCGCTTGCCCTTGGCTCCGGAAGACAGCAGGAAGGCCCCCATGGAGGCGGCCATGCCGATACAGATGGTGGACACGTCGCACTTGATATACTGCATCGTGTCGTAAATGGCCATGCCGTCAGTAACAGAACCACCTGGGCTGTTAATGTAGAACTGGATCTCCTTGTCCGGGTCCTGAGCCTCCAGATACAGCAGCTGGGCTACAATGAGGGAAGCAGTGGTACTGTTGACCTCCTCTGACAGCATGACGATACGGTCGTTAAGCAGGCGGGAGAAAATATCATAGGACCGCTCGCCTCGGTTGGTCTGTTCTACTACATAGGGAACTAAGCTCATAATCATACTCCTTTTTCAGTTGGGATACCTGATTATACCCATTGGAGCGGAAATTCATTCCTTGGGATATTCGTACGCCCGGGGCGGTCGCAGCCGCCCCGGGACGTGTATCTGTTTACTCCTCAGCAGGCTCCTCAGTCTTCTTTTTCCGGGTGCGCTTGGGCTTTTCCTCGCCCGTTTCCTCTTCGCCGTCCTTCTTGGGGGCGGCCTTCTTCTTGGCCTTGCCCTCCTTGGCGTTGTCCATTACCAGCTTGTGGGCCTTCTGGAGAGCCAAGTCCTTCTTCAAGCCGTCCATGGGGACAATGGCCTTCACCTGGTCGGCCTCCATGTTGTACTGCTCGGCCATTTTGGCGATCTCCGCCTCATACTCCTCGTCAGAAACCTCAATATTCTCCGCCTTGGCCACAGCGGTAAGGGCCAGCTCCATCTGCACCTGCTTCAGGGCGGCGGGCTTGGCGGAGGCGCGCATCATCTCAGGGGTCATCCCCATCATGGACATGTACTGGTCCATGGGGATGCCCTGGCTCTGCAGGCGCATGGCGTAGTCGTCCATCAGCCGGTCGGTCTGGCTCTCCACCATACCGTCGGGGATCTCGCACTCCATGTTCTCCACCAGCTGCTCCATCACGGCGTTCTCAAAGTCAGCCTGAGCCTGGGTCTTCTTCCGCTCCAGCAGCTTGTCGCCCAGATCCTTGCGGAAATCGGCCAGAGTCTCAAACTCAGACACGTCCTTGGCAAACTCGTCGTCCACCTCGGGGGCCTGGGACTCCTTTACCTCATTGACCTTCACATGGAAGACCACGGCCTTGCCGGCCAGGTCGGCGTGGTAATCCTCGGGGAAGGTGATGTCAATATCCTTCTCCTCTCCAGCCTTCATGCCCACAACCTGCTCCTCAAAACCGGGGACAAACATGCCCGCGCCCAGCTTCAGGTCGTAGTTCTCGCCCTTGCCGCCCTCAAAGGGGGTGCCGTTGTCAAAGCCCTCAAAATCAATGACAGCGGTGTCGCCCTTCTTGGCCTTGCGCTTTACGCTGACCAGACGGGTGGCCCGGTCGATATAGGGCTTGAGCTCCTCGTCGATATCCTTGTCGGTGACCTTGGCCTCCTCCTTGGGGGCGGTCAGGCCCTTATACTCGCTGAGCACGGCCTCGGGACGGACGGAGACCAGCGCCTTGAAGGTGAAGCCCTCCTTGCCCACCTCCACGACCTCCATCTTGGGGTAGCCCACGTCGTCCAGGCCCTGTTCCTTCACGGCCTCCTCATAGGCGGCGGGGTAGACGTCGTTGATGGCGTCTTCATAGAACACGCCGGAGCCATACATACCCTCAATAATCTTCCGGGGAGCCTTGCCCTTGCGGAAGCCGGGGACGTTGATGCGCCCGCGGGTTTTCAGATAGACCTTCTGGACGGCGGCCTCAAAAGCTTCGGCCTCCACCTGGATGGTGAGCTCTACGGTGCTCTTCTCTTTCTTCTCAACACTGGTGACCTTCATTTGTACAATTTCCTCCTGTCGGTCCCGCCTCCGGAAACGGCCGGCGGAGGGGCCCTTTTACTTTCGCCACGATATTCTATCAGATATGCGGCGGTTTGAACAGTCTTTTTTTGAAATTTTCCAGATTTTTTCCTGATTCACTTTCTGTGAACCCTGGAATCAGGCATTTTGACGGGGACAGCTTCGAAATTGCGCCCCAAAAGGTTTTCTTTGCAGAGAGGGGCTCCCATCGAAAGCCTCCTCTAAGGCCCCTTCACAAAGGGGGCTCCCGGCGCAGCCGGGTGGGGGGATTCTTAACGAAAACGGGCGCATTTCCATTGGAGCAAACCCTCTGTCATTTGCTTCGCAAATGACGCCTCCCTTTGCGAAGGGAGGCTTTTTTGCTCCTACAGGATACACACCGGCCTAAAGCCCACATAGTCGGCGGCCACCAGGCGGTAGTCCACTGTCCCCTGGCGGCCGGTGACGGCCAGGCGGTGGCTTCCCCCGTGGAGGTGGCCGTAGCAGCACAGCTTCACCTTGTATCCCTCCAGCAGGTCAATAATCTCCTGGCAGCGGTAACCCTGATACAGGGGCGGATAGTGGAGAAAACACAGCTTCTCCCTCTCCCCCGCCGCCTTCAATGAGGCCTCCAGGCGGATCAGCTCCCGGTTGAAGATTTTCGTGGAGTGCTCCCCCCGGTCCTCCTCGTAGAACCAGCCCCGGGTGCCGCACAGGGCGGTGTCCCCGTAAAAATGGCAGTTGTTGTGCAGAATGTCCAGGGTGGAAAATCCGTTCTCCTCAAAAAAGGTCTTCATCTTGCTGGCGGTGGTCCACCAGTAGTCGTGGTTGCCCTTGAGCAGGAGCTTGTGTCTTCCGGGCAGGGCATCCAGAAAGGCAAAGTCCTCCCGGGCCTCCTCCAGGCTCATGCCCCACGAAATATCTCCGCAGACCACCACGGTGTCCTCCGGGGACACAATTTGAAAGCCCTCCCGCAGCTTGTCCACATAGCCCGTCCATCCGCCCCCGAACACGTCCATGGGCTTGTCCGAGGCCAGAGACAGGTGGGTGTCTCCAATGACGTACAGGGACATGGGCTCACCCCAGCAGGGACAGCACCGCGTCCACCATGTGGTCCTTTTCCACCACCTGGGTAAAGCGGACCTTTTTGTCCCGCAGGCCGGCCAGAGGTGCGGGGGCAGGCTGGCCCGTTCTGGCGCTCAGCTGATCCAGCGCGTCCAGGCCGCCGGCGGCGCTGGTCTCTCCCAGGGCCTCTAAAACACTGGCGCAGAACTTGAAGGGGCTGGCGGTGGAGGCCACAATGGCGGGGGTCTCATCCCCCGTCTCGCTCCGGTACTGGTCCAGGGCGGAGAAGGCCACGGCGGTATGGGTGTCGATCAGGTAGCCGTGCCTGTCGAACATGGCCCGGATAACCCGCTGGGTCTCTGTGTCGTCGCAGAAGTAGCCCTTGAACCGCGCCTGAAGCCGGTCACGGACTTTGCCGCTCACCTGATACCGGCCCGTCTCAGACAGCTGGGTCATATACCCCTTGACCTCCCCGGTGTCCTGGGTGAAGGCAAAGAGCAGCCGCTCCAGGTTGGAGGAGATGAGGATATCCATAGAGGGTGACATGGTGTTGTAGAAGGTGCGGTTCTTGTCATACACCCCCTCCCGCAGGAAGCCGGTGAGAACGTTGTTGCTGTTGGAGGCGCAGATCAGCTGATCGATAGGCAGGCCCATCTCCCTGGCGTAGTAAGCGGCCAGAATATTGCCGAAGTTGCCGGTGGGCACGCAGACATTTACCGCCTGACCGGGGGCGATCTTCTCGTCCCGGAGCAGGTCGCAGTAGGCGGAAATGTAGTAGACAATCTGGGGCAGCACCCGGCCCCAGTTGATGGAGTTGGCGGAGGAGAAGAAATATCCCCGGCGCTCCAGCTCCTGGCAGACAGCCTTATCAGAAAACAGCTTTTTTACGCCGGTCTGGGCGTCGTCAAAGTTGCCCACTACAGCGGACACGCCCACGTTGCCCCCCTCCTGGGTGACCATTTGCAGCTCCTGGACCTCAGATACCCCGTCCTTGGGGTAGAACACCAGTATCTTGGTGCGGGGCACGTTTTTAAAGCCCTCCAGAGCCCCCTTGCCCGTGTCCCCCGAGGTGGCCACCAGGATACACGCCGTCTTCTCCTCCTCTGTCTTCACCAGGGAGGCGGACAGCAGATGGGGCAGCATTTGCAAAGCCATGTCCTTAAAGGCGCAGGTGGGCCCGTGCCACAGCTCAAGGCAGTGGGTATTGCCGTCCACCGTGCGGACAGGGGCCACCGCCGGGGAGTCAAACTTGTCCGGGCCGTAGGCGGCGTTGGCGTAGTCGGTGAGCTCCTTGACGGAGAACTCCTCCAAAAACTGCTTCATAATGTACACCGCCCGCTGCTGGTAGGCCATCTCCTTGATGTCGTCCAGCGCCTTGCCGGGCAGCTTGGGGATATAAAAGGGGGTCAGCAGCCCCCCATCCTTGGCCAGCCCTTGGGTAATGGCCTGAGAGGCGGAGTAATGGATGGTGTTGTCCCGCGTGCTGATATACCGCATGTCGATCCTTCCTTACTTTTATGATGATGGCTATTATTATGCCAGCTTTCCGGCCGAAGGTCAAGAAATTTATGCTAAGAACCTGTATTCACAGGTTCTAAAAGGCGTTTTCCAAATGGATGATTTCCGGTTTGACGGTATGTTCCCCCTGAGGCGCGTAAATTTCAATCACATCAAACCGGGGCTGGAGCTCGGTGGGATGGCCGGACAGGTAGAGCATAGCGGTCCTGCGCAGCTTATCCTGCTTGCGCCGGTCCACAAATTCCGCCGCGCTGCCGTAGGCGGCGCTTTTGCGCAGCTTGACCTCCACAAAGCACAGGTAGGTCCCGTCCTCCGCAATCAGGTCGATCTCCCCAAAGCGGCTGCTCCAGTTGGAAGCCAAAATGGCAAAGCCCCTGTCCCGCAGGTAACCGGCCGCCGCATCCTCTCCCCACCGCCCCTTAAGGCGGCTGTTCTGCCCGCTCACAGGTTTTTTAAAAAGGTCCGGCGGTGGATGGGGCTGGGGCCATAAGTACGCAGCAGCTCATAGTGCAGCCGGGTGCCGTAGCCCTTGTGCTTGTCAAAGCGGTACTCCGGATATTTTTGCGCCATCTCCGCCATAAAGCGGTCCCGGCTCACCTTGGCCAGGACGGAGGCCGCCGCGATAGAAGCCGACAGGCTGTCCCCCTTCACCACGCAGCGGTGGGGCGCTGTAATGACGGCGGACTGCCCATGGTCCCGGTTGCCGTCAATAAGGGCAAAATCCGGCTTGGGGGACAGCCCGTCAATGGCCAGCTGCATAGCCTTAATCCGGGCGCTGAGGATATCTGTCGCGTCAATCTCCGCCGCCTCCACCCAGGCCACCGACCAGGCCAGCGCCCTGTCCTGGATGACGGGGAACAGCCCCTCCCGCTTCTTTTCGGTCAGCTTTTTGGAGTCGTCCAGGCCGGGGATGTCCTCCCCAAAGGGCAGGATCACCGCCGCCGCGTACACTGGCCCGGCCAGCGGCCCCGCCCCCGCCTCGTCACAGCCGCAGACAAGGGTATTCCCCCCCTCTGTCGCTTCTTTTTCGTACTGCCAAAGGTCCATCGTTTCCCACTCCTTTCGTCCCCCGCAGGGGAAAGCCTCCCTTCACAAAGGTAGGTGGCACGGCAAAGCCGTGACAGAGGGTTTTCCCTTATCGAAACGCATCCGTCTGCGTTAGGGGAAACCCCCACCGCCCTCCGGGCGAAGCCCCCTTTTCGAAGGAGGCCTTTTCGCACCCTTACGGCACCTCCAGCGTAAACCGGCCCAGCTTGCTCCCCCGGTACTCGTCCAGCAGAACGCGGGCCATCCGCTCGGTGTCCACCTCTCCGCCTGAAATACGCATCCCCCGCCTGGCGGCGCAGGACTGGAGAAGCCGGTAGCCCCAGGCCGCGTCATTCTCCCCCTCCTCACGGGCGGGCACCTCAGTGAGCTTATAGCCCTCCATCAGCGCCTGGGGATAGCGATCCCCCAGCAGGGCCATAAAGTGGCAGCCCAGGGTCTCAATATCCATAATTTCATCCTTCACCGCCCCGGTAAAGGCCAGGTTCATGCCGGTGGTTTCGTCCTCAAACTTGGGCCAGAGAATACCGGGGGTGTCCAGCAGGTCCAGGCTCTGGTCTACATGGACCCACTGCTTGCCCCGGGTGACGCCGGGGCGGTCGCTGGCCTTGGCCGACTTCTTTTTGGCCACCTTGTTGATGAAGGTGGACTTTCCCACATTGGGCACCCCCACCACCATAGCCCGCACGGGACGGCCCACCTGTCCCTTCTCCCGCCATTTGGCGATCTGGTCTTTCAGCACGCCCTGGATGATGGCGGAAAACTGATTGATCCCCCGCCCGGTTTTGGCGTCTGTCTCCAGCACGGAGTGGCCCTGACTGCGGAAGTGGACGGCCCACGCCTTATTCTGGGCCGGGTCGGCCTGGTCGGCCCGGTTGAGGACAATCAGCCGGGGCTTTCCCGCACAGATGGTGTCAATGTCCGGGTTGCGGCTGGAGACGGGAACGCGGGCGTCGATAATCTCCACCACCACATCCACCAGCTTTAGATCCGCCTCAATCTGCCGCCGGGTTTTGGTCATGTGGCCGGGGTACCATTGGATGTTCATAAATTTTGCTCCTTTTTGATCTCCGTCAGGGTATGCTCAATCTCTTGGAATGCCTCCTGAAAGCGCGGGGCAACCCACCTCTGCCGCGCTTCGTCCAGTAGCTCTTCCGCCTGACTGTACTCTTTCTTTTGAATGGCCGCCAGTATGTCCAGAATTGCGATATTGCCGCCATACAGTTTGCCGTCTCTCTGGGACTTAAAAATTGCTTGACTGCTGCTGTACAGCTCCAGACCCTTTTCCCCCTGCCCTGACTGCAAATAGCAGATACACAAATTCAGCCGGTAGACCGTTTTCACCGCAGAACCCGCAAGCCGTTTGTCGGATATCCCCTCCAGCAGCTCGATTGCTTTGTCAAACTCCTTCAGGTCAATGTACCCTGCGGAAAGGTTCATTGTCAAAATGGTTCTTAGATTCTGCCCCTTGGCGGTTTGCAGCAGCTGCTCCACGCCGGTGATATACTCCCGGGGCTTTTGGGCCTCCAGCAGCGGGACAAGCTTTTTCATCCTTTTCTGATAGCAGATGTTGTAAATCACGTTGACCAGCACAGCCCCCAGTATAACCACCGCCGCACCGGCCCAATACCAGCGCATAAACACATCCTCATCAATGTGCAGCGCTCCTTTGAGCACCCCCAGCAGCAGACCGGCGCACACGCCAATGGCAATTATTTTCCAAATCCGTTTCATCCGCTCCGCCTTCTTTTCAGAAATTTGTAAGGAACTTGAACGCTTTTTTGTAAGAAACATCTGGTATCCTCTCCCTGTAAATTTTTTAAGGAGGGAACCACATTGAGTTTTTTCGCGTTAAAAATCATCGCCCTGCTGTCCATGCTGTGGGACCACGTCACCTATGTCTGGCCCCTGACCCTGACGGTGGAGGTCCTGTTCTTCCCCGACGTGTCAGAGTCCATCCCGGCCCTTCTGGTTCTCCAGCGGGCCACCGACTACATCGGCCGCATCGCCGCCCCCATCTTTCTGTTCTCCATCGCCAACGGCTACCGCCACACCCGGAATTTTAAAAAATACGCCCTGCGGCTGCTGATCTTCGCCTGTCTGGCGGAGTATCCCTATTACCTCCTGTTCGGCTTTCACGGCAACATCATGTTCACCCTGCTGCTGGGTCTGCTCACCCTGCGGCTGATGGACTGGGGCAACGAAAAGCGGACGGGGCTGGGGTATGTTCTGGCCGCCGGGGTGATAGCCGCCGCTCAGTACCTTAGCCTGACGGAGGGCAAGGGGTCCTATATTCTGTTCATTCTGGTCTTTTACTGGACAGAAAACTGGCCGTTCCGCAAAAAGGCTCTGCTTTGGCTGTTCCTCATGCCCCTGTCCCGGTACGGGCTGGTCTGGATGCTTTTCTCCGAACAGCTGTTTACCTATCGCTGGCTCCACATGCTGTGCATCAACGCGGTGGGGCCCTTGCTGGGGGTGGCGTTCACCTTCTTCTACAACGGAAAGAAGGGTCCCTCCTTTCCGGGGGACAAATATCTGTGGTACGTCTTTTACCCCGCCCATCTGCTGGTACTGGGGCTGGCCAACGCCAAAATGCAGGGTCTATGGTAATCGGAGATAGACCCCGTCCCGCTCCACCTTGTCCACTGACATCCCCATCAGCATGGCGAAGTCCTCAAGGGAGACCCAGTAGTAGTATTCCGCGCCGGTGTGGGTATCAGATATCTTGTGAAAATACTTCACTGGCAGCTTCCGGCCGTTTTTCCAAACGGTCAGGCTGTTCCGCCCCCGCCGCACCTGAAAGCGGTCTGCCCCGATCTGATAGGACGTGGTCTGATCCTTCATGGAGATGGTATACTGGGCGTTGGGATAGAAGGCTTTGATAATTTCCCGCTGCAAATAGTCCTCCACCCCGCCGTTACAGGAAATCTTGATCCCAAAGCCCACAGGCGCATAATATCTCCTGTTCTCCAGGCTGTAGATAAATCGAATGTCATAGTCGTTCGACACATAGGGCTCCCCGTTGATGTACAGAGCCTGGATATACTTCTGGGGGATGGCGTCCAGCAGCTCCTGGGACAGCGCCACATCCTTCACCAGCCCCATGTCCACTGCCGCCTTGAAATTCAGATACAGCAGCTGGCGGGTGTGGGAATAATTCCAGTCCCCCTGCTTTTTGACACAGATACACTCCAGCTTTCCATAGAGGGTATAAAGCTTCAGCTCAAAGGGGAACCACCTCAGCTCTGTCCTGGGAATGTAGCCCTTCATCAGCTGGTACAGCTCCTCTAGGGCCCTGGCCCCCGCGTCGATCTCCTCCATGGCGGCAACACGGTTGGTCACGCCAATGCTGTACTTGCCTTCAACCGTCACCTGATATCGTTCCGCGATTTCTCCAATCTCTCTGGAAAAGCGCTGAAAAAGCTTTTCGCAGTAGTTATGGCTGTAGCCTGCGGACTTTCCGGCAAAGAAAAAGTTGCCTTCCTGATAGTTTTTAAAGGTAAAAACAATATCTCTGTATGAGACAGTATAATTTTTAAATTTATACCCCTTGGACCGCGTACCGGTTTTCACCTTCAGGACGGCCGCGCCGGGCAGAACCTGGTTGAGCCCGGCCTCCACCTCCCGTCTGGTCATCAGCCTTGCGGCGGTGGCCAGCATAAAAACACCCCGCGCAATATCCGTCAGCTTGACGCCGTTCCCGGCCATACCACTCTCCCCCTCCATGCAAACACTCTGATTATTTGGGAGAATTTAAGAAAAAGGAGCGGCAAAGCCGCTCCTTTTTTGATTACAGCGCTTCCTTGACCTTGGCGGCCTTGCCCACGCGGTCGCGCAGGTAGTACAGCTTGGCGCGGCGCACCTTGCCCTTGCGGACAACCTCCACCTTCTCCACAGAGGGAGCATGGAGGGGGAACACCTTCTCCACGCCGATACCGTAAGAAATGCGGCGGACAGTAAAGCTCTCCTCAATGCCGCCGTGCTTCTTGGCGATAACGGTGCCCTCGAAGACCTGGATACGCTCACGGTTACCCTCTTTTACCCGCAGGTGAACACGGACGGTGTCGCCAATGGACACCTTGGGGGGCTCGGCCTTTGTGTACTTTTCGGTAAATGCTTTCATCAGATCCATGGTTGTTTTCCTCCTGTTGTATAGGCGTTCGTTCCGGCTGTTTTCTCCGCCTCGCAGAGGGCCGCAGAGGACCGCCCGTTATTCAGACTTGGGTAGTATATCACAGGAAGTCCCAGATTGCAAGGTTTTTTTACACCGATTTATAAACTTCCTTGTGGACCGCCGACAGGCGCACCTCCACATCCCGGAACGTCTCAGACAGCCACCGGGCCCAGGGCCCGCATACCACATTCTCCGTGGGAAAGTGGCCGGCATCCAGCAGGTTCAGCCCCAGGGCCTTGGCCTCCAGGAACTGGTCGTATTTCACGTCGGCGGTGACGAAGGTGTCGCAGCCCTGGGCGATCACGTCCTTTATCATGGAGCCGCAGGCCCCGCCCCCTACCGCCACCTTCTGCACCGGTTTTCCTCCGCTTACACAGCGGACACTGGCGGATCCCAGCTTCGCCTTCACAAAGGCGGCGTACTCCCTGGCGGACAGCCCCGGCTGGTGGACCGTTCCTGTGCGTCCAATGCCGTAGGGACGGCCCTGACCGTCCACCCCGGCCTGGTGAAGCTGGCCGATACCGGTCAGCTCCAGCGCTTCGGCCAGACAGTCGTTGACCCCTCCTTGCGCGGCGTCCAGGTTGGTGTGGGCACAGATGGCGGCGATCTTGTTCTCAATCAGCTCCAGCAGAATCTGTCCAGTGGGGGTTTCGTCGGTGATCCACTTCACCGGGTGGAAAATTACCGGGTGGTGGGCCACAATCAGCTGAGCTCCCCACTGGGCCGCCTCCTCCACTACCGCATGGGTGATGTCCAGAGACACCAGAATTTTTGTGACCTCCTGGTCCCTCCGGCCCACCAGGAAACCGGCGTTGTCAAAATCCTCCTGGAGCTCAAACGGGGCAAAAGCATCAATAAACTGGCAGACGCTCACTACTTTTGGCATACTTCCCACTCCTCCTTCATTTTTATGAGGCCCTCGCGAACCTCCTCCAGCGCCCGGCGGCGGTGGAGGACCTCCTCTCCCCTGCCCTGGGCCATCCCCTCCAGGGCTCGTCCCGTCCGGGCAATCCACCGGTCCAGCCACTCCCCCCGCAGGGGATCGCCGCTGTTTTTTCCCGCCCACAGCTCCGCCGGGGACAGGGGGGGCATCTCCCCCGCTCGGACCAGCAGCGCGGTATAGAGGGTGTCCCCCTCCTTGGCCAGCCGCTCCTCTTGAATAGAAAAGCCGTTGGCCTGGAGCCAGCCCCGCAGCTCGGGCATGGAAGACATGGGCTGGAGGATCAGCGGTACGTCCTCCTCCCGTGTCCAGGGGGCGGCGGACAAAATAGAGGCGATAGTCTCTCCCCCCATGCCGGCTATGGCGGCGGCGTCCACCTCATCAGGACGGATGCCAGTCAGACCATCACACAGGCGGAAGGCCACCTTTCCTGTCAGGCCGTACTCCCGCACGGTGGCCCAGGCCCGGTCCAGAGGACCCCGGCGCAGGTCGGCGGCAATGGCCCAGGGGATTTTCCCCTTCAGAATCAAAGCGGCGGGGAGATAGGCGTGGTCGGTGCCTACGTCGGCCAGGCGGGCTCCGGCAGGCACCAGGTCCGCCGCCATCCGCAGTCGGGGCATCAGTTCAATCTTCATAGGTCCTCCAATCGGATGGTCATGTGCAGAGCTTGGGCAAAATCCCGGGCAGCCTGCTCCCGGTCCCGGTTCATAAAGGGAACAGTTCCCCGGTCCTGACGGCAGAGGATTCCCAAATACTCCAGGCTCCCATGGCGGCAGAAGCGCTTCAGCCCCTCCTCCCACAGGCCGGCTCCCTCCTCTGGAGGATATCCGCACGTTACAATGGCAGCCGCTCTCTGACAGCCTAACAAAGCCGGCCCCTTCTGCTTTCCGTAGTTCTTCTTACCGGCATAGATGGCCCGGTCCAGCAGCGCCTTCATGGGCGCAGTACAGTACCAGGAATAGATCGGAGTCGCAAAAATCAGGGCGTCACAGTTTACCATAGACTGAAAAATTTCCTGGAAGTCGTCCTCCTGCACACAGCCCGGCCCATCCATACAGTCCTGGCAGACCTTGCACCCCAGGCATGGAGCAATTTTTTTGTCATAAAGCCAGATGACCTCCGCCTCCACCCCCAAAACAGCGCACTCCTCCAGAAAGGGGGCCAGCAGGGCGGCGGTGTTGCCCTGCTTCCTGGGACTGCCCATAAGTACACAGAATTTCATTGCTCCACCTCATAAGTTCGAACATTCGTGCTTATTCTAACACAAAAGTTTCCGTCTGTAAAGCGTAAAAATGAGGCAGGCCTATCCAGGCCTGCCTTTGGATTTCATCTTGTGCTGGGAATCAGGAGCATCCGGCCCATGGGCAGGATGTCCTCCTCCAGCTCGTTGGCCTGGAGGATCTGCTCCATAGTGGTGCCGTGGGCTTTGGCGATATCCCACAGTTCCTCGCCGGGGGCGGGCATCCGCAGGACTACGGAGGGCCGCTGACCCTCTCCGGCATTCCTGAGCTCTCCCAGCTGAGCGTTGGTCACCGCCGGTACAGCGGCGGTCTCGGTGGTCAGGCAGTGGAATTCCACGGTAAAGCGCACCTCCACCCCGCCGGCGGCGGGGGCGGCAAAGACCTCTCCGGGACAGGCGCAGCAGCAGGAGCACCTGGCTCCCTCAGGGCACTCCAGACGGCAAACCACCGGCAGAGACCGGCGGACGCATTGAACCAGCTCATTTTCGTCCAGATAGAGCACAGTGACGCAGGCCTCCACAGTAAGTACCAGTTCCTTCCCCTCCCGGCTCTGGCGCACCTGGCCCAGGACCAATCGGGCGTCCACAATGGAGCGAACCATCTCTCCCGTCTCCAGCAGCTCCCTGACGGCCTGGGGCCGCACTGACTGCTCCGTCAGGCGGCACAGCGGCTGGTTCTCCCGCTCCACCTCCATCAGATTGCTGGTGCTGTACAAATCCTGGAGAAGGGTCAACGGACGGCGGCAGTATACCTGCGCCTGGGCCAGCAGCTCCAGAGTGACCTCCAGCTCACGGCCGTCTCCCGGCAGTTGGTCGCACTGGAGGGAGGCCACCTCCACTTCCACCTGGCAGTCCCCCTCCTCCCCTGCGCCGGCCACCTCGATAATCTGGGAGAAGGGCATGGACTCGTGGGCAGCGGACAGCGTGCCTCCCGCCTCCTGCAGAAGGAAGTAGAGCTCCACCATCCCCTTAAAAATAAGTTTGGAGCCGATAAGCTTGCTCTCAGTACACACCGGCTGGGCCCGGACTGCCAGCAGCACGGGGGACTCCCCCGTCCCCTGAAGGCGCACCTGGTCAGAGAAGGTAAAAGGTTTTTCCTGTACAGCACACAGCTGGTAGTGTTCCCCTTGGAACTGGCGCTGACACAGCCCCTCCTCCTCGGCGCCGGTCACACCGACGCAAATGGGCCGCTCCATCGGCTGACAGGCAGTGATGTCCACAGCCAGGTCCACCCGCAGCAGCACCTTTCGGGGATTCAGGGCCCTGGCCTCGGCACTGCGCAGCCGGGGACTGGCCAAAACTGTCCCCCGCTCAGTGAGACCAGGGGCCTCCGCCTGACAGGTGAAGGGCAGGCCCACCTCCATCCGCCGCAGTCCGCCGCCCCCCTCGGGCTGGTACAGGATGGAGGCCCGCACCATACCGGTGACCTGAGCCACCCCCTCCCGGGCCTGCTTGCCGCTGATGGTAGCCTGCCCGCAGACGTCCACAATGCGCAGGATATCAGGACAGGCGTCCGGGACTATGCTCTCCAGGGTCTCCTCCTGGCACAGGGTGACCTCTGCCACTGTGTCGTAATTGATGATGGTATCACGTTCAAATTCCATGGTGTCCTCTCCCTTGTCATAATGTCAGCCTGGCTTTGTTGACACTATATGTTCGGGAGTTCGTAAGTATGACAGCTTATTTGACCTTAAAAATCCTGCGCAGCAGCCCCCGCAGGCACCGGGGGGAACGTACCACCACGATACCCATGAAAACGCCTCCCCTCCCTGTAGAATTTGCCGTTGACGGCTGTTTCATCCTATGTAGCTCTTGGGAAAGTGTTCCTTGCAAAATGGGAGAAATCTGTTATACTAAGAACAGTAAACAAGCAGAGGGGGATATCAGTATGACGGATCAGGAATTGTTGCAGGCAATCCGAACAATTACACGAGAAGAACTCCAAGAATCCGAGAAACGCATGAAAGGCGAAATTCAGGAATCTGAGAAACGCATGAAAGGCGAAATCCAGGAATCTGAGAAACGCATGAAAGGCGAAATCCAGGAATCTGAGAAATGTATGAGAGGCGAAATTCAGGAATCTGAGAAACGCATGAGAGGCGAAATCCAGGAATCTGAGAAACGTATGAGAGGCGAAATCCAGGAATCTGAGAAACGTATGAGAGGCGAGATTCAGGAATCTCAAAAACAGATTTCGAAGGATGTAGCGATCCTTATGGACGCTGAATTTAGCCCGAAATTTAATCTCTTGGCAGAAGAACTTAGCATCATAAGGGAAAAGGTGGAAAATCTGGAAAAGAAGGTTGACGGCTTAGAGGACAAGGTGCTGGAACACGATTTCAGACTCAAAATTATCAAATAAGCATGAAAAAGCCGCCCAGATGGGCGGCTTTTTCATGTTATGATGCACTGTACTCCATTCCCTTTCAGGACTGGCTCCCGCTGCTGTCCTTTTCGCCGGGCAGAATCTCGACATGCAAACCGTCCTTTGTCTCAGTCTCGATCATCTGGACATCATGGGTCTTCCCGTCATCCGGCTGGACGGTGGTGAACCACTCCCGGTCAAAGCCGCTCTCGTCCATAAACCGCTCCACGGCGGCGGGGTCGGCCTTGCCGGCATCCAGGGGCAGAGTGAACAGGGCATGGGGGCCCTCAAAGCCATTTACAAAGGAAATCGTTCCGTCCTCCGCCATGGTAAAGGTGTCCCTGTCAGGTGCGGTGCCCTGATAGAAGGCCAGGTATACTGTGTGGTCCGCGAACACCTCCACGCTCCGGGTGTCCAGCAAGTAGTAGAGCACCCCGTCCTGTTCCAGGAGGGAGACGCCGGCACCCAGGGTCCAGTTGTTCACCGACCAGGGGGTGAAATCGGCCACCAGCGGCGTGAAGGTGTAGTCTGTGAGCGGGAAATCCTCCCTGTTCAGCGGGGTCCCGTCCAGGCTCTCCAAAATCATCACCGCGTAGGTGCGGGCCTGATCCGCCTGGCTGGTCCAGCTGGACAGGTTCTCCCCTGACACCAGCCCCGCCAGGGTGACGCAGAAGTTCTCCGTCTGTACCGACTGGTCCAGCCGGATGGCGTCCTCGCTCTCAAAAGCCTGGGCCAGCATGGGGTCCCTGTGCTGCTCCGCCACTTGGGCGGGACTGAGCCAGCGGGAGGCGGCGTAGGCGGAAACGGTAAACAGGGCCACCGCGGCGGCGATGGCAACGGCTCTGACAAGACCTCTCTTTTTCATAACAATACACTCCTTTTTTAATTGTGCCTGTTGGCGTACCAGCGCCTCCGTCCGCTTCTGGAAATCGGCGGAAAAAGGAAGGGTGTCCACAGCGCGGTGGTAATCGTCTCGGTTCATTCGATCTCCTCCTTCAGCAGTTCCCGCAGCCGGTCCCGGCCGCGGGCCAGCCGGGTGCCCACCGTTGCGGCGGGCAGGCCCAGCAGCTTCCCAATCTCCTTGATGGAATATCCCTCGTAGTAGTACAGGTGGATCACCGCTCCATACTTTTCCGGGAGGCTCTGTACCGCCTGGAGCAGGGCTGTCTCCGGTTCAGGGGCGGCCTGCTGGGCCGCCTCCTCCAGGGGAAGATTCCCCCGTTCTCTGCGGCGGCGGATGTCGCTGGCTCGGTGAAGGGTGGCGCGGATCAGCCACGCTTTCTCATGTCCGGCGTCCCGGAATGAGACGGGAGCGGTCAGCAGCCGCAGGAACACCTCCTGCACCGCGTCCTCCGCGTCACTGACGGAGGGCAGACGGGTGCAGGCCAGGCGCAGCAGCATATCGCTGTACTCCCGCACAAGGCGGCATATGGTCTCTTCGGTACCGGTCGGGACCATGGTCCTCAACTCCCTTCACCCTTAACACGAAACACAGGAGGGAAATTTTTCATCCCGGTCAAATTTTTTACTGGAAATGGTTGATTATCTCAAAAAAACCTTGATTTACGGGCATACAAGCAGGATTTTAAGCTGAATTTACTACCAATTTACTACTTTTGAGGAAAAGAGCCTTGCTATATGCGGCTTTGCGGGCGCGTTTCTGCCGGGGACAGGGATTTATACTTCACTGCCAATGTGAACAGGGGGAACGAAAAAAGCCGTCCATTGGTCTGCCTGAAAATTGGCAGGCTGTGGATGGCCTTTTTGCTTTTTGAACGCTGGAGAGTTCGAGTCATGCATATTCCCAAAAACCCCCAAATCCGGCGGATTTGCATCTCCGGCTCGTTATTTTTATTTTACGCTTCCTTATTTTGTAAATAACCTCATATTGTTCTGAACTTTCGCCGTTTTCTGCTTTTGGTCGCAAAAATCCCGCACCGAAGTGCGGGGTTTTTGCCTGCATCCTTTTTGTCAATGCAAGTTGGAGTAAGGGGGCAAAATCGATTTTTCGTTGAATCCTTTGCGGCACAATGATTCAGGAAGAAAGGCTGATGCCGGAGAGGGAAAAGCAATCACTTTGTTGTCTGCCGGTATTGACTTTTATCAGTCCTTTATGGATCTATTTTGCGTGCCTGATGGATTGTTTCAAACAGCTCCCTGCTGGTCTGCTCCTCCAACTCTGTACTGACCCGGCAGTAAGCAGCTACACGAAGATGACGCAGTTCCATTGGACGATGGCCTTGCGCAGGAAGAATTTCAGTCACCTTTCGCATTCGCACGACCTCCCGCAGTTTTCTTCATTATATCAAAGCGAGAGCTTCATGGCAATGTGATTTTGCGGCTCTTTGGAGCGGCTGAGTTTCTCCTGCTGTACCGCCATAAACATCTCGTCAGAAATAATGGCCTCATGGGAGCCGGTGTAGAGATACCGTTCCATGAGGCCATTGTTTTCGATCTGGACAGCGCCGGTGCTGAGCGTTTTCTGGAGCAGCACCCGTCCGGTGTATTTTTCATTGGAGAGCAGTTTGTCAATTGCCTCCCGATTCCATTTGGGCCTGCCGGTGGGGGAGGGAAGGCCCTGCCTTTCCAGACCCGCAGCAATTTTCCCAAGGCTGTCACCAGCAAGATACCGTTCAAATATCCAGCACACTACCTGAGCCTCGTCAGGATTTACTGTCAGTTCACCGTCAGGGCCAACTTCATACCCATAGCATTTGCGGCGAGCCATCTTAGAACTGCCGTCCTGAAACCCCTTCCGGAGACCGTTCTTAATTGCTTCACTTTTTTGAATCACATTCATTAAAATTTCCTCCTATAAACAAGAATACCGCAGTGAAATCACTGCGGCGCAACGAGTTTTTGCATTCTGTATATAAAAATTGACAGACCAACCCCTTGGCGGTCTGTCAACTTATCATGGTACGGGTAGTGGGGGTCGAACCCACACGAATTGCTTCACAGGAACCTAAATCCTGCGCGTCTGCCAATTCCGCCATACCCGCGCGGTAAAATGTATCATACAGGAGCGGAGCTCAAAAGTCAATGAGGCTGAAGGAAAAATCTTATTTTTTCAGCTCCGCCGCCAAGGAGTCCACCGCCTTAGACACATAGGCGGGCAGGGGCAGTTCCTCCACACCGGCCACCAGAACGCCGCAGCTGTTCATGGGGACCAAAAACTTTTTGGCCTGGCAGCTGCCCACCGCCTCCGCCATAGCGGGGGTGACCTCGCCCAGGATGGCGTTGGCCACCAGGATACCCACCGGACCCAGAACCCCGTCAGCGTCCATCACATTGCGGACCACCGGGTTTTCCCCTGTGGCGCCGAAGCTGGCCCCAGACTTGAGCATGGCGGCAGTGGCCGCGGTATTGGTACCGATGGCATAGATCTGGGCCTGGGGCAGGCGGGCTCTGGCCGCCTCCACCAGCAGACAGCCCAGGCGGCCGCCCTGACCGTCGATGACTACAATTTTCACAGGCAAAACTCCTTTTTTCCGCACCCGCCGGGCGCTGTCCGGCATAGGATAGTCCGGGGGTGGTCATTTTGTCTTCCTTGTATAACGCCAACAGTGGACAGCTGCTCACCATGGCGGTGGCCTTTTCTGCCGCGCTGGCCCAGGGGCAGAGTCAGGCTCAGCTGGCCAAGCTGGGGGCTTTTTTTACCATTGTGGGGGATACGCTGGCGCTGTATGCCCTGGAGCCCACCAGACAGGGGGGAAAGACGTCCCGGCAGGATGAGGAGGCGGCTGTTACCTCCGCCATCAGCCTTGGAGAAAATCTCTGATCTCCTCCATGCGGTCCGTGGCCGACTGGTAGCCTGCCGCCCACAGCAGGCGCAGCTTTTCAGTGTCCCGCTCTGTCCGGGCTACGCCCAAGGTGGACTTTGGGGCAATCACCAGCAGCCGGCCCTCCCGCTCCGCTTGGAACAGCTGCTCCCTGTTTTGGTTATAGACCTCCGCCCGGCGCTCCATAACCTCCAGAAAGGCGGGGTAGCCCTTGTACCGCCTCCGGATCAGCTTCATAACCCGGTCGGGCTTGCGGCGGTAGGTCCTGGGTCTGGTGAGGACCACAATCACCCGCTGGCATTTGTCCAGTGCCCGCTGCCAGGGGATGGCGTCGGCAATACCGCCGTCCAGATAGGGCTGGCCGTCGATTTCAAAGACGGGGAACAGCAGCGGCATGGCACAGCTGGCCTGGAGAACCAGAGATTCCTTGTCCCGCCGGGGGACGGGCAGATAGTCCGCCTTGCCGGTGTTCAGATTGGTGACCACTGCTTCCACCTGGCCGGGATAGGCCGCAAAGGTATCGTAGTCGAAGGGAACCAGCTGGTTGGGAATGGTGTCATAGGCGAATTTCAGGCCAAAATAACTGCGGTTGCTTTTATCGGTCAGGTTGCGCCAGCCCATGTAGCGCCGGTCGGGAGCAAAGCGGGTGACCACCTGAAGATTGCGCCGGGGCTGCCTGGATACATAGCTCACCCCGTAGGCGATGCCCGCCGACACCCCAATCACATAGTCCGTCATCACGCCGCCGTCCAGCAGGCCGTCGCACACGCCGCTGGAAAAAATTGCTCGGAGAGCGCCGCCCTCCAGAACCAATCCTGTTTTCATAAAAACCTCCCACACCCCTCATTGGGCGTTTTTTCTTATTATACCCCTTTCCCGAACATTTTGCAAATTGTTGAGAAGGACAAGACACAGAAATCGTGCAGAGCGCGACGACCCCGGCGCCGAATCTGACAAGCCGGTCACCGAAAGGAGCTGGATAGACCTCACACTTTTCCCCTTCAAGGTAATCTGCAAGCTGTCGAAATATTTCTATACGTTCGTTTTCGTCCCATGTCAGAACATCAGCGAAGGTATACCGCTTGTTCTCTGCTGGTAATGCCACCCACATTTCGATGAGAGCTTCCTCCACGCTCCCGCGTTTTCCATTTTTTGTATCATGCATCCATTATAGCACCTTTACCCCTGTTGGTACAGCTTCTTATAGCAAACTTCAAAATTGCTGACACCGAAGCTGCAGGGGCGGCCTGTGGCCGCCCCTGCATGTAGCAGCAAATCTGATGGTTGCTATAATCGCCTTCTTCGCACTTCGTGCGATGAAGGCGACGAAATTTTTACTAAAAACGGCCTATCGCGGGAGGGCAGTCCCACGATAGGCCGTTTAATTAGGATGGTTAGCTTCTGTCTGCGTCAAACACGGGGCGGCCCTGAGACTGTCCGCCGGGGTTATTGTTGATGGTGGCCGCAGCGGCCGCTCTAAACCGGGAGCGGGACTGCTTGATCTCGTCAAAAGCCTCGGCCACCGCCTCCTCGGTACGGCGCAGGGCATCCTCGCAGTACTCATTGGCGGAACGCTTCAGCGCCCGGCTGCGCTCCTCCGCCTGGCGGATCATGTCGTTAGCCCGCTGCTTAGCCTGGAGGGCCACGGTGTCAGCGGCCAGCATCTGCTTGGCCCGCTCCTCGGCGGAGCGGACGATAGACTCCGCCTTCCGCTTGGCGTCCGCCTCCATCTCGGCCCGGCGGGCCATCATCTTCCGGGCCTCGGTCAGCTCCATGGGGAACTGGCTGCGGATATCGTCAATCAGATCCAGGGCCCGATCCCGTTCAATGATACACTTGTCGCTGGACAGAGGCGCGTTTTTCGCCTCGTCGATCATCTCAAACAGCATATCCAACAGTTCTTCCACACCGCTTGCCATCTGTTCAGCCTTCCTTTCCTTCCATCTCTCTCATGCGCCGGTTCACATCATCCACAATCTCCCGGGGGACAAGGCCGGTCAGGTCTGTCCCATACCGGGCCATCTCCTTGACAATGGTGGAGCTGAGATAGGTATACTTTTCACTGGACGCCAAAAACATGGTCTCCAGTTTGGGATTCAGGTGCCGGTTGATTACCGCCATCTGAACCTCCTGCTCAAAGTCGGACACAGCCCTCAGGCCCTTCACAACCACCTTGGCCCGCCGCCGCTTGGCATAGGCGGCCAGCAGCTCATTGGAGAAGTCCACCTCTACGTTGGGAAACCGGGCGGTGGATTTGCGAAGAAGCTCCACCCGCTCCTCCGGGGTAAACATGCCTGTCTTTTTGGAGTTTACCATAACACATACGATAAGACCGTCGAAACAGGCGGCCGCCCGCTTGATGATGTTCAGGTGCCCTAACGTCACCGGGTCAAAGCTGCCCGGATAGATGGCTGTGCTCATCGGCTCACGCTCCCGGCCCGGCGGCAGACGGTCAGCTTAATCTGTCCATACCGGTATTCCCGCCCCGCCTCATAGGGGGGCGTCAGTGTGGGGACAGACCAGTCTGTCCCACTTTCACACACTATTATACCATGTTCCCGCAAAATGTCAAACCTTGTCAAAGATTCCAGCGATTTTTCCAATAAACCGCTGGCATAAGGCGGATCCAGAAAGACTATGTCAAATTTCTCCCGGCAAAGGGACAGAAAGGACAACGACTCCTCCTGGGCCACCCGGGCGCGGTCCTCAAAGCGGCACAGCCGGATGTTTTCCCGCACCAGGGCAGCAGCCTCCCGGCGCTGGTCCACAAAGGTGCAGTGCTCCGCCCCGCGGGACAGGGCCTCCAGCCCCAGCTGTCCGGTACCGGCGAAAAGGTCCAGCACCCGCCGGCCCTCCAGCTCAAACTGGATGATGTTGAACAGCCCCTCCTTCACCTTATCGGTGGTGGGCCGGGTGTCCATGCCCTTGGGTTCCTTTAATTTGCGGCCCCGGGCGGAGCCGGTAATAATGCGCATATTGATCTTCCTTTCTCCAAAGGCCCCCTTCGCAAAGGGGGCTGTCAGCCGCAGGCTGACTGGGGGTTTTCTGCTTAAAACAGCTGCATTTCAGTAGGGAAAACCCTCCGTCATGGCTCCGCCATGCCACCTTCCTTTGCGAAAGGAGGCTTTTGGCACATTCCGGAACTCTATTCTTCACTATGAAAGTAATCATACACCGCCTGGGCGGTATTTTTGGGGACAACCTCCTGGAGCTGCTCCAGGGAGGCCCCTTTGACTGCCTTGATGGTTTTGAACTGCTTCAAAAGCTGCTGGCGGCGCTTCTCCCCCACCCCGGGTATTTTGTCCAGAACGGAGGTTTTTACGTGTCCCGCCTGTAGCTGGCGGTGATATTCGATGGCAAAGCGGTGAGTCTCCTCCTGGATCTGGCCAATGAGGGCAAAAACCGCCGGGATGGACTGGATGCCGATCTCCCGTCCGTCGGGGTGGACCAGGGCCCGGGTGCGGTGGCGGTCGTCCTTCACCATGCCGTAGGCGGGGATGGACAGATTCAGGGTTTCCAGCACCCGGGCGGCCACCTTCACATGCTCGTGGCCGCCGTCGATCAGGAGCAGGTCGGGCTTGTCCGAAAATTTCTCGTCCCCGTCCAACAAGCGGCGGAACCGGCGGGTGAGCACCTGCTCCATAGAGGCGTAGTCGTCGGGGCTGTCCATGTCCTTGAGCTTAAAACGGCGGTAGTCCCGTTTCAGGGGCCTTCCGTCCACATAGACCACCATGGAGGCCACAATGTCGCTGGCTCCGGTGTTGGAGATGTCGTAGGATTCCATCCGCCGGGGGGGCGTCTCCAGGCTGAGCATCTTCCCCAAAGCCTCCAGCAGCTTGTTGCGCCGCTCCTCGTGGGTGGTGGCCCGCTCCACCTCTTCCCGGGCGTTCTGGTTGGCCAGTTTAATCAGGTCCATCTTGGCCCCCCGCTGAGGGGTGACCAGTTCCACCCGATAGCCCACCTGTTCCGACAGCATCCGGGTGAGAGGCACCTGGTCAGGCAGCTCACAGGGAATCAAAATCTGCTTGGGCAGGCGGGTACGGCCCACATAGTACTCCCGCATCAGGGAGGACAGCACCGCCCCCTCCTCCTCTTCCATAGGGGTCTCCAGCAGGTCGAAGTCCTTGGCGGCCAGCTCGCCGTCCACAAAGTGGAGGACCACAAAGCAGCTTTTGGCCGTCCCCCGGAAAAAGCCGGCCACATCAGTGTCCGCCAAAGAGGCGGCGATCACCTTTTGACGCTTGCCCAGCAGCTCAATGGCACGCAGCCGGTCCCGAAGCTGGGCAGCCTGCTCAAAGCGCAGCTCCTCTGCCGCCCGCTCCATCTCCTGAGTCAGGTCCCGCTGTACATCCTTGAACCGGCCCTCCAGCAGAGATACCGCCTGGGCAACGGCCTGGTCATGCTGCTCTTTCAGCTCGTCCCCCCGGCAATAACCGTCGCACTTTCCCATGTGGTAGTTAAGACAGGGCCGCTCCTTGCCGATATCTCTGGGGAACTTTTTATTGCAGGAGGGCAGCCGCAGAGCAGTGCGCAGGGCGTCGATAATGCCTTGGGTGCTGTGTCGGCTGGCGTAGGGGCCAAAGTAGCGGGCGCCGTCCTCCGCCGCTTTGGAGGCCAGAGAGAATTTGGGATACGCCTCTTTGGACAGCCGGATATAGGGATAGCCCTTGCTGTCCTTGAGAAGAATATTGTACCGGGGCTGGTGCCGCTTGATGAGGGAGCACTCCAGCACCAGGGCCTCAAACTCACTGTCGGCAATAATGACGTCAAAGTGGTCAATCTGAGACACCATAGCCCGGGTCTTCTCCGTGTGGCCGGCGGAGTCCTGAAAGTACTGGCTCACCCGGTTTTTCAGCGCCTTGGCCTTGCCCACATAGATGACGGTGCTCTGGACGTCCTGCATGATATAGACCCCCGGCTTCAGCGGCAGACTGTGGGCCTTCTCTTTTAATTCGTCAAAGGTCATGGCGTCCTCCCTTGGGAACATCAAAAAAGGCGCCGCAGCGCGGCGCCTTTTAGGATGATTTTTGCGGTGCTTACTCGGAGAAATCGGAAGAGATCATCTTGTACAGAGCCTCGACCGCTTCCTTCTCGTCGGGACCATCAGCGATCAGCTTGATAGGAGTGCCCTTCACGATGCCAAGAGACAGAACGCCCAGCAGACTCTTCGCGTTGACCTTGCGCTCCTCCTTCTCCACCCAGATGGAGCTCTTGAACTCGTTGGCCTTCTGGATGAAAAATGTAGCGGGTCTGGCATGGAGACCGACCTGGTTGTTTACGACGGCTTCCTGACTATACATATCACGTACCTCCGCCCTATTCATTAGGATGTGTGCTTAGCATAGCAGATTTATCCCCATTTCGTCAATGGACATTTGCACAAATATTACCGTGATTTCTTCCCGCTTTTACGGGATAAATTATCATTTTTATTCCCATTTTTCTGCTCAGAATCCAAAAACTGCCTTTTTTCAAGTTTTTCAATCTTTTTTTGGAACAAATCCACATTTGTCACAAATATAAATTTTTATGAAGCTTTTTACCCCTTTTTCCCCGAGGTAAGAACAACAAACCGTCATTTTTTCCAATATAATCCAATTCCCCAGTCCTTTTACTTCCATACTATGCGGATATAGAATGAATAGCATAAAAATCTTTCCCATAAATGTGACCTTTTTCCTTCCGCAACCGTTTTACCTGTGAAAGGAGGTCAAGTGATGAATCAAGCAATCAGCGCCTGTCAATTTGAGGCGGACTATGACGCTTACAGCGGTGCGGTCTACCGTCTGGCCATGGTCTACCTGGGCCGTCAAGCCGATGCGGAGGATGTGACCCAGGAGGTCTTTCTCCGTCTGCTGCACCGGGCCCCCGCCTTTGCGGACCAAGACCACGAAAAGCGGTGGCTCCTTCAAGTAACCGCCAACCTGTGCAGGGACCAGCTCCGGGGGTTCTGGCGCAAGCGGGTGACTGAGCTGGAGGACTCCATTCCAGCCGCTCCCCCGGAGGAACTGGAGGCCCTTGACGCAGTATTTCGCCTGCCGGAAAAATACAAGCTGCCCATCCATCTCCATTACTACGAGGGCTATTCAGTGGCCGAGATGGCCGAAATTTTAAAGCTGGGGCAATCGGCGGTGAAAATGCGGCTGAAACGGGGCCGGGAGCTGCTGAAAATCGAATTGGAGGGATCAATTTGAACATCAACGACTACCGCCGGGGGATGGACAGACTCGTCCCTGACACAGATTTAAAGGAGCGCATTATGAATCAAAAAAATTCCAAAAAGAAGTATCTCCCGGTCCGCCGGGTGGTCAATGGCCTGCTGGCGGCGGCGCTGGCGGCGGCCTGCCTGTTTACCGTGGCGCTGGCGGCCAGTCCGGAGCTGCGCACGGCGGTGCTGTCCTTCTTCCGCATGGAGGAGCACGAACAGGTGCCCAGCTCCAGCGTCAGCCCGGAGGGCCCCGACATCAGCAACGCGGAGATCGGGGAGCTGGTCAAGGCCCAGTACATCCGTCTGGACAGCCGCCGGTACGGCTTCTCCAACGGCCTGCTCACCGGCCTGACCTGGGACGAGGACTGGAAAACCCTCCTGGACGCAAGGTTCTGGGAGCCCCGGGACGGGGAGCTGATCCCGGTGGAGGTGGACATGCACACCGCCCAAGTGGATGTCACCTTCCGGGATATCCGCTACCAGGGGGAGTTCTGGTGGTTTATCTACGACGGGAGGCTGGACTTCTTTACCGGCGACAACCGCGCCTGGGACGAGGAGGGTGAGCACGCATGGGACTGGAACTTCTCCCTCATCCCCGGCCGCACCGACGCACTTCTGCTCCGCCTGTCCACAGGGACACAGATGGATTATACCGAGTACCCCTTCCTCTACCATCTGGACACCGGCGAGGCGGAGGACATCCTGGCGGGCACCGGAGTGGACAAGCTGGAGTACGCCTACGGATGGGATTGGTCGGAGAACATGCGCCGAGCCATCATTCTGTGCGACAACCGGCTGGGGATGTCCCAGACCTGGTTCTGCGACCTGGACGCTAAAACCCTGGTCCAGGTGGATGAGTTGGCGGACATCGAGATTTACACCGCCGCCTTCGCAGACAATGACACCCTGATCCTCCACAGCAGCACCATAGACGAGAGTGGAGTGGCACAGGATGTTGCCTGTTATTCCTATGATATTCCAACTGGCCGTATAATTCAAACGCTGGGTCGGACCCCCTACTATCGCAGCTGGGAGGAGGGCTCCAGCGGCGTGGAGATGTCAGGAAGTCGCTGTGTACTGATCTCTGAAGACGGGCAGGCCCGGGCAGTGGACCTGAAGACCGGAGCGCAGACCCTTCTGGAGGGTCTGACCTTCCATCAAAATGACAACCTCCAGTTCAACCTCTCCGGAAACAGGCTGCTGTACTTTTCCATGGATTCCAAAACGGACGGCCTGGGTATCTCCCAGATTGGAGTGGCCGACCTGGAAAAGGGGGTTTTCTTCGCCTTCGACCGGGAGGGCTATGAAAATCTCTATGAGGGCGGCATCGGCTGGGATGACGACAACACGGTGAGCATCCGTGCCAGCACTTTGGACAATCAGACACAGTATTTGCTTTTGTATCAGTTTTAATGAAAAAAGCGGCCAAACGGCCGCTTTTTTATTTCAGCTCCGCCACGGTAACGCCGTCTTCCCCCTCGCCGTAGCGGCCGGGGCGGAAAGACTTGATATAGCGGCTGCGTTTCAGATAGGTCCGCACGGCGGAACGCACCGCGCCGGTGCCTTTGCCGTGGACAATGGTGACCGTCTCCAGCTTGCCCATCATGGCGGTGTCCAGAAAGCGCTCCAGTACAATAAGGGCCTCGTCGGTCATCATGCCCCGCAAATCCACCTGGGAGGGGACGGCGGCAGTACGCAGGGTGTGCTCCGCCCGGGCGATAATCCGGCGGGTCTCCTTCTGGGACTGGGTCTCCCCCTCCACCACCCGGACCTCCTCCTGCTTGGCGGAAATCTTTAAAATGCCCGCCTGCAGCTGGAGGGTGCCGTCCTTGCTCACCGACAGCACGGTGGCCTTTGTCCCCATGGACAGCAGCTCCACTGTGTCCCCCTTCTCCGCCGGACGGGTGGGGGGAGGCGGCTCCACCTCCGGGGCTCCGCCGCCGATATTCCGTTCCGCCTCGTTCAGCAGGCGGCGGGCCTCCGCCCGGCCGTCGTTCACCTGCTGCCAGTCCAGATCCTGGCGCTTTTTCAGCTCCTTCAGTTCTGAGATGGCCAGATCGCTGGCCGCCCGGGCCTCCTCAATGATGGTGCGCGCTTCCGCGTTGGCCTTCTCCACCACCTTGGCCCGCTCCGCCTCCAGCTTTTCCCGGTACTCCCGGGCCTTCTCCGCCGACTGCTCCATGTCCAGCTTGAGGCGGCGGGCCTCTTCACGTTCCCGCTCCATCTCCTGGCGCTGCTGGTCCAGACGGGTGAGCACGTCCTCAAAGCGGACATTCTCTGCATCCAGCCGGGCGGCGGCTTTCTCAATGATATACTCAGGCAGGCCCAGCCGCCGGGAGATGGCAAAGGCGTTGGACTTGCCGGGAATGCCCAGCACCAGCCGGTAGGTTGGGGCCAGTGTCTCCACGTTGAACTCGCAGGAGGCGTTTTCCACCCCTGGGGTGGTCATAGCGTACACCTTTAACTCAGCGTAGTGGGTGGTGGCCGCCACCTGGGCTCCCATCCCCCGGGCGGACTCAATGATGGCCGCCGCCAAAGCGGCCCCCTCCACCGGGTCGGTACCTGCCCCCAGCTCATCAAAGAGGATGAGAGTGTCATCATCCGCCTCCCCCAGTATGCCCACAATGTTGGTCATATGGGAGGAGAAGGTGGACAGGGACTGGGCAATGGACTGCTCATCACCGATATCGGCCAGCACCCGGGAAAAGACCCGGATGGTGGAGTCGTCTTTAGCCGGGATGTGCAGGCCGCACTGGGCCATGAGGGTGATGAGGCCCAGGGTCTTCAGGGTGACCGTCTTGCCGCCGGTGTTGGGGCCGGTGATAACCAGGGTATCAAACCGCTCCCCCAGCTCCAGGTCGTTGGGGACGGCCTTCTTCTGGTCCAGCAGGGGGTGGCGCGCCCCCCGCAGGTGCAAATACTTGTCAGACAGTTTCGGCTCGGTACACTCCAGCTTCAAAGACAGCTTGGCCCGGGCAAAGATGGCGTCCAGCCAGATGAGAAGCTGGTAGTCCTCGGAAATGTCCTCTTTATGGGCGGCGCACTGGGCGGACATCTCAGCCAAGATCCGCTCAATCTCCTTCTTCTCCTTGGCCAGCAGCTCCCGCAGCTCGTTGTTGGCCTTCACCACCCCCATGGGCTCAATAAAGAAGGTGGAGCCGGAGGAGGACACGTCGTGGACCAGGCCGGGAATGGCGTTTTTGTGCTCCGACTTCACCGGCACCACATACCGGTCGGAGCGGATAGTGATAATACTCTCCTGCAGGTATTTGGACTGGTTGGAGGAGATCAGTTTTTGCAAAATGTCCCGCACCTTGGACTCAGTGGCCCGCATGTGGCGGCGGATGGAGGCCAGCTCCGGGCTGGCGGAGTCGGCCAGTTCGTCCTCCCCCACAATGGAATTGGTGATGGTATCCTCTAAAAAGCGGTTTGTGGTGAGGGCCCGGAATAGATGGGAGATGGGGGTCTTCTCCTCCCCTGCCCCGTAGTCAGAGGCGGTGCGGGCCGCCCGGAGAACGGCGGCGATCTCCAATAACTCCCGGGTGTTCAGGCTGCCCCCCATGTCCGCCCGCTGGAGGCTGGCGGCCACCGGCTTGATGCCCGCAAAACCCGGGGTCCCCCGAAGGACCAGCAGCTTGACGGCGGCGGTGGTCTCCGCCTGGGCCCGCTTTACGTCGTCTATATCGTCCATGGGCCGCAGCTCCAGCGCCCGCTCCCGGCCCTCGTCGGTAACGGCACACCCGGACAGCAGCTCCAGCACGCGGGGCAGCTCCAGTGTGGCCATGGATTTTTCAAATAATTCGCTCATATGATTCTCCTTTAAGATTGCTCTCTCGTCCCCCGCAGGGAAAGGCCCTTTTTGAAAGGGGCTCCGCCCGAAGGGCGGTGGGGATTGTATTTTGCAAAGCAAAATGTACGAAGTAAATCAGGTCTTGCAAACTTGCGTTTGCTCCGCACATTTCGCCTGCGGCGAAATACAGTCCTCTGCCCCAGTGCGCACCCCTATTCCCTCTGCCACTCCTCTTTCAGCGCCCGAAACTGTTCCGGGACCTGGTCCGGGGACAGACTGTCGTGGACAGCACAGCTGCCAGCCTGCTGGGCGGTCTGGTAGTACCAGCGCTTGTAGTCCAGCATGAGAAGGGTGTCCTCCAGCTGCTTCTGCTGGTCCAGCACCGACTGGCGCTGCTTTTCGATCAGGTCCAGCCGCTGGCTGATGGTAGCGTCCCCCTGGCGGGACCAGTCCATAAAGCTCCGGATCTCCTTCAGCGGCATCCCAGCCTTTTTCAGGCAGCCCAGCAACCGCAGCCACTCCATGTCCTCCTCCTTGAACATGCGGATGCCCCCGCTGGACCGCTCCACAAAGGGGAGCAGGCCCTCTTTGTCGTAGTACCGCAGAGTGGACGGGGCCACGTTCAGCTTCTGGGCCATCTCGCCAATGGTATAAAACATATAAATTCCCCCAAAAAGGCCTTGACATAAAGTTCACTTTAAGTTGTATAATCTTTCCATACTTACAGCACTATTATAGCGCCCTGAACTTCATTCGTCAATGGAAAGGAAGATTTTCATGATTTACAAGCAGTTTCAAGACCTGAAACTCTCCGCTCTGGGCTTTGGCTGTATGCGCCTGCCCACTGTGGACGGGAACGACGCCAAGCCCAACGAGGAGGAGGCCGCCAAGTTGGTAGCCAAGGCCATGGAGGCGGGGGTCAACTACTACGACACCGCCTGGGGCTACCACGCCGGCAGCTCCGAGCTGGTCACGGGCCGGATTTTGAAGCAGTACCCCCGGGACAGCTTCTTCCTGGCTGACAAGTTCCCCGGCTACGACCTGTCCAACATGGACAAGGTGGAGGAAATCTTTGACAAGCAGCTGGAGAAGTGCCAGGTGGACTACTTCGACTTCTACCTCTTCCACAACGTCTGCGAGATGAACATCGACGCCTATCTGGACCCCAAGTACCACATCTATGAATCACTGATGGCCCGGAAAAAGGCGGGGCAGATTAAGCACCTGGGCTTCTCCGCCCACGGCGACCTGGACACCATGAGGCGTTTTCTGGAGGCCTACGGCAAGGACATGGAGTTCTGCCAGATCCAGCTCAACTGGCTGGACTGGGACTTCCAGAACGCCAGAGGCAAGACGGAGCTGCTGGACGCGTGGGGCATCCCCGTCTGGGTAATGGAACCCCTCCGGGGCGGCAAGCTGGCAAAGCTGTCCGATGAGTACGCCGCCAAACTTCAAGAGCTGCGTCCCAACGAAAACATTCCCGCCTGGGCCTTCCGGTTTATCCAGTCTCTGGACCTGCCCCCCGTTACCGTCACTCTGTCCGGTATGTCCACCATGGAACAGGTGGAGGATAACCTGAATACCTTCGCAGAGAAAAAGCCCTTGAATCCCCAGGAGCTGAAAACCTTGCTGGACATTGCCGACAGCATGACCGGGCGGACCAGCGTCCCCTGCACCGCCTGCCGCTACTGCACCACCCACTGCCCCCAGGGGCTGGACATCCCCCAGCTGCTGGAGCTGTACAACGAACACTCCTTCACTGGCGGCGGCTTTATCGCCCCCATGCGCGTCGCCCAGTTGCCCGATGAGAAGAAGCCCTCCGCCTGCGTGGGCTGCCGCAGTTGCGAGGCCGTCTGTCCCCAGCAGATTAAAATTTCTGAGGCCCTGGCCGACTTCTCCGCCAAGTTGGGCGGATAATCCAACCGCAGAGAGAACCGCAAAAAAGCCTCCCTCAGAGAGGGAGGCCAAAAGGCAAGCAGGAGTTTTTGATACACAGCTCGGATACAGACGTATCCGGGCTTTTTTGTCAGTATGTCAAAAGAAAATCGTCGATAAACCGCAGGGCCGTGCCGGTACAGGCGCTTCGGGAGCCGAAGTGGTCCAGATACAGGAAGAAGTCCTCGCCGCTGAACAGGGTCTTCTCCCCCACCTCCCACCGCAGTTCAGGCAGAAGTTCCTCCAGATAGGGGGATAGGGCGCCGCCCAGAATAATATCGCAGTCAAAGCAGGTGCGCAGGCTGACCAGAGCGTCTACAAGGTGGCCCTGATACTCCTTCCAAACGGCGGCCGCCTGTTCGTCTCCCCCGTAGAGGCGGTCAAAAAACTCCTCAAGGGTGAGGCCCAGGTCGTCACTGAGCCGGGAGGTGGAGCAGTAGGCCTCCACACAGCCTTTCCGTCCGCACAGGCAGGGGCGGCCGTTGGGGACAAGGCGCATGTGGCCAAACTCCCCTCCCCGGCCATGGTCCCCCATGTAGTGCTCATTTCCCAGCAGAATGGCGCCTCCCACCCCCCTGTCCAGGGACAGATAGACCGCGTTGGTCTGCACGCCGTTGGCCCACCGCTCCGCGTATCCGCTGGCGTTCGGGGTGTTTTCGATAAAGACGGGGTAGCGGGAAAAATGACAGTAGATTTCCTCCAGAAGGACATCCTGCAGCTCCAGCGTGGGAGAGATCACCAGTTTGCCCTCTGTCTGGTCCATAATGGCCGGCATGGCAATTCCAAGGCCCAGCAGCCGGTCCCGGTCCAGGCCGCAGTCGTCCAAAAACTCCTCCAGGCACTGGGCAATCATCTCGTAGTAGGCAGGGGTGTGGGAAAAAGGGACAGGCAGCTCCCGGCTGCCCAGTTCTGTCCCCCGCATATCAATGGCCACCAGCTGCGCGCGGTCATCCAGCATACACAGCCCCGCCGCCACCCGTCCCCGGGGCTCCAGGACATACGCGCCGGTATCGTCTTGCACCACCATACCATCCGCCGCCAAGCCGGCCAGACTGTCAGCTACATCAACCGGCGCAAAGGACAGCCCCTCTGCAATCTCCATAGCTGTCATCGGCTGGGGACTGTCGTAAATATACCGGTAAATCTGCCGGCGGCCGGTCTGCCGCCGGACAGAATCGCTTATAATAGGCTCCACAGCCATCAGCCTCCCTTTTTTCTCCCTGAGGCGCTGGGAATACCCAGCTCCTCCCGGTATTTGGTTACCGTCCGCCGGGAGATGGGACAGCCCTCCCGGGCCATCTCCTCAGACAACTGCTGGTCGGACAGGGGTTTGCCCTTGTCCTCGCCGTCGATCAGCCGCAGCAGCAGCTTGCGGGCGGCGGTGCCGCTCAGACCCTCCCCCACCCCGGCGTTACGGCTGAAAAACCAGCTCAGCGGGTAGAGCCCCTGGGGGCACTGCAAATACTTCTCCCGCACAGCCCGGCTCACGGTGGAGTCGTGCAGGCCCAGCTCCTGGGCCACCTCCCCCATCCGCAGGGGACGCAGCGCCTCCGGACCGGAACGGAAAAACTCGCCCTGCCGCTCCACCACCACCTGGGCACACCGCAGCAGGGTGCTTCCCCGCTGCTCCGCCGCCCACAACACGTTTTCCGCCTGGCGCAACTTTTCCAAAAGGTACTCCCGCACCTCTTTGTCTTCCGTCTGCTCCAGCAGCTTCTGGTAGTAGCGGCTCACCTGGAAGGGCGGGCGCTCTCCCCGGGCGGATCTCACCGTCAGGCCCCCCTCCCGCTCTTCCACCACCAGGTCGGGCTGGGTGTAGCAGACCTGCTCTGTCCGCTGGAACACAGAACCGGGCCGGGGGTCCAGCTCCCGGATGGTCCTCCTCGCCTGCTCCACCTGGGCCGTGGTAATGTTCAGCTTGGCCGCGATAGCCCGGTCGTGGCGCTTGGCCAGGGCCTCCAGATGGTCCCGGACAATGGCCAGGGCGGGCCCGGTCTCCCCAATCCGCTCCAGCTGGAGGGCAAGGCACTCCCACAGCTCCGCCGCTCCCACGCCTGCGGGCTCCAGAGTTTTCAGCAGGGCCAGCGCCTCCTCCAGTCTGGGCAGGGGGACCCCGCCATGGCTGGCCAGCTCCTCCAAAGGGGTGCGCAGATAACCGTCGTCATCCAGGCTGTAAATCAGATAGCGCACCAGGCGGGCGGTCTCCTCCTCCGGCCTGCGGCGGTCCAGCTGGCGGGACAGAAAGCTGACCAGAGTTTCCTCCAGCCCCCCGCTGGTGCCAATGCGGGCCAACGGGTCCAGCTCCTCATCGGTGAACTGCTGGTAGAACCAGTTCTGCCGGTCGTTGTCCTCCAGCCAGCGCAGGCGGCCCAGCAGCTCGCCCCGGTCCTCCGCCTGGGGCGGGACGGCGGCGTCCTCCAGCTCAACCAGGGGGTTCTCCTGGGCCAGCTCCCGGACATAGGCCTCCAGCTCCAAGGTGCTCAGCCGCAGCAGCTCTACGCTGTACAGCTGCCGCTGGCTCAATTTTTGTGTCTGTGTCTGCTGCAGCTCCATAGGCGCCGACCTCCCTGTTATTCTCTGTCTTTAGTTTAGGACGGGAGTGAAAAAATGTCAAGAAAATCGTTCAGGAAATGGCCGCAGTCCAAAACTGGTTGTTGTACAGGTCAGTAAAGCGGTAGCTGGCCCTGACCTTCCCCTCCAGGGGAACATTGGAGATGGTCAGCCCCTCCCCATCAACCGTTACCGGCTCGCCCAGGAGGTAGCTGTCCAGATAGTGGAAGTCCTCCGGCGGCCCCGCGTTTTCGCCGTAGCCGTAGTAGTCGCACACAAACTCCAGCACATCCCCCTCCTGAAGGGCAATGTCACTCTTGGCCACCGTCTCGGTTTCGCCGTCGGGGTACACTGCCCGGACGCCGGCTACATAGCCGTAGGGCTGGTCGTTGTCAAAGGTGAGCAGCAGCTCGGAGCGCTGGCCGTTGTGGAGCACCGGCACGTAGCCGGTGATGGTGTAGTGTTCACCGTCGTCCACGGTTCCGGTGTGGTAGTAGGCCACAGGCTGGCCGTTGATGGCAAGCCAGGTGTTGTCATACGCCCCAAGCAGATCGCCATTGTCGTTGAAGTCAAAGACGTTATCCAGGCCCAGGTCGATATAGCCCCCGCCGTCGTCAACAAATACATTCAGGTCCAGGTCCTGCACCAGGGACCACTGCTCCTCGCTGAGACGAAGGACCGGGGTGCCGTCCTCCTGATACTCAGACCACCTCAGATCCTCCCCTATCAGGTGGTGGTCCGAAATATACTGTGCTGTCTGCTCCAGGTCCAGAGAGCGGTCACTGAACAGGCCATCCCTCATGGCCATCTGTAAAAAGCCGGCAATATCTTCCAGGCTAACGTTGCTGCCCAGCATCCCCTCCAGAGCACTCATAGAATTCGATCCGCCGCTGCTGTGCTGGCCGGCGGTTTTCATGTCGGAGAACTGCTGGATACAGCGGATATAGTCGCTGTCCATCCCCACCGCCTGGTAGGACTTTACCGCGTTGTTCACTGCGGAGCTGTTATTTCGATAGGGGAAGTAGATGGACACGCCATAGGCGTTGGTCATATTGGAGGAAGTGCGGTTATACTTCACCGCCCCCAGCAGAGTATCGGCCAGGGCGTTGGCCTCCTGGCTGCCCAGGTTTTTAGCCAGGTGGACCAGGTCCACGTGGTCGATCTTGCTGGACTGGGCAAACTCCCGGGTGCTGCTCCGGGCGTTGGACACCGTTTGATACTCCTTGTTGACAATCAGCTTGCTGGCTGCCTTGGAAAAATCGTTCAGCTTATCCGGAAGGGTGGCTTCCAGCTCGGCCAGATCGATTACCGACAGAGTGGTCAGCTGGCCAGGGCACTTCTGGGCGCAGACGTCTACAAAGTCGTCGGCAATCTTGTTTCCCACCTCAATGGTGGGCATGGAGGGATTTTTGCCAAACTCCGTCAGCCAGTTGGTGTAGTACCAGCCTACGCCGGGCTCGGTCTCCTCCGAGGCAATGAGATAGTCAGCGTGCCTGGCCAGCATCAGAGCGTTCTCCGCCGTGGCCATGAGACAGGCATCAAAGCCAATAAAATCGAAGGTCACACCGGCGCGGGTCAGGGCCTGGTCAATGGCTGCCAGACCCATGGAGCCGCTCTGGGCAAACTTCTCGTCATAGCCGTAGCCGCTGATGGAACCGCCGCCGTGGTCCCACAAAATCAGCTCATACCGGCTGGCCGGGTAATTTTTGGCGCAGTACTGAATAAAGCCGGTGAGGACCTCCGGGTCAGTCATGGGAACGGCCCCCAGATCCTTCTCCAGACAGAGCAGACCGCCGTTTTTAATCTGCCAGATCTGGTTGGTGGTACTGCTCACCTGGTTGTTCTTCCAACCCTTGCAGCCTCCGGTATAGACCAGCAGATTGACACTGCTGTCAAATTCTGCGGCCAGCATTTCCTGCAAGTCGGAGGTGCCCATCCCCGCCCGGGATTCCAGGTCGGTGCCGCACATGTAGACCATAATGGTGGCGGTATCTTTTCCGTCCCCCAGCAGCGTTACCCGCTTGGACCGGGCGGCTGGGTCCACGGTGGCGTCCAGCTTGCCGGTATTGGCCTCGCCCTGCCAGCCGCTGGAGACGCTCCCGCCTCCAAGACTGCTTATCAGCGAACTGACATTCAGGCCGCCTGTGCCGCTCTGGGACTGTCCGGTCTGTCCTCCCAGCATGGCCATCAGTCCGCCGCTACCGCCGCCCAGAAACAAAATGGCCAGCAGGATAATCATTTTGAAGCCGCCCGCCGACCGGGTGCCTGAGGAGCGGGTGCCGGCGCTCTCTCCCCCGCTCTGCTTTCTGGGGGCACCCACCGGGCCGGTTCCCAGGCCCTCTCCCCGCTTATTTACCGTTTTCGCCGGACCGGTGACGTTCTTCTCCCGGCTCCTGGGTCTGTCCATATACGGTTCACTTCCTTTTTTGCCACAAAAATTTAAATTATTATACCTGGAAAAGGGAAAAAAAGCAATCCGCATCAGACACAAAAAAGCTCCCCGCAACGGGGAGCTTTTCTTCAAATCGATACCCGCAGCGGGCAGTCTGACAAAGACACCCGCCCGGCCAGCCGGTTCAGGCCGTGATCCCGCAGGTAGTCCTGAAAAATGGCCGCAGACTGGGTGGAGTCCGGCCCAATGATGAGCTCGGTAATCAGATCCTCCAGCCCGATCCCAACCCGTTGGCACATGGCGTTCAGGTCCAGGGGGTAATACTTCTTAATCCGCTCCTTGGACACATGGTAGCAGGGCTGCACATCCAACTCCTCCTTGCCGAAGGGGGAGACCACCAGCCGCATCTCGTATTCCGAGCGGAAGGAGGGGTGCTTGAAGGAGACAGAACAGGCCCAGGCGTCGTGCATAGCCCGCCGGATTTCCTCCCCGGACAGGTCCGCCCCCTGCTTGACCAGATTACAGAAGACCTCTACCATAGGGTGATCCGCCATGTCATTTTGGTAAAACACCATCTGAAGGGACAGGGCTCCCACCGCCATCTTTTCCAGGTGCTCCCGCTGAAAGGCGATACACACCCCCCGGCCCCGGTTTCCGTAGCGCTCCCACTGGGCAGCGTCGTCCCGGTGGAAGGAGAAACAGGCGGCAAAGGCGGAATACTCCTTTTCCAGCTCCTCCCGAAACAGGTTTTGAACCTGACCGGCCCGCTCCCTCTCGCCCTCACCCTCCAGCCGCTCCGTTACAGCGGTACACAGCCGGTTCATGAAGTGGCGCATTTCCGCCGAGTCGTTCATGCGCAGGACGTTGTTTACCCGCAGCTGGGCCTGGCGCAGGATGCCGTCCACAGCCTGAAAGTCGGTATAGTGGTAGAGAATGCTTCTGCCCTCCCGGTCCATAGGGCCTCCCTTCCGTTATCGTCCAATGCCCATGTTCTTCACCCGCAGGCGGTTCAGGGCGCGGGCCATGGTGGCCTGGGCGATCTGATGCTCCTGACGGCTCCGCTTTTGCAGCAGGACTTCTCTCGACTCGTCAATCTCACGCTGGGCCCGGACTGCGTCAATCTCCTCCGGGCGCTCCACAGAGTCCACCAGCACCAGCACGTCGTTGTGCTCCACCTTCACCATCCCAGGCGAAATGGCCGCCCGCCGGGGCTCCTCCCCGGGCACCTGGTAGCGCAGGGTGCCCGGCTGAACGGCAGCGATCATGCTGCTGTGGCGGGCCAGAATGCCCAGCTCCCCGTCGCTGGTGGGAACGGTCATGCTGACGCAGGGGCCCTCATAAAAGGTCTTGTCGGCGGCCAGGATGTGTACCTGAAAGGTTTCCATCAGGCCTCACCCGCTTCCAGCTTCTTGGCCTTGACGGGCACGTCCTTCCAGGTGCCTACATTGTAGAAGGCCGCCTCCGGATACTGGTCCAGACTTCCTGAAATAATGGCCTCAAAGCTGTCCAGGGTGTCCCGCAGGGGGACGTACACCCCGGGCAGGCCGGTAAACTTCTCCGCCACGTGGGTGGGCTGGGCCAGGAAGCGCTGGATGCGCCGGGCCCGGGCCACGGTATTCCGGTCCTCCTCGCTGAGCTCATCCATACCCAGGATGGCGATAATGTCCTGGAGCTCCCGGTACTTCTGCAAAATCTCCTGGACCTTCCGGGCAATGCGGTAGTGCTTCTCCCCCACAACGTCCGCCTCCAGAATGCGGGAGGTGGAGGCCAGGGGGTCCACCGCCGGGTAGATACCCTGCTCAGAGATACGGCGGCTGAGCACCGTGGTGGCGTCCAGATGGGCAAAGGTGGTGGCGGTGGCCGGGTCAGTCAGGTCGTCAGCGGGGACATACACCGCCTGGACGGAGGTGACAGAGCCCGCCTTGGTGGAGGCAATCCGCTCCTGGAGCTCACCCATCTCGTTGGCCAAGGTGGGCTGGTAGCCCACGGCGGAGGGCATCCGGCCCAACAGGGTGGACACCTCGCTGCCCGCCTGAACAAAGCGAAAGATGTTGTCGATAAACAGCAGCACGTCCTTCTGCTCCGCGTCCCGGAAGTGCTCCGCCATGGTCAGCCCGGACAGGGCCACCCGCATACGCACGCCGGGGGACTCGTTCATCTGGCCAAAAACCAGGGCGGTCTTGTCAGACACGCCGCTCTCCCGCATCTCCCGCCACAGGTCGTTGCCCTCACGGGAGCGCTCGCCCACGCCGGTAAAAATGGAGTAGCCGCCGTGCTCCATAGCCACGTTATGAATCAGCTCCTGAATGAGCACCGTCTTGCCCACGCCGGCGCCGCCGAACAGGCCGATTTTGCCCCCTCTGGGGTAGGGCTCCAGCAGGTCAATGACCTTGATCCCCGTCTCCAGAATTTCCACCGCCGGGCTCTGCTCCTCAAAGGAGGGGGGCTTGCGGTAGATGGACTTTACCGGGGTGTCCTCCGGAACGGGCCCTTCCCCATCGATAGGCTGGCCCAGCACATTAAACATCCGCCCCAGGGTGGCCTGGCCCACAGGCACCTGGATGGTATGGCCCGGAATGTCCACGGCCAATCCCCGCGCCAGCCCCTCACTGGGCGAAAGCATAATGCACCGCACGGTGTTGCGGCCCACATGCTGGGCCACCTCCATCACACGCACAGCTCCGTCGATCTCAACGGTGAGTTCCTCCTGCAGCTTGGGCAGGTCGCCCTCCACAATTTCCACGTCCACAACAGGGCCGGATATCTGGGCGATAATTCCTCTTTCCAATCGTTCCAATCCCTGTCACTCCTTCCTCTGGCGCTGGGCCCTGGCCCCGGCGGAGACCTCGGTAATCTCCTGGGTGATGGCCGACTGACGCACCCGGTTGTATTTCAGCGAAAGCTCTCCCAGCAGCTCCTCCGCGTTCTGGTTGGCGCTGTCCATAGCCGTCATGCGGGCGTTCTGTTCACAGCAGAAGCTGTCAATCAGAGCGCTGTAAATATAGCCGGACACATAGCTGGGAATCATGTTGTCCAGCACCGCCCTCACGCTGGGGAAAAACTCAAAGGGTTCAGTCACCGCCTGTTCCCCGGCGGGGGTATCGAAGTAGGTCCGGTGGAAGGGCAGCAGCCGGACAGACCGGGCCTCAAAGGACATGGCGCTGGCCATGTCGGTATAGATGATAAAAATTTCCTTCAGCTCTCCCCGGTCAAAGCCGTCCACCAGCTGGGCGCCGATCTCCCGGGCCCGGGCCATGGTGGGGTTTTGCGCAGTGTAGAGAAAACTGCGCTCAATAGGGATATTCCGCTGGGTAAAAAACCGCCGTCCATACTCCCCTACCACAAAAAGCTTGGTGTCCGGGTGCCGCTCCAGCAGCTCCTGGGCCCGGCGGATGGCGTTTTGGTTGTAGGAGCCCGCCAGCCCCTTGTCGGCGGTGATGACCAGACAGCCGTAGGTCCCCTCCCGGGGGGTGTCGTTGTCAATGGGATAGAAGTAGCGGCTGTCCACGTCATTGGCGGTGCGGAAGATGCGTTTAATCTCATGGCGCAGCGCTTTGAAGTAGGGGCGGGTGTGCTCCAGCTCCAGCCTGGCCCTGCGCAGTTTGGTGGATGCAATGAGATACATGGCGTTGGTAATCTTTTTGGTCTCCTGCACGCTCTGGATGCGGGTTTTGATTTCCTTTGTCCCTGCCACCTCAGTCACCGCGCTTTCTGCTGGTCTGCCAGTCCTCCAGGAACTCCCTGGACAGGCGGAGAATCTCCTCCCGGTCCTCCTGTGACAGCATACCGGTCACGTCGATCCGCCGGCACAGGTCAGCGTCCTGCTCCGCCATAAAGGCCAGCAGGCCGCTCTCAAAGCGGCTGATATCGTCCAGCGGGACATCCTGCATCACATGGCCCAGAGCGCTGACCAGCAAAATCACCTGCTTATGCTGGGCCAGAGGCGCATACTGGGGCTGGCGCAGCAGCCGCATCAGGCCCTGACCGTAGACCAGCTGGCGCTTGGTGGCCTCGTCCAGGTCGCTGGAGAACTGGGTAAACACCTCCATCTCCCGGTACTGAGCCAGGTCCAGGCGCAGGGTGCCCGCCGCCTTTTTCATGGCCTTGGTCTGGGCGTCACCGCCCACACGGGAAACGGACAGACCCACGTTGACAGCGGGCCGCTGGCCGGAGAAGAACAGGTCGCTCTCCAGGAAGATTTGTCCGTCGGTAATGGAGATGATGTTGGTGGGAATATAGGCGGACACATCCCCCGCCTGGGTCTCGGCAATGGGCAGGGCGGTCATGCTGCCGCCGCCCAGCTCGTCGCTGAGGTGAGCAGCCCGCTCCAGCAGCCGGGAATGGAGGTAAAACACGTCGCCCGGGAAGGCCTCACGGCCCGGGGAACGGCCCATCAGCAGCGACAGAGCCCGGTAGGCCACGGCGTGCTTGGACAGGTCGTCGTAGATAATAAGCACGTCACGGCCGTGGTACATAAAGTGCTCCCCCAGGGCACAGCCGGCGTAGGGGGCGATATACTGCATGGCCGCCGACGCCCCCGCCGGGGCGCTGACTACGGTGGTATACTCCATAGCCCCCTGCCGGGACAGATTCCCCACCAACTGGGCAATGGAGCTGGTCTTCTGCCCAATGGCCACGTAGATACACACCACGTCCTTCCCCTTCTGGTTCAGGATGGTGTCCAGAGCAATGGCAGTTTTGCCGGTCTGGCGGTCGCCGATAATCAGCTCACGCTGGCCCCGGCCAATGGGGAACATGGAGTCGATAGCCAGCAGGCCGGTCTCCATGGGGGTATCGACGGGCTGGCGGTCCAGAATACTGGGGGCGGGCGCCTCAATGGGACGGCGGTCCTCCGCCTGGATGCGGCCCTTGCCGTCGATAGGGACGCCCAGGGCGTCCACCACACGGCCCAAAAAGCCCTCGCCCACCGGCATCCCCGCAGTCTTCTTGGTGCGGCGGACAATGCTGCCCGCGCTGATTTCCTCAGCGTCGCCAAAGATGACACAGCTCACAGTGCCCCGGCTCAGGTCCTGCACCATGCCCTTGATTCCGCCGGTAAACAGCAGAATCTCGCCGTATTGGGCGTGCTCCAGGCCGTCTATTGTGGCAATCTCGCTGTCCACTGTCAGCACATGGCCGATTTCCTCGGGCACCACAGCCAGGGACCAGTCGTCCACAGCCTGGCGCATCAGGGGCATCAGCTCCTCCTGGCCGGGCTGGATGGTGCGCAGATAGTCGGTAAACTGGCGTACCCGGCCCCTCAGGCTCCAGTCGTAGACGTCGGAACCCACCTGGAGGCGGAACCCGGAGCGCAGGGAGTCGTCCTGCTCCCAGCGCAGAGGGACCTTTCGCTTATACTTTTTGGCCAAGAACTCGGAAAAGCGGCGCTTCTGCTCGGTGGTGGGCTCCTGAGCGCTGCGCAGCTCCGCCGTCAGGCGGCCTCTGTCACTCCTCATGCTCGTCCTCCTCCTCCGCCAGGTCTAGGAACTGGTCGAAGGGATCGGCCTGGAAGGCCAGCTTCTTGGTGGCCTGGGCGGCCAGCTTCCGCAGCTCCCGCCGGGAATCCCGCAGTACCCGATCCCGGCTGTGCTCCGCCTCCGCCTGGGCGTGGGCCACAATTTGACGGGCCTGTTCCTTCGCCTGGGCCAGCTGGTCCTCGGTGGACTGCTGGATGGCCTGCTGGGCCTTGGCCCGAGCCTGGTGGATCTCCTCATCCGCTCCGTCCAGCTTGGCTTGACACTCCGCCTTGATCCGTTCCGCCTCCGCCAGCTTGGCGGCGGCCTCCTCGTCCAAACTGCGGTAGTGCTCCTCCCGCTTGACCATAAATTCCTTCACAGGCTTGTACAACAAAAAGTACAGCACTCCGGTGAGGATGGCCAGGTTCATCCAATGCAGCAAAATCTGCTGCAAATCAATATTCAAAGGCATAGAACTCCACCTGCCTTACAACACAAAGATGATTAGAATGACCACCAGCAGCGCGTAGATGATGGCCGTTTCGATAAAGACCAGGCCCAGCATCATCATGGTGCGGATCTTGCCCTCCGCCTCCGGCTGGCGGGAAATACCCTCCGCCGATTTGGCGGCGGCCAGTCCCATGCCGATACCGCCGCCGCCGGCGGCAATACCGATAGCCAAAGCCACGGCAATAGCCTTCAGGCCGGTGGTGTTGTCCGCCTGAGCTTCCGCGCTGACCGCGGCCGGCTCATCCCCCGCAGGCGCGCTGGCGGCAAAAGCAGGGGCCATCAGGGCCAGGCCCAGAATCAAAACCCCGCCAAGTACAACAATTCGCTTTATAAGATGCTTCATTATAAAAACCCCCTCAATTTATTTCTGTGCGGTGTGCGTTTTTTTGCTTTCTTTGGGCTCACCCCGCTCGGATACCTCGCCGTAGTACATGGAAACCAACATAGTAAGTACATAGGTCTGGACCAGAGCGTGGAGCAGGGTAAACAGTACGCCCACCAGCACAGGGAGCACAAAGCTCAGGCTTACATAGTAATACACCAGCTCCGTCACCAGCAGACCGCTGAGCAGTGCGCCAAACAGACGGAAGCTCATGGAGATGGGCAGGGAAAACTCCTTCAGTGTCTTACCCACGCCCTTTATCCCGTTGGCGGCGATACCGCCGGAGAGAATCACCAGATAGGACAAGGTGCCCATGGCAATGGCGGCGTTGACGTCAGACAGCGGCGCGGGCAGGGTGATGGGGCTTGCGTGGACCGTTACCGCCTGGAGGCCCAGCAGCTCAAAGAGCGTGCCCACAAAGATGTAGGCTCCGGCGGCAAAGATGTAGGCTCCCAAAAATTTGCAGCGGTGCGGACTGTCGCCTTTGGCCATGCGGTCAAAGAGCCCCACCGCCTCCTCCAGCACCAGCTGGAACTTTCCCGGGACATATTTGAACCGGGGAATGGCAAATATTCGGATCAGCACCGCCGCCGCCAGCAGCAGCGCCGTAACCAAAAAGGCGGAAATCAGGCCCGGGTTCACCGCCCGCCAGCCAAACAGACTGACCTGATTGACGCTGTGCAGGACCGCGTCTCTCATGGTCTCCTGCACGCTCTCCGTTCGGGCTGACGTACCCGCCAGCAGCGCCCCGATCAGAAAGACCAAGGTAGCTCCAATCCACACTGCCAAAGCTTTTTTGTGTTGCTTCATAACATCCCTTCTCTTTAAACTACTCTCAGGCGCCTGATTAGACGCCCTATAGCAAGCTTCAAATTTGCTGGCACTAGAGCTGCAGGGGCAGCCAAAGGCCTGCCCTGCATATGACAGCAAATCTGATGGTCGCTATAATTACTTCCACATTATAACAACATCAGCGGCAAAGTCAAGGGCATCTCCCCGGAGTAAAACCACAAAATTCATCATTTATACACTTTCTTAACATACCAGGCCAAAAAACCCCGGCCGGTTTGGGCAAAATTGCTCAAACCGGCCGGGGCAACATTTCAGGCTGTTACAGTTTAGCTGTCGGACATCACATTTTCACAAAAACCCCGGAGGATTACCGCCGCCTGAGCCCGGGTAGCGGTGCCGGCGGGGGTCAGCGTTACGGCGCTGGTGCCGTTAATCAGCCCGCAGGCGTTGGCCCAGCTTATGGCCTCGCGGGCATAAGGGCTGATCTTGTCCGCGTCTGTGTAGCCGGACAAATCTGCCTGGGCACTCACATCCATGCCGTTGAGCCGGGCATAGCCCCGAAGAATTACCGCCATCTGTTCCCGGGTAATGGGGTCGTTGGGACCAAAGCGGCCGTTTCCGTAGCCGCTGACCACGCCGTTGGCCGCCGCCCAGGTCACCGCCTTGGCGTAGTACTGGCCGTCGGCCACGTCGTTAAAGACGGAGCTTCCCGCGGCGGGAGAACCGGCCAGCCGGTACAGAATGGTAACAATCATCCCCCGGCTGGTGGCCAGGTCCGGGCCGAAGGTTGTGGCGCCGGTACCCGACATAAGCCCGTTTTCATAGACATATTCCACCGCCTCCCGGAACCAGGCCCTCTCCTCCACATCAGTAAAGGGCAGCTCTGCCGGAGCTTCAGCGGTAAAAACCCCGCGGACATCCACATTAGAGGCGGGCATGGTAAAGGTAAAGCTCCCCCCTCCCTTGTCGCTGAGCTGGAGGCGGCGCTCCCCGCTGCAGGCGGTCAGCTCAGACAGCTGATATCCGCTGTCCGGGCGTGAGGTTATGGTGACCGTCTCCCCCTGCCTTGCCGTTCCGGGGTTGACCATAACGGCACCCCGGCCTGTGCTGGAGACCCGAACAGAATACCGTCCCGCCTCCCCGGAGGAGGAGCCGGAACCTCCAGAACTGCCGGAACCTCCGGAAGTGCTTTGAACCGGGATTCTGCCGCTTCCGGACCCGTCGGACTCCAGACCTCGGTCCAAAATGGTCACACTGGCGGTGCTGGGGGCGGTGTAGCCGCCGCCCAGCTTCAGGGTACCCAGGGGGGCAGTGCCGCTCTGGTTCAGGTTGCGCAGTGAGTCGATATAAATGGTGATGGTGGTCTCATTGCCGGCGGTTTCCGTCCGGCAATAGCCGTATTCCTCCCCGCTCGCCGCAAAGCTCGCCTTGGGATAGCTGCCGCTCAGGGTGAGCTCCAGCTGAACGCTGTTCACCGACCGGTCACCCAGCTCCCGCAGGGTGAGCTGGACATTTCCCGTCCCGCTCCCGCCCTCCATCCAGAGGGTGGGGCCGCCTGCCGCCGACGCCGCCGGGCACAGCAGTACCAGCGTCAGGGCCAGCCAAATATGAACGATTCTCCTTCTCATGCTCCGCCCTCCAACACGATTGCGGGCAGGTCCGTCCCGCCGGGGGTATAGATCCACATTGTCTCCGCCGTTTTCCGCTTGACGCTCGCATCATGGGAGGTGTCTGTACGGTAGAGCACCGCCTGGATTTGGCTGGGCAGCAGATTGACGCCGCTGCACTGGCTGGCGCTCCCCTCCTGGAGCTCAGCTTCCCGCTCCAGATTGGGGACAAAGAGGAAGATGCCGTCGCTGACCTCGCCTACAGTCCCCTCCTCAGGGACGCCGGCGAAGAAGAGCGCATATCCATCAATGGCCCGCTCCTCCACCAGGATGTCCTCCATCAATTCGTCCTTGGCCTTGGTAAACCGTCCCCTCACCTCCATGGTGAGGAACCGGGGATCACCCCGGTAGGAGCCGGTGATGACAATGGTTCCAGCGGAAATCACGTCATCAGCCTCCGGGCCATACACATAGTCCTGGGCCAGCACGCCCAGCGTCCCCGTCTTGTGGAAGGCCACCTCGTCGCCCTCCAGGCCGGTGAGCAGAATGCTCTGGGCGGTATCCTCCCCAATCAAGCCGCCCTGGACGCCGTAGGCCGCCACACGGTAGGTATACAGCCGGTTGCCCGCCGAGCCCATGGCGTCAGTAAAGGTGACAGGGGTGCTGCCGCTGTTTCCGGGGGCGGGCACAAAGGCGATAGGTTCGTCATTGCGCCAGATCTCATAGCCCTGGACGCTGCCGGTGATATCGGGCGTGATGGTGACCGCAATGGTCATAGAGTCTTCGCCCTCCCGCTGGGCCTCCACGGTGATCGAGCCGCTGGCGGGCGCTGCGCCCTGGAGCCGGTCCCGGCGGCTCTGGTCGCTGAGATACCACAGCGCCCGGTCCTCCTCTTCATATTCGGCCAATTTGGCCTTGACCTCGCCGCTGAGGTCCATGCCCCAGTGGGTAAAGAAGCCGGTCAGATCCCTGCCCGCCGTTCCGGAGGCGGTGAGGGCCACCTTCTCATCATAGCTCAGACCGGTCATGCCCTGGGTGTAGGTCCCGGCCTTCCAGGCCTTGAAGAAGCGGTTATAGAAGTCCATGGGACTGTCCCCGCCGTCGTAGGCCAGGTGGAGCTGCCAGTACATACCCAGCTGGACAAATACGTCGTTGGACTCGCCGGGCATGGCCTGGGCGGTTTTGGTGAAGATGGCGGGGTACTTGCCCCCCTCCAGGCGGGAGGTGAGGGTGTTTTGTCCGCCGTCATAGGTCTGAACCATGAGGGAGTAAATATTGTTGGTGATCTCCGCCCGGCCCAGCTTGTCCATGTTGTGGCCAATCTCGTGGGCAATGCCCCAGCCGAAGAGACTGTTGGCCGAAGCGCCCTCCCCCATCTTTTCAATGGGCCGGCCGCTGACCATTCCGGCGCAGGAGCCGTAGCCAATGCCCACGTGACTGCCCGCCGCATACATAAAGGCTCCGGTGAACATCTGCATGCAGCGGATATTCTGGCGGGAGGTCATGTCGTTGTTCTCATAGGTGTTGTCAATACCCTGGGTGGTCTTGCAGATGTGCATCAGGTCCTCCCAGGCCAGCACGTCCTGGTACAGGTTTTCCACCTTGTCCTCCCTGTTCTGGCCGTTGGCGCTGAGCACGGCGGCGGCGGGGAGGGACAGCAGAACGGTGGGGGTGGCGATCTCTGTCACATTCAGGCACTTGGTCAGGGCGCTGCCGCTGTCGATTCCCTGGGCCGGGACATAGGCGGTCAGCTCATCCACATAGGCCCCGATCCGGGCCCGCCGCTCCGCCTCGCTGATCTTATACCAGTCGGACAGCTCCAGCACAGGCATATCCACCGCCCGGCGGACGTGGAGCTGGATATTTTGGGCGGCGGAGCCGCTGTAGGCAAAGTACAGGCTGCCGCCCCGCTCGGTGCTCTGACTGCCGATTTTGGGTACGGTGAGGATGTTGCGGCCGTTGACCAGACTGCCCACCTCAGCCCTCCAGGCGGAGACCTCAGCGTTGAACTGGGTGGCGTAGACCGTCACCCGCTCCCCGTCGGGGATTCCAGAGGCGTAAATGGTGATTTCCTGCCCCGCTTTGACTGCCGCCCCCAGGGGCTGGAGGTCGCTGCCGCCCTGCTGATATTTTGCGCTGTCGGCGGCGCTGCTTCTGGACTGGACACCGCGCAGCACCACACCGCCGGTGCTCCCGCCGGTCAGCAGCTCCTGGGCCAGGTCCAACTCGTCATCCAAGGTTTCGGGGTTCATATAGTAGTTTCGCTCGTCGCTGTTCAGCCGGGCCCGAAGGCTGTCGATCTGGTCCTGGGTCACCTGGGGTGCCAGCTGAGTGCGCAGTTCGTCGGCAAACAGGCCGGCAATGTTGTCCGGCAGGCAGTGCTCCGGGTCGTACTCCAGGAACATCAGCTCAGACAGACTGACAATGTTGTAATCCCACTGTTCCACGGCCACGCTGATTTTGACCACACCGGTTGCCGGGCCAAAGGGCAGAATGGCAAATTTGCTGGTGGGGATGGAGGCCCGGTTGGGGATGTTGGGCCAGGTGAGCACGTCGGAGTTGTTGCCCGCGCCGCCGTTATCCACACCGCCGGTGAGCAGATGTCCCGCGCCGTTCAGGTCCTCCCCCTGATACCACACCTGAACGCTGTAGGCCCGCAGATAGCTGGGATAGGAGCCGTCCAGGCGGGGAACCCAGATGGCGGCGCTCAGGTCCACAGGCCGGTCAAAGGTGACCTCCACATGCTCATTGTAGGACCAGTCCCGGGCGGTCCAATGGGTGCGGTAATCGTTGTCAATCACATTCCGGATACTGAATGTGCTCCCCGGATACTGGCTGGCGTTGTAGTTGGAGGGGTCTGCCAGGGCAATGCCGGCAATTCTGGCGCTGTCCAGCACGCCCTGGGTAGGAATTCCCTCCGGACGGCTGTAGTCCACCGCCACGGGTACGCCGGTGTAGATGCGGGAGGGGCCGCTTTTCCCTATGTCGTTGCCGGCCGCCACATATATGTAATAGGTAACGCCGTTGCTCAGGCCGCTTATGGTCTGCCTTGTGCCTGTCACCTGGCCGCCGCTCTGCCGGTAGGCGGAGGGGGCGGCGGCGGGCACGTCGGTATAGTAAACCTCATAATAGGTGGCATTCTCCGCCCCCTTCCAGGACACCTCCAGCTGGCCGTCCAGGGGGGTGACTGTCACCATATCAGGGGCGGCGGGCGCTTTGGCAGGCTGAGGGGTGGCCGCCACAGGGGCGCAGCTTCTCCCCTGCCAGCTGCCGTCGACAGGAGTTACGGTAAAGTAGTAGGTCTTCATGTTGTCCAGGCCGGTGATCTGTGCCTCCGGCACATCCACAGCCAGCTGGCGGCGGGCGCTCTCCCCGCCCTCCTGCCAGTACTCCACCCGGTAGCCGGATACATTGCTCAGCCGCTCCCAGGTCAGGCTCACCCGGCTGTCCCCTGCGGCGGCGGACAGATTTTTCACCTGGCTGTTGGGCTCCACCAGCTCCTCAGGGGCGATATCCTTCAGGAAGCGGATGGTATCCACTGTGGCATACTCTCCCCCCGCCGTTTTGGTGACGGTAACGGTCACCTTTTTCACCGCCACCCGGCTGCCCAGGGGGATGACAATCACATTGGTCCCGGCGGTACGGGTGATGGCGTGGGTTCCGGGATAGGCGGTTGTGTCAGAGGAGAAGTCACAGGAGATGGTCCCCCCCTCATACTCCACCTCCACCGAGCCGGCCTGGATCGCGCCCTGCGCGCTGTCCGGCGTGACAATTTGCAGGTGTTCCGCCACTACCGCCTGGCTCAAAGGGACGGGAATGCGGATATCGCCGCCCTCCGAGGTACTTTGAAAGGTTACCGCTCCGCTTTCCTCAAGCAGGGTGTTCAGGTCGCCCGACCTCACCACCGTGCCGCTGGCGGCCAGATCCCGGGCCGCCTGAGCAGTATCCATCAAGACGTCAATACTGGCGGTGTCCAGCACCGTGGCGGAAGCGGCGGGAGTGTTTACATTGTGGTTGACATAGGCCAGGTCCACAATGTCGATCTGCCCGTCGCCGTTCAGGTCGAATTCAGCCAGATCGGCGCGGCTGGTGCTGCCCAGAGCGTTGGACACAGCCTCCCGGTCCCGGGCGTCCACCCGCCCGCTGCCGTCAAAGTCCCCCAGCGCAAAGGTGCCGTCGCCAGTGCCCACCTCTACATACTGGCTGTAGCCCCCAATGGTAAACCGGGCGTCACAGGAGGCATAGCCCTGGCCGGTAAAGCGCAGGGTATAGCTGCCCTGGGGCAGTCCCTCCACAGACAGGTCCAGCGCTCCGGGCAGAGCGCTGCCAATCAGATCGCCTCCCAGGCGGTCCCGCAGGGAGACCTGGGCGGTACAGCCCCCAAAATTCCCGGAAGCGGGCTGGGTCAGTCCAATCTTTCCCAGGGAGCTCTGGCCCCGGAACAGCTCCGCCTGGATATTTCGGTCCTGGAGCTGAGACAGCTCCTGGATATAGTCAATACGCAGGGTAGCTTGAAGGTCCCCCACCGGTTCGCTTGCCGGTTCCGCCGCCCGGACGGGGGTAAGCATGGACAGTACCATGGATGCCGTCAGCAGAACGGCCGGTATCTTTTTGTGCAGCTTCATGGTTTTTTCTCCTCTTCTGACCTGACCTCCGGAATGGGAGGGTCTGAGTTTACATAAGTGTACCAGCTCCGGTGAAATTTGGCAAGATATTTTTTTCGGAATTTTTACAGATTTTCAAAAAAATATCTATCCGCCAAATTACAAAAATATAAACTGCCTGGACGCGGTCAGGTCAGACCGTCCCCAGGGCCTATCAGGCAAGACACCGCTGTCATCCCCCTGGCCGGTTCTCCACTTGGAGACAAAGACAGTCAGAGTTTAGTCAACGCACTGTCCAGCCGCTGCTTCAAGTCCTTTCTATTGACAAACAGCACATTTTCAAGCTTTTGCGGATAAAAAAACCGGCGCGTCTTTCGACGCGCCGGTTGAACGCAAGGAAACGGAAATCAGCCGCCAAACACCTTAATCATGAAACCGGCCGCACAAGCGGAGCCGATCACGCCGGCCACATTGGGGCCCATGGCGTGCATGAGCAGGAAGTTGGAGGGGTTCTCCTTCTGGCCCACGTTCTGAGCCACACGGGCAGCCATAGGCACGGCGGACACGCCGGCGGAGCCAATCAGCGGATTGACCTTGCCGCCGGTGACCGCATACATCACGTTGCCCAGGATCAGGCCACCGGCAGTGGACAGCAGGAAAGCAGTCAGGCCCAGGACAATGATGAACAGGGTCTCGCCCTTCAGGAACTGATCCGCGCTGGCCTTAAAGCCCACAGACAGACCCAGAGGGATAGTAACGATGTTGATGAGGGCATTCTGAGCGGTATCAGACAGACGCTCGGTGACGCCGCTCTCACGGAACAGGTTACCCAGCATGAGCATACCGATCAGCGGGGCGGTGTCCGGAATCAGCAGCACCACGAAGATGGTTACCGCGATGGGGAAAATGATCTTCTCCGCCTTGGACACGGTGCGCAGCTGGCTCATCTTGACCTGGCGGGCCTCCTTGGTGGTGAGGGCCTTCATCAGAGGGGGCTGAATCATGGGGATCAGCGCCATGTAGGAGTAGGCCGCAATGGCGATGGCGGGCAGCAGCTCCACAGCCAGCTTGGATGCCGTCAAAATTGCTGTCGGTCCGTCAGCGCCTCCGATCACGCCGATAGCCGCCGCGTCAGCGGGGGTAAAGGTGATGACAGGGATAAAGGGCAACATGCCGTTCAGGGCGCTGGTGATGGGGCCCACACACAGGGCCATCAGGAAGGCGGCGAAGATGCCCATCTGCGCCGCGGCACCCAACAGCAGAGAGGTGGGGTTGGCCAACAAGGGACCGAAGTCGGTCATTGCGCCGATGCCCATAAAGATAATCGACGGATAGATAGCGTACTGAACGCCCTGATAGAGCACCCACATGAAGCCAACGGTACCACTGTGGGTAGCGGCGTCATAGACAGGCTCAGCAAACAGGCCGGTGATGGGCAGGTTGGCCAGCAGCACACCAAAGCCGATGGGGACCATCAGCAGAGGCTCATAGCCCTTGCCGATACCCATGTACAGCAGCACGCAGGCGATGAACAGCATGATAATGGTCTTGACATCCAGAGCGGCAAAGCCGGAGCCGGACGCGATGGCGCTAATTACTCGAGTGAAAAATTCCATACTTTACCCCTCCTTTCAACCGATGGTGACCAGCAGGTCATCGGTGTTGACAGCGGTGCCCACAGAAGCGGCGACCGCCTTGACGGTGCCGGCCACGGGGGCGGACACCTCAATCTCCATCTTCATGGCCTCCAGAACCACCAGCACGTCGCCGGCGTTGACGGACTGACCTACAGAGCACTCCACCTTGAAAATGTTGCCGGGCATGGGGCTCTTCACAGCGGTCTCACCGGCGGCGGGGGCAGCGGCGGGAGCCGGGGCGGCGGCGGGAGCAGGCGCCGCAGCCACAGGGGCCGGGGCGGGCGCGGGAGCAGCAGCCACAGGAGCGGCGGCCGCGGCGGGGGCAATGTTGGTGATCTGGAAGGAACCCAGAGGCATACCGGATTCCTCCGCCACGGCGGCCATCATCACAGCCACCAACTCGCCGTCATCCTGAGCGGGCGCGGCGGGGGCCGGTTTGGGCACCGGGGCGGGAGCGGCCTTCTTGGCGGCAGGCGCAGCGGCAGGCTTATGCTGGGCGTCGATAGCGGCTACCACCTTGGAGATGACCATAATGACTACCATCAGGATGGCCAGCATCATGAACACCACCAGCAGGCCGCAGACGGCCGTCAGCAGGGCCTCGGGCACCGACAGCGGCTCAAAGGGGTGCAAGATATACTTGCTAGGATCAGTACTAGGCATAGTTGAAACTCCCCCTTATCAGCCCAGGGTGACCAACAGGTCGTCGGTGTTGACTGCGGTGCCCACGGAGGCGGCCACGGCCTTGACAGTGCCGGCCACGGGGGCGGACACCTCGATCTCCATCTTCATGGCCTCCAGCACCACCAGCACATCGCCGGCGTTGACGGACTGGCCCACGGAGCACTCCACCTTAAAGATGTTGCCGGGCATGGGGCTCTTCACGGCGGTCTCGCCGGCGCCGACAGCGGCAGGAGCCGCAGCGGGGGCGGGGGCGGGCGCAGGAGCGGCGGCAGGGGCGGGAGCGGCCACAGGAGCCGGGGCAGCCACAGGAGCGGCAGCCACGGGAGCAGCCATCGCCGGGGCGGCGGGGGCAGCGGCGCCGGTCCTCTCAACGGAGACGTTGTAGACCTTGCCGTTGACGGTCACATTGTAATTCATAGCTTCTTTTTCCCCTTTACATTATTTTGTTCCGTTTTTCGGGCTCATCCCGGCGGCGGAACGGGACTTGCGGTCCCCCTTCCGCCTGTTCGGGCGGAAGGGAGGCCGAAATTGGGAACATTATACCATTTTCTCCAGAGAAGTGTCAATATGACATTAGACAGGGTTCATAGAATTAAACGCTTTTTTTACAGCACATCAGCAAAGGCCTGGATGGCAGTGCTGGCCTGGCCGAAGTCCCGCATCTGCTGGTCCACACCCAGCTTGATGTGGGGGATGCCGGCGGCGTCCAGCGCCTTTTTCAGGTAGGGGTACTCCATCTCCTCGGGATCGCAGAACTGCTGCATAAACAGCACCAGGCCCTGAGCGCCCGAGTCCTTGATCTGCTTGACCACGAAGTCGGCCCGGCGGTTCTGGCTGGAGTTCTCATCATAGAGCAGGATGTCGTAGTCCTGGTCGGCAAACTGCTGGGCCAGGGCCATCATGGGGTCGCCGGTCTCGTCAGCATCCACCCGGATCATGCGGCTCTCGTGGGCCACGTCGTCGGCCACAATGGCAATCTGGTTGTCATCAAAGGTCTGGAGCAGCTTGGGATTGTCGCAGATGATGCCCGAGGTGAGGATCTTCTTGCCCTTCCAGTCGCAGGCAGGCAGGGCTTTCAGCTCCTCGTTCAGGGCCTCCAGCTTGGCGGTGTGGTCGTCCTTAATCATAAAGTAAGCGGAGCGCAGGACTGCGGACCGGGCCACGGCGGACACCACGTCGGGGTGCTGACCGGCCAGCTTGACAAACTCCCGGCGGGCGGCGCGATTGCGGTTGTAGACCTTGATGGCCTCCCGCAGGGCCTCGTCGGTGATGGTGTTGCCGGAAATCTTCTCCAGCTCAGACTTGACATGCTGATACTGGTCCATGGTGAACTGGATGCCAAAGGCGGGCTTGCGCTGCTGGGGATGGGCCAGGAAGATGCAGGGCAGCTTATCCTTCATGGCGACACGGAAGTTCTGGCTCATGGGGCGCAGGGTGTCGCAGATGGTGGGGGTAATCAGGCCGTCCAGATCGTCCAGAGTGCCGTCCAGCAGCATCTCCAGAGCCAGCTGGGCGATGGTGCAGTAGAAGGTGGCGCAGTACTCCTTGGCCATGGAGATGGTCTTCTTGTTGCTGCCCCAGATGCCCATGGGCACCATACCGGCGGCGTACACCAGCTCCTCGGGGGCGAAGTAGGGCAGAACGCCCACAACCTTTTTGCCCTCGGCCTTGAAGGCCTTGATCTGACGGCCGGGATGCTCGGAAATCTCAGCAAATTCTTTCAACAGTACCTCAATGCTCATCTCTCAGCCCTCCTTGTTCTCGGCGTTGGCCTCCATGGCCTCTACCAGGCCCTGGACGCGGGTCTCATACTGGGCCTCGTTAAAGTTCCGGGGGTCGGCCTGGTCGCCGTCAAAGCCGGCGCAGGGGATGCCCAGGTCGTCGGTAAAGCGGCGCTGCATCTCTGCCATGTAACCGGACCAGGGCTTGCAGGAGCGGTTGTAGTGGACCAGCACGCCGTCCACCTTGTTGTCCTTGCAGATGCCCTCACGCCAGGACACGCCCTGCTCGATACACACGGAGTTGGGGGCCTTGTAGTAGGCCCGGACCATCTCATCCATGTTGTTGTACACAAAGCCGAAGGCGGGGGCGTACACCACGGCGGTGACGTTGACGCCGTGCTCCTTCAGGGGCTTGAACAGGTTGGGCAGCTTGGGCCAGCAGGGAATGCCCTCGAACATAACCCGGTACTTTTCGGGGAAGGGGGTGGTAGACTTGCCCACCTTGACGGCCTCGGCCAGGTCCTTCTCCAGCAGCTCAAAGGCCTCGGCAGCCTGGACACGGCCACGGGCAGTAACCACGTCGGCCATGTGGTTGAACAGGTCAAAGCCGGAGTAGGGGGCGGGCTTATACTGGAGATAGTCGCACACCCGCAGCCAGGCGCTGGCGGTGCGGTTGGCGTTGGCGCAGGCCTCTTCAAACTTCTTCTCGTCAAACTTCTTGCCGGTGAGCTCCTCCAGCTGCTTGATGGCGTGGTCGAACTGAGCCCGGACGTAGGCCACATTGGTGTCGTGGACCTCCACAGTGTTGTTGTAGGGGATGTCGATCATAATCAGGGGCACGTTGCACATACGGGCGATATTTTCGTACCACTTGGTCATGCAGTTGCAGATGTTGTTGCAGCACAGCACAAAGTCAGGCTGGGGCATCTGCATCTGGCGGTAGGGCTTGATGGCGGCCCAGCGCAGGTCCTTCTCCTTGCCGTCGGGGAGGGCCTCAATCTCATGGATGTCGTCCAGGACGGTGTAGGGCTGCATGGTCTTGGGGTCCTTGACGGGCTTGCCGTCCTCACCCATAACCACCTTTCCGTTCTCGTCCTTGAGAGGACGGCCGCTGGCGGGATTGATGACATACTCGCCTGTCTCCAGGTCCACCTTGCGGCTGGCCCGCTTGCCGGCGGCGTAGGCCAGAGAGATGCGGGCGTAGCCGCAGATATCGTTGTCAAAGCCCAGGTCCTCGGCGGCCTGGCACATGATCTCGCCGTCCCGGTTGGCGGCGATACCGGCGGCCTGGTTTTCGGGGTACATCACGTCAAGGTCAAAGGCGGCGGCCAGCTCGCAGGGGAACTTGGAGCTGGACCAGCCCACCAGCTTGCCCTGTTTCTTGGCCTCCCGGGCATCGGCATAGACGTCTTCAACGACCTTACGCAGCGCCAGTACGCCGGGGCTCACTTCTTTTGCCATAGAGAATTCCTCCTAACTGTTTTAATTACTTTCTTCGCTCTCGTCCTTCAGTCCGGCAGAATGCTTGCGGATTTCCTCATTCATTTTCCGAACCTCTTCCATGGAAGAGCATTTGTCCGTAGCCGTTGTGATCAGCCAGGCAATAAATTGCATCTGCTTGTCAGTCATGTTTATTACCTCCCATGCTCTTCCCGCAGGTCAAGCCTTATTGGAAACATTCGTCACAACCGGCTTCCCATCCTTGTCCAGAAGGACGGTCAGTCCTCCGGCGCTTCCGTCGTGACGCCAGACATAGTTTACGCCGGTCTCGGTGTCAACCCAGATTTCAAATGTTGTTAAAACGCCTTGGCTGTATACCTTTTTAAAGCGGTCCATTCCACATGTCTCCTTTACTTATGCGCCTTTTGATATTTCTGATAGGCAAACAGGGCGGCGCCCAGGGCGCCGTTGTACTGGGTCAAAGGTGAGGTGTGGATTTCCCGGCCCAGGGCCTCCTGAAGGGCGTTGACCACGCCGGAGTTCTGGGCCACACCGCCGGTCATGACCACCTGGTCCTGAACCCCGATCCGGTGGGCCAGTCCGGCCACACGGGAGGCCACCGACTGGTGAATGCCGTTGATGATGTCCCGCTTGTCAGTGCCCATGGACAGCTGGCTGATGACCTCGCTCTCGGCGAAGACAGTGCAGGTGGAGCTGATACCCACGTACTTGGTGGACTGGGCCCCCAATGTGCCCAGATCCTCCACGTCCACCTCCAGCACCCGGGCCATCACGTCCAGGAACCGGCCGGTACCGGCGGCGCATTTGTCGTTCATCTGGAAGTTGGTCATCACGCCGTTTTCCACCCGCATGACCTTCACATCCTGGCCGCCAATGTCAATCACGGTCTTGACCTCCGGGAACAGGAAGGCCGCGCCCTTGCCGTGGCAGCTCAGCTCGCTCATCTGGCTGTCGGCGAATTCCTCCAGGGAATTGCGGCCATAGCCGGTGGCCAGGATAAAGGCCATATCCTCCCGGGACTTTCCGGCCTGGTCGAGCACCTGGTCGATCGCCCGCTGAGGTCCGCTGGTGCCCGCCCCCACCGAGATGAGGGACTTGGCCACAATCTCCTTGCCGTCCTCCAGCATAATGCACTTGGAGGCAGTGGAACCGATGTCGATTCCCAGGGTGTAGATACTCATAGGTTTCGATTCTCCTAATTTCATGTGGTTGTGTGTAGGGGCCGACGACCCCGGCGGCCCGCTTTTACAAGGGGCCGTGCGGCCTTTGGAAACAGCGCGCCGGGTCGTCGCGCCCTACATACAGATTGCGCCGGTCTTATTTATGCCCGTCGTCGTAATCCTTGATGGTTCTGGGCAGCAGCATCTGGTGGAAGGGGCAGATGGAGGCGGGGTTCTGGTAGCAGGAGTCGGCAAAGGCCACAATGTAGTTGCGCATCATGGGCATGTCGACCACCTCGTCCACCAGGCCGGCCTGGGCGCAGAACAGAGGCTGAGATTTTACGTTGTAGTCGTCAATCAGGGAGTTCATCTTGTCGATGGTGGGCTGGAGGTCCTTGCCCGCCTTCTGGTCCTTGGCCAGACGGCCGGTGTACATGGCGTTGGCGGCGGTCTTGCCGTTCATCACGTTGATCTCGGTGGCGGCGGTGCCCAGGGAGAAGGCGTTGTTGTCGTTGCCCTGGGGGCCGCCCAGGACGTAGTGGGCAGCGGCGGTGCCCCGGCGCAGGGTAATCTCCATCATGGGCAGGCCGGAGGACTGGATGGAGTAGATCAGGGACTGGCCCAGGCCCAGCAGCTCGGCCACCTCGGCGTCGTCACCTACGTCGATACCGGTGGTGTCCTGAATCCAGATCATGGGCAGGCGGTCACGGGCGCACAGGGTGACAAACTCGTTCATCTTAATCAGGCCCTGGCGGTACAGCTTGCCGCCCGCGCCCATAGCCTGGCCGTACTTGGCCATCTTATACTCGGGATAGTTGGGGAAAATGCCCTGCTGGTTGGCCACCACGCCCACCAGCAGGCCGTCCACCTTGGCAATGCCGGTAATCATCTCGGGACCGTAGCCCTTCTTGTACTCCATGAACTGGCTGCCGTCGAACAGGCGGCCAAGGACGGAATACATGTCGTAGGGGCGGTTTTTGTTGTTGAGCACCAGGTCATACAGCTCCACATCGGACATAGCGGGAGACTGGGGGGTGTCCACCCGGAAGAACTCCAGGTCGAAGGTGGGCAGCATGTCCACGTACTTCTTGATGCCGGCGATGACCCCCTCCTGCTCGGTGTACACCTCACGGAAGAAGCCGGTCTCGCCGTAGTGGATGGAGACGCTTCCGGGAGGATCAGCACGCAGGCCCTTGGTGGCCTCGATCTGGGCCAGGGCGGCCTCCATGTCCACATGGGGCTTGGGGTTCATGCCGCCCACAATGCCCGCGCCGCCCACAGCCATGTTGGCCTTCTGGTGGGCCACCAGCACAGTGGGGGAGATGGAGTGGTAGCCGCCGCCGGCGGGGTTGGTGCCGTGGATGCCCACAATGACGGGGATGCCCATCTGGTTGAGCTCAGAGTTGCGGTAGAAGGGGGTGCCGCCGCCCCGGCGGTTGGGGTACACCTTCTCCTGCTTGTCCAGCTCCACGCCGGCACACTCCAGCAGGTAGATCAGGGGGATGCGCAGCCGCTTGGCGGTGTCGCTGCCCCGGAGCAGGTTGTCCGCCTGGCCGGGCACCCAGGTGCCGGCGTGCTTCTTGTTGTCAGAAGCGATAATGCAGCACCATTTGCCGTTCACCCGGCCCAGGCCCTTGACAATGGAGGTGGAGCCGTTCTTGTTGTGCTCGGGGTTGTACAGGCTGTTCAGGGGGCACCAGGTGCCGGCGTCCACCAGCAGGGCAACGCGCTGCATGGCGGTAAGCTGGCCCTTGGCGTTCATGTCCTCGTCAGCCTTGCCGCTGGACAGAGCGTCCACGATATGGGCGTGGATGTCGTCCTCAATGGCCCGCAGCTCGTTGACATTCTCCGTGTTGGCCTTGACGGGCTTGCCCACCACGGGCATATTTTGGAAATACCGGGGCATGGAATAATTACCCAATGTAAACTCCTCCTAAATCTTGTATGGAGCCCCGCCCGGAGGACGGGGCGTCCCATTGCTATTTTTTCCGCAGATTCAATCCAATCCAGCAGCATCCGCCGCCGATCACCGTTGCCAGGTATAGAACAGGCGGATTGGTATATTGGTACACGGGACAAATTTGGATAAAAAACCATCCAATTATGGCAATGACCACAGCTGCCGCAATGGAAATAAACAGGTTTTTCATGCTTACTCCTTGGGGATCTTGATAAAGGCCTGGCCGGGGTCGATCTCCTCGCGGATGATGCGCAGGATCTCCTGGTCGGGGTCGGGGAAGATTTCGGCCTTGGAGCAGTCGATCTCAAAGCCGGTGTTCTCCTGGACAATCTCGGGGGTGACGCCGGGGAACATGTAGGCGCAGTACATGCGCTTGGTCTGCTCGTCGAACTTCATGATGCCCAGGTCGGTGACCACCATCTGGGGGCCGCGGTTGCCGGGCAGGCCAACCTTCTCACGGCCGCCGGGGCCGTCCATCCAGCCGCAGGAGGTGATGTAGTCAATGTGCTCCATGAAGCGGCGCTTCTGGTGCTGCATCATGATGATGGTGTTGCAGTAGGTGGCGATACCGTTGGCGCCGCCGGAGCCGGTGAAGCGGGTGGCCGGCTGGACGTAGTCACCCTTGCCGTAGATACAGGTGGAGTTCACGTTGCCATAGGGGTCGATCTGGGCGCCGCCGATAAAGGCAATCAGGCGGTCCTCGTCATGCAGCCACTCGTTGGCCTCAAAGCCGATAAAGCGGATGTTGGGCCACTGCACGGCGCAGTGGGCCATAAAGCGGTTGTCGCCCACGGAGCGGGGGACCTCCACAGGGGAGCAGTCCATCAGGCCGCTCTCCACGATGGGATGGCAGGAGGGGCACACCACCCGCTTGGCCAGAGAAGCACCGATCAGGGGAAGGCCGGTGCCCACAATAACGATCTGATTTTCCTTGATGTTCTTGGCGATAGCGTAAGCCTGACGCTCCTGCTTGGTAATCTTATACTCAGCCATTTCTTTATACCTCCCTTTTCTTAGTGCCGGGTGGAATAGCCCAGATGGGGCTCGTTCTTCAGCCGCATCAGGCGGGAACCGCCCACCTTATCCAGCAGCTCGTCGTGATCCTTCACGCTGTAAACCCACTTGTCCACATAGTCCTTAAAGGTCTCGGGAACGGCGGCGCCGGAAGCGGCGTCGTCAGCGGCCTTCCGGGCCTTGGCGGCGGCGGCCTGAGCCTTCTCGTCGCCGGGCTTGGCCTCGGCGGCCTTCTGAGCCTTGGCAGCGGCCTTGGCCAGCTGCTGCTTGGCGTCCTCGGCGTCCTGATACTTGGATGCCTTGTCATACTCCACCAGGGCGTGGGAGTCGTTGTCGTAGTAGTTGTAGCACTGGGAAGGCCATGCGCCGTAGGGGGCGTAGACCACGGCGGAGACGCACTCGCCGAAGATGCGGGTCAGGGTGGGGTCACGGCGGATGTACTCATCGCTCACCAGCTCCTCGCAGGTGACAATCACCTTGCGGGCGGCCACGGCAATGTCAACGTCGTGGAACTCGTCGCCCTCAATGATGCAGGTGCCGTCGGGGGAGGCCTTCTGCACATGGATCACGGCCAGGTCCAGCTTGGGCGTGGGGACGGCCACAACCTTCTCGCCGGGGTTGAAGGGATTTTCAATTTCAACGCACTTCAGGTCGTCCACCTTGTCCAGCGCCTTGCGCTGCTCCTCGCTGATGCCCCAGTACTTCATCAGGCCGGAGCCCTGCATCAGGCGGACAGGCAGGAAGGGCAGGCCCAGAGAGGCGGCGTGGAGCTGGAGCATCAGCACGTCCTGGGAGTAGTCCTCATAGGTCAACTGGCCCTTCTCAATGGCGGCGCGGAAGCGGCGGGAGACGTTGGTGTAGCCGGAGTTGGCGGTGTAGCAGTTGATGTACGCCTTTACCCGGCCCTCGCCGATCATCATGTCCCAGTCGCCGCCGGCGGGACCGGCCCAGACAGTAAAGTCGGTCTGGCCTTGGCGCAGGATCTCGCTGACCACGGCGTAGGGCTTGCGGTTGGTGGTGAAGCCGCCGAAGCAGACACAGTCTCCGCTTTCCACGAATTTCGCCACGGCGTCGTGCATGGAATATACTTTGTTCATAGTAATACCCCCATTACAAATTTTTTGGTTCTCTTTCTTCTGCTCAAATTGTCAAGGTGCCGCAATGCGCTTTTCTACAGTGGCTATTTTACCACAAATCCCACAACTGGTCTAGCCTGTAATTTAGCATAAAGTTTGCATATCTTGAACTGACGTGGTATAATGGGGCATCGTTTGCACGGGGGCGGATATGATCTGCTCCGCAATTCATAGCAAAGGGGGCTTTTTTCTTTGACCAACGTGGAATTCCACTTACAGCTGAACCACAACGAGACCTGGAACATGAGCCGGCTGCACTTTCATGACCACTGTGAGCTGCTCCTTCCCCTGGTCAGCCCGGGGAACATCTTTGTCAGCGACCAGGTCTACCCCCTGCGGCGGGGAACGCTGTACCTCATTGGGGAAAACACCCTCCACCGCACCATGGCGGAGGGCTTTCACGCCCGGTATGTGCTCCATATCAATAAAAAGGCGCTGACCCAGCTGTCCACCCCCCAAACCGACTTAACCCAGTTCTGCGGCGCGGCCTTCCGCCGGGCGGAGCTGTCCACCGGGGAGATGACTGAGATCATAGAGCTGTTTCAGGCCCTGGAACGCAACAAAAACGACGGTTCCTTCGGAAGCGACACCCGCCAGCTGGTGGCCCTGCTCAATCTGCTGATCCGGGTAGCCCCCACCCTCAACGTGGCTGACGCCGGCGAGTCCATCCACAACAAGGACTTTCTCCGGGTAGCCCCCATCCTGGACTATATCCGGGACAACCTGTCTGAGCCCCTCACTCTGGACCAGATCGCCGGGCAGTTTTACATCAGCAAGCACTACCTTTGCCGCGTTTTCAAGGCGGCCACCGGCTTTTCCGTGATGGAGTACATCATCTACAGCCGGGTGCTCAAGGCCAGACAGCTGCTTCAGGAGGGGGTCAGCGTCCAGCAGGCGGGGGAACTGTCTGGATTTTCCGACAACTCCCACTTTATCCGCACCTTCGGCCACCTCACCGGCCTCACCCCCGGGCGGTACGCCAAGGAATATCAGTCCGGGGACCAGGTCCTCCTCCGTGGGGAGATCAGGCCCTGAAATGCCAGTTTTATGTCAACATCTGCAAATTCCTGTTTTTGCGGGAGTTGTCGGATATTCATACAAAGGAGGATTCACTCTATGAGACTCAAAAAATCCCTCTCTCTGCTTCTGGGCCTGGTCCTGCTTCTGGCTCAGGCCGCCCCGGCGGTGGCTTACGACTCTGCCAGGGCCGATACAGACCAGCTCATGAGCGGCGGCGGTGCGGAGAGCTTTATCATTGACGGCGGCGGCAATCTGTGGGCCTGGGGTGACAACCAGTACGGACAGCTGGGAGACGGCACCACCCAGGACCGGACCACCCCGGTCAAGGTACTGGAGGGCGTCAAGTCGGTCAGCGCCGGCGAGTCCCACACCTACGCCGTGCTGAAGGACAACACTCTGTGGGCCTGGGGACGCAACGTGAGCAACACTTTCCCCGGCCTCCCCGACACCATGGAGGGCAGCACCGTCCCTGTTAAGATTATGGATGATGTGGTCTCGGCCAGCACGGGAGTATGTACTCACCTGGCCATCAAAACCGACGGCTCCCTGTGGGTCTGGGGCAAGTATGTGGGCGACCGGACCAACCGCCAGACCTCCGTCCCCAAAAAGATTCTGGACAATGTGGCCGCCGCCTGCACCGGCTTTGGCCACAGCCTGGCTCTGAAAACCGACGGCTCCCTGTGGGCCTGGGGGCAGAACGCCAGCGGCGGCGTGGGAGATGGTACCACCCGGGAACGGCTCACCCCGGTCAAGGTGCTGGACAAGGTGGTGCAGATGAGCGCCGGCTACGGGTTCAGCGCCGCCGTCAAGGCGGACGGCACCCTGTGGACCTGGGGACGGAACTGGCAGGGAGAGCTGGGGGACGGCACCATCGAAAGCCGCTCCACCCCTGCCCAGATCATGGACCATGTAATCGGCGTCTACGCCTCCAACAACAACGCCTACGCCTTCCGTCAGGACCGCTCCCTCTGGGCCTGGGGCAACAACCGGTCGGGGGATGTGGGAGACGGCACCACTGAGGGCCGGCTCTCCCCCGTTATGGTGCTGGAGGATGGCGTGGAGGAGGTCAGCGTCGGCTGGAACCATGTTCTGGTGCGAAAAACCTTCGGTGAGCTGTGGACCTGGGGGGCCAATGTCAGCGGCCAGCTGGGCAATGGGGAGAGCCTCTTCTATGGCAACTATGTGTTCCGCTTCTCCGCCTTTCCCATCCAGGTGATGGAAGATATTGACACCGCCTCCCCCTCGCTCACCCTCACAGCGGGCAGCCTTCCTGCCGCCTGGGCCTCCTCCTCCGTAGACGAGGCCATTGCCTGGGATTTTCTCCCCGTCTCCCTGCGCACCGGTTACAACCAGACCATCACCCGGGCCCAGTTCTGTACCCTGGCCGTCCAGTTCTATGAGCGCTTTACCGGCCAGGAGATTGAAGAACGGGTGTCCTTCTCCGACACTCGGGACCTCAGCGTGGAAAAGGCCGCCGGGCTGGGCATTGTGTCCGGTATGGACGGCGGCGCCTTTAATCCAGACGCCCCCCTGAACCGGGAGCAGGCGGCCGTCATCCTTGCCAATCTGTCCAGGGCGGCGGGCTCCCCCCTCACCCAGTCCGCCCCCGATTTTATTGACAGCGAGACCATCAGCCCCTGGGCTCAGTCCGCCGTGGGCCAGGTCCAGGGGGCCGGAATCATGAACGGCACTGGCGGCGGAAATTTCTCCCCCCAGGAGACCTACACCAAAGAACAGAGCGTGGTCACCATTATGAATCTGTACCACCTTTTCAGCAATCAACAGGCATGAAAAAACTCTCCGACTCCCGGCTCCGGCCGCCTTTTGCAAACGGGATGGACAGATAGGGCAGCATAGATCCAACAGATTGGTGGTCACACCGCCGGGAAATGTGATGCCTCGGGTGATCAGGTCTACATGATCCAGGTCTGTGGGATAGTGTCCCATGCGGACATTGTTCATCAGTCGGCCAATGATTCCCAAAGATTAAAAATGCCGGCAGCCGTACTATACTGCTGCCAGCATTTTTTCGTATGTCCATTACAAATCAATGAAGGAATCATTTTCATATTCATTTACTTTCCAATACCATGTAGAACGTGAAATTCCCAACTGTTTCGCTCCTGCACTGACTGACAGTTTCCCTTCCTTCACGTTTGAGATAAACGCACTCGAAAGTATCCATTGCTTTCTTGGGGCTGCCAGTCATGCGGCCTTTGGCTATTGCGATTCCCTCAGCTTGACGCTCCTGCCTGTTTTTCCTTATTATCTACCTGGAGGTCGTTCTTGTCAAAAGTTTTTAAACAGGCTCTTAGACCGTACGGGACAATGGCAAGCGTGGCGGCCGTGCTGGATGGGCTGGAAAAGAAGCTGGGGAGCCTCAACTTTTGGCGGATATTCCAGACGATCACCGTTGACAACGGCAGCGAGTTCCAGGACTGGGAGGGCATGACGCGGGCCGTGACCGGAGAGGGGGCGCGAACCCACATCTACTACTGCCATCCGCACAGCGCCTTTGAACGGGGGAGCAACGAGAACGGAAACCGTATGATTCGGCGGAAGGTTCCAAAGGGGACGGACTTTACCGGGATAACAGAGGCGGACACATTGCTGGTGTAGCGGTGGGTAAACGAATACCCGCGCGGCATCCTGGACGGGAGGTGTGCCGGACGAGTATTGCTGGAGCTTGCCCAGGAGGCCGGTATTGAGGGGGTAGAATTGCTTTTGTAAATAATGCACAAAAACAATTTTAGATTTTTCTGCATTTAACCCTTGACATTTTCCAGTTGCGGAAGTTTATAAAAATTGCTTGACATCTCCGCCTGAATATCGTATAATGCCTCCAGCATAAGATTGTGTTTAATCACTCTTGGGTGGTAAGCAACTGCACGATCTGGAAGAATATTTGAATGGTATTCAAGTGTTCAGCGGTTTGATTTCGTTTATCTCCACCACTTTACAAACGAATATTGATGTGGGGGGGTATAACTCAGATGGCAACACATGTTTCCAGTGAAATAATCCCGAATTTGTCCAATAGGTTCAGAAAATCAACACTTGACAGCTTGCAAAAAATATATTACAATGAATATAGTTGAGTACAAATGGAGCGATGTCCGAGTTGGGAAATTGAATATGGGGGTATAGCTCAGCTGGGAGAGCGCTTGAATGGCATTCAAGAGGTCAGCGGTTCGATCCCGCTTATCTCCACCACTTTACAACTGAATATTGACGTGGGGGTATAGCTCAGCTGGGAGAGCGCCTGAATGGCATTCAGGAGGTCAGCGGTTCGATCCCGCTTATCTCC
>NZ_CALPCP010000006.1 GCF_943192995.1 Flintibacter muris
TCGCATACCTGCGTCTCTCATTTTTCTGTATCATACCCTCATTATAGCACCTTTTTATCTATTGGTACAGCTTCTGAGTATGTAGGTAACAAAAGCGTTCGGCAGGTTTACGAAGTACGACACGATCAGATTATTACCAGAAAGCCTGTAGGCAGCCGCGAATCCAAGTCCTACCGTAAAGAGCAGGAGCAAATCCTCCCAGGCGCGAAAACCGGGATAGCCCAGATGATATAGCGAGAACATCGTCCCGGAAATCAAAATTGCGGGCAAGCAGCCAAATTGCTGCTCGGCCCTGCTCTGCACAAAGCCCCGAAACAGGAACTCCTCAAAAAACGTGGTCATGATAAGCGGTACAATCCCTAACGGCAGCAGATGCCACGGTATCTGTTCCCCCACAGCCATTTTGGGGATCAGCTGTCCGCCAACGGAAAATATCGCAAATGCAAACAAAACGGCAAATTGCCGTGGGCCCAGCCTTTTTACGCGGCCGAAGCAAGTGATTCCTTTTCTCTCCGCAGACAGTATAGCGGAACCAAAAGACTGAATACCAGCCCGTACAGGAAATTATAAAAACAAAATAGAGAACCGGTGACGGATTGAGGTTCGCCAACGCGATGCAGAGGATCAGCAGTACCTCTGTGCCAATCAAATACACCGACAGTTTCTTGTTATTCATTATGTGTCTCTCCGTGATTTTTAGTGTTTGTGATTGCTATAAAACAGGAATCGTCACCGTAAAGACTGTCAGGCCATCCCTGCTCTCCGCAGTAATCATCCCTTTGTGGAGCGTGACGATCTGCTTGGCGATGGCGAGGCCCAGCCCGGCCCCGCTGGAGCTGCGCCCCGTGTCCAGCCGGTAAAACTGCTCGAAGATTCGCTCCAGCTTCTCCTGGGGAATGGTTCCACCGTGGTTGGAAAATCTCAGCTTTACGCAGTCCTCGCCGCTCTCGGCCTCAATGGTGATCTCGGTTCCGTCGTAGCTGTAATTCACCGCATTGCGCAAAAGGTTGTCAAAGACCCGCTGTATCTTGTCGGCGTCACAGTTCAGCAAAATATCCTCCCCAACCGCAAGGCGGCAGGTCAGGCCCTTCTGATTCAGAACCGGCTGAAACTCATACACAAGCTGCTCCAGCAGGCGGGTCAGGTTGATCTCACTGTATTGCAGGGTGATGGTGGACAGGCTGTACCGCGCGATTTCCAGAAACTCATTGATCAGATCCTCCAACCGCTCCGACTTGGCGAGGGCAATGGTGAGATACTTTTCCCGCAGTTCCTCGGAGAACTGCTTTTCATCCCGCAGCAGGTTCAGGTAGCTGATGGAGGAGGCCAGGGGCGTTTTCAGGTCGTGGGCCAGGTACATCACCAAATCGTTCTTTTTCTGTTCAGCCAAGAGCATGTCGCTTTTCTGCCGGTCAATGGTGTGCTTTGCCAGATTCATTTTGCGCTCAATGGGAAGCAGCTCCGGGGGCAGGGAAATTTCTCCCGCCACGTCTTGAAGCAGAGCATCCATTCCTCTGTTGATGTCCTCAAAATACCGGGTCAGCCAGCGGAGGTAAAAGTAGAACAGGACAGAGGCCACCAGCAGGAGGGACAGCAGAATGATGGCATCCATGTGGCTGCGGAAGGTGCGCTCATAGAACCGGAGGGCGGCATCGTAGTCCATGCCCAGGGTATTTTGAAACAGAGCCACCATTCCGTTGGCGAAGCGGCCCCGCAGCAGTACGGCGTAAATGAGGTAGACCACAGCGGCGGCCGCCGCCAGCACAGCTATGGTGCGGAGTAATATCTTCCTGCGGAACTGGCCGAAGTCATTCTTACTTTTCAATAGTGTACCCAACCCCCCATACCGTTTTAATGAACCTGGGGCTTCGGGCAGGCTCGTCCAGCTTTTCCCGCAGCCGCCCGATGTGGGCCATGACGGTGTTGTTGTTTTTTAGGAACTTCTCGCCCCACACCGCCTCAAACAGCTCCTCGGAGGGGACGACAACCCCCTGCCGCTCGCAGAGATACCAGAGGATGGAGAACTCCAGGGGAGTCAGCTGCACTTCTCTCCCAAACAGAAAGCACTTGTGGCTGTCCCGGTTGAGCGTCAGCCCCCGAATGTCGTATTCATGGGCCGGTTCGTCCTGGTTTGGAGCGGAGCCGTTGTAGAGCCTGTACCGCCGCAGCTGGGTCTTGACCCTGGCAACCACCTCCAAGGGATTGAAGGGCTTTGTGATGTAGTCGTCGGCCCCGATGGTCAGGCCCATGATCTTGTCCCCGTCCGACCCTCTGGCTGTGAGCATGATGATGGGGCAGTAGGACTTCTCCCGGATCTTCTTGCACAGCTGAAAGCCGTCCGCGTCGGGGAGCATCACGTCCAGGAGCGCCAGATCCAGGTCTGTGTGTGCAATGCAGTCCATGGCCTCCGCGCCGGTATAGCACTTGTGGACTGTGTAGCCGTCATTTGCGAGGTAAAGCTCCAGCACGTCGGCCAGCTCCTTTTCATCGTCAACTACCAGAATGTGGGTGAGGTTGTTTACAGCACTTGTCACTTTACTTCCGCTCCCTTTTTTTCTTGCAAATGCCAACAATGGTGTTGGCAACGCTCAGCACGATAAACAGCCCCGTAAAGTTGAGCCAAATATCCTGGTACGCCGTTTTCGCCAATGGTTCCCGCAAACTGGTAAACCAGACATAGGCGAAAGCCATCAGCTGGGACGGGATGTACGCGACCACATACCGCAAAATCAACGGCTTAATGGGCAGACTGGTACACAGCTCAAACGCCGCGACGCCGATCAGCAGGATGATGGCCCTATCCAGTTCGTGCCAGTTGCCGCTGGGGTCCTCGTAAATGCCATTACAGAGATACAACACGCTGTTCAGCAGCGTAATCACGGTATAGATGACGGAATACACCGACACCAGATTGATCCATTTTTGCTTACTCATTTTCCCTTTGCCTCCAGGATAAGATTTCACTGACATTATATCAAGATTGTTTTTCTTTTTCCTGCGTTTTCCCTATGGAATTTCTTAAATTTTTCCTACGGTCAATTTTCAGCCAAGCCAGCCGTTATAAAAAGCTGTCACCCCCAATGCGGCCCCTATGACCGTTGCAATGAGGATCACGATGACGCCTTTTTTGTGTTCCTTGAAATATGCCAACAGGGTTTTCAAATCTTCCATGCTCAAAATCTCCTAAAATAGTTTATCTAAGTGGAGGAAAGCGGCGGCATTGATTCCTCAAGACCGCCGCTTTTCCGGAAATCAGGAGAGCTGTCTGACTGTGGTGTGTTGACACCGGTATGTATCGTTATCCTTCTGCTTCACCTCCCGCTCCACCTGGGCCAACTGATGCTCCAGATCCTTGATTTTGGCCTCATCGGTCTCGGTATTCAGCTGCTGCTCCAGATCTTCTTTTTTCTTTTTAGTTTTTCAATTGACTGTAATCGTTCCATTTCAGGCGGGGTCAGTCCACCGCCTTGATCCGCTCCACCAGAGAGAGCCTTCTGGTATAGCGGACCGCGCAGGCGGAGAACACCCCCTGCACCACAAGCAGCGCGGCGGCGAACAGCAGAACCTGGAGCGCCGGGAAATGGTAGGTGAGGGTTCCAAACAGGCCGATCTGATCGAATACCTTGCAGACAACCAGACTGCACGCCGTCCCCAGGGTCAGGGTGACCAGCAGCGTGATGCCAACATAGTACAGGCACTCAAAGGACAGCATGCTGGACAGCTGCCGGCCGCTCATGCCAACGGACTGGAACACGCCGAACTCCTGCTGGCGGGTGAGAAGATTGGTAATCAAGGTGTTGGCGAGGTTGATAAGGGAAAACACAAAGATAAAGACCAGGATGCCGTAGTCCCGGGCCAACTCGTCCCGCAGGCCGCGCTCCAGCTCGGCGGCCAAATCGTCCAGGCCGGAAATTTCCACTCGCTGGTCAGGTATGGCGCTGAATACCGCCCGCCGCAGCTGTGGGCTGTCCTGCTCGGCGTGGATGTTTACATAGCCGGTAAAGTCCGAGATTTCCGGATAGAGGGCGGACAACTCCGCCTCGGGCAGGATAAAGAAATGGGTGGAGCTGCCAATTTGAACATCCTTGACAATGCCCATGACGGTATAGGTCTTGCTCTGTCCGTTGTAACAGGAAACCGTAATGGTATCCCCAAGCTGATAGCCAGTCCGATAGACCTCCTTCAGCGTACTGCCTGCCGGGCAGACCAGGATGCCATTCCCCTCCAGCAGCTGGCGGTAATCCGCCGTTCCCTCCAAAACGGCCTCCCCGGCGTACATCTCTGCCATTTTTTCCTCGGAAATGCCGCGCAGAAAAAACGGCTCATGCTCCCGATTGCCCGGAATGGCGCTGACAGCGGGAATTTCCACACAAGTCATGCTGTAAGCCGTAACGTAATCCACACCGGGAAGGGCAGACAGCTCCTTCCGCAGGGTCTGGTCCAGTGGATTCTCCCTCTGCATCTCCACAAATTCCCGGCCTGCGTAATTCTCGTATTGCAGAAGATACTGGCTCCGGTCCCCAAACTGGGACTGGGCCATTTCTTTGACGTCCACCGAGTTTGCGTAGGCGGAAACGCACAGAAGCAGAATCCCGGTCAGGCTCAGGGAGAGGGTGGTGACAAACGCCTTTTTCCGGTTCCGGGAGAAGTTCATCCAGGCCAGCCGGGGCATGGTCAGGCGGCGGTGGAGCTGCCTGGAAACACTGGGGCCCTGCTGCTGGGAATAGGCGGTGGCGCGGATGGCCTCAATGGCGGAGACCTTTCCCGCCATTGCCATGGGTTTCCTGGTGGCGATCAAAACGGTGCCATAGGTCAGGAGGGAGACTATCACCGCAGACCGGATATTGTCACCCCAGGACCAGTAGCCGGGAACGGCGATCAGCGCGATACCTGCGGCGCAGACCAGCCCCAGGGGAATGGCGATAGCGGTCAGGAAGCGGCGCTCCCGCTTGACCACCCGCTTGAGCTGCCTGGGTGTGGTCCCCAGTACCTTCAGTCGGCCATATTCCCGCATTTTGCCCATGACGGAGATATAGAAGATGTTGTAGATCACAATGGCGCACACCACGGCAATCAGGAGCGCTGCGGCATAGACCTCCATCCCGCTGCCCAAGTAGATGTCCACCATGTCAAAGTAGTTGGAGCTGTAGAAGGTCTGCTCCTCCGGGATGCCCATTTCCGCGAAGAACTGCTCAATGTCCGCCCGAAGCTGGGCCAGTTCCATCCCTTGGCTCCCGGCAAAGCGAAACCGGAGTTCATAGGGACTCTCCGGCTCCACTGCGGACTCCGAAATCCAAACCGTGAAGATACGGCTGATGTTCTCTGTTTCCAGAATACCTGTGACGGTATAGGTCTTCTCTCCATCGTCCAGGTCCAGAACGACAGTCTGACCGACTTCTTCCGGCAAACCGAAGCAGCGGAAAAAGGCGCGCTCCACACACAGCTCGTTTTCCGCCTGGGGATAGGTCCCGGTAATCCTGCCGTAGCCCATCAGGTCGATCATCTCCGGGCTGACATAGCTGATCTGCAAAATGCTGTCCTTATGGCGGGCGGTTCCCACCTCAATGGTACAGCCCCATTTTTCAAACCTTCCGGTATCCGCCAGCCGGGTGACCTCCTCCCGGGTCAGCCCGACGCACCCGGCCTGATACTGCCCCAGGATGCCGTCCAGGGTCTTCAGCTGCTGGGCGGAGTAGAGAAAGCAGAGACTTCCCATGAGGCAGACGGCCAGGGCAATCGTCAGGATGACAAATATGCTCCGCCGCTTGTCGGCTTTGATGCTGCGGCTTGCCAGCTTCTTCTCCACCGCGCTGGTGTCGTTTTCAAAAGGCCAAGTCATTGCTGCCACCCCCCTCAGCCCACGATTTTGCCATCCTCGATCCGCACGATGCGGTCGGCCAGCTGTGCGATCTCGTTGTTGTGGGTGATCATCACGATGGTCTGGTTGAACTGCGTGCTGGTGCGCTTGAGCAGGCCCAGCACATCGGCGCTGGTCTTGCTGTCCAGGTTGCCGGTAGGCTCATCCGCCAGGACGATGGCCGGTTTGGTAATCAGGGCCCGGGCAATCGCCACCCGCTGCTGCTGTCCGCCGGAGAGGTTGTTGGGCATATTTTGCAGCTTATCCTCCAGGGCCAGCATGTGGACGATTTCGTCCATGAACTTCTGGTCCACCGTGTCCCCGTCCAGCTCTACGGGCAAGACGATGTTCTCGTAGACGTTCAGAATGGGAACCAGGTTGTAGTTCTGGAAGATGAAGCCGATGTTCCGGCGGCGGAAGATGGTCAGTTCCTCGTCGTTCTTCTTTGCCAGCTCGTCCCCCCGGACGATGACGCTGCCGGAGGTGGGGGTGTCGAGACCGCCCATCATATTGAGAAGGGTGGACTTGCCGCTGCCGGAGGTCCCCACCACGGCCACGAACTCCCCCTGCTCCACAGAGAGGTTGACCCCATCCAGGGCGCGGGTGATGTTCGGCTCGCTGCCATATTGCTTTTTCAGGTCGATGGTTTGTAATACGTTCATTTTTGTCTGCTCCTTTCACGGCTCTTCGCCTGTTGCAGAGCGATTGTAAAATCCAAATGTCTCAGAAATGTCCGAATTGGAGCTTTGAATGTGAATTTTTTGTGAACAGTTTACCGCCGGGGCAGGAACACCGAAAACGTAGATCCGCGGCCGGGTTTCGAGGCCACCTGGATATAGCCGCCCTGCCGGGTGACAATCTCCCGGGCCAGATACAGCCCGATGCCCACCCCCGGCTGGTCGTGGACCTCCTCCTCACGGTAAAAACGCCGGAAGATGGCGGCCTGACGGCTCTCCGGGATGCCCTTGCCGGTGTCGGTCACGTCCAGTTTGACATACATCTCCCACTGCTCCACCGACACGCTGATCTTCCCGCCCGCCGGGGTGTACTTCACCGCGTTGTCCAGCAGATTGAACAGGGCCTCCGCCGTCCACTTGCTGTCGTGAGAAACCCGCAGGTCGTCAGGGCACTGTACCTCGACGGAGATGCCCTTTTGCTCCGCACTGTAGACGATGCCGCTCATGGCCTGAGCTAAAGTGTCCAGCAGCGCGCCGTCCTTCTTGTCCAGGGTGATTGCCCCGGTTTCCAGACGGGAGGCTTTCCCCATGGACTGCACCAGAAATTCCAGCTTGTCTGTCTGGCTGCGTATGCCCTGTAGAAAGTCCCGCCGCTCCTGCTCTGTGACCGGCTTTGCCAGCAGGGTGTCCGTCACCATTTTCAGATTTGCCACCGGCGTTTTCACCTGATGGGAAATATCCGACACCAGCGTTTGCAGCTCCTGCCGCTCTTCATCCACCTTGCGCCGGTTTTCCTGGAGGATACCGTACAGCCGGGAGAGGCGGTAGCTGATGCGCGCGAAGATGGTCTCACGGTCTTCGGCTCTGGCCGGCTCCTGGCCACCGGTAATCATGCTGTCCATGGTTTGGCACAGGTCGCTGGTGAACTGGGACAGCCGCTTGGCGAAACACAGTGTCAGCAGGAACAGCCAGAATAAAGCGCAGGCCGTCAGCAACGCACCGGCCAGCAGCACTCCCCCCTGGCCGGTGACGGCGGAGAGGAGGAAGGAGAGGGCCAGCATGGAGACCACCGCGCCGGTTTCCACCAGCAGGAACATGGTTTTGACGGGCATACGCCTCATTTCCGCTCGCCCCCTGTCCACTGGTAGCCGATGCCGTAGATTGTCTTGATATAGGTGTCGCCCTCCGCCTCAATCTTGCCCCGGATACGGCTGATGGAGGTGGTCAGGGTGTGCTCGTCCACAAATTTCTCGTCCACATCCCACAGCCGCTCCAGGAGCCGCTGCCGGGTCAGGACCTGGCGGGGATTTTTGCAGAACAGGTACAGCATCTTGTACTCCATGGAGGAGAGGCTGAGAGGCTTCCCGTTCAGGGTGGCGGCTTGTTCCGAGAAGTCCAGGAACAGCCTGCCGTCGTCGTAGAGATCCTTTGCCGGCTTGTGGTGCTCCAGCATGGCGAACATGGCGCGGATCTTCCGTTGCAAGGCCCCGATGGAAAAGGGCTTGGTGATGTAGTCCACCGCTCCAGCCTCATAGCCCCGGATTTGGTCGCTCTCCTGGTCGTTGGCGGTGAGGAAGATCACCACCGTATCCGGGTGCTCCGGCTTGACAAGTCTGCACAGGTCATAGCCGTTCCCGTCCGGCAGATTGATGTCCAGCAGCACCAGGTCGTATTCTGTTCCGGCCAGCAGATCGGCGGCGGTTTTGGCATTCAGGGCGGGGGTGACGTCCCAGCCATCGGAGACCAGGTTATAGGCTAAGGTTTTATTCAAAAGTGCGTCATCCTCCACAATCAGTATCCGTTTCATGGCCTGTCCTCCTTTTGGTGATAAGGGCAGTATAACAGACAAATGTCCGCGAAATGTTACAGCGGTCTGTCTTTTTGAAAAAATTCTGCCTGAGCGATCCCGTCCGCCCAGGCAGAAAATTGTTTCAGACCATACTCACCAGCCCGGCCAGCAGGAGCATAACAGCGGGCACAACGTATTTTCGCGGATGGTGCCAGAGGTCGCTCTCGATTTTCCATCCCCGGATGGGGCAGTACCACTCCAGCAGGACGGAGCCAGTGGCACTCAGCAGAGCGAAGGCCGCCGCCGTCAAAGCATGGAGCAGGCCGATCCCGCCGAGTTGGATTTGCCAGCTGCACAGGAAAACAATGTCCGCCGCCAGATTGCACCCGAAAATGAACAGGCAGTAGGGGACGCAGAACGCCTTCCCCTGCCCCGGCAGGAACCACACCGCCCGCTCCAGTGCCGGGTCGCAGGACAGCAAGATGCAGATGGGGGTGTTCAGGGAGAGGATGGCAAAGCCGATGGGCAGAACGAACCGGGCCTCCATCTGCCCCAGCAGCACCGGCAGGACACAGGCCACGCCCCACATGGCCGCCGTGTTGACCAGATAATTTTTGTGGGCCATCAGATAGCGGAACAGATAGCGCCGCACAGAGTAGCGGCGGTGGACTTTGACCGTCCGCCCGCGGCTGGCTGGCCGGACATAAAAGGCGTAGGCGTCCACGCGGCCCAGGCGCAGGGGATAGAGACAGGAGACAATCACAATGGCGGCTAGGGCACAGAGGACGCTCCCCATGATCTCTGTCCAGCTCCAGTGGCCGACTGCCCAGACCACCGCCAGCAGTCCGGCGGTTTGGGTGAGCAGGGTGTAGGCCCCCAGAGCGGCCACGTAGGAAAACACCAGGGTCCGACCCTCAAAGGGGAGCATGAATAGATTTTCCAGGTTGGCCCGGCTGCCGTCAGAGGAGAGGGCCTGCCACATGATCCCGCCGGAGAAAGCGCCGGACATCAGGTACAGGATGAAGGGGGCGATCTCTACTTGGAACCCGGCGATGTGCAGTCCCCAAAAGACCACCAGCTCCAGAAAGAGCGTCCGAATCAGCCGCTCATATCTGACGCCAAACAGCTTTTTGGCGGTGACGTCAAAGCTCATTTTCATCATGCAGGGCCTCCCGAATGTTGACGGCGTTGAGTTCACCGCCCTCAAAGCTCCGGCGGATCTGTCCGTCCTCCAGCACCAGTACCCGGTTCGAGGTCAGGGTGATGCTCTCCAGGATATGGGAGGAGAACAGAACTGTCCCGTGCTCTTTATACCCGGCGATCAGCCGGTACAGATACTCCGTGCTCTGGAAATCCAGCCCGTTTACCGGCTCGTCCAGCAAAAGCAGTGGCCGTTGCAGGGCAAAAGCCGTAATCAGAAACGCTTTTTTCTTGTTGCCGGTGGACAGGTCTTTCAGCAGGGTGTTGGTGTAGTCCTCGAAGTGAAAGCCCCGCACCAGCTCTGTCACGTCCGGCAATTTCATTTTGTACGCCGCCGCCACATAGGACAGGTACTCCCAGAAGGTGAAATACTGGAAGGAGTTGTCCTCGGCAAAGACGGTGTACCGGCACAGCTTGAAGCCCTTGTCCCGGAAAGTAACCGGCTGGCCGTTCAAACGGAGACTGTCACAGCGGAAGCCCTCATGGAGACCGGACAGGGTTTTTAAGAAGGTGGTCTTGCCCGCCCCGTTCAGGCCGATCAGCCCCACCACTTCATGGGGCCGCAGCTGGAGGGAGAAGCCGGACAGCACGTTCTTCCCCTCGCTGTACCAGGCGGTGAGGTTTTGCAGCTCCAGGATATTTTCGCCCATGGTCAGCTCCCCCTCTTGTCGTTCTTCGCCTTTTTCCAGGAGGCCCAGGCGGAATACCCAAAGGCCGCCCCCATCAGGACATAGAGCCCGGCCCACTCCAGATTGCCGGACAGGCCGCTGACGGCCGCCGCCGCCAGCCAGATCAGAGCCAGGATACCACGAATATAAACATGACGCATAACAGTTTCCTCCTTGAAGCAGTGCTTCCTTTGATGTATCTGCATCATAACAGAAAACCGGGCGCTGTGCGGGAATGTCCGCAAACGGTTGGTTTTTGACCGCGAAAAGGGGCGCTTACCCGCAGAGAGTAAGCGCCCAATGGACGAGAAGTTCTATTTTTTCTTCCGTGTCAAACAAATTCCGACAACTGCGGCCAGCAGGATCACCGGCGCTGACCGGACAAACAGCCACTCAAATACGTGAAAGGCCGCGCCGAAAACGGCGGTTTCAGGGTCGCTGTAATCCCAGCCCAAGTAGGGGCTGTTTAACACGGCCAGGGCAGCAGAGACGGTGATGAGAATCGCGCACAGTGAGAGCAGCAGCCAATGGAGTATTTTTCTTCGTCGCTCCTTCCTCTGCGCAAGCTGTAAATTGATGACCTCCAGCTTTTCAGAAATTGCCTTCAGGTCGTCAGCTTTGGGCTCAATGACCGTCTCTCCCAGCAGGGTGCTGACAGACGTTTCCAGCGCTTCTGAAAGCGAGATCAGCATATCAGAATCCGGGACCGATAAGCCCTGTTCCCATTTCGAGATCGTCTGCCGCACCACATTCAGCTTGATGGCAAGCTCCTCCTGGGAGAGGCCCTTTGATTTTCTGCGTGTCTTTATGTTTTCGCTCAACATCGGGGACAGCCTCCTTTCGGTTACTGCTGGTATTGTATAAGAAACTGCCCGTTGCCGCAAGCAACGCAAATTAACATGGGGGATTTACCGGTCCTCCATTCCTTGATAGGACAGCGTAGCCACCGCCCGGAAAACCTCCCCGGAGACACCGGCCTGCACCATGCCGTCGTACTTTTCTGCGGCGGTCTGGGCGCTTTTCAGGCCCCAGCCGTGGAGACCGCCCCCGGTCTTGATGGTTTTCAGTTCGCCATTTTCCTGGACGGGTACAGAGGAAAAACTGTTCTCCACCTTGATGACCAGCATCTGGTGGATACGGCGGATGGTGAGGGCCACCGTGCGGCCCGAAGGGTCCGACACCTGCCGGGCCGCCTCGATGGCGTTGTCCAGCAGATTCCCTAAAATCGCGCACAGATCCACGCTGCGGATGTTGGTACGGCGGGGGAACTCCACCTGGGCCTGGAACCGGATGCCATCGGCCTCCGCCGCAGCCGCCTTGCTGTTGATCAGGTAGTCCGCCGTCTCGTCCCCTGTCCAGAGGTTGGCGGTCAGGTTCCGCACCGGGGCCTGCAATTCATCCAGGTAGCGGACAGCCTCTCCGTACTTCTCATGGGCGAGGAACTGCCGCATATAGAGGGTATCGTCGGGAATCGCCAGAACGGTCTGCTCCGACAGTGTGATGACCCTGAGAAATCCCGCCAGCTTAAGCGCGGAGACGGCCCGGAACGCGGATTTGCGGTTGAGTTCCCAGCCTCTGGAGAGCCAGACCGCCAAAACGCCCAGCAGCCCATGGAGCAGCCAGAGAGCGGACTGTCCGGCCAGCGTTCTGGCGCTCAGAAAGTCCTGAGAGCGGAATGCTCCCTTTGGACTACGGCAGCTTTGCTGAGATGGCACCATTATTTTTTCCATGCTGCGTTCAGGAAAGGCCTCCCTCCTCCACCGGGAGAGCGGGCGGGGTGTGTGCCTGGACTTCCACGAGTTCCCCATGGTGGCTTTCTGGACCAATCCGGGGGCGCCTGATAAAGAAGTTTTCTTTGTTGGGTGGCACGGTCTGTCTGCCGATTCCTTTCTCTTGACAATTCAATAACAAACATTTACACTAATGTGAACTATGCTACCATGTTCCGGGGGCTTGCGAAGAAGTACAACAAGTGCCATGAGGAAGCCTTACCCAAAGTAATGACACCCCACACCCTGCGCCATACATTCTGCACCAACTTAGCCAATGCGGGCATGAACCCGAAAGCGTTACAGTATATCATGGGACATTCCAACATTACCATGACGCTGAACTATTACGCACACGCAACATTCGCTTCCGCAAGGGCTGAAATGGAAAGGCTGATCGCAGCATAGCCGCAGACAGATTTACTACTTCTTTTACTACCATTGAGAGGGAAAACCTAAGAGGTTATGAGGGTATATAAGAACTTCTCCCCATATCTAAAATGCCGGGAAAGCCCGAAAATACGGGCTATACCGACATATAAGAACTTCTAAAGAGATAATCTAAATTCACCATAAATTTTCATCTGAAAAAGGAGGAATCCAAGAAGTTTTTTCGTATAAGTAATCGGGACAAAAAAGAGGGAGGGGCTGCCCATGACGCTACGGGAACAGATGCAGAAGCGGGAGGAAGCCATGCTGTCCCCGCTGGCCTGCAAGTCATCTCAAAGCCGGGGCCGGGTGCGCCCGGAAAAGGAATGTGCCGTCCGTACTCCCTTTCAGCGGGATACCGACCGCATTGTCTACTCCAAGGCCTTCCGCCGGCTGAAACACAAGACCCAGGTCTTTCTCCAGCCCGAGGGGGACCATTACCGCACCCGGATGACCCACACCCTGGAGGTCAGCCGCATTGCCCGAACTATGGCCCGAGCCCTGTTTTTAAACGAGGACCTAACCGAGGCTATCGCCCTGGGCCACGACCTGGGGCACACACCCTTCGGTCACGCCGGGGAGCGGCTGCTGAATGAGGTTATGCCAGGGGGCTTTGCCCACTACAAGCAGTCTGTCCGGGTGGTGGAGCGGCTGGAGAAGGGGGGAGAGGGCCTCAATTTGACCTGGGAGGTGCGCAACGGCATTGTCTGCCACACCAAGGGTGCGCCTGCCGCCACCCTGGAGGGCCAGATTGTCCGCCTGGCCGACCATATCGCCTACATCAACCACGACATTGAAGATGCTCTGCGGGGCGGGGTGATTTACCCCATGGATATCCCTTTGGACATCTCCCGTATACTGGGGTTTACCCACAGTGAGCGCATTAACACCCTGGTGGCCGACGCTATCAGGGCCAGCCAGGGGCAGGATGAGATCAGGCAGTCGCCGGAAGTGGGGGAGGCCATGCTGGCTTTGAAGGACTTCATGTTTGCCAGCGTGTATACCAACCCCATGGCCAAGGGGGAGGAGGGCAAGGCCCAGGATATGCTCCGCCAACTTTTTGATTACTACCGGAAGCACCCAGACCAGCTGCCCGACGATTTCCAGTCCATCCGGGCGGAGGAGGGCGTTGACCGGGCGGTGTGCGATTACATCGCCGGCATGACCGACCCCTTCGCGGTGGAGACCTATAAGGAGATTTTTATTCCCAAAGGCTGGACTGTCCTGTAACCGTGCCCGCCGCTGTGGGAGAATAAAGCGTGTTTTGGGATAATTTGCCCATAAAACGGATACAAATAGGGGGGAAAACCTTTGCCCTTGCCGGAACGATTTTTGGATGAGCTGCTGGCCCGGACCGATATTGTGGATCTGGTGTCAGAATCGGTGCGGCTGACAAAAAAAGGAAGCAGCTACTGGGGCTGCTGCCCGTTTCACAGCGAAAAGACCCCCTCCTTTCACGTGGTGCCTGACCGGCAGATGTACAAGTGCTTCGGCTGCGGCAAGGGGGGCGGCGCCATCAACTATGTGATGGAGCTGGAGAATCTGCCCTTTAAAGACGCTGTCGCGGTGCTGGCCCAGCGGGTGGGGATGCAGGTGCCGGAGTTCGGCTCCTCCCCCGGAGCCCGGGAGCGCCGGGAAAAAATCCTGGAGATGAACAAGCAGGCCGCCCGGGTCTTCCACCGCTGGCTCAACGGCCCGGAGGGGGCGCAGGGACTTCAATACCTCCAGAGCCGGGGGCTGTCCAAACGGACCCTGACCAATTTCGGCCTGGGCTTTGCCCCCAACCGCTGGGACGGGCTTATCACTGAGCTGTCCTCCCAGGGCTATGACAAGCGTGACCTGCTGGACGCCGGCCTGGCTGTGAGCAGCAAGGACGGCCGCATCTATGACCGCTTCCGCAACCGGGTGATGTTCCCCATCATTGACGTGCGGGGCGGCGTAATCGGCTTTGGTGGCCGGGTGATGGACGACTCCACCCCCAAATACCTCAACTCCCCGGATACCCCGGTGTACAACAAGAGCCGCAATGTCTTTGCCCTGAATATCGCCAAGACTTCCAAAGCGGGACGGGTCATTTTGACGGAGGGGTATATGGACACCATCTCCCTCCACCAGGCGGGGTTTGACAGCGCGGTGGCCTCACTGGGCACCGCCCTGACGGAGGAGCACGGGCAGCTGCTCTCCCGGTACTTCAAAGAGGCGGTTATCGCCTACGACGGCGACGGGGCTGGGGTGAAAGCGGCCCAGCGGGCCATCCCCATTCTGGAGAAGGCGGGGCTGAAGGTAAAGGTGCTGCGGGTGCAGGGGGCTAAGGACCCGGACGAGCTCATCAAGTCCTATGGCCGGGAGGCCTTTGCCCGGCTGCTGGACCAGAGCGAGAACCAGGTGGACTACCGCCTGGCGCAGATTCAAAAAAAGTACGACCTGTCCGACGACGGCCAGCGGATCGCCTTCCTCCAGGAGGCGGCCCAGCTGGTTGCGGGACTGCGCAGCGCCGTGGAGCGGGAAATCTACGGGGGCCACGCCGCCCAGACGGCGGGGGTGACCCCGGACACCATGAAGCTGGAGGTGGACCGGGCCCTGAAAGGCCGCCTGCGCAAAGAGAAAAAGCAGCAGGAGCGCCGGGATCTGGCCCCGGCCAGCCAGCTCCAGCCCAGAGCCCGGGGACTGCGGTATGAGAACATCCGCTCCGCCCGGGCGGAGGAGGGGCTGCTCCGGCTGCTGATGCTGGACCCCGGCCTGCTGGGCCGGATGGGGGAGCTGACAGGGGGAGAATTCTCCTCCCCGCTGCTTGGCCGGGCCTTCGACCGGCTGGCCGCCCGGGCCCGTGAGGGACTGTCCACCCAGCTGGCCGCCCTGGCCGGAGAGTTTACCGGTGAGGAGATGGACCATCTGGCCCAGGTGGCCGCTCAGCCGGAGTCGGTGGCCAACAGCGGCCAGGCCATACGGGACTACATATCCCTGATCCGCGGCGAAGGTCTGCTGCGGGGGGGCGGGGAGCAGGGGGACGACCTCCTGCTGGCCGCACAGAAAAAATATCAACGGAAGAAAGCATATATGGAGGAGAAGAAATGAGCACCAAAAAGAAAGAAAACGACGTCCCTGAGATGATCCTGGAAAAGAAAGAGAAAAAGCCTTCTGATATCCAGATCAGGATGGAGACCGGCAAGGTGGAGATCATGAAGGTGGTGGAGGGCATCCCGGGGGCGGAGAAGCTGGCCGAGCTCATTGAGCGGGGCAAGAAAAAGGGCAAGCTCTCCTCCTCTGAACTGCTGGACGTGCTGGAGGACATGGAGCTGGGCACGGACCAGATGGATAAAATCTACGACACGCTGGAGAATCTGGGCATTGAGACGGTGGGAGAGGACTATATGCCCGACCTGGCCGACACGGTGGAGCCCCCCGCCGAGGAGATGGAGGAGATCCCTGAGGAGGAGATCGTAGACCCCAACTCCCTGGTGGACACCTTCGGTACCGACGACCCGGTGCGCATGTACCTGAAAGAGATCGGCAAGGTAAACCTGCTCACCTCAGAGGAGGAGGTGGAGCTGGCCCAGGCCATGACCGCCGGTACCGCCGCCTATGAGCAGCTGGAGGAACTGAAAGAGTCGGGGGAGGAGATCCCCGAGGAGCTGCGCCGGGAGCTGGAAAAGACCATCAAAAAGGGGGAGCGGGCCCGCCAGCGGCTGGCCGAGGCCAACCTGCGCCTGGTGGTGTCCATTGCCAAGCGGTATGTGGGCCGGGGCATGCAGTTTCTGGACCTGATTCAGGAGGGCAACCTGGGCCTGATTAAGGCGGTGGAGAAGTTTGACTATGTCAAGGGCTTTAAATTCTCCACCTATGCCACCTGGTGGATTCGCCAGGCCATCACCCGGGCCATTGCCGACCAGGCTCGCACCATCCGCATCCCGGTTCATATGGTGGAGACCATCAACAAGGTGATCCGGGTGTCCCGCCAGCTGCTCCAGGAGCTGGGCCACGACCCCACTCCGGAGGAAATCGCCGAGGAGATGAACATGCCAGCCGACCGGGTACGGGAAATTTTGAAGATTGCCCAGGAGCCCGTCTCCCTGGAGACCCCAATCGGTGAGGAGGAGGACAGCCACCTGGGTGACTTCATCCCGGATGAGGACGCCTCCGAGCCCGCCGAGGCGGCCTCCTTCACCCTGCTCAAGGAGCAGCTGGTGGAGGTGCTGTCCACCCTGACCCCCCGGGAGGAGAAGGTGCTCAAGCTCCGCTTCGGCATTGAGGACGGCCGCACCCGCACTCTGGAGGAGGTGGGCAAGGAGTTCAACGTAACCAGGGAGCGCATCCGCCAGATTGAGGCAAAGGCCCTGCGCAAGCTGAGACATCCCTCCCGCAGCAAAAAGCTGAAGGACTTTTTAAATTGAGCGTCCCCAAATGTGCCAGCTTTCTGACACTGAAAATAGAGAAAGGGAGTGTTTAAGATGGCAGAGGAAAAGAGCATGAACCCGGAATCCTTTGACCAGGATTCGGTGATGATCTACATCGATCCTAAGGTCATGAGCAGTCTGAACGATATGGCCGAGAAGAAGCAGGAGGACCTGAAGGCCCTGCGCGAGGCCGCCGAGGACGGTGATCTGGACGCCCAGTACCGTCTGGGCCGCAGCTACTACTACGGGGACGACGGAGCCCCAAAGGACGAGGAGAAGGCCTTTTACTGGTTCCAAAAGGCCGCCGAGGGAGACAGCATTGCCGCCCAGTACTATCTGGGGGTGTGCTGTGTCCGGGGCATCGGTACTGAGGTGGATATGGTCCGGGGGGCAGAGCTGTTCACCGCGGCGGCGGAGGAGGGCTACGCCCCCGCCATCACCGAGCTGGGGCTGTGCTACGAGCTGGGCCACGGCGTGGAGATGGACAAGGGAAGGGCCGCCGAGCTGTACCAGGAGGCCGCCGACCAGGACTATGCCCCTGCCCAGTGCAACCTGGGATACTTCTACTACCAGGGCATCTACTTTGAGGAGAACAATGAGGCGGCGGCGGAGCTGTTTGCCAAGTCGGCCCAGCAGGGCTATCCCCGGGCCCAGGTGCTGATGGGGGAGTGCTTTGAAAACGGTTTTGGCGTGGAGAAGGACGTGGAAAAGGCCCTGGAGCTCTACCGGGCCGCCTACGACCAGCACTACCCAGACGGGGCCTGCACCCTGGGGCTGTGCTACGAGTCGGGCGTAGGCGTGGAGGAGGACAAGGCCAGAGCGGTAGAGCTGTACCGCCAGGCCGCCGACCAGGGTTTTCCCCCGGCCATGTGCAACCTGGGCTTTTGTTACTACATAGGCATTGGCGTGGAGGAGAACGCCGAAGAGGCGGTAAAGTGGTTTGAAAAGGCCGCCGAACGGGAGTACCCCCGGGCCATGTTTTTGCTGGGCGAGTGCTATGACCGGGGCTGGGGCGTGGAACAGAACTACGACCGGGCCGTCAAGCTGTATCAGAGCGCGGCGGACAAGGAATATACCTCCGCCTATTGTTCCCTGGGGCTGTGCTACGAGCTGGGCCAGGGAGTGGAGAAGGACCTGAACAGGGCGGTGGAGCTGTACCGCCAGGCCGCCGACCGGGGAATGCCCCGGGCCCAGTGCAATTTGGGCTTTTGCTACTACACCGGAATCGGCGTGGAGGAGAACGAGACGGAGGCCGTCAAATGGTTTGAGAAGGCCGCAGAGCAGGACTACCCCCGGGCCATGCAGCTGCTGGCCGAGTGCTATGAAAACGGCTACGGTGTGGAGAAGGACATCAACAAAGCGGTGGAACTGTACACTAAGTCGGCGGATGTGGGCTATCCGCCCGCTCTGTGTGCGCTGGGGCTGTGCTATGAGCTGGGTACCGGCGTGGAGGAGAACAAGATCAGAGCTGTTGAGCTGTACCGCCAGGCCGCCGAGAAGGGTGACGCCCGTGCCCAATGCAACCTGGGCTACTGCTACTACGTAGGTATCGGGGTGGAAGAGAACAACGAGGAAGCCGTCAAGTGGTTTGCCAAGTCCGCCGAGGACGGCTATCCCAGAGGGATTCAGCTGCTGGGCGAGTGCTACGACCGGGGCTACGGTGTGGAGCCGGATATAGAAAAAGCCGTTCAGCTCTACCAGCAGGCCAGCGATAAGGGCAACGTGCCCGCCATGTGCTCTCTGGGATTGTGCTATGAGCTGGGCCGGGGGGTAGAGGAGGACAAGGACAAGGCCAGAGAGCTCTACCTCAGGGCCGCCGAGCGGGGCTATCCCCGTGCCCAGTGCAACCTGGGTTACTTCTACTACCAGGGGATCGGCGTGGAGGAGGACAACGATGAGGCTGTCAAGTGGTTCACCAAGGCCGCCGAGGACGGTTATCCCCGGGCCCAGCAGCTGCTGGGCGAGTGCTATGAAAACGGCTATGGCGTGGAGAAGGACGAGGCCAGAGCTGCGCAGCTGTACGCTATGGCCCACCGGGCGGGCTTTGTCCCGGCCACCTGCGCGCTGGGGCTGTGCTATGAGTACGGCGACGGGGTAGAGAAAGATATGTCCAAGGCGATTGCGCTGTACCGCCAGGCCGCCGAGCAGGGCTATCCCCGTGCTCAGTGCAATCTGGGCTTCTGCTACTACCGGGGAATCGGTGTGGAAGAGGACGACAACGAGGCTGTCAAGTGGTTTATCCAGGCCGCCGGGCAGGACTACCCCCGGGCCATGAGCCTGCTGGCGGAATGCTACGAAAACGGCTACGGCGTGGAAAAGGATATCCACAAGGCTGTGGAGTGGTATCAGAAGGCGGCGGAGATGGGTTATCCTCCCGCCCAGTGCTCCCTGGGGCTGTGCTACGAGCTGGGCGACGGGGTGGAGATGGATAAGGCCCGCGCTGTGGAGCTGTACCATCAGGCCGCCCGCCAGGGCCACGCCCGCTCCCAGTGCAACCTGGGCTTCTGCTACTACCAGGGGATCGGTGTGGAGGAGGACAACGACCAGGCCTTCCAGTGGTTTGAGAAATCCGCTGCCCAGGGCTACCCCCGGGCCATGCAGCTGCTGGGTGAGTGCTATGAGAACGGCTACGGCGTTCAAGAAGACATTATGAAGGCGGTGGAGCTGTACCGCCAGGCCCATGAGAAGGGCAGCGCCGCGGCCACCTGTTCTCTGGGGCTGTGCTACGAGCTGGGCCAGGGCGTGGAGGAGGACAAGGCCCACGCCGTGGAGCTATACCGCCAGGCGGCGGAGCGGGGCCTGCCCCGAGCTCAGTGCAATCTTGGCTACTGCTACTACACCGGAATCGGCGTGGCGGAGGACGATCTGGAGGCTGTAAAGTGGTTCCAGAAGGCCGCCGGACGGGGCCAGGCCAGGGCGCTGTTCCTGTTGGGGGAGTGCTACGAAGAGGGCCACGGCGTCCAGGTGGATATGGAAACGGCCCGGGAGTATTATCAAAAGGCTGCTGACAAGGGCTATCAGAGCGCCCAGGATGCGCTGAAGCGGCTGAACGGGGAGGTTGTTCCCACCTCGGCCTACTCCTATGTTGCGCCCTCTCCGGCGGCTCAGCCCAAGCCCCCCGCCCCTGCCCCTCAGCCTCCAAAGGCCAAGGAGAAGCCCAAGAGGGGCGGACTGTTCGGATTTTTTAAGAAATAACGCAAATAGAAGGAGGCTCCCCGGCTGGGGAGCCTCCTGGCTGTTTACTACTTGGATAGAGTTTCAATGGCGGCGGCGGCGGCCATCTGCTCGGCCTCCTTTTTGCTGCGCCCTGACCCGGAGCCGACGGGCTTGCCGTTGAGATCCACTTCCACAAAGAAACGCTTGTTGTGGTCGGGGCCCTCCTCGCCCACCAGACGGTACTGGAGGACCTGTCCGCTCTCCCGCTGGATCAGCTCCTGAAGGGCGGTCTTGTGGTCCAGGGGCTTGGTGAGGCCGGCGATCTCCCGGGGAAGGATATATTTTTGGACAAACTTCCGGGCTGAGCCGATGCCGCCGTCCAGATAGATGGCGGCCAGCACGGCTTCCACCGCGTCGGCCTGGATGGAGGGCCGTTCCCGGCCGCCGCCGGAGCTCTCTCCCTTGCCAAGGCGCAGATACTCCCCCAGGCCCAGTTCCCGGGCCACCTCCACAAGGCTGTCCTCGCACACCAGGGCGGCCCGGGTGCGGGTGAGATCGCCCTCGGGTAGATCGGGGTGGTTGCGGTACAGGTGGTCGGCCACCACCATGCCCAGAATGGAGTCGCCCAAGAACTCCAGCCGCTCATTGCTGAGCAGCTTGCCCCGGCTCTCGTTGGCCCGGGAGCTGTGGGTCAGGGCATTTTCCAGCAGAGTGGAATCCTGAAAGGCGTAGCCCAGCTTTTCTTCCAAAGTACTCATTTAAAACTCCTTGGAACCCGCCGCGTCCGCACACAGGCCGGGTTCTTAAATGGTGGAACTCCGCCGAAGGCGGAGTTCCGTCGTTCAGTCGATTTTATTCTGCAAAAAACGAACCAGATCGCCCACAGTGGAGATGGAGGAAGCCTCTTCCTCACCCAGTTCCTCAATGCCAAACTCCTCTTCCAGGGCCATGGACAGATCCACAATGTCCACAGAGTCGGCGTTCAGGTCGTCGGTAAAAGAGGTATCCATAGTGATGCTGTCGGTGTCAACATTGAATTGCTCGGCAATCAAGGCAGCCAGCTTTTCAAAGATCATAATGTGTCGCTCCTTTATATATGTGCCTCAGCACTGTTTCTGTCCTTATGATAGGCATATTTGGTTCAACTGTCAATAGTTTTTTCCATTTTCTGCACCTTAAAATTTTTGCCGCCCTGTGTTTGAAGCTGTCGCTTCCACCCGGAAAGGAGGGAAAGTGCCTGGGGCGCAAGGAAAAGCAGGGCAATCAGGTTGGGCAGGGCCATCAGCGCGTTGCACAGGTCCACCAGCTGCCAGATGACCTGCGGATTCCAGACCGCCCCCGCCAGTGTACAAAGAAGGAAGACGGCCCGATAGACGGCCAGCAGCTTTTGGCCCGACAGAAACTCCAGGCACTGCTGGCCGTAGAAGCTCCACCCCAGGATGGAGGAGAAGGCGAACAGCAGCAGCGACAGAGCCACCGCGCCCTGTCCAAACGGGCCCAGTACAGAGCCGAACGCGGCGGCGGTGAGGGGAGCGCCCGTCAGTGCGTCAGGGGAGGCGGGTGTCCACACACCGCTGACCAAAATGGCCAGAGCGGTGACGGTACACACCAGCAGGGTGGACAAAAAGACCTCAAAAATGCCCCACATCCCCTGGCGGGCGGGGTGATCCACACGGGCGGCGCCATGGGCCATGGCGGAGGTGCCCAGTCCCGCCTCGTTGGTGAATACCCCCCGGGCCACCCCGCAGCGCAGGGCGGCGGATAAAGTCCAGCCTGCCCCGCCTGCCGCCGCCGCGGAGGGAGAGAGGGCGCAGGAGCAAATGAGCCCCAGTGCCTCGGGGACCCGCTCCCAGTGGTACAACAGTACGGCGCATCCACTGCCCAGATACAGCATGGCCATAGTGGGCACCAAAGCGGAGGCCGCCGCCGCGATCCGCCCCAAGCCGCCCGCCATTATCAGTCCCGCCAGCAGGGCGGTGACAACCCCTGCCAGGAGCCGGGGCAGGCCGAAGGCTGCCTCCAGACTGGAGGCGATGGAGGAGGACTGGATCAGATTTCCCCCCGCCAAAGTGGCCGGGATGCAGGCCAGACAGAAGCAGGCGGACAGAAAGGGGGAGCCCAGGCCGTCCCGCAGATAGTACATGGGGCCGCCCCGGAGCTGGCCGTCCGGGCCGGGGCGCTGGTATTTGACAGCCAGCAGTTTTTCGCCGCAACCGGTCATCATACCCAGCAGGGCGGATACCCACATCCAGAACACCGCCCCCGGTCCGCCCAGGGTGAGGGCGGCGGCCACCCCGGCAATGGAGCCGGTGCCCATAGTGGAGGCCAGAGCGGTGGCCAGGGCCTGGAGCGGAGACAGCCCGCCAGTCTTCTGCCCCCGCCGCTGAAACAGCGACCCCACCGTAGCCCGCCACCAGGTGCGGCACTCAAAAATTTGAAAAAATCCGGAACCTGCGGAGTACACCAGCCCTGTCAGCAAAAACAGCCCCAACAGCCAGGGGTTCCAAAGAGCGTCCGCAAGCCGCGCTAAATAATCCACCGCATATCACCTCAAAACAAAATGGGCCGCCCCGCCAAAGGCGGGGCGGCCCTGACAGACTGATATGCGGCGACGATGAAAAAAATGCTGATACCGCTGAAGAAAAGGGCTGTGATGCGGGGAAAATACATATTAGCGTGGACAGTTTAGAGCTGTCCCACGCAATTATGGTGACGACTGCCAATGTAACAGATCGAACCGGCGCAATGGATATTGTTGATTATTATAATGCAACCGATCATCTGTCTGTACTCAAAAAGGTTATGGCCGCCCCTGCAGTTCTGGTACCGGCAATTTTGAAGCTCGTCATAAATATCACCGCTTCTGCAACCGCTCCAGCAGCTTCCGCAAGGGCACAAACAGCACCAGGGCCAAAGCAAAATTTCCGGCGCAATGGAGCAGATCATAGGGAATCCCGCTGAGCCACCAGTTCAGGGCAAACAGCGCTCCGCCGAAAAAAAGATAGACGGGGGCGCACAGTGCACCGAAGAGCAGGCCGAACGCACCAGACAGCACGGCCCATCCCAAGGGTGAGCGTATATCCCGCAAACTCCAGGCCGCTCCGGCAAGAATCAGCCAGATATACAGATAGTTGACCGACCATATATTGATTCCATACAACACAAATTCCAGAAGTACATAGGTATAAATCGGATAAACTGCCTTTTTTCCAAAGGAAACAGCAAACAGCATAATCATCAAAGACACCGGTTCAATATTGGGCAGTCCCATCATTGCCACCTTGGCGCCAAAGGTCATACTGCCCAGTATTCCAAACAAGACCAGTTCCCGTGTGTGAAGCTTCATCATGTGCAACCTTCGTATTATATTTATTTTTCTAAACAATACCATACTGACGGACGGTCTGCAAGATGTTTCTGTGTTTGGGCGCGGAAATCAATTTTGGCACTGTGGGGCGGGCCGAGTCGTCCCGCCCTACAAATGCGGCGTGATTTTCTGAAAATTGAGTTCCGCGGCGCCTGGGCGTATCCTGCCGCATATGTATCAAAGATAAAATCCACACTTCATTTATGGAGCGGGATTTGTTATAATATGTCATTGAGCGTACAGCGAAAGACACGGCAGGATATAAGGAGGTAAAACCATGAATTGGAAACGGATTTTTGCGTCCGTGTGTATCTTCGGAGTGCTGATGCAGCCGGGCTGTGCCGGGGCGCCGGAGCCGCAGTCTGACCCTTCGGAGCCGGAGGAGCAGGCGGTCACCTTTACAGACGACTTGGGCCGCTCGGTCACTGTACAGCAGCCAGAGCGGGTCGCCGCCCTGATTGGCAGCTTTGCTGACATCTGGTGCCTGGCCGGAGGACAGGATACCCTGGTGGCCGCGGCGGGGGACACCTGGACCTCATTTGACTTGGGACTGAGCGAGGATGTTTCCAATCTGGGCGGAGTGAAAGAGCCCAACCTGGAGCTGCTGCTGGCGGCCCAGCCTGATCTGGTGCTGGCCAGCTGCAACACCGCCGCCGACGTAGAGCTGTTGGAGATTTTTGAACAATCCAACATTCCCGTGGCCTACTTTGACATCCAGTCCTTTGACGATTATCTGCAAATGCTGGAGATCTGCACCCGGCTGACCGGCTGCCCGGAGAACTACCAGCTCTATGGCCTGCAAGTACAGCAGCAGGTGGAGCAGGCCATTGCCCGGCAAAAGGGGGAGCCGCCCGCAATTTTGTGCATGCGGGCCACCGGTTCCAGCTGTAAGGTGAAGGGCAGCACAGACTTTCTGCTGGGCGAGATGCTGGCTGACCTTGGGTGTGTCAATGTGGCCGACGGAAGCTCCCTGCTGGAGGACCTGAGTTTGGAAGCCATCATTGCCGCCGATCCGGACTATATTTTTGCAGTGCTCCAGGGGGCTGACCCCACCAGGGCTCAGGATATGCTGGAGAGCAGTCTGCTGGACAACCCCGCATGGAGCTCACTGCGCGCGGTGCGGGAGGGGCGCTTTTATACTCTGGACCATGCGCTCTACAACCTGAAACCCAACGCCAGATGGGGAGAGGCCTACCAAAACCTGGCGCAGATTCTCTATCCGGAATAGGTGGCGCAGACGTCAAAATAACGGACGTGATATCAACCGCAGTTCGATTACGTCACCTGTTCCCCGCGTATTTGGGGCAGCGTACGAAACACATAGCTGGCACCCTCCATTTCTCCCCACTGGGTGGAGATTTCATAAATATAGTCCCCATCCCCCAAGGGCTCCAAAAGGATTGTGTCCCCCTCCATGTCCGCTGCCACTTTCTCAAAATCTGAAACATTTATTTTCTTCATGTGATTACTGCCTCCTAAATTTTGTTTTCATGTATATAGACGCAAAGCACCCCTTTAATGTTCCTTACTTGTAGGCTTTATTCGATCTTTAAAGAGATTTTTTACGGAAATCAATGTTCAGAACATCCAGTCGAATTTGTAGGGCAGGACGACTCGGCCCGCCGCCGGTTGACAGCTTTTGCGGACAGCGCGCCGGGGTCGTCGCGCCCTACAGCGTCAAAATTGATTTCCATAGCTTTTTTCAAAAGGGACTTGACTTTTTGCTTTTTTATCTGATATACTCGTTTTTGCAACGTGTAGCGTCACCGCGTAATTCCGGTTGATTGCTGCATGTTGTTTTCATTTGCCCTATAGCAATCATCAGATTTGCTGCCATATGTAGGGGCGGCCTTTGGCCGCCCGCCTGTTACAGGTAGGCCCATTTGTTTCTGCGGGCGGCCGCAGGCCGCCCCTACAGCTTCGGTGTCAGCAATTTTGAAGTTTGCTATAAATACAATTAAACAGAAAGCGCGCGGCCATGAGGCATAAGTCCAGCTCATGCGGCCGTGTGCTTTCTCACGTTCAGGAGGTAGTACCATGGATCAAAAAACAAACACCTTTCTCGAAACTCAGCCCATTGGCAGGCTGATGGCCAAATACGCCGTCCCCTGTGTCATCTCCCTGCTGGTGGCGGCGCTGTACAACATTGTGGACCAAATTTTCATCGCCAACGCAGATTATCTGGGCTCCTATGGCAACGCCGCCAACACCGTGGTATTTCCATTGACGGTGGTAGCGCTGTCTATTGCAGTGATGATCGGCGACGGCTGCTGTGCCTTTGTCAGCATCAGCCTGGGGGCCGGTCGCCGGGCGGAGGCCCACAGAAGCATAGGCAGCGCTGTGCTGCTGTGTATCTCCGCCAGTCTGGTGCTCACCGGGCTTTATCTGGTCCTTCAAGAGCCCATTCTTACCCTGTTTGGCGGACGGGTAAACGAAAAGACCTTCCTCCACGCCCAAGAATACTTCTTCTGGATCACCGCAGGCGTTACCTTCTATATGTTCGGTCAGGCCATGAACCCTATCATCCGTTCTGACGGAAGCCCCAGATTTGCCATGGCGGCCACTTTGGCGGGGGCCTTTGTGAACATTGTATTGGACCCCATTTTCATCTTTGTCTTTCGGTGGGGCATGATGGGCGCGGCGGTGGCTACGGTGCTGGGACAGGTGCTCACCGCCGTGCTGTCTGTGTGGTACCTGTGCCACATGAAGGCAGTCCAGCTGGAGCGGGGCAGCTTCCGTTTCCACCCCGCTCTGATGAGGGAATACCTGCCTTTGGGCATTTGCAGCTTTCTGTCCCAGATATCCCTGGTCATGGCTATGGCCGCGATTCAAAATATGACGCTGAAATACGGTGCGCTGGATTCCATCTTTGGTCAGGAGTAGTTTGCCCAGATTCCCATGGCGGTTTTGGGAATTGTGATGAAATTCTTCCAGATTGTCATCTCGATCGCCGTGGGCCTGGCGGCGGGATGCATCCCCATTGTGGGCTATAACATCGGTGCCGGACGAAAGGACCGGGCCAAATCGCTGTTTACCCGTCTGCTGGCCCTGGAGGCCGCTGTGGGCGGTGTGGCCCTGCTTATCGTGGAGCTGTTTCCCTCCCGGCTCATTCAAATATTTGGCGCGGCCAATGAAAGTGCCTATTACACCCAGTATGGCGTCAAATGCTTCCGGATCTATCTGTGCATGATGGTGTTGGCCACCGTGAACAAGGGGACCTTCATCTATCTGCAATCCCTGGGAAAAGCCCTGTCCTCCACCGCTTTGTCTCTGGTGCGTGAGGTGGTGTTTGGAGTAGGCTTTGCCCTGCTGCTACCCCGCTGGTTTGGGCTGGACGGCGTACTGTACTCCATGCCTGTATCCGACATGCTCACCTTTTTGATTGGCGCGGCTGTAATCGTTCAGACCTACCGTACCTTAAATGAGGCCCCCGCATCCAGGGCAGACCAACGAATGGCGTCTTTGCTCTCACGGTTGATGCAGCACAGGCCGGACAGGGTATAGTTCCAATCTTCCGGGAGGCTAAGAACCTGTATTCACAGACGGCGTTCAACGCCTGTGAATACAGGTTATTAGTATCTGCGAAAGCATGTCCTTTCCTTTCGGTGTTGGAACATGAAAAAACGCCGCAGACTTTTTTCAAAATCTGCGATGTTCGCCAGGGCGCAGAAACGGGTGGTGTCTTGCCGACAACGCCCGTTTTCTACTGCCCTTAGAACATTGATTTTACTGGGTTTTCCCATGTTTTTATGGCAACGCCCTTTATGCCAGGGGATTTTTTGCAGCTGCGGCGGCAATGGAAATTTCCGGGGGAAGGTAAGGGATCAGGGTGGATTGAAAGGCGTGGTACAGGTCGGATTTCCCCGGCCAGACGGTGCCGATTACCTGGTTGTTCCGGTCCAGCTGGTGGAACCAGGAGCCGGTTTTATGGTCCAGCACTGTTTTGTCCAGATAGGACATGAACTGGGCGTAATCTTGGGCGTACCGCTCCTGTCCAGTAACCCGGTACAGTACGGAAGAGGTGTTAATAGCCTCGGCCAGGGTCCAGTGCATCCGGTCATGGACCACCGGTTTGCCGGTCCAATCCGTAGTGTAAACCAGGCCGGGCGCGCCGTCGGTGTTCCAGGCGTCGCCCACAGCGGTGGTGTAGAGCCGCTCCGCAGCGTTGATATAAGGGGCGGCCTTTTCACGATTGGCAAAGGAGGACAGCGCCCACTGGGTAATAAGACGGGCCCACTCGATACCGTGGCCGGGCGTTGCTCCGTAGGGCTTAAAGGGGTCGTCAGGGCGGTCCCGGTTCATCTCCGGCTGGGGGACCCAATCGCTGGTAAAGTGCTCCGGAATGCGCCAGCTGCTGTTTCGGGCCCAGTCCAGCACCCGGTTGATGATGCGGCCCGCCCGGACCCGGTATGTTTCCGCGCCGGCGGCGTCAGCCACAGCTAAGAAGGCCTCCACCGAGTGCATGTTGGCGTTAAGCCCCCGGTAGCTGTCCAGAAGGGTAAAGCCGGTGTCCCAGGTGTCCCGGGACAGGCCCTCTTCCTCATCCCAAAACCGCAGGTCGTAGAGGGCCAGGGCGTCGTTCAGCAGCTCTTTGGCCCCCTCCCGGCCTGCCAGCAGGGCGGAGGAGGCGGCCAGAATCACAAAGGCGTGGGCGTAGCACTGCTTGGAGGGCATAACGGACCCGTCAGCGTTGAGCCCGGCGTACCAGCCGCCGTGGTCCCTGTCTCGGAGTTCTCCCCGCAGGCCCTTCAATGCGGCGTCCGCCAGCCGGCCGCTGCCGCCGTCTCCCAGCATGTGGCCAATGCTGTACACATGGGCCATGCGGCTGGTGATCCAGGTCTCACGGCCCTTTTCAGGCCAGGGCGTGCCGTCATCCCCCAGGTAGTAGGAGCCGCCCCCCGGGGAGGGGAACTTCCGTCCAAAGTTTAAGAGATTTTCTCCCATTTCCTTTAAAAACTGCTTATTTTCTTCTGTATCCAGCAAATATTTTCGTTCCATGATAATGTCCCCCTTTTGTCTATGAAGCTGTGTTGCCGGTATGTTCAGCAAAGGCGGCCGCATCCGCCGGAACCATGCTGAACGACTGCGTGCCGACCTCAAACGCCCCCATCGCCTTTGATTTTTGGGCGGTGCTCCAGGCCGCGAGATCATTAAAGTGCCACCATTCGGAGGCCAGCGGTTCCATATCCGCCGCCACGAAAATATCCTGTAGGGTCTGGGCGCCGGCGGTCCAGAATTCGGCCCGTTTGACCGTTCCGTTTGCCAGGGCAGTTTTCCAGGCCCCGGAGGTGTAGGTCTTTGTGGGGCCGGTGAAGGTTCCCGACAGGTAGGACAGCTCATGCATAGGGGTGGGCATCCAGGTGGAGGTATCCTCCGGCAAGGCGGAACCATATCGCAGATTGGAGGAAAACTGGATCCCATCCGGGTTATCTGTGGCGATTTCGCTGTAGAAGTACTCGGTAAAGCTGGTCGGTACGGCTACCGCGTTTCCGTGGAATGAACGCTCCTCCCAGCTGTCCACCTGGGCCAGGCTGACGTCTACCGCCGAGCCCATCTGATGGCTGGACACCCCGGTGTTGATGTAGTACGAAATATTAAATCCGTTTTTCTGTATGGACAGCCTGGTATCCGGATTGGATCTTGCCAGCTGCTGGAGGGCATCCGCTACCGCCATCTGGATGTCGTGGGGGCGGAACCCCTCATAGAGGACGATGGATAACCCTCTCTCCCTGGCCAGCCGCTGGGCCTCCATAATCTTCTCTGCCATACGGTATTGGACTGGCATGATGAATTCTTCCCGTTCCAGCTTTCCGTTGTATACCTTTGACTGGTACAGCTGGTGGTTTGTGATTCCATCCAGTTCCATACCCAGGTTTTTCATCAGAGACCCTTCGGCGTTGCTGTTACGGTAAATCATAGAGGGGATCAGGTCCGGGAGATTGACCATGCTATCATCTTTGCTGACCCAGCCCTGTCCGCCATCCTGGAAGCGGGCCAGCACCCGGCTCCCGCTCTCCCGCAGGATGGTAAACGGCGTGCCGGCCGGCACAGTTTCAGTGGACCGGGCGTCAGAACCCGCTGAGGAATACACCCTTAAATTAACCAGTGCAATACCGTGGGTCCCCTCCACAGGCAGCTCAAACCCGCCGGTGTTTTCAACTGTAACAGCGGGTTCCGGCTCCGTTCCCGGCTCAGTGGAGGGGGGGAAGGGTATGTTGGGAATCGGATTGACTGAAGGCCGGTTTTGTACTGTTACATTAACAGCATTCTGCTGCGGGCCGGAAGGGGATGAGGGCTGCTGTGCCGCCCGCCTCTGGTATACACTGCCAATGACAAACGCGCTGACCAGGACGATTCCGATTGTACATATGATTTTTTGAAATAGGCTGGGCCGCCGTTTCCCTCGGTATCGGGCTCCCTGATATCGCGTGTGCCTGTATCTCACATAATCACTTCCTAATAATCTCCCCACTCCAGTTATATAGTCAACACACTTGAAAAACGCAAGTGCCGCCTATGAAATCCAAAGCGAGGCCGCTTCTGCGGCCTTCTGCGGCGAGAATTACCGCAGACCTCCGACGAATCATTTAGATTCTTTGAAGTACTTTGACTATAACACCAAGCGCGGCAATTAGCAACCTTATTTTTCCCTATGGATTGACAAATCGGACAGAACTATTCTATAATGTACTAAAATAGTTCGTTTTAAGGGGCGTGGTTTTTTGATGATGACACGGGAGATGGATTACAGCCTGCGCATCCTCCACGCTCTGTATGGGGAGGGCCAGCTGTCTGCTGCGGCCATCGCCGAGAAGGAGTGCATGTCCAAAGCTGTCACGCTGAAAATATTAAAGCAGCTCCACGCCGCCGGTCTGGTATCCAGCCGCCGGGGGCCAAGCGGGGGCTACGCGCTGGAAAAACCCTGTGAGGAGCTGTGTCTGAGCGACCTGTTTCAGGCGCTGGGGGAGTCCCTTCTAATAAACCGCTGCCAGCGGAGCGGGTACCGATGTGAAAACTACCCGGAGGGCGGCTGCGGCCTGTGCCGGGAGCTGTCCCGTATCCAGAAGGTGCTGGACGGGGAGCTGCGAAAAACTCCGCTGAGCGCAATGTTCCAAAAGCCTCCCTTTCACCGCAATGGGGACGGAGGTTTTTGACGGTATAAAAGGGGCCGGGCTTTTCGCCCGGCCCCTTTTATACCGCTTTTCGATTCCAGTGCCGCTGTCAGGGCATCCCTTCGATAAAATTTTTCAGCATCTGCGCAACCTGTGCGCGGGTGGCGTGTCCCTGGGGGCTCAGCTGGGCGATGTCCAGGCCGCTGACAATGTGATGTTCCACAGCCCACCGCACAGCCTCCTGGGCGTAGCCGCTGATCTGGTCCATGTCAGCAAAGCTGGACAGGGAACCGTCTGCGGAGGGCGATCCCATGTACCGCCAGAGCATTGTAATCAGCTGTTCACGGGTGATATTTTGCTCCGGGCTGCTTCCGTCGCTGATACCGTTGGCGGCCGCCCACTGTATACCCTTTTCATACCACGTGCCTCCGCCGGCGATGTCCGCGCCGTCCAAGCGGGCCAGCACCACCATCAGCATTCCCCGGGTCATGGGCTCCTCGGGGGCAAAGGAGAACACGGTAGTGCCGGAAAACAGCTCACGTGCGGCGACGAAGTTGATGGCCTCAGTTCCCCAATACTGGGAGGGTACGTCTATAAAGTTTTTGCTGTTGTCCACAATTTTCACTGTGGCTCCATTGGGCAGGGAGGCTGCCACGCCATGTTCTGTAGACACGGAGGTTTTAACAACCTCCTCGCTGCCATTCTTATGGACAATCACCGCCACAGTGCCGGAAGTGGGGGCGGCGGCGGGAATTTCCACCTTGACAGGCTCTCTGCTGTTTGTATTTACGGTGACGGCGGATACCTCCTGGAGCTCCGGGATGGGCAGGGAGAGGACCTCGACGCTGCGCTGGGCCGCGCTGACCAGCGAGGCAGGCAGGCTGACCTCAGCCTTTGACTGGCCGTCGGCGTCAATGTTGATGGTGGCGGTGGTGCCGTCCTTCTGCTTCACTTCAATCACACTGGAGCCGTCCGGTTTGACAAGGGTTTCGGTTATATTGCCGGTCCGGTCGGTTTCCCGGGTGGTTACGGTGCCGTCCTTTTTGGTCTCTACCACGGTCTGGGAGCCGTCCTGGTTCTTTGTGGTCTCTGTAACGGTTCCGGTGCGGTGGTCAGTTCTGGTTGTAGTGGTGGAGCCATCCGGGTTCCGGGTTATGGTGGTGGTATAGCTGCTGGAACTGCCCGAGCTGCTCCCTGTATTGGAGGATGAGCCGCCGGTGGCGGGAATTCGTTCTGTCTGAACGTCACCGCAGATGGTGCATGTCCGGTGCCTGCTGCCGCTCTGGGAAGCGGTTGGGTACACATCAATCATCCAGGAGCCATAGGTGTGCTCGTGTTCCGGAATATCAGGTGTGTCCGGCGTATCGGGGTTATCAGGTGTATCGGGGTTATCAGGGGTATCGGGCGTGTCAGGTGTGTCCGTTGGTGATGCGTTGTAGTATTTTGTTACGCTGGACAGAGTATTTGCGGTGTCTCCGACTTTTGAAATACTGTTCCACTGCTCCTCACTGCCGCCAAAGTAGATGGCGTTCAGAGCACAGTCTGAGAAGGCGGCGATTCCGATTGTCGTAACGCTGTCCGGGATCCAGACCTGCGTCAATCTGGAGCAGGAGGCGAAGGCCGAAGCGCCAATGCTGGCCGCACCCTCCGGAATGGTCAGGCTGGTAAGCAGCAGGCAGTTTTGAAACATACCATCGCCGACGCAATCTATTTGCTTTGGGAGGGTCACCTTGCTCAGCTCATAGCAGCGGGTAAACATATTATCGCCCATGGCCACTACCCCGGTGCCGGGCGTAAACCTTGCTTCTGTCATCTTGGCACAACCCATAAAGGCTCCGCTCCCCACTGAAGAGATGCTGGCAGGCAGAGTTATGGATGTAAGCGCGGTGCAGCCGCGAAAGGCGTTTTGCTCAATGCTTTCCACACCCTGGGAAATTGTGACCGAGATAAGCGCCGGACATTCACGCAAGGCGCTGTCACCAATGGATTTCACGCTGGCGGGAATGGACACGCTGAGGGCGCCGCTGCGGCGGAAGGCGTTGGCGGACACTGTGGTCACACCGTTTTCAATCACAATTTTTCCAATTCTGTCCGTGTAATTTCCCCAGGGGAGGGCGTTCATGTCAACCTCCGGCATAGCTCCGGAGCCGGAGATGGTAAGCGTACCGCCGTTTGTCACCACCCAGCGAAGCCCCCCAAAGGTTCCGGACGCGCCCTCAATCGGCTCGTCGGGATCTGCTCCGGGGTCATATCCCTCAGGATAGCGGGTGATGAAAAAATTGGCAGCCTCAACCTCTGACTTGGACAAGGTACGGCCCCAGTGGACAACGCCGGCTCCGCTATGCTCATGGTAATTTCCCTCAGCAACAATCACGCCGCTGTCTGTGGTCTGGAGTACAATTACGCTGTGGCTGTTGTTGTTGACCCGAAGGATATCTCCGGAGCGCACATCGGAAAGCTGAAACGTTCCGGCTATAAACGTCCTTGCGGGCAGACGGCCAAACGCCTTGTCGCTGAGCTCAAAAGCAAATGCGGCGCAGCCGTCTCCGCTGGTAACGCCTCCCGCCACAGGGCCGCCATGCCAGGTGTAGTGGTGGTTTGAGTTGTCCCATGGCTCCCCCTCTTCATAACCAGCCTGAGTTTTCAGGGCAATCAGGATTTGGTAAACTTCCTGCGGGGTGGGGACATTCTCCTCCCCGTGCGCCGCCGGAATAACCGGAATACACAGACACAGCGCCAGAGCTATGGAAAAAATTCGTTTCAATTTTGTGACCTCCTTGCAGATTTGTGTGATGCAGGAGGCTTTTGCCTGGCAGCCTCCCATTTGAGTTTCTGCTGTCTATTATACTACAGAAAATTCCAATGTTGAAGAGGAAAATTTCAGATTCACCCCATGTTTTTTGCCGCAAAAGCCGGATAAAACAGAAGTGACGCCGCTTGCGCGGCGTCACTTTCTCAGCTGCTGTCTACTGCGGAAAAATTGTTCAGCGCACCTCAATGGCGCTCACCGGGCAGCCGTCGGCGGCGGCCTGGACCTGATCGGCCAGATCGGGGCCCACCTCCGGGGAGAAGGCGGCGGCGGTACCGCCGTCAGTCATGAAAAACTCGTTGGGACAGACACTGGCGCACATGCCGCAGCCGATGCACTCGCCGTTGACATGGACCTGCATGGGGATCCCTCCTTTTATATTGGTCCCCACAGTATGCCCGGTTTGGCGCGGTTTATTCATAGGTCCCCAAAAACAGGGGCACGCCGGTTTGGAGGTCAATGATACCGTAGAGGAAGGGCCGGTCCAGAATGAGGGTAATGCCCGCCTCCGGCGGCGCGGCGCTGCCGCCGGAGGCGGCCACCACCGTGGCGGCGGCCGCCTCGGTGCCCTTCTCGTCGACCTCAATTTTTGTGGCGTGAATCACCTTTTCGAGGTAATATCCGGCGGAATTGTCCCCCATTTTGGAGAAATCGGCCATGCCGGGGGAGAAGGCGTCCTCCAGCCCCAGCAGGGGCAGGACCTCCTCCAGATTGCCCTTCCACTCCGCCATGAACTTGGGCATGGCGAAGCTCAGAAACAGGGCGTCCTCCCGGCATTGGATGAGCTCCGCCAGACTGTTTCCCTCCAAATCGTCCAGCCATTCGCCCAAATCAGGGGAATCCGGGTACAAATCGGGCAGAATTGCGAAGAAGGCCAGCCGCCCGTCGTCGTAGGGCAGCACCACCCCCTGGGCTCCCTTGTCCTGAATATAGGACAGCTCCGTGCTGTGCTTGGACAGGAACTCCATCCGGCTGTCGGGCCCGCCGGCGTGGTGGAAGTCCATCTCCCGGGTGGCCCGGGGGTCGAACCCCTGGAGCCATTTGTTCTTCAAATAGAGGGCATTCACCAGCAAAAGGGCGGTATTTTGCTCAAAAGGTTCGTCAATGATGCTGGGGATCATCTTGTTGGTGTGCTGGGACACCCAGCCGTTCAGGTCCTTAACGATGCCCGGCTCAGACAGCTGGGCGGAAAAGACCTGGGCGTCGTAGATGCCCCGGCACTGGCCGATGAACTCATCTTTGATCTGGCCCTCCGGGTCCACCCACAGGCTGTTGGCGATGGCGCATTTGGTGGAGCCGCCCAGCCCCTGATAGTCCGCCATCAGCTGGGCGCAGGCGGTGTTCAGTTCCACCAGGTCCACGCCTCCCCCCAGCACGTCCTGGAATTGGGCCAGGGTATTGCCGTCCGCCCCGTTGGCTGTCATGGACAGGGCCAGGGCCACAGACAGGGGGGAGACCAGAGTGGAGAAGGGGGTGTGGTCAATTTCACTGGCCATGGCCTTTTCCCCGTTGGCGGTCCGGGTCTGCTTTAGCAGGTCCAGCCCGAAATCGGACAGGGCGGCATAGACGGTCAGGGCGTCCAGGTTGTGGGCCATCATGTCGTCTTGGGTGAGCTTGATAGGGGTGGCGGTGAGCTCCCTGGTGTTGGACTGGGAGCAGCCGGACAGCATGGGCAGTCCCATCGCGCAAGCCAGGAGCAGGGACAGGATGCGTTTCATAAAAGGTCCTCCTTTATATATGGTTACCATTATAGACGAAAAACGGCCCCGCTGGTTGCACAAATTTGAAGGTTTTTTGAAAACTTTCCGTGGAAATGTCCTTGACGCAAGGACATTGAAATGGTATAATACGGTTTCGTGGCGGTAGGGGCTCTGCGCCTTTTTACCCGATGAAGTTCTCCTGAGCAAGGGGAAAGTGAGGGATGCCAAAATGATTCCGGAACTCAGCGGCGGCAACAAGGTTGTGGGGGCCAAGCAGGCCAAACGGGCTCTGCGGGACGGCCGGGCCGCCCGGCTGTACATGGCCGTGGACGCCGATCCCCGTCTGCTCCAGCCCCTGGTTCAGGAGGCGGTGAACCGTCAGGTACCCATCAGCCAGGTGCCCTCCATGAAGGAGCTGGGCATCTCCTGCGGCATTGCCGTGGGGGCAGCGGTGGCGGTGTTGCTGAAATAATGCCATGGTGCCTTTGTAGGGCGCGACGACCCCGGCGCGCCGTATGCACAGGTCCGATTTCAAACACGCGGCGGGCCGGGTTGTCGCGCCCCACGCCGTGTTTTCATTGGTTTTAACAAAAGAGGGATAAAAAATCCCAAATTTGTTAAAATATATATTACGCCTTGTCAGAGGCAGAAATCAGGAAAGGAGGAAACCCATTCATGCCTACTTTTAACCAGCTGGTGCGCAAGGGCCGCACGATGGCAGCCTACAAGTCCACCTCTCCCGCTCTTCAGCACGGTCTGAACACCCTGAAGAACAAGAGCACCGACCTGCCCTCTCCCCAGAAGAGAGGTGTCTGCACTGCCGTGCGTACTTCCACCCCCAAGAAGCCCAACTCGGCCCTTCGTAAGATCGCCCGTGTGAAGCTGACCAACGGGATGGAGGTCACCGCCTATATTCCCGGCGTGGGCCACAACCTTCAGGAGCACTCCGTGGTGATGATCCGCGGCGGCCGTGTCAAGGACCTGCCCGGCGTGCGTTACCACATCATCCGCGGCACTCTGGACACCCAGGGCGTCTCCGGACGGATGCAGGCCCGCTCCAAGTACGGCGCCAAGCGTCCCAAGGCCGGCAAGAAGTAATCCTTGCTGACCCACTGAACTTGCATTGTGCGTTTGCGCAAGGCAAACAAGCCTTGCCGGGCGTTTACCATATATAGGGTAAACCTCGGACAGGCATTACACGCCATGTTTGACATGACGAGTACCTATGATTTCTATTATATAAGAAGGAGGGAAGCAAAGTGCCCAGAAGAGGAAATGTACCCAAGCGGGAGATTTTACCCGACCCGCTTTACAACTCCGTCCTGGTTACCAAGCTCACCAACAGCATCATGCTGGATGGCAAGAAGGGCGTGGCTCAAAAGGTTGTCTATGGCGCCTTTGAGATCATCAAGGACAAGACTGGCAAGGAACCCATGGAGGTTTATACCCAGGCCCTTGAGAACATCATGCCTTCCCTGGAGGTCAAGGCCCGCCGTGTGGGCGGCGCCACCTATCAGGTGCCCATTGAGGTCCGGCCTGAGCGCCGGCAGACCCTGGGTCTGCGCTGGCTGACCACCTACGCCCGTAACCGGGGCGAGAAGACCATGAAAGAGCGGCTGGCCGGCGAGATCATGGACGCCGCCAATAACACCGGCTCCGCCGTGAAGAAGCGCGAGGACACCCACAAGATGGCTGAGTCCAACAAGGCGTTTGCTCACTACCGCTGGTGATAAAGGAGACTCACTATGCCTAGAAAAGTATCTCTGGAGAATACGCGCAACATCGGCATCATGGCCCATATCGACGCGGGCAAGACGACTACCACCGAGCGTATCCTCTACTACACCGGCGTCAACTACAAGATCGGCGAGACCCACGAGGGTACCGCCACCATGGACTGGATGGCCCAGGAGCAGGAGCGGGGCATTACCATCACCTCCGCCGCCACCACCTGCTACTGGACGGGCACCAAGACCCAGTTCCCCCAGACCCGGATCAACATCATTGACACCCCGGGCCATGTGGACTTCACCGTAGAGGTGGAGCGCTCCCTGCGTGTGCTGGACGGCTCTGTCACCGTCATGTGCGCCAAGGGCGGCGTGGAGCCCCAGTCTGAGACAGTCTGGCGCCAGGCTGACCACTACAAGGTCCCCCGTATGATCTACGTCAACAAAATGGACATCATGGGCGCCGATTTCTACCACGTGCTGGATATGATCCACGACCGGCTCAAGTGCAACGCTGTACCCATCCAACTGCCCATTGGCTCTGAGGAGACCTTTAAGGGGATCATCGACCTGGTGGAGATGAAGGCTGACATCTACTACGACGACCTGGGCAAGGACATGCGTGTGGAGGACATCCCCGCCGACATGATGGACAAGGCCCAGGAGTACCGCACCAAGCTGCTGGACGCAGTCTCCGACATTGACGAGGAGATCATGATGATGGTGCTGGAGGAGCAGCCTGTCCCCGAGGATATGATCCGCAAGGCCCTGCGCAAGGGCACCATTGAGAACCTGCTGGTCCCAGTGGTGTGCGGCACGTCCTACAAGAACAAGGGGGTCCAGAAGCTGCTGGACGCCATTGTGGACTATATGCCCTCCCCCCTGGACATCCCCGCCATCCAGGGCGTCAACCCCGACACCGACGAGGAGGACGAGCGTCCTGCCGACGACAACGCCCCCTTCTCCGCCTTGGCCTTTAAGATCGCCACCGACCCCTATGTGGGCCGCCTGTCCTTCGTCCGGGTGTACTCCGGTATGCTGAACACCGGCACCTCCGTGCTGAACAGCACCAAGAAGCAGAAGGAGCGCATTGGCCGCATTCTCCAGATGCACGCCAACCACCGGGAGGATATTGAAACCGTCTACTCCGGCGATATCGCCGCAGTCATCGGCCTGAAAAACTCCACCACCGGCGACACCCTCTGCGACGAGAAGCACCCCATCATTCTGGAGTCCATGGAGTTCCCCGAACCCGTGATCCGGGTGGCTATTGAGCCCAAGACCAAGGCCGGCCAGGAGAAGATGGGCATTGCCCTGATGAAGCTGGCTGAGGAGGACCCCACCTTTAAGACCTACACCGACGAGGAGACCGGCCAGACCATTATCGCCGGCATGGGCGAGCTCCATCTGGAGATCATCGTGGACCGTCTGCTCCGTGAGTACAAGGTGGAGGCCAACGTGGGCGCGCCCCAGGTAGCCTACAAGGAGACCATCACCAAGAGCACCGAGCAGGACACCAAGTACGCCCGCCAGTCGGGCGGCAAGGGCCAGTACGGCCATGTCAAGATCCGTGTGGAGCCCAACGAACCCGGCGCGGGCTATGTCTTCGAAAACGCCATTGTGGGCGGCGCCATCCCCAAGGAGTATATTCCAGCCGTGGATGCGGGCATCCAGGGTGCCATGCAGGCCGGCGTGCTGGCTGGCTACCCCGTGGTGGACGTGAAGGTCACCCTGTACGACGGCTCCTTCCATGAGGTGGACTCCTCTGAGATGGCCTTCAAGATTGCCGGCTCCATGGCCTTCAAGGAGGCCTGCCGCAAAGCCGGTCCTGTGCTGCTGGAGCCCCTGATGAAGGTGGACGTGATTGTCCCCGACGACTACCTGGGCAATGTGATCGGCGATCTGAACAGCCGCCGGGGACAGATCCAGGGTCAGGAGAACCGCACCGGCGCCACTCAGGTGGACTCTCTGGTGCCTCTGGCCAACATGTTTGGCTACGCCACCGACCTGCGGTCCTCTACCCAGGGCCGCGGCCAGTACTCCATGGAGCCCCACAGCTACGTGCAGATTCCCAAGAATATTGCTGAAAAGATCGTAGCCGAGCGCGGCCGCAATCAGGATTAAAAAATAGGGTTGCAATTATGGACGAAATAGGATAAAATATCCACAATACGTCCACAGCCCCGTTATCCCAAACCGCATAACTGAAATATAAGGAGGAAAATTCCAATGGCTAAGGCAAAATTCGAGCGCAACAAGCCCCATGTTAACATCGGCACCATCGGTCACGTTGACCACGGCAAGACCACTCTGACCGCCGCCATCACCAAGTATCTGGCTCTGAAGGGCCAGGCCCAGTATGAGGACTACTCCAGCATCGACAAGGCTCCCGAGGAGCGCGAGCGCGGCATCACCATCAACACCGCCCACGTGGAGTACGAGACCGACGCCCGGCACTATGCCCACGTGGACTGCCCGGGCCACGCCGACTATATCAAGAACATGATTACCGGTGCTGCTCAGATGGACGGCGCTATCCTGGTAATCGCCGCTACCGACGGCGTTATGGCTCAGACCAAGGAGCACGTGCTGCTGGCCCGTCAGGTAGGCGTGCCCGCCATCGTGGTCTTCCTGAACAAGTGCGACCAGATGGACGACCCCGACCTGCTGGAGCTGGTTGAGATGGAGGTCCGTGAGACCCTGTCCAACTACGAGTTCCCCGGCGACGACATCCCCATCATCAAGGGCTCCGCCCTGAACGCCCTGACCTGCGAGAGCGGCGACGTAAACGACGCCGACTTCGCCTGCATCAAGGAGCTGATGGACGCCGTTGACAGCTATATCCCCACTCCTCCCCGCGACGACTCCCTGCCCTTCCTCATGCCTGTTGAGGACGTGTTCACCATTTCCGGCCGCGGCACCGTGGCTACCGGTCGTGTGGAGCGCGGCCAGCTGAAGGCCGGCGAGACCGTTGACATCGTGGGCCTGCAGGAGGAGAAGAAGAGCACCGTCGTCACCTCCATGGAGATGTTCCGCAAGACGCTGGACTTCATTGAGGCTGGTGACAACGCCGGCTGCCTGCTGCGCGGTATCGCCAAGACCGACATCGAGCGCGGCCAGGTTCTTTGCAAGCCCGGCTCCATTCACCCCCACACCAAGTTCAAGGGCCAGGTTTACGTCCTGTCCAAGGACGAGGGCGGCCGTCACACCCCCTTCTTCAACAACTATCGTCCCCAGTTCTATTTCCGTACCACCGACGTGACCGGTATCATCACCCTGCCCGAGGGCACCGAGATGTGCATGCCCGGCGACAACGTGGACATGGACGTGGAGCTCATCACCCCCATTGCCATTGAGAACGGCCTGCGTTTCGCCATCCGTGAGGGCGGCCGCACCGTAGGTTCCGGCGTGGTTATCGGCATCAACGAGTAATTTCCGCCATTAAAAGGACGGGCTTCGGCCCGTTCTTTTTCTGTTTTCCGGAAGACAGAATGGAGCGTTGAAACAGATTTGTTATTTTCAACAAAAAAGTATAGACAACGCCATTGAAATATGGTATATTTGAAAAGGAACAATCCAACCACATAAAAGCAAAGGAGGAAGAACGATGGAGCCCAGATTTTTCAAGATCCCTGTTTGTGTAGGTGATGTGTCGCTGAATGTGGCCAAGGGCCATTTTGCTACCAGGAACAGCCATACGAATTACTTTATTGACGTGACCAGACAGCAGTCCTGCATCCGTGACGCGGAGGCGGTGGCCCAGCAGCTGGCACAGCTCAATCTGACCCAGCACATCATGATGGATACCATCCTCTGTATGGACGGCACCCGGGTGATTGGCACCTGTCTGGCCCAGAAGCTGACCCAAGGTGGGTTCCGCTCCATCAACGCCGGAAAGGAGATTTATGTCCTCCGAGAGCATCCAAGCACCAATGGCAAACTGATTTTCCGGGACAACGCCCGCTTTATGCTGGAAGAAAAGAATGTACTTTTGCTCCTGGCCTCCGTTACCACCGGCGGCACGGTGCGCAAGGGCATTGAGTGCGTGGAATATTACAAGGGCAATGTGGCGGGTATTGCCGCCATCTACAGCCACCAGAAGGAGATTGACGGAATCCCGGTGGTCTCTCTGTTTGACACCAATGATCTGCCCGGCTATGCCAGCTATCTGCCCGAGGAGTGCCCCATGTGCAGAGAGAAGCAGGAGCTGGACGCCGTTGTGGACAAATACGGATATTCTGCTCTGTAAGGGCGGGCAAGGGGGCGCACTGGGGTGCGCCCCAAATTTTTCTTTAGTGAATTAAAAAATTGGGGTTGACAAATGAAAAAGGAACGGATATAATAGCCACAACAACCAAACAGCAAATAAACCTGTGAGAAAGAGTAGTAGCCGGTGCGGCAAACCTTCAGAGAGTCCTGGATGGTGGGATCAGGACGGGGCGCGGCTGAGTGAATGGACTTTCGAGGGCGGCTTGAACGGGGCAACCCAAGTAGATGCCGACGGGCACCCACCCGTTATCCATCGGGCACGCGTGATGGCGCGTGAAGCGAGTGGACGTTTTTTGCAACGTCAATTTGGGTGGTATCGCAGGAGTGCAGCTCTTGTCCCATGTGGGATAAGGGGCTGTTTTTTTGTTGCTCCAAAATAGAAAGACAGCCTCGGCTAACCGCTCCAACAAACCTGGGCCTCGGCAAGGCCCCACATCTGCCGCCTAAATATTTTTATTGGAGGAACCCAAAATGAAAAAGACTAACATGATGAAAAAGACTCTGACCTTGGCCCTGTCTCTGGCCATGACACTCTCCCTGGCCGCCTGCGGCGGCGGGAACAGCTCCCAGCCTTCCGGCTCCGGCACCGTCAGTCCTGAGCCGGGCAGCGCCCAGATGCCCGAGCCTGGTACCGTCTTCAAAATCGGCATCTGCAACTACGTGGACGACGCCTCTCTGAACCAGATCAACGAGAACATTCAGGCCCGGCTGGGCGAGCTGGGTGCCCAGAACGGCATCACCTTTGCCATCAGCTATAACAACCCCAACGGCGACCCCGCTGTGATGAATCAGATCATCTCCAACTTCCAGGCGGACGACGTGGACCTGATGGTGGGCATCGCCACCCCCGTGGCTATGGCCATGCAGGCCGCCACTGAGGACAGCCAGATTCCCGTGGTCTTCTCCGCCGTCTCCGACCCTGTGAGCGCCGGACTGGTGGAATCCCTGGAGCATCCCGGAGCTAACATCACCGGCACCTCCGACTATCTGGACACCAACGCCGTGATGGATCTGATCTTCGCCGCCGACCCGGATGCCGGCAAGATCGGCTTTCTGTACAATGTGGGCCAGGACGCCTCTGCAACTCCCATTGCCCACGCCAAGGAGTATTTAGACGCCAAGGGCGTCGCCTATGTGGAGCGCACCGGCACAAACGCCGCCGAGGTGGCCCAGGCCGCCCAGGCTCTGGTAGCCGATGGTGTGGACGCCATCTTCACCCCCACCGACAACACCATTATGGAATCCTACCTGGCCATCTATGAGATTTTTATTGACGCCGGTATCCCCCACTACACCGGAGCGGATTCCTTTGCCCTCAACGGCGCCTTCCTGGGCTACGGCGTGGACTACGCCAACTTGGGCCGTGAGACCGCCGACATGATCTTCGATATCCTGTACAACAGCGCCGCCCCCGCCTCCACCCCGGTTCGGACCTTTGACAACGGCACCGCCACCATCAACACCGAAACCTGCGAGGCCCTGGGCTATGACTACGCCGTTATTGAGGCCACCTTCAAACCCCTGTGTACCAAGATTCAGACCATCACCACCGCTGAGAGCTTTGACGACCTGAACGGCTGAACGTGAAACGCAGCCGGGGACCTCCCCGGCTGCTGCTGCAAATTTAATCCTTCTTCGTCGCCTTTTTGATTAGTTCATCCACTTTTTTCTTGGCGGTTTCGATATCCTCACAGCCGTCTAAAATCATGGTATCATTTCCAAAATAGTCTCAAATTGTTCATTTGTCATAGCATCTGCCATATCCTATCCGTCCGCATTACTATGACACCGGGACTTCATATCAATATTATAACAGCCCTGTTTATAAAAAGCAAGTTTAAGGAGGAACCACCATGGACCCATCCGCACTGCTGGCCGTAGGCCAAACTGCTCTGGAGCTGGGACTGATCTGCTCCCTTACGGTGCTGGCCCTGTTCCTGAGCTACTCCATGCTCAACGTCTGCGACCTGTCTACCGACGGCTGCTTCACCCTGGGAGCGGCGGTGGGGGCCATGGTGGCCGCCTCGGGCCACCCGCTGCTGTCCATTCCTGCCGCTATGCTGGCGGGGATGTGCTCCGGCTTTGTCACCGCCCTGCTCCAGACCAAAATGGGTATTGACAGCCTGCTGGCCGGTATTATCGTCAATACCGGGCTATACTCGGTGAATATCGCAGTGATGGCGGGGTCCTCCCTGGTCAACCTGAACAAGGCGGACACCGTGTTCACCATGGTCAAGGACCTGCTGGCTGGAACGCCGCTGGAAAACCAGTACAAAACTGTAACCGCCGCCATTGCGGTGGTGCTGACGGTGGTTTTTCTCACCCTGTTCCTTAACACACGCCTGGGCCTGGCCATCCGGGCCACCGGCAACAACCCGGACATGGTTCGCTCCTCCTCCATCAACCCTGTGTTCACCACTGTGGTGGGCCTGTGTGTGGCCAACGCCTTTACCGGCCTGTCCGGCTGCCTGATGGCTCAGTCTCAGAAGTCGGCGGAGATCAACATTGGCAGCGGTATGGTGACTATCGCCCTGGCCTCCCTGCTCATCGGCACAACTCTCCTGGGCCGGGGTTCCATTTTCACCCGGGCGGTGGGGATGGTGCTGGGGGCCTTCCTCTTCCGGCTGGTATACGCCGTGGCCCTGCGGCTGAATATGCCCGCCTTTATGCTCAAGCTGGTGTCCTCTGTCATTGTGGCCCTGGCCATCTCGGTGCCCTATATCAAGGCCCAGTGGCCTACCATTTACCGCCGCCTGTCCTACAAAATGGTCGCCGCCGCCCGGAAAGGAGGGGACTGATATGCTGAATATTTCCCACATATCCAAAACCTTCAACCCCGGCACGGTGAACGAGAAGAAGGCTATCACCGATCTGTCCCTCCACCTGAAGCCTGGCGATTTTGTCACCATCATTGGCTCCAACGGAGCAGGCAAGTCCACCCTGTTTAACGCGGTGGCGGGCAGCTTTCTCACTGACAGCGGCTCCATTGTGCTGGATGGGAAGGACGTCACCTTTATGCCAGAGTTCAAGCGGGCCAGGATGATCGGCCGGCTGTTTCAGGACCCCATGCGGGGCAGCGCCCCGGGGATGACCATTGAGGAAAATCTGGCCCTGGCAGCGGGGAGCGGCGGGTGGTTCTCCCATGTAAGCCCGGCGGACAAGAAGCGGTTCCGGGACCGGCTGGCCCTGCTGGATATGGGGCTGGAGGAGCGGATGAAGCAGCCGGTGGGCCTGCTGTCCGGCGGACAGCGCCAGGCGCTGACCCTGCTGATGGCCACCATGAATCCCCCCAAGCTGCTGCTGCTGGACGAGCATACCGCCGCCCTGGACCCCGGCACAGCGGAAAAGGTGCTCAAGCTCACCCGTGACATTGTGGCAGAGCACAAAATTACCACCATGATGGTCACCCACAACATGAACCAGGCCCTGGAGCTGGGCAACCGCACCTTGATGATGGACAGCGGCAATATCGTGCTGGATATCAAGGGCAAAGAGCGGGAGGGGCTTACCGTCAAGGACCTGCTGCTGAAATTCAAGGCAGGTGCAGGGAAGAACCTGGACAATGACCGGATCTTGCTGTCATAAACGAAGGACCGCCGCAAAACGCGGCGGTCCTTTTCATACGCGCAGAATCGATGCATGAAAGCCCCCTTCGCAAAGAGAACATCAGTAGGGGCCGCCGCCCTCGTCGGTCCGCTGTCTGTAATTTTGAATATCACTATTTGGGAAAACCCTCCGTCACGGCTTTGCTTGCCACCTCCCTTTGCGAAGGGAGGCTTTTGAGCGCAGGCCTGAAAAATTTTTTCTTCTGCTGAGATTTTATCCCTTGCTCATGGATATTACTTGATGAAAGGCCTTTCAGAACAGATTCCAGGAGGTGAGCGGCTTTGACCGACGAAGCCTTTGCCCGGGCGGCCCGGACCTACGGAGACACCATCTACCGGGTGGCGTACCATGCCCTGAATAGTCCTCAGGATGCTGAGGACGTGATGCAGACGGTGCTTTTGCGGCTGTACGAGGGCAAAAAGGAGTTTGAGAACGAGGAGCACATGAAGCACTGGCTGCTGCGGGTGGCGGTGAACGAAAGCCGCAAGGTGCTGCGGTCCTTCTGGCGGCGGACCTCGGTGCCGCTGGAGGAGTGGCGCGACGCCGCTGTCTTGGAGGACCCCGCCAAGGCCGAGGTGCTGGAGGCGGTGATGGCCCTGGAGTCTAAGTATCGGGTGGCCATCTACCTGTACTACTACGAGGGGCTGTCCGTGGCCGAAACCGCCGCCGCCATGCGTGCCAACGTGTCCACTGTGCAGACCTGGCTGCTCCGGGCCCGGGCCCGGCTGCGGAAGGAGCTGTCCCAAGAGGAAGAAAGGGAGGAATCTGTCCATGTTCGACCCGAAATTGTACCGTGAAGCGTGCCGGGAGCTCACTGCTCCCGAGGATAAAATTGAGGAGATTATCGCCATGACTGAGAAGACCAAAAAGAAGCATTTCCGCCCCCTGCGCACCGCCCTGATTGCCGCCGCAGCTGTAGCCATGATGGTGGTGAGCGTTGCCGCCGCCAATCCGGAGGGGCTCCAGGAATTCGTTTTTACAATCATGTCTGCCACTCAGGTAGACGACTACCGCATGGATCTTACCACGACAGAGGGAGACGTTACAGTGTTTTCGATTCCTGAGGCTGAGATTCAGGAGCGAGACGGCCGGGCCATTCTGGTTCTGAACGGCGAGGATGAGGTGGACATCACCGACGCGCTGGAGGAAACAGGGAAATATACCTATGAGAAAGACTCTGGGGACAGCCATCTGACCGCTGTTGTGGAGGGCACAGTGGACAACTGGACCATCACGATGAAGGTTGGAAAACCGGGAGAGGATGCCTTTGCCTACACCTTTACGAAGGATGAAGAGGGGAATGTGACCGCTAAGGCGGACATTCCCGACAACGACGGAGTAACCTATACCTGGAATTCTGTAGCTGCCTGTGACAGCAGTGTATCTTTGGACGATCTGATCATCAAATAAAAAGCGGCGGGCCGGGAGACCGGCCCGCTGTTGTTTTGTCTCCCGCCGCCTTGACTTTCATGAAGGGAGGAGCTATACTGTAGTTACTTTTCAGATACGATTCAGAAAGAAGACTTTTCTATGGCAAAAAAGAAAAAAGGAGTAGGCGCTGTCCTCTCCGCGGCGCACCAGGCTCTGCGGCGTAAAAAGACGGTGGCGGTGGTCTACTTTACCCTGCGCGTCCTGGTGATTGTAACGATGGTGGCCCAGTTCTTCAATGGGGACTTTGAGAGCGTGTTTTTGTGCGGGCTGACCCTGGTACTGTTTCTGCTGCCCACGGTGTTTGAGCGGACACTGATGATTGACCTGCCCAACACGCTGGAAATCATTATTATGCTGTTCATTTTTGCCGCGGAGATTTTGGGGGAAATCAGCTCCTTTTACACCACCTTTAAACACTGGGACACCATTCTCCACACCCTCAACGGCTTTCTTTGCGCCGCCATTGGTTTTGCCCTGGTGGATATGCTCAACCGGACGGAAAAATTTTCCCTGTCCCTGTCGCCGGTGTTTATGTCGATTGTGGCCTTCTGCTTCTCCATGACCATCGGCGTGCTGTGGGAGTTCTTTGAGTGCGGCATGGACCAGCTGCTTATGCTGGATATGCAAAAGGACACGGTGGTCAACGCCATCTCCTCCGTCATGCTGGACCCCTCAGGGCGGAACAACCGGGTGCTCATCGACAACATTGTGGATACCATTGTGGTCACCGCCGACGGACAACAGATCGCCCTGGGCCTGGGCGGCTATCTGGATATCGGCATTCTGGACACCATGAAGGACCTGTTTGTCAACTTTATCGGTGCGGTGGTCTTTTCCGTTGTGGGCTACTTCTATGTGAAAAGCCGGGGGAAGGGAAAATTTGCCCGCCGATTCATTCCCCAGGTGGTGGAGGTCCAGCCCGAGGATTTAGACCCCCGCCAGCCCAAGCTGTTTAAAAAAGAAAAAAAATCCACCCCGCCTGAGGAATAGAAGAACTGCCGCCGCTTCATACTAAACCCATCCGAAACAAGGAGGGTTTAAACGTATGAACAACAATGACAAAAGAACCTGCAACACCAGCATCCGCTGCTCTGTGGACACCTGCGCCTACCACTCCGGGGCACAGAACTGCTGCTCTCTGGAGTCGATCAAGGTGGGCTGTTGCGACTGTGCCCCCACCAAATGCGAGGGCACTGAGTGCGCCTCCTTCAAACTGGGCGGACGGTAAAGAAAAGGTTGCTCCGGGCTTTATAGAGAAATGAAAGGGAAAGGCAGACCAGTTCGGTCTGCCTTTCCCTTGTATAATTAACGCTGATTCAGATTTTTTACAAACTCCTCCGGTGTGATTTGCACCAGCTCCGCCAGGAATTGGATGGCCTCCTCACGGCTCATATTTTGCTCGGACATAACCTGTTGAACCGCTTTTTGCTTCACTGCGTTTTGTTCTTCTATGGAGGGCGCCCGGTATGCCGCCTTTTCTTCCTTGAGCTCCTTCAAGGTCTTAAAAACCATGCGGTCCTCATCATAGATTGACTTTGTACAGACGAGACGCAGAAAATCACAGAAATTGTTGCAGATGGTATAGAGGTAATCCCGGACCGCCTGATAATTGGTCACATCTACTCCGTCCACAATGCTCATATCATAAACGGCTTCATGGTAGATATGGACCACCTCACCCGTTACCAGGTTCAGGAAAACGAAATATCCCTTAAACTCAGCGATTTTAAGCAATCCCGCGTCAAGAAAGGAATCATCCCCCTCGCCTAAGGGCATATCCCATTTCCGTACAGCGGCCAGGAACTCCTCAGCGCCGCCGTGCAAAGCGGTGTACCATTCCATATCCAAGGTGACAAACGGGTCGTCTTCCCGGGCAGGCTCATAACAGTTGGCGTAGTCGCCGCAGAAGCACACAGATACTGTCAGGCGCTCGGGCAGCTGGCAGCTCCGCAAAAAGCCGGCGTAGGTTTTTGGCAGCTGATAGCCCAATTCCTGTTCGATCACTTTGATATCCTGTTCTGTGATGGAGGACCTTTGCAGAGACACAGGGAACACAGCCGGATATTTGATTGACAGCTGATCCAGGTATTCCAAAACCTGGGATTCAGCATTTTTTCTCTGCTTGAAGAGCATATCTTGACCCCCTCTGCCCAAAAGCCGGTTCAGCCCAGATACAGTCCATAGTAGCCCACCAGAGCCATGGCCATCAGGCCGGCGGTAATCAGCTGGATAGGTACACCCCGGAAGGCCCTGGGGCACCGGTTCAGATCCACCTCTTTCTGGAGGCTGGCGAAGCTGCCCAGGGCCAGCGTGGCCCCAAGGCCGCCGCACAGGGCAAAAATCAGGGCGGAGCCCAGACCGTAGCTGCGCTGGGAGATCAGCAGGGCGGAGCCCAGGGCGGCGCAGTTGGTGGAAATAGAGGCCAGATTTTCGTCCACCCGGCGGGACAGCTCCGGGATGCAGGCTTTGAAAAACTTGCGTACCCCCGCCACAAGGCCGGGGATGAGCAGGGCAAAGGCCAGCACCTGAAAGTGGGTCAGACCAAAGCGGATGAGCACCAGAAAATTGAGCAGCCAGGAGCTCAGCGCCCCCAATACCATAACTAGGGTCAGGCAAAGACCGGTACGGATGGCCTCCCGGGAGTCCTGAAAGGACTCCCGGTGGGTGCCAATGCCCATACAGGACACCAGCACCAGATTTTCCGACAGCAGGGCGGTCAGCGCCACTGCGGCCAGTTCAAGGGAAGTGTTCATAGGGCGGCCCTCCTTTTATTGGGTGTCCGAGTAGTCAATGACTGCCGAGGTGTCCAGGTTGGCTACGATATTCAAAGCCCGGTTGACGCCGGCGGTAATGGCCTTGGAGGTGGCGGTGGCCCCGCTGACCACATCTACGGAGTTGCTGCCCGAGGTGCGGATAGTACCCGAGCGGCCCACATACCGGGCCAGAGCGGCGGGAGTCATGGCTTCGGTGCCCACCCGGTCGGTCTCGCTGTGGCTCTCAATGGCCACGCCGGTGACCACGCCGTTCAGGTCCACCCCCACCGTCATGGTGACCGGGCCGCCAAAGCCCTGGCTCTGGACCGAGACACAGTAGCCCAGCAGCTGGCCCTCCCCGTCGTAGCCGGCGGTAATGGAGAGGGCTCCGGCGGCGTGGAAGGGGGTCTCGGCCCCGTCAACGGCCTGGGGCATGGCCTGGGCCAGAATCTCGCGCTGGACCTGAATCTCCGCACGGGCGGTGTTCAGGTCGGTAACGCGGTGGACACCGAAAATGACGGCACAGGTGACAACAAACACACCGGCGAAGGGCCCAAAGGTTTTGAGGGCGGAGCGCAGCAGGTCCAGATAGGCCTCACCGGGGGCCTGGCCCTCACTGGACTTGGGGAGCTGCAGGTTCATCTGGGGACGGACAAACTTGATTTCCGACAGGCTGGCCCGGGTGTTGGCCAGAACGGCCCGGGTGGCCTCAAAGTTGCCGATACCGAACCGCCGGGGCAGGCCCAGCCGGTCCAACAGCCAGACCATGCAGTTCATGGTGAGAATAGCCCAACCCACCCCCTCCGGGTAGGGGCTGGAGGAGCGCAGCAGCACGGTGAGCAGCCCGCAGCCCACGCCGAACATGATGTGACCCCGGGGGGTAACCGGGGAGGTAGTGGGGTCAGTGGCAAAGAAGACGGCGCCCATGAGCAGGCCGCCTCCCATCAGCTGATAGCCCGTCCAGACCAGAGGGGACACCCCATCAGGGGAGGAGAGCAGGGCGATCACAGCCACCGTCCCCAGATAGGCCAGGGGGACCCGGGCAGAGATGACCCTGCGCAGCAGCAGATAGACCAGTCCCAGCAACAGCATGAATGCGGAGACCTCTCCCATGCAGCCGCCTCTGGCCCCCAGGAACATGGCATCCAGGGCCACAGGGGGCAGGGACCCCTCGTGGAGGTAGGCCATAGGGGTGGCGGCGGACACCGCGTCCACCGCAGTGAGAGACAGCTTTTGCATAGGCTGAGGCCAGGTGGTCATCAGCATAGGCAGCGTGCCGGCCAGCATCCGCCCGGCCAGGGCGGGATTCATAAAGTTGCGGCCCATGCCGCCGTAAAACTGCTTGACCACAATAATGGCGAAGGCGGCCCCCATCACCGGCACCCAGTAGGGGGTGCTGGCGGGCAGGCTGAGGGCCAGCAGCAGTCCGGTGACACAGGCGGACAGGTCGCCGACAGACTGCCGCTGCCGGGTGAGCAAACGGTACAGAGCCTCAAACAGGACGCAGGAGCCCACCGACACGGCAGCAAGGACCAGCGCCCGGGGACCGAAGAAGAAGACAGCCATACCCAGGGCGGGGGTGAGGGCCACCATCACGTCCAGCATCATGGCCCGGGTGGTGGAGGGCTGGCGCAGCTGGGGGGACATGCGTTTGGGAGCAAAGCTGGCAGTCATCGGGCGCTCCCCCCTCTCTTCAGCAGATTGGCCGCCTGGGCCACCGTCTCCACCAGGGGGATCTGGGCGGGACAGATGAAGGAACAGCAGCCGCAGGCGTTGCAGTCTTCAAGATGGTAGCGGGACAGCTTTTCCGGGTCGTGGTCCTCCAGGGCACGGCGGATGATGGTGGGGGCCAGGTGCATGGGACAGGCGCCCACGCACTTGCCGCAGCGGATGCACACGCCTCCAGGGGCGTCTGGTTTGAGCTCCCAGCGGGTGAGGGACACAAGACTGTTGGTGTCCTTCATCACCGGAGCCTCCAGGCTTTGGAGGGCCACCCCCATCATGGGTCCCCCGGTGAGGGTCAGGGCGGCCTCCTCCTTCAGCCCCCCGCAGGTCTCCAGCAGATGGCGCAGGGGAGTTCCGATGGGCACCCACAGGTTCCTGGGCCGGGTGACCGCTCCGCCGGTGATGGTAACCGCCCGGTGGGTGAGGGGGCGGCCCTGGAACAGGGCGTCCTGAATGGCGAAGACGGTGGCCACATTGAACACAGCGCAGCCGGAGTCAATGGCGTTTCCCCCTGGGGGGACCTCCCGGCCGGTGACGGTCTGGATGATCTGCTTTTCCGCGCCCAGGGGGTAGCAGGTGCGCACGGGAATAATCTGTACCCGGCCGTTTCCGGAGCGGCGCAGCCGGCGCTCCACCGCCTCCACGGCGTTGAGCTTGTCTCCCTCGGTGACCACTACCACCCGCTCACACCGCAGACACCGGGCAATGGCCTGTCCCCCGCGGAGGATGTGCTCACTGCGCTCCAGCAGCAGGCGGTAGTCGGCGGTGACGTAGGGCTCGCACTCGGCTACGTTGACAATCAGGGTATCTACCTTGCCGGCGGAGCGGGCGATTTTTTCCCAGGTGGGAAAGCAGCCCCCTCCCATGCCTACAATGCCGGCCCATTCCACCCGCTCCACCAGCTGCTCCAGGGTGAGCTGGCGGGGGTCCAAAGGGGCGGGACGGGCGTCATAGTGTTCACTGCGGTCGTCGTTCTGGATGACGATGGCGGGAGAATATCCGCCCCAGGGGTGGGGGCGGTCCTCAATGGCGGACACCCGACCGGATACGCTGGCAAAGGCGGCCGCCCCCGTCTGCCCCCGCCGGGCAATGGGCTGGCCCACCAGCACTGGATCACCGGGGCGGACCATGGGGGTGGCCAGGCCGTCGGCGCACATCACCAGGGGAATGACAATCTCCTGAGGGGTGACCGACAGCCGGGCCAGAGGTTTGCGCCGGGTCATTTCTTTCCGCGTGGCGGGATACACCCCGCCGAAAAAGGAGTGGGTCATAGGAAATAAACCTCGCTTCGGCAGAATAAGCGGATTGTCTCAACATAATATAACTTACATCATAATCCAATCCAAGCCATCTGTCAACGTTCATTATTCCTAAGAATCTATGCGGCAGACATTTAAATCCTTCCAATTTACTGTGTTCAAGAGCTATAGTATGATTGCTGTTCGAAAGCCTTTGCTATCCTCACACGTTGGCATGTCAGGATCATTTCGCATATCGTCAGGAGACGGAAGATCGATATTGTTCCCGCTGGGTCATCGTCGCCAAAGAAATAGATGTGGACTTTGTTTCATAAATGGTGGCTGCTTATAACAGTATAGCCCTTGTTGCGCTCCACTTGGAAAACTGCCATAGTTTCATCGCTCCTTTGGTTTTGGATTTGGTTGTATTTTTGGCTAAATTCTGCTATAATAGACCCGCAGAGATAAAAACACAGGGCGGTTGGTAGTCCGTCCGCGGGCCGCGCTCCCGTCAGTAGCCCTCCCTCCCGGGTCGTCCCTTCTCTGACGCAATATCAGGGAGGAAATTGAATATGGACCGAAATGCAGGCAGCTTTACCGTGCTGTTCCAGCCGCCCTTCTGGGTGGGAATCGCGGAGCGTTGGGACAAGGAGGGCTATTCGGCGGCACGGGTAGTCTTCGGCGCCGAGCCCACCGACGCCCGGATTTATGAATGGCTGGAAGAGGAGTGGTACAGGCTGCGGTTCAGTCCGGCGGCGGAGGGAGAGCGCCCGGTTAAGGAGCGGAAAAATCCCAAGCGGGCCCAGCGGGAGGCCAGGGCGGCCACCCAAGAGCGGGGCGTGAGCACCCGGGCCCAGGAGGCCCTCAGCCGCCAGCGGGAGCAGGAGGGACTGGCCCGGAAACGGGATGCGCAAGAGCGCCGGGAGCAGCAAAGGCAGGAAAAGTACCTCCTGCGCCAACAGAAAAAGCGCGCAAAAAAGCGGGGCAGGTAGATACCTGTCCCGCTTTTGGTATAGGGAGGACTGTTTGGCTTTTACTTGCTTGTGCCGTGGAGGATAGGAGAGAGGGGCTTGTAGACCAGGAAGCACAGGGCGGCGGTGAGCAGGCCCTTGAGCAGAGTGAAGGGGGCGTTGAAGACAATCAGGCACTCCAGCAGGCCGTTGACGTTGGGGCGGAGGGCCTGGTACATGGCGATAATCTTGTCGATTGCCATGAACTGGGTGTAGACAGGGTAGGAGATATAGTAGTTGCAGGGGATGGAGAGCAGGGCCATCACCACCGCGCCGGCCAGCGCGCCGATGAGGGCGGACTTCCGGGATTTTTTGTAGTGATAAATCACTCCGGCGGTGAAGGAAAAGGCGGTGCCCAGAATGAAGTTGCACAGCTCCCCGGCGTAGGCGGTGGAGGTGCCCTTGATAATCAGCTTGAGCAGATTTTTCAGGAAGGTGACCGCCACGCCGTACCCGGGGCCCAGGGAGAAGGCGGCCAGCAGCTCAGGCAGGTCGGCGATGTCCATTTTTACGAAGGCAGGGATGAGGAAGGGAATGGGAAAGTCGAAGATGTTGAGGACGCAGGCCACCGCGGAGAGCATGGCGGTGACGGTGATGGCGCGGATGGAGATGGTGCTTTTGGTTCTGGAGAGGGCTGCGGGATTGGACATAAAAAACACTCCTTTTTTGCATTTGACCGCTGAAAGACCATGTCTTCCAGGTGTCAAAACAAACAAGGAGGCGTGCTTTTGCGCACCAAAACGGCGCGTGTATTGTTTTACACACATCTTCTTCCATCCGGACTATAACCGTTGGTCCCGGAGTTTCACCGGGTCAGCGGACACGTTTTAAGTGTCCGGTCGCGGACTTTACCGCCAGTGGGGAATTTCACCCCGCCCTGAAGACATCGTATCCAGTTGTCTGAAAGCATTATACGACAGATGCAGGGAAAATGCAACCCCCAATTTTAGGGAAAGCAGTGATTGCTGAAATTTGCCTGTTCTAAAAAATTTTTGAATGGGCGCAACCTCTTGAAAGCTTTTGCGTCTGTATGGATAAGAGCAGATTCCCGAAAAGAGGACCTTGCCTTGAAGGGCGGCCACAGGCCGCCTCTACGAAACGGAGGAGGAATACAATGAAAAGAAAGTTGTTTGCGGTGTGTATGGCGGCGGCGCTGCTGCTGGCGGGGTGCGGCGGAGGTTCCGGAGCAAATGGGGCAATGGCGGGCAGCATGCCCTCTTCCAGTGCGCCCTCCGCCGATTTTTCCCAGACGGAGTGGGAAGGAGTGGATGAGAATTACTGGGAGATGCCCAGCGGCGGCGAGTCCATGCCCGCACCCATGGAGCCGGGGAGCGGCGAGTTCCAGACCGGCTCCGTCTACCAAAACCCCCAAGCCAAGCTGATCCGCCGGGCGGAGCTGCACATCCAGACGGAGGAGTTTGACCAGAGCCGCCAGGCTCTGAACCAGCTGGTAGACAGCTGCGGCGGCTATTTTGAGACGGCCAGTCTCTATGGCGGCGGTTACCGGGACGCCTACGCCGACCGCTGGGGGGAGTACACCGTCCGGGTACCGGCGGAGAAGTACGATCAGTTCCTCAGCAGCGCCGGGGACCTGGGCTACATCACCAGCAAAAACGAGAACAGCGAGGACGTAGGCGAGCGGTACTACGACACCGAGGCCCGCTTGAAGACCCAGCGTACCAAACAGGAGCGCCTGCTGGCCCTGCTGGAGAAGGCGGAGAGCATGGAGGACATTATTTCCCTGGAAAACGCTCTCAGTGATGTGGAGTACCAGATCGAGCAGTATTCCTCTGAGCTGAACCGCTACGACGCCCTTATCAGCTTTGCCACCTTCAACGTCTACCTCAACGAGGTGAGCCGGGTTACCCAGGATGTGGGTGACACCGCCGCATTGGGCCAGCGGATGGCCGCCGGCTTCCACTCCAGCGTCCAGGGCCTGGGCCAGGGTTTTCAGAATTTCCTGATCTGGATGTCTTACAACTTCTTCCTGGTGGTAGTGCTGGCTGCTGTGGCAGCTGTGGCCGTGTTTGTTGGCCGGCGGGAGCTGAAAAAGCTGCGGAAGCAGGATGACAATAATTCTGGAGAGAAATAAACAAAATCCCTTGACTTTGACGTAACGTCAAGTGGTAGTATCCTGTTTGAGGAGGCGATTGGGAATGGAATACACCATTCAACAGCTGTCGCGCCTGTCGGGGGTGACCACCCGCGCCCTGCGCTGGTACGACAAGCTGGGTCTGCTGAAGCCCAGCGGCAGGACGGAGGGCGGCTACCGCCTTTACGGCCCGGCGGAAGTGGACCGGCTCCAGGACATCCTATACTACCGGGCCCTCGGGGTGGAGCTGGCCCGGATCAGGGAGTGTCTGGACGATCCCTCCTTTGACCGCCTGGCCGTTCTGCGGGGGCATCTGTCCGCCCTGGAGGCGGAGCGGGACCGGGTCCAGGGACTGATCGACTCCGTCCAGGAGACGATCCGAACACAAGAAAGGGATGAAATTATGGCAGATGAACAGAAATTTGAGGCATTTAAAAGCCGCGCCGTGAAGGAGAACGAGAGGCGATATGGCGCCGAAATCAGGGAGAAGTACGGCAACACAGAGGTAGATGAGGCAAATGCCCGTGTGATGGGCCTGACCCGGGAGCAGTACGCCGAGTGGGACCGCCTGGGCAAGGAGATCCTGGAAAAGCTGGCCGCCGCTGTGGCCGCCGGGGCCAACCCCGCGGGGGAGGAGGGGAAGGAAATCACCGCTCTCCACCGCCGCTGGCTCACCGTCACCGGCAATCAATATGACCTCCAGCGCCACCGGGGACTGGCGGAACTGTATGTTCAGGATGAGCGCTTTACCGCCTACTACGACAAGAAACAGCCAGGCTGCGCCCGATTCCTCCGGGACGCGGTGCTCCACTGGGCAAAATAAGAGACGTGGGTACGGGAAATATCCCGTACCCACGCTCTGTTATCCCTCAAATTCTCCCAATTTTACCACGGCTACGCCGTTATAGAGAATAACGGAGCCTTTGGCGGGCCAGCACGGCATACCGTTGATCAGATCGGAGCGGTATACCGAATCCCACTGTTCCCTGGTGAACCGGGGCATCCGCAGGCCGATGCAGTACTCCAGCACGTCGTGGGCGGAGTAGTAGTGAAGCAGCAGGGAGTCGTCTGTACCAGTGATGGCCTCAGGGTCAGAAAAGGCGGGGATAGTTCTGCCATAGGCCCGGTCGGAGAGGACGCCGGCCAGGGCGATAGGGGTGTCCGGAGTGTAACCCTCCAGAGACTCCACCCGGGCCACGATCCGGTTGGCCAGGGCCACAGATTGGTCATACCGAATCTGGAGGCGGAGATAGGAGATATTATTGGTGTAAAATCCACACCACACCAGCAGGGCACACAGGGCCAGATTGACCCCCAGCACCCCCATCCAGCCGGATGATCCGGCAGAAAACAGCTTTTCCATCACCAGCTCAGCGAATTTGATTGCCAGCAGGAAGACCAGAACGAAGGAGTAAATCATCAGGTGGTGCACCACAGAGCCCACAGCCAGAACGGTGACAAAGTTCAGGGCCAGAGGGACCAGCGCCAGCCCTCCTGCGGTGAGCAGCAGCCGGGGAATGTCCCGAAACAGCCCGTTCAGCGCCGCAAGCCACAACAGCATGGCCGTCAAAAACAGGAAAACGGCCTGCTGAACTAGCTGATAAAACCGGTTCAGGTGGCTGGGCTGGAAGAAATAGGTGAAAAAGGAGGCGTAGGCCTCCGGAATTTGCTCCCAAAAAGCGGCCAGGCCGTCAAGGCCTATGCGGTTGAGCCCCTGATAGTCCACCAGCTCTGTATGGGCGGCCAGAAGAAGTACCTTTAAAACCACAAGGTACAGTACCAGAGAGGCGGCGCAGATGCCCACATAAATAAACCCCTTCCAGATGACTTGAAGGATGGCCTCTCCCTCCAGCAGCATGAGGATGCAGTCAAAGAGGAACAGGCCCACGGCGTAGCACAAAAAGGCCTGGTAGGTGCCGCAGGCCACGGCCATCAGCACAATGGCAACCGCCCAGCCCCAGCGGTATTTTTTCGCACAACAGACGGCCAGGGTGTTGAGAAGGAGGGCCAGACAGTAGGCATCAGCGGTGAAGAGGTAGGAGAAGATTCCGGACAGGGAGGGGAAGGTAACCAGCAGAGCGGCGGCCATGACGATATTCCCCCGGTGGGTCAGCCCCAAAATGCGGACAGTGAGCCCGGCGGCGAGGGCCAGAGCTAGGATGGAAATCAGTCCAATGACCACCGGCATTTGAAAATGAGTGCTGAGGGAGGACAGCAGCCAGGCCGACCACCGCCCGCTGGAGAGCACGTCGTTAGCGGAGACAATGGAATGGACGCTGTCGTGGTTGAGCAGCATGTTGGTAAACAGGTACAGGTGGGTGATAAAGCCAGTCAGGCAGGCGGTGAAAAAGGCCAGCCGGAATTCCGGCGATACCCTGGGCATGGGAAGGGCGGGCCATTGGATGGTGTTGTGCTCCATAGGGGACAGCGCTCCTTTTTCTATAGCAAATGTCAAGAATCCTGACAAACGGGCCGTCCTCCACAGTAGGGACCGCCGCCCTCGGCGGCCTGCTGGCCGCAATTTTGAAGATTGCTATCATGATTCATCTCCATTATGGCCCAAAAACAGTGAAAGTCAAGGTAAACTTGCAAAGGCGGGAGGGAAATCAATTTTTCAGAAAATTCAGCCGAATTTGTAGGGCGGGACGACTCGGCCCGCCGCTGGTTAGAAGTTTTCCCGACGGCGCGCCGGGGTCATTGCGCCCTACAGCGCCAAAATTGATTTCCTTGGCAAAAGTGGGAAAATAACTTGCAAAGCTCCCCTTTTTCCGGTATCATAAGAGGCATGTCTCAAATCAAGGAAGGAGAGAGCCTTATGAGAGAACTGACACCCCAGCTGGTACACTCCCTCAAGCACTATTCCAGGGAGGATTTTTCCAAGGACCTGATCTCCGGCGTGATTGTGGCCATCATTGCCCTGCCCCTGTCCATTGCCCTGGCCCTGGCCTCGGGGGTGTCCCCGGAGCAGGGACTGTACACCGCCATTGTGGCCGGCTTCCTTATCTCCGCCCTGGGCGGGAGCAAGGTGCAGATTGCCGGTCCCACTGCCGCCTTCGCCACCATTGTGGCGGGCATTGTGGCCCGCAGCGGGATGGAGGGCCTGGCCACCGCCACCATTCTGGCGGGCATTATGCTCATTCTGATGGGCGTACTGCGTATGGGAAGCATGATTAAATTTATCCCCTACACCATCACCACCGGCTTTACCGCCGGAATTGCTGTGACCATCCTGATAGGCCAGCTGAAGGACTTCTTCGGCCTGACCTTTACCCATTCCCCGGTGGAGACCATGGAGAAGGTGGAGGAGGTGGTCCATACCTTCCATACTGTCAACCTGGCGGCGGTGGGGGTGGGGTGCCTGGCCCTGGCCATTCTGATTGGCTGGCCCAAGGTGTTTCAGAAGATTCCCGCCTCGCTGATTGCCGTGATTGTCACCGCAGGGGCGGTGAAGCTGCTGAGCCTGCCGGTAAACACCATTGGGGATCTGTACACCATCTCCAGCGACCTGCCCAAATTTACCCTGCCCGCCATCTCCTACAGCACCATCTCGGCGGTGCTGCCCGACGCCTTTACTATCGCGGTGCTGGCGGCTATCGAGTCGCTGCTGTCCGCCGTAGTGGCTGACGAGATGATCGGCTCCCGCCACAACTCCAACATGGAGCTGGTGGCTCAGGGGGTGGGCAACGCTGCCTCCGCCCTCTTCGGGGGTATCCCCGCCACAGGGGCGATCGCCCGGACGGCGGCCAACATCAAAAACGGGGGCCGGTCCCCCATTGCCGGTATGGTCCACGCGGTGGTTCTGCTGCTGGTGCTGGTGCTGCTCATGCCCTACGCCGCCCTGATCCCCATGCCCTGCATTGCCGCTATTTTGTTCCAGGTGGCATACAACATGAGCGGCTGGCGGACAGTGGTAAAGGTGGTCAACCACTCCCCCAAAAGTGATGTGGCTGTGCTGGTGGTCACCTTCCTGCTCACGGTGGTCTTTGACCTGGTGGTGGCCATTGCGGTGGGACTGTCTCTGGCCTGCCTGCTGTTTATGAAGCGGATGGCTGAGGTAGCCGACGTGAAGGAGTGGGCCTACGTGGAGGACACAGGGGACGACCAGGGCCGCCTCAAGCCCGTACCCGCCCATGTGATGGTCTATGAGTTCACCGGCCCCCTGTTCTTTGGCGCGGCGGACAAAATCCCACACATTGAGCGAAACACCGGGCGCAATGTGCTCATCCTGCGGATGCGCGCCGTCCCGGCCATGGACATCACCGCCCTGAACAGCCTGCGGCGGCTGTATGAGGAGTGCAAATCCAAGGATATCCGAGTGCTGTTCTCCCATGTAAACGAACAGCCTATGACGGTGTTTAAAAAGTCCGGCATGTTTGACCTGGTGGGGGAGGACAGCTTTGCCCCCAATATTGACGCCGCCTTGGACCGGGCGGCGGCGCTGAATCAGATAAAGGTATAAGCAAAGCCATCCGGGTTTCCGGATGGCTTTTCAGCGTGTCAAAAAACTCCCTCCGCCACAGCTTCGCCGTGCCGCCTCCCTCAAAGAGAGAGGCTTTTACGATTGACATAACTTTTTTAATGGCTCCAGTTCCGCCAGCCGGATGGCACGGTAGCCCAGCTCCACCCAGCCTTTTTGGGCGAACTCGTTGAGCACCCGGCTCACCGTTACCCGGCTGGCGGAGACGGCGGCGGCAATGTCGTCCTGGGTACAGATGACTGTCCCGCCGCGGCCAGCCAGGGTGAGCAGATAGTTGGCCACCCGCCACCGGGCAGGGCGGAAGGCCATCTGGTCCACCTGTCCCGACAGCAGCCGTACTGTCCGGGCCAGGTATTTCATCATAGCCAGGGCCAGCTCCGGGTTGCGGGCGAACTCCTGGGATACCAGTTCCCGGTCGATAGGCACGATTTCGCAGGGGGACAGGGCCACCGCCGAGGACACCCGGGGCAGCTCGTCGAAGAAGCTGGCCTCCCCAAAGAGGCTCCCGGCGTGGTAGATGTTCAGTACCCGCGACCCTCCGTCCTCCGACTGGAGGAAGCTTTTCACCTGTCCCGATTTCAGGTAGTAAAAGCAGGTGGCCTCGGTGTCTTGCAGGTAGATAAGATAACCCGCTGAGCACCGCACCGGGGGACGGCTCCGGGCGAAGGCCTCCCATATCCCTGCGAGAAAATCCAGCTCGTGGTTCATAGCGTCTCCTCCAGATGGCGGCGGTGTTGAAGGTGGATACCAATGTGGCCGACGCCAAGTATAACCGTTGACAGCACCATCCAGACCACCTTGCCATAAATGCCCGGCAGCAGAAAGGCCAGCACCGGCAGAGTGGCTCCCGCCACCGGTATACCCAACAGACTGCAATAGAAGTTGGCCTGAGTTTTTTGGGAACGGAAATAGCGTGCCCACCACACCTCAGGACGGTATGGTTGTCAAAAGATGTTCTCAATTATATCATACTTTACATTCTTACGGCAAGCTCTGTGATAGAATCCTCTCAACAAACCGCTAAGGAGGTATTTTTCCTATGGGAATGACAATGACGCAGAAAATTCTGGCCAAGGCCGCCGGGCTGGACAAGGTGGAGCCGGGGCAGCTGATTGAGGCCAAGCTGGACCTGGTGCTGGGCAACGACATCACCACCCCTGTGGCCATCACCGAGTTTGAGAAGGCGGGCTTCACCCAGGTTTTCGACCGAGACAGGATCGCTATCGTTCTGGACCACTACACCCCCTGCAAGGACATTCAGTCCGCCCGGCTGTGCAAGCAGGCCCGGGAATTTGCCCGCAAGCATGAGATTACCAATTTTTATGATGTGGGCCAGATGGGGGTGGAGCACGCCCTGGTGCCGGAGAAGGGACTGGCCGCCCCGGGCGAGGTTGTTGTGGGCGCTGACTCCCACACCTGCACCTACGGCGCCCTGGGCGCCTTTTCCACCGGTATTGGTTCCACCGACATGGCCGCCGGCATGGCCACCGGCCTGCTGTGGTTCAAGGTGCCCTCCGCGATTAGAGTGACGCTGAAGGGGAAGCTCCAGCCCCATGTGTCGGGCAAGGATGTGATTCTCCACCTGATTGGGGAAATCGGCGTGGACGGCGCTCTGTACCAGTCCCTGGAGTTTGCCGGGGAAGGGGTGGGCTCCCTGTCCATGGACGACCGGTTTACCATCTCCAACATGGCCATTGAGGCCGGCGGCAAGAACGGCATCTTCCCTGTGGACGAGAAGACCATGGAGTACATCAACGGCAGGGTCAGCCGCCCCTGCGAGGCCTTCTCCGCCGACCCGGACGCCGTCTATGAGCGGGAGGTTGTCATTGACCTGGACAAGCTGGAGCCCACCGTGGCCCTGCCCCATCTGCCTGAAAACACCAAGGTGGTGTCCGAGGTGGCGGGAACGCCCATCAACCAGGTGGTGATTGGCTCCTGCACCAACGGCCGCATCAGCGACCTGCGCATTGCCGCCGCCATTATGAAGGGCAAAAAGGTGGCCTCCAACGTCCGCTGTGTGGTCATCCCCGCCACCCAGGAGATTACCCTTCAGGCCATGAAGGAGGGCCTGATTGAGACCTTCATCCAGGCGGGCGCGGCGGTGTCCACCCCCACCTGCGGCCCCTGTCTGGGGGGACACATGGGCGTAATGGCCGAGGGGGAGCGCACCGTCTCCACCACCAACCGCAACTTTGTGGGCCGCATGGGCCACACCACCTCTGAGATCATCCTGGCCTCCCCCGCCGTGGCCGCTGCCTCTGCCATCGCAGGCTGCGTGGCTGACCCGAGAGCGGTTTAGGAGGGAAAAGGCCCCCTTCGCAAAGGGGGCTCCCGGCGAAGCCGGGTGGGGTTTTCTCCGTTGATCGGAGAGAAAAAACCTCCGTCATTAGTTTAGCAAAGGCCACCTCCCTTTGCTAAGGGAGGCTATTTAGGACGAAAGGAACTGATACCATGAAAGTTTACAAATACGGCGCCAACGTGGATACCGACGTAATTATCCCGGCGCGGCACCTGAACGACCCATCCCCGGCGGCTCTGGCCAGCCACTGCATGGAGGATATCGACGACAAATTTGCCTCTACGGTGGAGGCGGGGGACATGATCGTAGCCGGGGCAAACTTCGGCTGCGGCTCCAGCCGGGAGCACGCCCCCCTGGCCATCAAATCCTGCGGGATAAAATGTATAATTGCCCCCTCCTTCGCCCGCATCTTCTACCGCAACTGTATCAACATTGGCCTGCCCATTGTGGAGTGCCCCCAGGCGGCGGAGGAAATTCAGGCCGGCGATCAGGTGGACGTGAACTTCACCACCGGCGTCATCACCGACCAGACCACCGGCAAGACCTATCAGGCCGCTCCCTTCCCGGAGTTTATTGAGGGCATTGTCCAAAGCGGTGGACTGCTCAACTCCCTGAAAGCCCGGGGGGTGGCGAAGTAATGCAGACCATTGTCATCAGTATGGATTCCCGGAAGATGGAAAATCCAGACCTGGACATCCGCTATACCCTGCCCGACCGGATTGAGGAGTGGTCACAGGGGGCGGTGAAGGACAATGGCTACGACTACACTGACGAGCTGGGCTGTGTTTTGTCTGTCTGGCTGGAGACCGAGGATGCGGAGGGCTGGTGGCCCAAGATCGTGGAGCTGCTGAAAGCGGAGAAATTTGAGGACAACGACCTGTCTAAAACCGCTGTGGTGCTGGTCTCCCCGGAGGCCAGCGCAGAGCTGGCCCAGTGCCGCCAGGTCTGGCCGGAGTGAGAGATGGAAGATGAACACCGCGCACGGCTGCTGGCACTGCTGAAAAAAATTCCCCATGGTGTACCCGCCGGGTGGGAGCAGGAAATCTTTGCGGTGGGCGGACTGACGTACCTGGGATTTTCCAACCTCCAGACCGAGAAGCTGGTGGTCATTTCCTCCCAGCGGCAGTGCGTGATTGACTGCGGGACCGGAGAAAAGGTCTACTGTGAGGAAAACTGTGACGAACAGGACCTGATCGCCTGCGCAGAGCCGTTGGGGGACGAACTGGTGCCCATTGCCGGGCTGGAGGGCGGAGGGCTGCGGCGTTCCTCCCCGGCGGGGGACGGCCTTGAGCTGGCGGCCCCCTTCTGGCCCAGGGAACAGATCATTTTTATGCCCCAATTTGCCTCCTGGTATCAGAATCCAGAGGTCTGCACCAAAATTTTTGACGACTATGCGCCTCTGGCCTATGGGTTCAGCCGCTGCGGGAATTATTTCGCCATTGGAACCTCCAGCGATTTACATATTTTCAAACGAACAGGAGAATAGACCATGAACTATAAAATTGCCCTGATTAAGGGCGATGGCATTGGCCCCGAGGTGGTGGGGGAGGCCGTCAAGGTGATGGACGCCGTCGGCAGGAAATTCGGCCACAGCTTTGAGTATGTGGACGTTCTTATGGGCGGCTGCGCTATCGACGCAGTGGGCAAGAGCTACCCCGACGGCACCGCCGAGAAGTGTAAAGAGTGCGATGCCGTTCTGCTGGGGGCGGTGGGCGGTCCCAAATGGGGCCACTCCACCGAGGCGGAGAAGCGGCCCGAAACCGCCCTGCTGTCCATCCGCAAGGACCTGGGCCTGTACGCCAACCTGCGTCCCGCCGCCCTGCGTCCCGCCCTGGCGGACGCTTGCCCCCTGAAAAAGGAGACCGCCGGCAGGGGAATCGATTTGATGATTGTCCGGGAGCTCACCGGGGGCATCTACTTTGGCAAGCGGGAGCGCTACCAGACCGAGGACCGGGGGGAGGAGGCCGCCGACCGGATGGCCTACTCAGAAAAAGAGATTGAGCGGATCGGCCGCCGGGCCTTTGAGCTGGCCCGTCTGCGGGGCAAAAAGCTGGCCAGCGTGGACAAGGCCAACGTGCTGGAGACCTCCCGCCTGTGGCGGCAGGTGATGCACAAGCTGGCGGAGGAGTACTCCGACGTCCAATATGAGGATGTGCTGGTGGACAACGCCGCCATGCAGCTGGTTCGGGACCCCAGCCAGTTCGACGTGGTGGTGACCGAAAACATGTTCGGCGATATCCTGTCTGATGAGGCGTCTATGATTACCGGCTCAATTGGACTGCTGCCCTCCGCCTCTATTGGGGATACCGCTCCCGGACTGTATGAGCCCATCCACGGCTCCGCCCCCGATATCGCCGGCCAGGACAAGGCCAACCCTATCGCTACTATTTTGTCGGTGGCCATGATGTTCCGTTACTCCTTCCATCTGCCTGAGGAGGCCAAGGCCATTGAGGAGGCGGTGGACGCCGTACTCAACGAGGGCTGGCGCACTGCTGACATTGCCAAGCCCGGCGAGGAAGCGGTAGGCACCCTGAAAATGGGCGAGCTGATTCGCCAAAGGCTGTAACAGCTGCAACAACAAGAACAAGCGGCGCGGATTGTGTTCCACGCCGCTTGTTTTTTGTGCTTGGGCTGTTATTACTGCCTCTCTGCCGCCTGTTTCAGCCGCTCCAGATCGCCGGACTGGATGGCGTCGAGATGGGCGGAAATCATTTCATAGGGCCAGTCCCACCATTTCAGTGCCAGGAGCTGAGCAATCTCCTTTTGGGAGAAGCGACTGCGGATGGGCTTGGCGGGCACGCCGCCCACTATAGTGTAGGGCGGAACGTCCTTTGTAACCACCGCCCGGGCGCCAATAATGGCTCCGTCCCCAATGGTGACGCCGGCCAGAATCACCGCCTCGTAGCCAATCCAGACGTCATTTCCCACCACGATATCGCCTTTGTTGTCCCAGGCCTGGGGGATGTGCTCCACATCCAGGCCCCACTCCTCAAAGAGGACGGGAAAGATATAGGTGGACAGGGAGCGCCGGGTGTGGTTGGCGCTGTTGAACAGGAACTTGGCTCCACAGGCAATGGAGCAGAATTTTCCGATTATCAGCCGCTCATGGTTGATAGGGTAGTGGTAGAGCACATTGTTCCGCTGAAAATCCCGGGGGTCGTTGACAAAGTCGTCATAGATGGTGTAGTCCCCCACCGAGATGGAAGGGTCGGTAACCACGTTTTGCAGGTAGACGGTACTGTGCCCCTGGGAGCGGGGATAAATTTTCCATTGCGGGATCATTTGTTAACCTCCTGAAAATTTTAGTTGTCCATGATCCCGCTGAGGACAATACATCGCTTCACGCATACCACCCCTTTCACAGCTTATGGATTACATGCGGGTACCCTTGTAATTGCCCCGCCGGGCGGCGGCCCCGGCCTTGGGGCGCTTTTTCCGGCGGAAGACGGTGAGCTTGAGCACCACAACAGCGGCCAAAAACAGCACCACAGCCAGAATGATGCGCACACCCTCGTTCTGGAAGAACTGGAAAAATTGCTGCTTCTTATACAGCAGTTCCGACCGCTCCACGGATGTAATCGCCACCAGATCCAGGGTTCCGTATACCTCGTCCCCGTAGTACAAGGTCATGATGCCCATGACCTGTCCGGCCTTCACCGGGGCCTCCACCTCGTCGGCAAAGAGCTTGACGTCCATCTGAATGTCGTCCACATCCATGGACTTGGGCAGGGTGCGGGTGATGGAGCCCTGGGCCTTTACGTTCACCTCGTCGGCCTGGCGGGACATGGTGACCTTCACCTTGCCCACAGGTTCGCTGTCCTTGGTGATGGTCACCCGCTGGAAGTTGTTGAAGCCGTACTCCAGCAGCCGCTTGCTCTCCCGGAACTGGCCCTGGCGCAGCTCAGTGTCACCGGGGACCTCCATAGGCCCGGAGCCCAGCAGAACGGAGATGAGCAGCTCGTCCCCATCCTCGGCGGCGGCCACCAGACAGCGGCCCGCCTCGTCGGTGTTGCCTGTCTTGCCGCCAATACACTTGTCGTAGACATAGCCGGCGTAATACATGTTGGAGATCAGCGCGTTGGTGTTATAAAAGAAGCGCTCCCCTGACAGGTCGGTAGCGGGTACGGTGTGCTGGGCGGTTTTGATAATGGTGCGGAAGGTGTCGTAATCCAGGCAGGCCCGCATAATGAGGGCCAGGTCGTAGGCGGTGGAGTAGTGCTTCTCGTTGTGGATGCCCACCGGGTTGGTAAAGTGGGTGTTCTGGCAGCCCAGCTCAGAGGCCTTTCGGTTCATGTGGTCTACAAAGTCCTCAATGGTGCCGTCCACCGCCACGGCCAGGATGTTGCAGGCGTCGGCGTAAGAGGGCAGAAGGGTCATGTACAGCAGTTCCTCCACCGTGAGCACCTCACCCAGCTTGATGTTGCCGTTGACGTAGGAGTAGGTCACGTCCTGCATCCGGGTCTCCCCGGCGGTGACAGGGGTGCTCAGGGACAGCTGGCCGTATTCGACAGCCTCCAGCGTCAGCAGGGCGGTCATGATCTTGGTGATGCTGGCGGGGTAGGCCTTTTCGGTGGACTTCATGTCGTAGAGGATCTCGCCGTGGTTGGCGTCCAGCAGCACGGCGTGAGTGCAGAACAGGTCCAGATCCTCCTGATTTGGGACCGCTGCGGAGGCGGGGACCAGGGAAAGCAGGGTGAACAGCAAAAGAAATACAGACAGAAAACGATATTTTTTCATAGGAAATTCTCCATATGTATGTTATAATGGTCAAGTGTATCCCAGAGGCGGGGAAAAGGCAATTAAGAACTTCTTAAATTTGCGGGACAGCGCCTCTATTATATCAAAGAGCGGCTGGGGACGCAAGGGGGAGAAATATGGAAGGAAAATCCAGATTTGCGGCGCTGGTTCTGGCTCTGCTGACGGGGTTTGCCCTGTTCTGCGGCGGGTGGTATCTGGCCCGTACCAGCTCCCCGGAGCCCTACCGGGTGACCACCACCCGGCGCCCCACGGTGGAGGAGGTCTCTTCCCAGGAGCCGGAGGAGGATGTCCGCCCGGACAGCCTGCTCCCCGGCGAGACAATCGACATGAACACCGCGGATTTCTACGACCTCCAGCGCCTGCCCGGCATTGGGGAGAAGCGGGCCCAGGACATCATCACCTACCGGGAGGAGCATGGCCCCTTTCAGACGGTGGACGATCTGACAGAGGTATCCGGTATTGGACCGGGCATTTTAGAAGGCCTGCGGGAGTATGTAAGCGTAAAGCCTCCCTCCTAGAGGGAGGTAGCACGGCGAAGCCGTGACGGAGGGAGTTTTCCAAAGCGGAGAGGACTCCCTCAGTCAGCCTATAGGGCTGACAGCTCCCTCAAAGAGGGAGCCTTAAATAGGAGGACAGGAGTATAACTATGGCAAAAATATTAGTAGTGGATGACGAACAGGTGTTGGTCAAAGGCATCAAATTCAACCTGGAGCATGAGGGCTACCAGGTGGAGGTGGGCTATGACGGTGAACAGGCGGTGGAGCTGGCCCGGGAGGGCAGCTTTGATCTGATACTGCTGGATGTGATGATGCCCAAAATCGACGGCCTTCAGGCCTGCATGCGGATACGGGAGTTCTCCAACGTCCCTGTGATTATGTTAACGGCAAAGGGGGAGGACACCGACAAAATTATGGGCTTTGAGTGCGGGGCCGACGATTACATTACCAAACCATTTAACCTTTTGGAGCTGAAAGCCCGGGTGCGGGCTCTGCTGCGCCGTTCAGGGGCCGCGGAGCTGAAAAGGGCGGAGAGCGTTTTGGAGGCCGGCCACATTAAGCTGGATACGGTGGGCCGCACTGCCCTGCGCAATGGTGTCCCCGTGGAACTGACGGCCAAGGAGTTTGACCTGATGGAGCTGCTCCTGCGCAATCCGGGCCGGGTGTACAGCCGGGAAAACCTGCTCAACGTGGTGTGGGGCTATGAGTATATCGGCGATTACCGCACAGTGGACGTCCACGTCCGCCGTCTGCGGGAAAAGCTGGAGCTGGACCCCGCCAATCCGGAATTCATCCGCACCAAATGGGGTGTGGGCTACTATCTGGCCAAGCTATGAACAAGAAGAACAAGGTCCCCTTTTTTGCCTCCCTCCAGGTGAAGTACGCCCTGAGCTATCTGGTGATCTTCGCCGTGGTGCTGGTGCTGCTGAATACCTATCCGGTGCTGGCCTCCCAGGATCTGCTGTTCGCCTCCAAGCGGGACTCGCTGAAAAGCCAGGCGGCGGTGATGGCCTCCGCCCTGATGGAGCTGGAATCCCTGTCCGCCGACCAGGTGGCCAGGGTGATGAACATGCTGGACAGCATGGGTCTAAAGCGCATTCTGGTCACCGACCCGGCGGGGCTCATCCTTTACGACAGCACCAAACAGCCTGAGGAGGAGGAGCCGCCCCCCGAGGAGGAGGCCCCCCCTGAGTACCGTTACGCCCTGTATCAGGAGGTGGTGTCCGCCCTGCGGGGCAGTGACGTGTTCTGCTCCCGGTATGGGGACAAGGTCTTTATCTCCACCGCGGCCATGCCCATTGTCTACCGGGGGATGGTCATTGGCTCCATCTACATTCTGGAGGTGGACCAGGCCCAGGGCGAGTTACTGTTCAATTTGCAGCAGAATCTGCGTACCATCTCTTTGGTGATCGCCCTGGTGACATTGATTATGTCAACCTTCTTCTCCAAAATGCTCACTGCCCGTATCGCCGCCCTGCTGAAAGCCATCCGAATCGTGGGGGAGGGGGAGTACGGCCACCGCCTCCAGCCTGTGGGCCGGGATGAGATGGCCCAGCTGGCCGGGGAGTTCAACAACCTCACCGACCGCCTCCAGACTACGGAGGAGGTCCGCCGCCGCTTTGTCTCCGACGCCAGCCACGAGCTGAAAACGCCGCTGGCCTCCATCCGCCTGCTGGCCGACTCCATCTTGCAGACCGGCGAGATGGACCCGGATATGGTGCGGGATTTTGTAAGCGATATCGGCTCTGAGGCGGAGCGGCTCACCCGCATCACCGAGCATTTGCTGGCCCTCACCCGGCTGGACAGCCTGCCCGTGGGGGAGGAGAATGTGGTAGACGCGGCCCAGGTGACCCAGCGGACCGTCGCCCTGCTTCAGCCGGTGGCCGACTCCGCCGGGGTGAGCCTGAAGGAGAATTTAAAGCCTGGGTGTACCATCCTGTGTACCGAGGACGATCTGTCACAGATTTGTTTTAATCTGGTGGAAAACGCCATTAAATACAATTACAGCGGGGGAAACGTGTTTGTCTCGGTGTACCGGGACGGGGATCAGGTGTTGTTGGAGGTGGGGGACACCGGCGTAGGCATCCCGGAGGAGGACCTGCCCAAGGTGTTCAACCGGTTCTACCGGGTGGACAAGGCCCGGTCCCGGGCCGCCGGCGGCACCGGACTGGGGCTGTCTATCGTCCGGGACACGGTGCGCCGCCACGGCGGCTGGGTCACCGCCCGGCCCCGGAATCCGGAGGGAAGCCTGTTTACCGCGGGCTTTCCCTGGCACGGCCCTGAACCGGGCGGAAAGGGGGAGGCGCAGTGAAGGCAAGAAGATGGCTCCCTGTTTTGTTGGTTTTGCTTCTGCTCCAGGCCGCCTGCGGCGGCAGGGCGGAGGAGCCTGTGGAGGGACCGGTCCTCTGGTTTTGCAGCGGCGGGGACAGGGAGCACGGCCCCGCCCTCACCGCCCAGCCCTACCAGGGAGAGGAGCCCCTCGAGGCAGAGGAGCTGCTGGCCGCCCTGCTAGCGGGCCCTACCCAGGATGGACTGACCTCTCCCTTTCCCAGAGGGGTCACCCTTCAGCGGTGCCGGTGGGACGAGGAGCGGCCTGGAATTCTGCTGGTGGACCTGTCTGAGCAGTACGGCGCTTTGGCTGATATCTCCCTCACCCTGGCCGACTACTCTATCGTCCTCACCCTGTCCCAGCTGCAGGGGGTGGAGGGGATTGAGATTACCGCCGGAGGCCGCCAAGTCAGCTACCGCAGCCACCAGCAGCTGTCCAGCGAGGAGGCGGTGCTGTGGGACGAGCTGGCAGAGGAAGCAGATGCTTCGTAACCGAAAGAAAGGGCCCTTGATTTCATACATTTTGCCTGCGGAAAATACAATCCTCAGTCAGCCTTCGGTTGACACATGGTCAAAAAAGCCTCCCTCTTTGAGGGAGGTGGCACAGCGGAGCAGTGACGGAGGGAGATTCCACAGCAAGCAGGATAAAATAGGGAGTGCGACAACATGAAAAAGCTGTTTACCATGATCCGACAGGGCAAGCTGGAGGAGGTGGCCCGGATTCTGGACAAAAACCCGGACCTGATCTCCTGCCTCGCCAAGGCCCCGCCCAAGAAGGACGATGGCCAGTCCCCCCTGATGGTGGCTATCAAGAGTGACCATCTGGAGGCGGCCCACCTGCTGCTGGACCGGGGAGCGGATGTGAACTTCGCCGACGCCGTCAACCCCTACGGCAATAATTTCTCCGCCCCCATCTGGTACGACGCCATCTGCCAGTGCTTTCTGCGGGCCAGTCACCTTGTAGGCTCCGGTCCGGAGCGGACCAAGGGCTATTTTCTGCTCCTGCGCCGCCTGCTGGACATGGGGATGGACCCCAACCAGAAGACCTCCAGCGGCCTCAACGCCTGGCAGCACGCCTTGAATGAGTATGACCAGTTTGCCCGCAAGTCTTATCCCGGCTACTATGTGGAGGAGAGCAAGGCGGAGAACCGTCAGCTGCGGGAGATGCTCAAGGCGGTGCTGGACGAGCTTTTGAAGCACGGGGCGGACATCCACGATTTCATACCGCCCAATGCGGAGGGCCTGTCCCAGGTCTCGGTGATCCTGCGGAACATGGAGGAGGGCCGGGAACTGCTGGACGGGCTGCACGGCCTGGACCTGGACTCTGATATGTTCAAGCCCTACACCGAGATATATCGGGGGAAGGAACGGCTGGTCACGCCCTACTACACCCCGGAGGACTACCGCCAGATGTACGAGATCAAATGGCGGGAGCTGGAGCCCATTCTGCGGGCCTACTACCAGTGAGGAGACGCTGCGGTGAGCATTTCGATCATTATTCTGAAACCAATCGAAGGGTTTCAATATACGGATGTTCTGCATAGTGTCCGGCAGGCGGCAGGGAGCGCAGGGATGCACTGCATTCATGTCCACACCTGTTTTGATGAAACAGGCGCCTTTGAAACACTGGACGGCGCATTGTCAGAGGTGGATGCTGAGACGCTGAAATCCAATTTTGAGCGCGGAATTCAGAACCGGACGTACGGCTTTAACATAGAGCGGCCGACCGGCACCTCCTATGGCAGCTTTGCCTGGCTGATCCATAAGAACAATTATTTTTGGGCCTTTGACCTGCAATATCTGCACGGAAACTTTGAGTTTGCCTTTCGGTTCCTGTCCCAATACTTTAACCTGGAAGAGAACAGTCGGGATTATTTGTGGATTGATGATACCGATTGGGTTTATTCTGCGGAGGATATGGTGTGGCTGAGCCGCCGGCCTTACAACCCGGAGTGGACCTATAAAAAGCTCACAGCTGCCACGGAAAACACTTGACAATACCCCCGATACCCGGTAAGCTAAACAGTGATTTTAACGAAAGAAGGCCTTCTTTATGAGCGATTATAAAATAAGCACCAAATGCGTCCAGGGGGGCTATACCCCCGGCAACGGCGAGCCCCGCCAGATTCCCATTGTACAATCTACTACCTTTAAATACGCCACCAGCGAGGATATGGGCAAGCTCTTCGATCTGGAGGCCAGCGGCTATTTCTATACCCGGCTCCAGAACCCCACCAACGACATGGTGGCCGCCAAAATCTGCGACATGGAGGGGGGAACCGCCGCCATGCTTACCTCCTCCGGCCAGGCGGCCAATTTCTATGCCATCTTCAACATTGCCAACTGCGGCGATCATGTGGTGGCCTCCTCCACCATCTACGGCGGAACCTACAACCTGTTCCATGTCACCATGCGGAAGATGGGAATTGACTTCACCTTTGTCTCCCCTGACTGCACCCTGGAGGAGCTGAACGCCGCATTTAAGCCCAACACCAAGGCCGTCTTCGGCGAGACTATCGCCAACCCCGCCCTCACCGTGCTGGACATTGAGAAGTTTGCCAAGGCCGCCCACGACCACGGCGTCCCCCTCATCATTGACAACACCTTTGCCACCCCGGTAAATTGCCGGCCCTTTGAGTGGGGCTGCGACATTGTCACCCACTCCACCACCAAGTATATGGACGGCCACGGAGCCGGAGTGGGCGGCTGCATTGTGGACAGCGGCCGGTTTGACTGGATGGCTCACAAGGAAAAATTCCCCGGCCTGTGTACCCCCGACGACAGCTACCACGGCATCACCTACGCCGAGAAGTTTGGCCAGGGGGGCGCTTTCATCACCAAGTGTACCGCTCAGCTCATGCGTGACTTTGGCTCTATCCAGTCCCCCCAGAACGCATTTTTGCTGAATCTGGGCCTGGAGAGCCTCCACGTCCGTATGCCCCGCCACTGTGAGAATGCCCTGGCAGTGGCCAAATACCTGAAAGACCACCCCAAAATCAGCTTTGTCACCTACCCGGGCCTGGAGGGGGACAAGTACTATGATCTGGCGCAGAAGTACATGCCAAACGGTACCTGCGGTGTGGTGTCCTTCGGCTTTAAGGGCGGACGGGCTGCCGCCGAGATCTTTATGAAGCACCTGAAGCTGGCCGCCATTGAAACTCATGTGGCCGACGCCCGTACCTGCACCCTCCACCCCGCCTCCGCTACCCACCGGCAGATGAACGACCAGGAGCTGGCGGCCGCCGGCATTACCCCCGATCTGGTCCGCTTCTCCTGCGGCATTGAGGACGCGGCGGACCTGATCGCTGACATCCAACAGGCACTGGAACAGGTGTGACTTTAAAGAGGTATTGTAATGAAAAATGCTGGAACGATTTTGATGTATAACTGCTCCGGAGAGGAGTTTTCCAAATTGCGGCAGATTTTTGCCATGCTCCGCCTGCGTATGCGGGTGGTGAGCCCTGAGCGCTACCATATCCCGCTGGAGGAGCTGGCTCACGGCAAAGGAGAGCCCGGCGAAGCGGCCGAACCTGTCCCCGAGCCCATGCTGGTATTCTGCTATCTGCCCCAGGCTCTGCTCAATCAGGTGCTGGAGGTAATCCGGGTGGCCAATCTGCCCCCTATTCCGCTGAAAGCGGTGCTTACCGAGACCAACAAGACCTGGGATACAAAGCAGCTCCACGCCGAGCTGCTGAAGGAACGGGAGGCTATCGCTGCTGAAAAAGATCAGAAGGCATAAAAAATGAATGAGTCCCGCTTTTCGAACAATTTGATCGAAAGCGGGACTTGTCATATCTGAAAAGCCTTGTAATGTGATATCCTTATTCTATACTACTTCGGAGGTTTACACAATTTTTAGGATTGACTCGCCACCCTTCAAATACCACGGGGGATAGGGCTATTGCTCTTTGAGGCAGAACTGCATTAACGTAAATAGAAAGATCAACGTCACCGTGATATCAGGGCACCCTGGGCGGGCTGTTGGGGAGAGAGAATTATGTCATGGCTGTCCGTACAGCAGCTCAAAGCTCTCGTAGTGGTCCTCGGTGTAGTAGACCAGGCCGTCGTTGGAAAAGATGATCCGCTTGGCCCCCCGGGAGTTTCCGCCCACGGTGTCGATATCGCATTCGGCATAGGTTCTGCCCTGCTGCTTGGGGAGCAGGCCTTCGTAGTTGCCGAAATAGCTGCCGCCAATGGCGGTGCCCTCGCCGGTCCAGCGCTCCACATTGCCGCCGGTCCAGCCCGCGTCCTCGGCCTCCGCTTTGGTCACGTAGTTGCCGGGCAGTTCGCCGTAGAGGTGGATGTACAGGGCCACCTCCTCCTTGGAGTCGTACCAGCCGTCCTCGTCAACGGAGGCGTTGCCCTCGTCGCTCTTGCCGTCGAGGCGGTTGCCCTGGGCCTCATTGCCGTCCAGGGCGCTTTGACCGTTGCCGGGAAGATCCCTGCCGTCCTCCGGCTCCTGGACGGGCAGATCAACCAGCTGGCTGGATGATCCATAAACACCATGTATGACAGCGCTGTGGCTGCCCTGGTTCATCTCAACGTCCGTGCCGCAGGCGGTGAGGCTCACCAGCATCAGCAGGGACAGCAGCAGTCCCGATGTTCGTCGTTTCATAACAAATCACTCCTGTTTCATTCGCTTAAAATCCAGATAGTTCTCCAGAATCAGAGAAGCGGCCACGGCGTCCACGATCTTCTTCCGCTTCCGGCCATCCTTGCCCTGATTGAACAAAATCCGGTGGGCATCGATGGTGGTGCGCCGCTCGTCCCACAGGATCACCTTCATGCCAGTGACCTCCTCCAGAGCGGCGGCCAGCTGCCGGTACAGCTCCGCCTTTTTGCCGTCGGTGCCGTCCATGTTCCTGGGAAAGCCCAGCACCACCTCCTCCGGCCGGTGTTCCTCAATCAGCCGGGCCAGCCTGTCCACCACAATCTCCTGCCGCCAGCTGTTGATGGTGGTGGTGCTCCCCGTCAAAAACCCGGTGGGGTCAGACACAGCCACCCCAGTGTGGGCGTCCCCATAGTCAATCGCCATAACGCGCATTGGTGTTCCTCCTTTAATGGCTCCCTCTTCGAGGGAGCTGTCAGCCGCAGGCTGACTGAGGGAGTTATCCTCAGAGCAAACGTCAAAAATGCTGACAAGCGGGCTGGCTAGGGGACCAGCCCCTACTTTGGCCATTATACAGGATATTTGAAAAAAGAGCAAGTCATTTATGGCCTGTGCAGGGGCGGCCACAGTCCGTCCCTACAGATTGTGGAATTCTGCTTTTAATCATTGACTTCCGGGCGAAGGGGGCCCATAATAGGAAAAAAGAACCCACGGGAGGGAATGTTATGGAATTTTACGCCACTTTGGGGGACCCCTGCGCCAGGCGGGACATATTGGACAGCATGTTCCGGGCGGGCATGACGGGCATCCGGGTCAATCTGTCCCACACCACGCTGGCCAAGTGCGCCCCGCTGCTGGAGGAGCTCTACTGGCCTGCCGCCCGGGGGGCGGGGCGGCGGGACGCCCATCTGATTTTGGACCTTCAGGGCCCTGAGCTGCGCATTGGGGAGCTGCCCCGGCCCATCTCCCTGCGCAAGGGGGAGGAGATCCTGCTGGGAGACGGCGGCATTCCCGTCCCCCGGGGCATCCTCCAAACCGCCCGCAGGGGCCAGCAGATTTCTATTGACGACGGGGCGCTGCTGCTGGATGTAAAGCGGTCCAGCCCCACCGTGCTGCTGTGCCGGGTGGTCCGGGGCGGGCCTCTGCTGAGCAAAAAGAGCCTGTCCCTGCTGGGGGCCGAGGTGGACACCCCCACCCTTACCGCTGATGATCTGGAAAACCTGTCCCGTGCCTACAAATGCGGCGTGACCCACATCCTCCAGCCTTTCGTCCGCAACCGGCAGGATATCGACATCCTGCGGGACACCCTGGCCGTGCTTGGCCTGGGCCACCTGCAAATCATGGCCAAAATCGAGGAGCAGCAGGGGCTGGACCACCTGGACGAGATCATCCAGGCGGCGGACCAGATCTGCATTGCCCGGGGGGACCTGGGCAATGCCATCCCTTTGTGGAAGCTGCCCGGCATTCAAAAGGATGTGGCCCGGCGGTGCCGGGAGGCGGGGCGGAATTTCTGTCTGGTAACCCAGCTGCTGTGGTCCATGGAGCAGCGGCCCGTCCCCACCCGGGCGGAGGTGAACGACATCTACAACAGCGTGCTGGACGGCGCCTCCTCTCTCATGCTCACCGGCGAGACCGCCGCGGGCAAGTGGCCCGTCCAGGCCATGGAGTATTTGGTGAGAACGGCAGGCGAGGCGATGAAGGCCGGATAGCCTCCCCTTTCCCCAAAAGCCCCGGCGCCGCCCCAAAACAGGGCATAATTCCCCCATGTAAACCGCTGGTTGACAAAAAATAAGCCCCGGTTGGTGGTCGGAAGGCGTTTTGGAGTGGTATGTTGAGGGCAGAAAGGAGGGCGAAGCTTATGACTATCGGTCAACGTATCGCTCAGAAACGAAAGGAATCGGGCCTGTCCCAGGAGGGGCTGGGGGAACAGCTGGGGGTGTCCCGGCAGGCGATTTATAAGTGGGAGTCAGACGCCTGTCTGCCCGAGATCGACAAGCTGATAACGCTGAGCAAGATTTTTTCCGTCTCCGTGGGCTGGCTGCTGGGGGTGGAGGAGGACGCCCCGCCCCAGCGGGAGAACTCCGGGGAGCTGACCGAGACCCAGCTCCAGATGGTCCGGGAGATTGTGGACGGCTACCTGGCCGCCCAGCCTGCCCCCGCTCCGCCCAAGCGCCGGAGGCTGGTCCGGCTGTGTACGGCGGCGGCGGCAGCAGCCCTGCTGGCGGCCCTGTTCAGCCTGTTTTCCAAGCTGGACCAGGTCAACCGGGACTTCAACGGCCTGTATCTGTCCGTAAACAATATCAGCCGCAATGTCAACAGCCAGATTGGGTCCATCACCAGCCGGGTGGAGGATATTTTAAAGAGTCAGAACGATCTGACGGCGGACTGGTCCGCCCAGCTGGTCTCCACCGATCTGCGGGCCAACACGGCCACCTTTGACGTCCGGGTGGTCCCCCGCACCTATGTGGAGGGGATGACCGCCCTGTTCCAGGCTGTCAGCGGAGAGGGGACAGTGGAGCTGCCTGTGGAGCCGGGGGCGGGCCACGCCTTTGCCGGGCAGATTACCTGTCCCCTCACCGACAGCATCTCGTTGACGGTGGTGCTGGTCACCGACGGCAAACGGGAGACCCAGTGGCTGGACGACTTCGACTGGCTCTATACGTCTACCTTCCCGGACCTGGACCTGGACAGCTGGCTGTGGAGCGAAAAACCGGATGCGGCAGGGGTGCTTCCGGTGAAAGAATCCTCCGGGGTGACCGTACGCAGTATAGAAGACCGCAGCGGTCCCCTTGGCTTCCGGCCTGATCCGCCCGCCCGGCTTCAGGTGGGCCTGTTCCGGGACCGGGAGCTGGTCGTCTGGTACGAGGAGCAGGAGCGGAACATCAACTACAACGGCGCTCCCGCCAAGGAGTACACTTGGGTACGGACACAGGACGTCACTCTGGAGCCAGGCTGCACATACTGTGAGGCGGCGGTGTATACCGACGAGTTTGGCCGTCAGCGGGTGTACTCCACCCCGGGGCTGAGCGTTACCTCCGGCGGGGGCGGGACATTGAACGTGGAGCACCAGGCGGTCTATGTGGACGAGGCCGACCCCGCCCAGTGGAAGTTTTAAATCTCTTCCTAAAAATTGACAAAGGGACTTGCCTGTTTCCTGTATCGTGTGGTATAATAACACTAATGTTGCCCCAAAACACAACAGGAGGTATGCGCCATGAAATGTCCCTACTGCGGCTTTTTGGAGAGCAAGGTGGTGGATTCCCGCCCCGCTGACGAGGGGGCCAGCATCCGCCGCCGCCGGGAGTGCCTGTCCTGCCACAAGCGGTTTACCACCTACGAGACTATGGAGAGCCTGCCCCTGATGGTCATCAAAAAGGACGGCAGCCGCCAGAGCTTTGACCGGGGCAAGGTGTTGGGGGGGCTGATCCGGGCCTGTGAGAAGCGGCCTGTCCCCTACCAGACCATGGAGGGGCTGGTGGTGGAGATTGAGCAGGTACTGCAAAATCAGATGGACCGGGAGATCAGCTCCGCCCAGATCGGCGAACTGGTGATGGAGCGGCTGAAAAAGCTGGATGAGGTGGCCTATGTCCGCTTTGCCTCCGTCTACCGGGAGTTTAAGGATATCGACACCTTTATGGCCGAGCTGAACCAGCTGATGAAGAATAAATGACCACTCTACGGAGCGTCGATTGCCTCGCGGCGTTCTCTATGGTAGAATACAGCCCGAGGTGAAGAATTATGGACATAAAACGAAGGAAGGAGCTGTCGGAGGCGTACAAAAACCGGCATCTGGATATGGGCGTGATTGCCTTTCGGTGTACTGCCACAGATGAGACCTTTTTAGCCGCCGCCACCGAGACCGCCGCCAAATCCAACCGGCTCCGCTTTCAGCTCTCCACCGGGAACTGCCCTAACCGCCGGCTCCAGGCCCTCTGGAAGCAATATGGCGAGGAGGCTTTTGAGTTGAGCGTGGTCAAGCGCCTGGAGTGTGAGGACCCGCGGAAGGACCACTCCGAGGAGTTGGAGACCTTGTTTGAGCTGTGCTTGCTGGAAGACCCAAAGGCTGAAAAACTCTAAAAGACCGCCCAACCGGGCGGTCTTTGATTTTTACAACTCTCCCCGTGTAAACTCTCTCCGTCACGGCTTCGCTGTGCCGCCTCCCTCAGAGAGGGAGGCTTTTTTGACAGTCTGCAAGCGCCCCGCATAAGCGGGGCGCTTCTATTGTTCCAGAACAATGTCCTCCTTGGGCAGCTTTTCCCAGGAAAACAGCGGGATCAGCTCATGAGGAGTGATGGGGGCGGGGCGGTCGGTGAGGCGGGCGGCGTAGGCAAGAAGGCCCACAATTTCCGGGGCAGTGTACCGCTGCTGGAGCTGGCCCAGCTCCTGATCCCGGTCCCGCTTGGCCAGGCGGCGGCCGTCGGGGGCCAGCAGAAGGGGCAGGTGGCCATATTCCGGGTAGGGCAGGCCCAGCCGGTCCTGGAGCCACAGCTGTCTGGGGACGGAGGACAGCAGGTCGCTCCCCCGCACCACCTGGGTGACCCCCATGAGGGCGTCGTCCACCACCACAGCCAGCTGGTAGGCATACACCCCGTCGGACCGGCGGAGGATGAAATCGCCGCAGTCCCGGGCCAGATTTTCGGAAAAAGGACCCTGGAGAAGGTCGGTAAAGGCGGTTTCCTTCTCCGGAACCCGCACCCGCCAAGCGGGGCAGCGGGTTTGGAACAGTTTCTCCCGTTCCGCCGCTGTCAGCCGCCCGCAGCGGCCGTCGTAGACAGCAACCCCGTCCGACCGGTGGGGGGCGGAGGCGGCCAGCCGCTCCGCCCGGGTGCAGAAGCAGGGGTAGATCAGCCCCTGCCCCTCCAGCTCCCGGAAGGCCTGGGCGTAAATTTCCGTCCGCTGGGACTGGTACACCGGCGTGTTGTCCCAGTCCAGCCCGAGCCACTCCAGGTCCCGCATCACCTGGTCGCAGTATTCCCGCCTGCACCGGTCGGGGTCCAGGTCCTCCAGCCGCAGCACCATCTCTCCGGAGACGCTTCTGGCGGCCAGCCAGGCCAGCAGGCAGGACCACAGGTTGCCCAGATGCATCCGTCCGCTGGGACTGGGGGCGAAGCGTCCAACCGTTTTACCTGTCCTCATAGTCCTTCATGGCCTCCTGTAAAAATTCCATGTCCTTGTCGTCCAGGGCGTGGAGACCGGCGGTCTCCTCCATGTGGTGGGTAAACTCGTGGGCCACGGTGGCGAAAATTTCGTCCTTCCATACCTCCTGGTCCTCCCCAGACAGCACAGCGGCGAAGGAGCCGTAGTATAACAAAATGTACCGCCCCAGCATATCATGAACATACTCCCCCATAATGTACATCTCCCCCGGGGGAAAGTCCGGGTCGGACAGCTCCCGCTCCTCCAGCTGGATACCGCCGTCCAGATCCTCAAAAAACGCCTGAGGAAACTGCTGGGCAATCTCCTCCAGCCAGTCTCCCATCTGGTCATAGGTGGGCACCATGGCGCTTCCTCCTTGTCTTGCGTTGTAGAATTACCGCTGTATGCAGGGGCGGCCTGTGGCCGCCCGCAGAGCCGAATGGGGTCTGTCCGTGACAGGTGGGCGAAAGGCCGCCCCTGCAAGTGGCAGCAATTCTGACGATTGCTATAGGCTCCCTATGTGAGGGATGCAGCCGCCGCCGCAGGCGGTAACTGAGGGAGTTCTCATTATAATATGCTTTCCTTAGGTAAGCTCCCTCCGTCACGGCTTCGCCGTGCCGCCTCCCTCAAGGAGGGAGGTTTTTCCGGTTAACAGGGCTGGTGTCAACAATTTTTCATACAACAAGTATAACACACATCCCCCTCTGTGTCGAGAGCACTTCTCCCCCTTGACATCCAACCCTCCAGTCGATAAAATACATGAGTGGATTTTTACGTATTTTTGCTCTCATTTCAATTTATCAGGAAGGAAGCGACATTCTATGAGCAAAAAAATGCGTCTGCTGGCATTGACTGCCGCACTGGTCCTTCTGCTGCCGGCCTGCGTCACTGGAGAAAGGACTCCGGACGCCCAGCCTGACAGCGGCGCGCTGACCTGGTCCGCCTGGAGCGGCTATGAGAACTTTCTGGAGCTGGCTGCCAGCGTCTATCCGGACATTGAGCTGGAGCTCACACCCTACGCGGGGGCTAACCGCACCGGCTACAGCTGGGTCCAGATGCAGAGGGACGACATCCCGGACATCTTCATCACCTCCCAGATTCTGGACGGTGAGCTGGCCAGCGAACGGCTGGCGGACCTGTCCTGCTACGACTTTGTAAACAACTTCTCCACCGCCATTCTGGATCAGGTGGCCATTGATGGCGGGGTTTACCTCCTTCCGGTGAACAACACCATGTATGGGATCTATTACAACAAGACCCTGATGGAGGAGCACGGCTGGCAGGTGCCCTCCAGCTTTGCCGGGCTGGAGGCGCTGTGCGCCGAGATCCGGGAGGCGGGGCTGATCCCCGGCGTGATCGGCACTCAGCTGACGGGGAATACCTTTTCCGCCCTGTTCAATCTGGCCAAAACCAGCTGGCTCACCACCCCGGACGGGGTAACCTGGGAGCGGGACTTCCTGGCCGGAAGCACCACCGCCGCCGGGAGGTGGGAGACCACCATGGACTATTTTCAGCGGTATATTGATATTGGTATGTTTACCCCCGACCCGGAGGACCGGAACAACAAGGAACTGATCCAGGATTACCTGGGGGGCCGCAAGGCGGTGTTTTTCACGGCGGCTCTGGCGGTGAATTACGCCCGGTTTTCCGACACCGGCGACCAGCTGGGCATGATGCCCTATATCAGCGAGAACGGCGGCAAAAACATATATATGTACAGCCCGTCCAGCTATATTGGCATCAGCAAGCGGCTGACCGAGCCGGGCAATGAGAAAAAGCTGGAGGAGGCCCTGTCGCTGCTGTCGCTGCTCTACTCTTCGGAGGGCCAGGCCGCCTTTCTGACTGATGAGGCCCCCTGCGTGCTCAGCGTGCTGGACAGCGCGGCCATTCCGGAGGACGCCCTGATTTACGACGCCCAACAGGCCTTGCGGGAGGGCCGGGCCTTCCAAATGACCTACGCCGGCTGGGAGGGGGTGCTGGCTGACATTGGCCAAGGCGTGAAGGAGTGGGTCCGGGGGGAGAACGGCATGGACGGCCCCCGGTGTGCCGCCCGGATGGATGAACTGCAAAGGGGCTATCTCAGCGACCACGAGAACGTATATTTCTGTGAGAGCACCGCCGACTTCACCGTGGAGGAGACCGCCTGTCTGGTGGGCAAGGCCCTGGGCAGCGCGGCGGGGGCGGACGCGGCCATCATTCCCTATACTACCGTACGCAAGGAGGGCTTTGACCTGAAAGCGGGGGTGACCGCCCGGCTCTACCAGGGCCGGATCAATACCGAGGTGGCCAACACCATAGCCCCCGGCGTCAGCGGGGAGTACGCCATCATGACCATGACCGGCACCCAGGCCAAAGAGCTGGCCGAAGCCGGCTTTGACGCGGCGGGGGACGGCCAGCCCTTCCCCTATGTGCTGGTGGTCCGAGGAGACGGCCAGCTGGAGGACGGCAAAACCTATCAGGTGGCCTTTCTTCAGGACAGCTGCACCGCCGCCGCTGCCCAGGCCTTCCAGGCCCGGGTGGAAAAGGGCTCCATCAGCGCCTTCCTGCGGGACTGGCTGGAGAAGCAGAAGACGGTATCCCCTGGCGGAAACCCTTGGGAGTAAAAGGGCTGGGGAGGAAAGCACTGAAACAACGGCCAGACGCCGGGAAAGAGAAGGGGAGTCTATGAAACCCAACGGACGAAAACAGAATATGGCCCTTCCTGCGGCGCTGGCGTGCGGCCTGCTGCTGTTTCTGGTGCTGGGCGGGGTGTTTTTCACACAGTATCTGAAAGAGCAGATCTTTGTGGAGCGTACCGCCCAACTGGTAGAGCTCACCACCCAGGTGAGGAGCAATTTGGACAACGCCCTGGACACCCATTGGAACTACCTGGCTGCCGCCGTCAACACCCTGAAGGCCGGGCAGTTTGACAGCGGGGAGGAGGTGGCGGACTATCTAGGCGACCTGGAGCAGCTGCTGGAGACAGACCGTTACAGCTCCACCCTGATGCTGCTGGACAGCCAGGGCAACGGCTACGACGCCCAGGGCAGGCACGGCGTCTGGTCCGACATCAGCCAGGTGGCCGGGGGAGAGGAGCGGTATACCTTCATCTCAGACAGCTATCTGTATGAGGGCAGCTTTTGGGCCTTTGTGCAAAAGCTGGACCAGCCTCTCCGGACGGCGGACGGCCTGAGCTTTACCCACGCTGTGCTTCTCAAGGATGTACACACGCTGACCCAGTACTACGACAGTGCCGCCTACGGCCACCACAGCGAATCCTATATTCTAAAAAGCAACGGCACCCGAATGCACGACATCTCCCAGGGGAACACCCTCCAGGCCTACAACGTGCTCAAGGCGCTGGAGGAGATGGAGGGCCAGCGCTACCCGGATATCCGGGCCGCCATGGCCAAAAGGGATACCCTGAGCGCCAACTTCCGCATGGACGGCCAGGAGTATTACTACTGCGTCACCGCCCTGGATGACTACGACACCCTTTTGCTGTTCCTGATTCCAGCGGACTTTGTAGCCTCGGGGACGGTGAACATGGTGAACACAGTGATCTTCACCCTGCTGTTTCTGGCGGCGGTGGTGCTGGTACTGGTGGTGCTGGCCGCCGCCGCCGTGCTGGGCCAGCGCAGCAGCGTCCGGCTCTACCGGCAGGAGCAGGCCAACCTGCGCCGTCAGGAGGAGCTGAACCAGCAGCTGGAGGAATATAACGCCATGCTCGCCCAGTCCAAGGAGTCGGCGGAGCAGGCCTTCCAGATTGCTGAGGAGGCCAACCGGGCCAAGAGCTCCTTCCTGTCCAACATGAGCCACGACATCCGCACCCCTATGAACGCCATTGTGGGCTTTGCCGCCCTGCTGGCCCGGGACGCGGACAACCCGGACAAGGTGCTGGAGTATACTAAAAAGATCACCGCCTCCAGCCAGCATCTTCTGGGGCTGATTAACGATATTCTGGACATCAGCAAGATTGAGGCGGGCAAGACCACCCTGAACCTGACTGGCGAAAACATGGTGGACCTGATTGAGAGTATCGACTCCATCATCCGCCCCCAGATGAGGGCCAAGGGCCATCAGTTTGAGGTCTACACCAGAGGTCTGAATCATGAGCAGGTGGTGATGGACAAACTGCGGCTGAACCAGATTTTGCTCAATCTGCTGTCCAACGCCGTTAAATATACCCCAGACGGGGGCCGCGTCACCTTTACCGTCCAGGAGCTGCCCCAGCACGCCAAACAGCTGGCCCACTTCCGCTTTACCGTGGCCGACAACGGCTACGGCATGAGCGAGGAGTATCAAAAAAAGCTGTTCCAGGCCTTCACCCGGGAGGAGGACAGCGTTACCAACAAGATTCAGGGTACCGGACTGGGGATGGCCATTACCAAAAACCTGCTGGACCTGATGGGCGGCGCCATTGCTGTGGACAGCAAAAAGGGCAGGGGCACCACCTTTACCGTGGACCTGGAGCTGCAAATTTCCGGCGACTCCATTGACCAGGATTTTTGGAAAAAGCACAACATTACCAGATTGCTGACGGTGGACGACGAGGAGGTCATCTGCCAGAATATCCAGCTCGCTATGGAGGGCACCGGCGTCAGCGTGGACTACACCCTGAGCGGAGCCGCCGCTGTGGAGCTGGTTAAGCAGTCCGAGTTGGAGGGCCGGCTTTACAACATTGTCCTGCTGGACTGGAAGATGCCCGGTATGGACGGGGTGGAGACCGCCCGCCGCATCCGTGAGGCGGTGCCCAAAGACATCCCCGTTCTGGTGCTCACCAGTTACGACTGGCCTGAGATTGAGGAGGAGGCCCGGGCCGCCGGAGTGGATGCCTTTTTGTCCAAGCCCTTCTTCCTCAGCAGCCTGCGCCAGAAGATGGACAGCCTGCTCAGCCGGCAGCAGGAGGAGCCTCAGCAGGAGCAGGCGGAGCACGGCGTCCTCCAGGGCCTGCACATCCTGGTGGCGGAGGACAACGAGATCAACGCGGAAATCCTCAGCGAGCTGCTGGATATGGCCGGGTGTACCTGCCAGGTGTGCGAAAACGGCCAGATGGCGGTGGAGGCCTTTGCCCAGTCCGCCCCGGGAGAGTATCAGCTGATCCTGATGGACGTCCAGATGCCGGTGATGAACGGCTACGACGCCACCCGGGCCATCCGGAAGCTGGACCACTCCATGGCCAGAACCGTACCCATTGTAGCTATGACCGCCAATGCCTTTGCCGAAGACATCCGGGACGCACTGGAGTCCGGAATGAACGCCCATGTGGCCAAGCCCATTGACATGGAGGTGCTGGAGCGGACGGTGAGGGAGGTGCTGCCCTCCCCACAGGGCGATGGCAGTTAAGCAGCGGGCCGCCGCCCTCGGCGGCCCACTATCTGTAATTTTGAATATTGCTGACACTGGAGCTGTAGGGGCGGCCTTTGGCCGCCCCTACAGAGGTCAGAAAGCCCCTTAATCCCCCAAAATATTCCATTTCAAACCTGGCGCCCCGCCGCCTTTTTGGGGCGCTGAAAATTTTTCGAGCAATTTCGACATTTTCCTTGATTTTTTCCCCCGTTCTGTGTTATACTTTTAATACGCTAGATTGTTAGCCTCAGTAAAGCGAGGTGACGCCAGCCGCTATGCTGATGGGAGAATTCAAACAGGAGATTCTGCGCATCAACAACAAGGTCAATATGGAGATCTTCAAACAGGGGCTGCTCACCCAGCGGGTAGACGTGATGCACAACCGCGCGGTGATTGTAGCCAAAAACCGCCGGGTGGGGCTGCTGTCCCTGCCCTACGTGATGGACAAGGCCTCTACCGAGATCATGGACCGGACCTTGATTAGCATCTTCAAGCAGCGCTTTATCCAACTGATGCAGGAGGAGATGGGGGTAACAGTTATTGCCCATTTAAAGGACTACGATCCCGAGCATGAGATCGCCGCCAGCGTCACATTTTTTGAAAAGCCGGTGGAGGAACTGCTCCAAGAGCTGAAGTCCCCCCAGCGGCAGACCAATCAAACCAATAAGGCCGGGCAGGCACAGAGTTCACAACCTGAAAGCGAGGGCTAAGGACAGCGGCACCGCCGCCGGCCGGAGGCCAGCGCTGGACACAAGGCAAAGAAAGCTGTAATTGACCGCAAAACAGACAGAGGTGCAAGCTTCTGGCATGTTTTGCGGTCTTTTTTATTCCAGCGAAATTTTAAAAAGGAATGAGGAGAAGGACTATGGCAAAGGTAAAAGACGTACTGGCCGCCTTGGACAACCTGACCAATGGCCGCTGCCTGAAAGGGCCCGGCGACTGGGCCGGAGGTCAGAACCCGTGGGTGGTCACAAAATCCTCCAACATCCCCGGCAAGGCGGTGGTGGAGATGCCCGGCCTGGTGTGGGGCGACCCGGAGATGGAGGTCAAAAAGATCGCCGTGTGCATGACCATGACGGAGAGCGTCATCGAGCTGGCCGCGGCCACGGGGGTCAACGCCATTGTGGCCCACCACCCTATCGCCGATTCCGCCAACTCCGGGGGCGTGCTCATCAAATACTACCTGGGCATCTACAACCTGGCCTGCTTTGAGCTCCACGAGGCCTTCCATGGCACCCACCCCGGCATCCCCTGGCTCCACGGACACAGGCCCTTTTTCTCCAGCGTCTGCTACGACGGCATCCCGGGCAACATTGTCTATGTGGGCGACGTGATCCCCGAGATCAAGACGGTGGGGGACATGATCTCCCGGCTGGACACCCTGATGAATGCCCAGATGGACGAGGACATGCTGGCTCTGGAGCGCAAGACCCGGGGCTGCGACGCCATTGAAGAGACTGCCGTGGCCGCCCGAGCCAAGATTCTGGTGGGCAAGCCGGAAAATCCCATGAAAAAGGTCATCCACATGTTCCCCCACTGCGGTTTTACCCCCGCCCATCTGGAGCGGCTGGTGAAGGAGTACCCAGACGTGGACACCCTGATGGCCACCATCAGCCGTGTGTATCCCGGCCATCCCCTGGTGGCCAAGGCTGAGGAGCTGGGATTGAACTTTGTGTGCGGCAATTCCCATGCGTTAGAGATTTTTGAAAACGGCGTCCCCATGGCACGGGCCCTGAAAAACCATCTGCCCGACTGCGAGGTGGTCATCTTCCGGGAGCGGCAGACCAGCGTCCCTCTGGACTGCTTCGGCTCCCAGGAGATCCGGGACTACGGCACCGACATAGCCAAGGAGTATCTGCACCGCAAGTAAGCTGTCCCTTCACAACGGGCATACTGACACCTCTGAGATTACAGGCCCCCGTCAGGGGAGAGGCGGGGACATCATCAGAGGCTGTCTGCCAATTATATAATGGGAGGTAAACTATGGAAAACAAGAAAGAAAACCCCGGGAAGGCCGCCCCAAAGGCAAATGACGACCGCGCCAAATGGCAGCCCATAGAGTATGTGGGCCTGGTGCTGTTCCTCGCCTTCCTCGCCTGTATCTTCTTTGCCCATGAGCAGTTCTCGGGCGCCTTTAACGCCATGTTCGCCAAGGCCTATAAGATGTTCGAGTTCTACCTCTTCGGCACCTCTATGCTGGGCGCTACCATTGTCGTGTCCATCATGACCGGCCGCATTCTGGAGCGGCTGGGCTTTACCGACGCGCTGATGCGTATCTTCCTGCCCATCATGAAGTATCTGAAGATCAATGCCGCTGTGTGTGTGGGCATCATCTACAACATCCTGGGTGACGTCAACGCCGCCGGCCGTATTGCCGGCCCCGTGGTTATGAAGTCCGGCTGTACCAAAGATGAGCAGAAAATCGCCATCGCTACCCTGACCAACGCCCCTGCTTCCTTCTCCATCATTGTGCTGGGCATTATCGCCCTGTCCACCGCCGGAATCAACCCCTTCCCTGTGATGATTGTGGGCATTTTCCTGCCCATCTTCCTGATTCCCGCCTTCCTGCGCCTGTTCTGGCGGGACACCCACGCCGCCGACATCCATGACCTGCCCCGCTTTACCCCCGACACCGGCGCTATGGACCTGATTTTCGGTTCCGCCCGTGAGGGCGTGAGCATTGTGCTCACCGTCATCCTGCCCGCCGGCTGCGCCGTGTTTACGATTGTCGGCCTGCTGGAGTACTTCGGCATCTGGGGCGCCATTGTCAGTTCGCTGGGCGGCCTGCTGTCCGCTATCGGCATTGAGCCCGAAACCGGTATCCAGACCATCACTGTGGCCGGCACCCTGGCCACCAAGACCCTGGGTACCCTGGTGTCCGGCCCCACCGCCGACGCCGCTGCGGGAGCCCTGTACGCCACCCTGGGTGACCCAAACGTGAAGAAGCTCATTGTGGGTTCCTTCATCCTGGCTAACTCCTCCTGGCCTGTCCAGGTGCCTCTGGGCCAGATTCCCGCCGTGTGGAGCGGCGTTGTAGACCTGAAGACCCGTGAGATCATGGGCGCTGCCGTGATCGGCTGCATCATCCGCCTGGTCTACGCCGCCATCTGTGCCCAGCTGTTCGGCCTGTACTTTACAGCCGTGGCCTGACTTTATGTTCCCCTCTCCCCCTCTGATATGCGATACGCACCCTGGGCTTTTGGCCTGGGGTGCGTATCGCCTTAATTTGTCAAAAGAGCTGTGAAAATTTCTATTTCAGTTATTCCGCCGGGACCAGATTGTCCAGAAAAATTTCATGTCCAAAGATGGTCAGCGACCCGCTCTGGAACCGGGCCGGGTCCATAAGCTCCTCAAACCCAAACGTAAATGCTGTTGTTTGAGGATCGCCGATGCAGTGTTTGTTCTTGTAAACAATCTGTTCTCCGTATTTGTCTGTCAAAACAATACGCTCCTGAAGCCACTCAAAAAATTTTTTCGGCCGCGGGGGATGTCAAAAGAAACAACACGTTCGGCCTGAACCTGTCCTCTTCTGGCATTTGGATGGATGTCTTTGCCTGCCAAGTAATTATGATTGCTTGGCTCTGATAAGCCGTATATCTATAAACATCAATTAGCACAACCCCGGTTATTCTGCAAAGAATGGCCGGGATTGATTTGTTTATAATAAATTCATAAAGTGGCTATTGACAATTTTGAAGGGGAGTGGTACATTATCTTTAGCACTCGAGGAATATGAGTGCTAAACCAGTGAGAACGAAAGGCGGTGAGTGCTGTGGCGCTGTCTGACCGGAAAAAGCGAATTCTGCGGGCCATTGTAGAGACCTACATCGCCACCGCCGAGCCGGTGGGCTCCAAGGCGGTGGCCCAGCTGGCCGGGCTGGACGTCTCCACCGCCACCATCCGAAACGAGATGGCTGACCTCACCGAGCAGGGCTATCTGGAGCAGCCCCACACCTCTGCCGGACGCATTCCCTCCGCCGTCGGCTACCGGCTCTACGTCAATGAGCTGATGGACCGCCAGCAGCTCACCATTCAGGAGACCCAGCGCATCAACGACGCGCTCAACCTGAAAATGGAGGAGCTGGACCGGGTGATCGACCGGGCGGGCAAGGTGCTCTCCCAGCTCAGCGACTACCCCGTGTTCACCATGGCCGCCGCCAAGGAGCGGGTTACCGTCAAGCGCTTCGATCTGCTGATGGTGGAGGACAACGCCTTTATTGCCGTGGTGATGACGGACAACAGCATTGTGAAAAACAAGCTGATCCATATTCCGGACGGCCTGTCTGATCCCCAGCTGCAAATGCTGTCCGCTGTGCTCAACAGCTCCTTTGTAGGCCTGTCCCGGGAGGAGATGGAGGAGACGCTGGACAAGATGGAAACCCGCACCGCTCTGGGAGCCTTTCAGCTGATTGCCCTGGTGGTGGAGTTTGCCATGGAGGTGCTGGCCGGCCAGAGTGAGCGAAAGTTCCGCACCGCCGGCATCACCCACCTGCTGGAGCACCCGGAGTACCGCAGCCTGGATAGAGCCAAGCCCCTGATGGCCTACCTCAGCGAGGACAGCGACGAGCCCCGCCTGCCCGCCACTTTGGACACGGGGAAGAACATGAACATCCTTATCGGGCCGGAAAACGTCAATGACGCGCTGAAAGACACCAGCGTGGTGATGGCCAGCTATGACATTGGGGACAATATGCGGGGAGTAATCGGAGTGGTAGGCCCCACCCGGATGGACTACGCCAAGGTGACCGCCCGGCTGTCCTACTTTGCCGACAGCCTTACCCGCATGTTCGGCAAGGAGCTGCCCCCGCCGGAGGGGTCTGAGGAAGAATAAATAACGAGATGCGAAGGAGCATGAATCGTGAGTAAGAAGAAAGAAAAGAAAGAGCTCCCTGTCCAGGAGGACTCCATGGAGGAGGTCCTGGAGGAGCAGGCTGGAACAGCGGAAGCTGTCCCGGAAGAGCCGCAGGCCGATACCCCCGGCCCTGAGGCAGAACAGGAGGAGGCTCCCATTGTGGAGCAGGTGGTCTCCAAGGACCAGTTCCTCCGCCTGGCCGCCGAGTATGACAACTACCGCAAGCGCACCGCCAAGGAGAAGGAGAGCCTGTGGACCGACGCCAAGGCGGATACCGTCCAGGCCTTTCTCCCCGTCTATGACAACCTGGAGCGGGCCCTCAAGCAGGACACCGCCGACGAGGCCTACAAGAAGGGCGTAGAGATGACCATGAACCAGCTGAAGGAGGTCTTCGCCAAGCTGGGGGTCACCGAGATCGAGGCCCAGGGAAAACCCTTTGACCCCAACCTCCACAACGCCGTCATGCACATCGAGGACGAGAATCTGGGAGAGAATACCGTAGCCCAGGTCTTCCAGGCCGGGTTTATGCTGGGAGAGAAGGTCATCCGCTTCGCTATGGTCCAGGTGGCCAATTAACAGCCCTCCACAGCGGAAAAGGCTCCTTTGGCAAAGGAGCTGTCAGCCTTCAGGCTGACTGAGGATTGTGGTTCGCGAAGCGAACCGTACGAAGTAAACCAGGTTTGCAAATCGGTATTATTTCATACATTTTGCTTCGAAAAATACAATCCTCCGTCACGGCTTCGCCGTGCCACCTCCTTTGCCAAAGGAGGCTTTGGAGGAACCCTGTCACAAACGCGTCTACCGGAGCAAGGAGGCCGGATGAACATGTGCAGATCCTGCAAAAACATTCAATTCACCCTGATGGTCAGCGCCGGACTGCTGGTCTGGCTATCCGCTCTGTTTGGCGTGGGAGCTATGCTCCTGCATTGATTTGTTAACACCAATCTTTTATATATTAGGAGGAAAAATATCATGGGAAAAATTATTGGTATCGACTTAGGAACCACTAACAGCTGCGTAGCGGTGATGGAGGGCGGCGACGCCGTTGTCATTGCCAACGCTGAGGGCAACCGCACCACCCCCTCCGTCGTGGCCTTTTCCAAGGACGGCGAGCGGATGGTGGGCCAGGTGGCCAAGCGTCAGGCCATCACTAACCCCGATCGGACCATCAGCTCCATCAAGCGGGAGATGGGCTCCGACTACCGGGTGGAGGTGGACGGCAAGAAGTACACCCCCCAGGAGATCAGCGCCATGGTTCTGCAAAAGCTGAAAGCGGACGCCGAGGGCTATCTGGGCCAGCCGGTCACCGAGGCGGTTATCACCGTTCCCGCCTACTTTACCGACGCCCAGCGCCAGGCCACCAAGGACGCGGGCAAGATCGCCGGTCTGGAGGTCAAGCGTATCATCAATGAGCCCACCGCCGCCGCTCTGGCCTACGGTGTGGACAAGGAAGAGGCCCAGAAGATCATGGTCTACGACCTGGGCGGCGGCACCTTCGACGTGTCCATCCTGGACATTGACGACGGCGTCATCGAGGTGCTGGCCACCGCCGGCAACAACCGCCTGGGCGGCGACGACTTTGACAAGTGCGTTATGGACTGGATGGTGGCCGAGTTTAAGAAGGCCGAGAGCGTGGACCTGTCCGGAGACAAGGTTGCCATGCAGCGGCTGAAGGAGGCCGCCGAAAAGGCCAAGATTGAGCTGTCCGGTGTGACCACCACCGCCATCAACCTGCCCTATATCACTGCTGACGCCACCGGACCCAAGCACCTGGACCTGACCCTCAGCCGGGCCAAGTTCAACGAGCTGACCCACCACCTGGTGGAGGCCACCATGGGCCCTGTCCGTCAGGCCATGGGTGACGCCAAGCTCTCCGCCGGCGACCTGCACAAGGTGCTGCTGGTGGGCGGCTCCAGCCGTATCCCCGCAGTCCAGGAGGCGGTGAAGAACATCACCGGCCGGGACGGCTTTAAGGGCATCAACCCCGACGAGTGTGTGGCCATGGGCGCGGCCCTCCAGGGCGGCGTGTTCACCGGCGACGTGAAGGACCTGCTGCTGCTGGACGTCACCCCCCTGTCCCTGGGCATTGAGACCGCCGGCGGCGTGATGACCAAGATCATTGAGCGCAACACCACCATCCCCGCCCACGGCAGCCAGGTGTTTACCACCTACTCCGACAACCAGCCCTCCGTGGAGATCAAGGTCCTCCAGGGCGAACGGGAGATGGCCCAGTACAACAAGCAGCTGGGCGTGTTCATGCTGGACGGCATCCTCCCCGCCCGCCGGGGCGAGCCCAAGATCGAGGTCACCTTCGATATCGACGCCAACGGCATTGTCAACGTGTCCGCCAAGGACCAGGGCACCGGTCGGGAGCAGCACATCACCATCACCTCCTCCACCAACATGAGCAAGGAGGAGATCGACAAGGCCATGCGGGAGGCTGAGCAGTTCGCCGCCGAGGACAAGAAGGCCCGGGAGGCCGCCGACATCCGCAACGCCGGTGACCAGACTGCCTATCAGGTGGAGAAGACCCTGGGCGAGGTGGGCGACAAGCTGCCTGCCGAGGACAAGGCCAAGGTGCAGTCCGCCCTGGACCGGCTGAAGGAGGCCCTCAAGGGCGCTGACATCAACGCCATCAAGGACGCCACTGAGGCTGTCAACAAGGAGTTTGCCGAGGTGGGCTCCAAGATTTACGGCCAGGCAGGCCCCGGCCCCGATATGGGCGGCGCAGGCTTTGCCGGCGGCGAGCAGCCCGGCGGCCAGTCCGGCCCCGACGTGGTGGACGCCGACTATGAGGTCATTGACGACGATCAGAAGTAAAATAAGCTTTCCCCCTCAGGGGGAAGGTGGCATTTGCGAAGCAAATGACGGATGAGGGGGCGAACAGAAAAGGAGCAGTGCTCCAGGTCTGCCCCCTCATCAGTCGGCCTTCGGCTGACAGCTTCCCCCCACAGGGGGGAAGCCTTTGTGTGCCACCTTTCAGGCTTGAAGAAGGTGAATCCATATGGCGGAACAAAAACGAGATTATTATGAGGTCCTGGGCCTGTCCAAGGGATGTACCGAGGAGGAGCTGAAAAAGGCCTACCGCAAGCTGGCCAAAAAGTACCACCCGGACGTGAACCCCGGCGACAAGGACGCAGAGGCCAAGTTCAAGGAGATCAACGAGGCCTACGGTATTCTGTCCGACCCGGAGAAGAAGGCCCGGTACGACCAGTTCGGCTTTGCCGGCGTGGATTCCAGCTACGGCGGGGGCGGCGGCATGGGCTTTGACATGGGGGATATCGACCTGGGCGACATCTTCGGCTCCTTTTTCGGCGGCGGCTTTGGGGGCTTTGGCGGCGGGGGCGCCCGACGCAATGGTCCCCAGAAGGGGGAGAGCCTGCGGGTCAATCTGGCCCTCACCTTTGAGGAGGCGGCCTTCGGCTGCACCAAGGAGATTGAGCTCAGCCGCACCGAAACCTGCGAGGAGTGCAAGGGCTCAGGCTGCGCGGCGGGCACCACCGCTGAGACCTGTCCCGATTGCCGGGGGGCGGGCCAGGTACGCATCCAGCGGGGGGCGGGGGGCTTCGCTTTCTCCACCACCACCACCTGCTCCAAGTGCCGGGGAACGGGCAAGCTGATCCACACCCCCTGCAAAAAGTGCAACGGCGCGGGCAGTGTGCGGAAAAAGCAGCGGGTTACCGTCACCATCCCGGCGGGTATTGACGACGGCCAGGCCGTCTCCTTGCGGGGGCAGGGCAATGCCGGCACCAACGGCGGCCCCGCCGGCGACCTGCTGGTACGGATACAGATCAAGCCCCACCCACAGTTCCAGCGGGACGGCGTCACCGTGCTCTATGAGCACCCCATCAGCTTTTATCAGGCGGCCATGGGGGCCGAGCTGGAGATCCCCACCATTGACGGCAAGGTGAAGTACAGCCTGCCCGCCGGCACTCAGACGGGCACCACCTTCCGTCTGCGGGGTAAGGGCATCCCCGAGCTGCGCAGCAGCCGCCGGGGGGACCAGTACGTCACCGTCAAGGTTCAGGTACCCACCTCTCTGAACAGCGAGCAGAAGGCGGCCCTCAACGCCTTTGGGGCGGCTATGGGGGAGGAGGTCCCCGAGGGGGGCTTCAAGAGCCTGTTTGACAAGAAAAAGAAGAAAAAGTAAGAAGCGGGCCCGGTCTGAGAGGAAGACCGGGCCCGTTTTTAAGCTTACAGGTTTTGCTCCAGTACCTGGACAAATGCGTCAGGGGGCATCACACCCACCTTGCGGTCAATCTCCTTGCCGTCCTTGAAAAAGATGACGGTGGGGATGCCGCTTACCTGGTAGCTGATGGCCAGCTCAGGCTCCTTGTCGGTGTTGACCTTGCCGACGACGGCTTTGCCCTCGTACTGCTCGGCCAGGCTTTCAATTACAGGGCCCAGCATCTGGCAGGGGCCGCACCACTCGGCCCAGAAGTCCACCATCATCAGCTTGCCCTCGGCCAGTGTCTTGTCAAAGGTCTCCTTGTCAAAATGAATCATTGTATTTATTCCTTTCTGTTTGTAAAATGATTTTTTAAGGGGTGTGCCCTGTATTTCCCTGCGTAGTTTGGCCGTCCAAATACTCGCAGGCGGACAGGGCGGCTACATGTCCCTCGCCTATCGCCTTGGAAACCTGAAGCGGGCCGCCGGTGCAGTCCCCCGCGGCAAAGACGCCGGGCAGGTTGGTGGCCATTCGGCGGTCCACCTTGATGACCTGATCCTCTGTCTCCAGGGCGGGCAGCAGGTCGGTGGGGGCCACCGCCCGGCGCAGGATGAATACCCCGGCACAGGGGACAAGGGCGCCGTCCGCCTCCAGGCCGGTGACGGTCTGCTCTCCCCTCACCGCCAGCTTTCCGGCCTTGATGTAGGGGATATCTTTGTCCAGCCCCTGGGGCGGGCGGGGGGAGAGGTAGACCACCTGACAGCCCAGGCTTTGCAGGTAGTTGGCCTCCTGGGGGGCGTCAGGGGACAGGCCCACCACGGCGACCGGCCTGTTTCGGTAGAGCATCCCGTCGCAGGTGGCGCAGTAGCTCACCCCCCGGCCCAGAAACTCCGCCTCGCCGGGGTACTTGGCCTGACGCACCACCCCGGGGGCCAAAATCAACGCCCTGCCCTGATACACCTGACTGCCCACCGTGACGGAAAACCCGTTCCAGGCCAGCAGAGACAGGGCCTTGCCGGTGACAAATTCCGCCCCCAGCCCGGAGGCATGACGGAAAAATTCCTCCAGCAGCTCCAGCCCCGTCTGGCCCGGGAGACCGGGGTAGTTGTCCACCCGCTCCGCGCGGGCCAGCGGACTGTCCTGCCAGCGGCTGCCGATAACCAGCACGCTCTTGTCCCGCCCCCGAGCGGCGATTGCCGCCGCAAGCCCCGCGGGGCCAGAGCCTAACACGATCATGTCATAGCTCATATTGTCCCTCCCCTCATACACTGGTATTATACCCCATTTTTCATACAGGAACAAGGGTTTTCACGAAAATCATGTTCAGAACGTCCAGCCATAATTTGTAGGGCGGGACGACCCCAGCCCGCCGCTGGCTGGCGGGAGTGTCCCATTCGCAGATTTTAACGTAGGGGCGGCCTGTGGCCGCCCCTACAGATCACACCAATTCTGATAATTGCTATAAAATGCGCAGTAGGACACTTCTGTTTTCAGGAAATACTTGCAAGGACGGCTTTTCTGGTGTAAAATAGCCCCATTGACAAAGGAGGAGAGAAGCCCATGTCTGACGAGATCAAAACTGCCGCCCCGGAAGAGGCGGAAAGCCAGAACTTTATCCACCAGTTTATCACCGAGGATATCGCCGAGGGCGGCCGCTTTGCCGGGATGCAGGTACACACCCGTTTTCCCCCCGAGCCCAACGGCTATCTGCACATTGGCCACTGCAAAGCCCTGATTATCGACTTCGGTTCCGCCGAAAAGTTTGGCGGCATCTGCAACCTGCGTATGGACGACACCAACCCCGCCAAGGAGGATACCGAGTTTGTGGACGCCATCAAAGAGGACATCCACTGGCTGGGTTTTGACTGGGGAGACCGGTTCTTCTATGGCAGCGACTATTTTGAAAAGACCTACAAGCTGGCCATTGGCTTGATTCAGAAGGGGCTGGCCTACGTGTGTGAGCTGACTCCCGACCAGTTCCGGGAGTACCGCGGCGACGTGAACACCCCCGCCCGCTCCCCCTGGCGGGACCGCCCCATAGAGGAGAGTCTGGACCTGTTCCAGCGGATGCGGGCCGGTGAGTTCCCCGAGGGCAAGTACACCCTCCGGGCAAAAATTGACCTGGCCAGCGGCAACTTCAACATGCGCGACCCGGTGCTCTACCGCATCCGGTATATTGAGCACCACCGCCAGGGCACCAAGTGGTGCATCTTCCCCATGTACGACTTTGCTCACCCCATTCAGGACGCCCTGGAGGGCATCACCCATTCCCTGTGTTCCTTAGAGTATGAGGACCACCGCCCCCTTTACGACTGGGTCATCAACAATACAGACGTGCCCTCCAAGCCCCGCCAGATTGAGTTTGCCCGGCTGGGCATCAACTACACCGTTATGTCCAAGCGGAAGCTGCGCAAGCTGGTGGAGGAGGGCTACGTCTCCGGCTGGGACGACCCCCGTATGCCCACCCTGTGCGGCCTGCGCCGCCGGGGCTACACCCCCGCCTCCATCCGGAACTTCTGTGACCGGATCGGTGTGGCCAAAAATACCTCCACCGTGGAGTACGGCTTTTTGGAGCACTGCCTCCGGGAGGACCTGAACGACCACGCCCGGCGGGTGATGGCTGTCCTGCGGCCTGTCAAGCTGGTCATCACCAACTACCCCGCCGGGCAGAGCGAAACGCTCACCGTGGAAAATAACCCCCTGGACCCCTCCGCCGGGACGAGGGAGGTCACCTTCTCCCGGGAACTGTGGGTAGAGGCAGAGGACTTCCTGCCGGAGCCCATGCCCAAGTATAAGCGGCTGTATCCCGGCGGCCCGGAGTGCCGGCTGAAGGGGGCCTACCTCATCAAGTGTGTGGGATATGAGACCGACGAGGCGGGCAACATCACCCAGATTGCCGCCGAATATGATCCGGACAGCCGGGGAGGCGACCCCGCCGACGGCCGGAAGGTGAAGGGGGCCACCATCCACTGGGTGGACGCGGCCACCGCTGTGGACGCCCAGGTGCGCCTGTACGACAATCTGTTCGCTGACGAGAGCCCCGACAGCGGCGACAAGGACTTTCTGGACTGCCTGAACCCCGGCTCTTTGGAGGTGCTGGAGGGCTGTAAGCTGGAGGCCTCCCTGGCCGCCGCCCAGCCCGCCGACCGCTTCCAGTTCCTCCGCCTGGGTTACTTCTGCGCCGACAGCAAGGATTCCAAGCCCGGCGCCCTGGTCTTCAACCGGGCCGTCAGCCTGAAAGACAGCTTTAAGCCCAAAAAATAAAGACAGAAACCTCCGGTGAAAACCGGAGGTTTTCTGTTATAGACGGAGCTGGTTCAGGCTGACGCCCTCGTGGGCCAGCAGCCAGCGTTTTTTATCTACTCCCCCGGCGTAGCCGGTGAGGCTTCCGTCCGCCCCTACCAGCCGGTGGCAGGGGATGAGGATGGAGATGGGGTTGTGTCCCGCGGCGCTTCCCACCGCCTGGGCGGACATAGAGGGCCGTCCCAGCGCTTCGGCCACCTGCCAAGACAGCTGTCCATAGGTGATAACCTGGCCGTAGAGGATATTTTGCAGCAGCTTCCAGACCTCCAGCCGGAAGGGAGTGCCTATGGGGGACAGAGAGAGCTCCGCAATCTCGGGCCGTTCCCCGGCAAAATACCGGTCCAGCCAGTCTTTCACCTGAGAGAAGAGGGGCAGGCTGTCATTGGGAACAGCCGGTTCGGGAATGGATGCGCCGAAGTATTTCTGTCCCTCCAGCCACAGACCAACCAGACTGTCCTCCCTGCCGCACAGGGTAAGATCCCCCACTGGGGAGGAATATTGGGTGGAAAAATACATAAAAGCTCCTCCTTTTATTGCAAGCTTCAAAATTACGGACATTCAATCTGTAGGGTCGGCCTTTGGCCGCCCACAGAACCGAAGAGGCCTGCCTGTGACAGGCGGGACAGCCGCAGGCCGCCCCTGCAGATGGCAGAAAATCTGGTGATTGTGCTAAATTACCTCTGTTCTCTGGGACCCGGCAGGCAGCAGGGACTCGATTTCAGGCCGGTTTTTCAGCTCCCGGTCCAGGCAGGCGAGGAAAATCCCAGTCAGCTCCTCCTTGCGCCGGGGACCCAGCAGGTAGTAGATGATCTCGTCGGCGGGGCCGCTGTCCAGCCGGCGCATGGTCAGCCCCAGCTTTTTGGACAGAGGGACGGCCACCAGAGCGGGAGCGATGGCCCAGCTGTCCCACCAGCTGTCCTGCCAGGTAAAAAATTCCTCCAGCAGAGACATCTGGTCCAGCACCGCCCGGGGGACCGCCGCCGCGCTGAACCAGAAGGAGTGCCACAAGTCATATTCCGGGTTCCAGGGCAGGCGCAGCTCTGCGGCGGGGTTCAGCTGGGAGGGGTGGACCACCGGGGGCAGGGAGACCTCCGGGCCGGTGAGCAGCAGCATGGGAGAGCGAAAGGCGGGAATGGTCTCCACCTGGGGGTGGTACATATGGTCGGAGATGAGGGCTATGTCCACCAACCCCTGGGCAATGCAGTCGTAGGCCTCCCGGGAGTGGTAATGGTGAAAGGTGAGGGCCCGGCCGGGGGAGAGAAAGTCCCGGAATACCGGGGGCAGCAGGTAGGACACCAGACTGCCCACCGAGGCCGCCCGCAGCACCTGGGTCCGGTCCTGGCCGGCCACCTCCCGGGCCTCCTGCCACAGCAGCCTCCACTTCTCCGCTACCCGAACAAAGTCTCTGCCCTGTTCGGTGAGCTCCGCCCGCCGCTGGCCCGGGCCCCGGTGGACCAGAACACAGCCCAGGGTCTCCTCCAGGGTGCGCAGATGCCGGCTTACCGCCGGCTGCGTGATGTACAAAGCCTGGGCGGCGGCGGAAATACTGCCCAGCCGGGCCACCGCCAGAAAGACTTCAATTCCCTGCTGTGTCATGGAATCCCCCCTGCTGCAAACATCAAAATTGCCGGCAGCGGGCCGCCCTCTGGACAGCCCGCAGGACTTTTGAAGTCTGCTGAAAATATAATGGTCAGGTTATATTATAATCTGCCCTCTCTCTTTTGACAAGGGCGGGACAACTCGGTCCGCCGCTGATTTGCAGCTGCTGCCAACGGCGCGCCGGGGTGGTCGCGCCCTAACATAATTGATTTCTCCGGGCAGGATATCTGGAAAAATCAGGTTTGTCCTTGCAACCCTCTTGCCCCTGTGATACAATCATTTTATCGGAAAAACGGTCGAAATGGATGAGAAGGAGAGAAGATCATGGGGGAGCAGAAGAACATGCCGGCCGGGGAGGCAAAGCTGAGTCCGGAACTGATGGCAGAGGTATGCCGGGCGCTGAACTTTGACCCCGCCGCCTTTGCCAAGCGCCACGGGGAGGAATTTACCCACCTTTACCTCAGGCTGGACGGGATGCTCAGCTACGTGGGGGATGAAATTGTCGCCTACCTGGCCAACCGGGTTAACGAGTGTCTGTCCAAGGCGGAATACGCCCTGCTGTCCTATATGGAGTACGCCGGGCGGGAGGAGAAAGATGCGGACTCCGACCACTTTGCCCATGCGGTGGCCAACTATCTGAAGGCGCGGCGGAAGGTGGGCAGCGACTGGGTCTATGCCTTTGAGGGGGAGGGCGCCAAGGCCCGCTGCCTGGAGGTATACCCTCAGATGTATGCCATTTCTCAGGCCATGTACGCCTTTGCCAAAGAGACGGGGGAGTTTAAGGAGATTGCCAAAACCGACGGCCCGGAGGCCTGGCCCAACCCGAAAAAGATGAAACTGTGACAAAACAGCGGTGTGGATTCATCCACGCCGCCGTTTTTACAAAAAATGACGTATTTCCTGCAAAATTTTCTTGCAAAATGACAGGCCTTATGATAGAATCGTGTTCAGCGTATTTTTGGGGAAAATAACGAAAAAGAGAGGAGAAAGTAAGCCATGCCTAACGGAATTTCCATGGAACGGGTGGAAGAGATCATCAACAGCTATGGCTGTCAGGTCCACCATCTGATTGCGATTATGCAGGATATCCAGGCAGAGTACAAATACCTCAGCCCCGCAGTGCTGGAACGCATTGCGGAAAAGCTGGACATTGGAGTGGCCAAAGTATACAGCGTAGCTACCTTCTATGAAAACTTCTCCCTGGAGGCCAAGGGCAAGTACATCATCAAGGTCTGTGACGGCACCGCCTGCCATGTACGCAAGTCCCAGCCCATTTTCAATGCCATCCGGGAGTATCTGGAGCTGGAGGGCAAGCAGAAGACCTCCGCCGACGGCCTGTTCACCCTGGAGACGGTGGCCTGTCTGGGGGCCTGCGGTCTGGCCCCTGTGGTGACGGTAAACGACCAGGTCCACTCCAAGATGAGCCCGGAGCTGGCCATTGACCTGCTGGAGAAGCTGAGAAAGGAGGAAGGGGTCAATGTCTGAGATGAACCGTGAACGGCTGGAGGTCCGCCGGGTCAAGGCCAAGCGGGCCCTGTCCTATCAGAAGAGGCAGGTGCTTTTGTGTGCCGGTACCGGCTGTATCGCCGGCGGCTCACTAAAGCTGTATGACTACATCAAGGAGGAGTGTGCCCGCCGGGGGCTGGACGTCTATGTGGGCCTGACCCAGGAGGGGGAGACTGAGGACGTCACCGAGCCCAAGGGGGACGGCATCTATCTGAAAAAGAGCGGCTGCCACGGCTTCTGCGAGATGGGCCCACTGGTTCAGATTGAGCCGGAGGGCATCCTCTACACCCATGTTCAGCTGGAGGACTGTGACGAAATTATCGAGAAGACCATCCTTAAGGGCGAGGTGGTGGACCGCCTGCTCTATGAGCTGGACGGCGTAAAGTACACCCGGCATGACGAGATCCCCTTCTACCACAAGCAACACCGCATCGTGCTGGAGAACTGCGGCACCACCGACGCCGAGGACATTGACGAATATCTGGCCAGGGACGGCTACGCGGCCTTTGAGAGGGCCCTGTTTGAGATGACTGACGAGGCCATCTGCAAGGAAATTCTGGACTCCGGCCTGCGGGGCCGGGGGGGCGGCGGCTTCCCCGCCGGGCGGAAGTGGGACAGCGTGCGCAAGCAGCCTAAGGGGAAGAAGTACGTGGTGTGCAACGGCGACGAGGGCGACCCCGGCGCCTTTATGGACCGCTCCATTATGGAGGGCAACCCCCACTCCATCATTGAGGGGATGTTGATTGCCGCCCTGGGGGCGGGGAGCGACGAGGGCTATATCTACGTCCGGGCCGAGTACCCCCTGGCGGTCAGCCGGCTGAAAACCGCCATTGCCAAGGCGGAGGAGATGAACCTGCTGGGCGACCACATCCTGGGCACCGAGTTCTCCTTCCGCCTGAACGTGAACCGGGGCGCGGGGGCCTTTGTGTGCGGCGAGGGCTCCGCCCTCACCGCCTCCATTGAGGGCAACCGGGGCATGCCCCGTGTAAAACCCCCCCGGACCGTGGAAAAGGGCCTGTGGGCCAGCCCCACGGTGCTCAACAATGTGGAGACCTTCTCCGCCGTCCCTCTGATTATCCGGAAGGGAGCCCCCTGGTTTAAGTCTATTGGTACGGAGAACTCCCCCGGCACCAAGGCCTTCGCCCTGACGGGCAATGTGGTGAACACCGGCCTGATCGAGGTCCCTATGGGGGCCACCCTGCGGGAGATCATCTTCGATATTGGCGGCGGCATCAAAGACGGCAAGAAGTTTAAGGCCGTCCAGATCGGCGGCCCTTCCGGCGGCTGTCTGACGGAGGAGCATCTGGACATGCCCCTGGACTTCGACTCCCTGAAAAAGCTGGGGGCCATGATCGGCTCCGGCGGCCTGGTGGTCATGGACGAGGACACCTGCATGGTGGAGGTGGCCCGGTTCTTCATGAACTTCACCCAGAACGAGTCCTGCGGCAAGTGCGTCCCCTGCCGGGAAGGCACCCGCCGGATGCTGGAGATTTTGACCCGTATCGTCAACAACGAGGGCAGCCTGGAGGACCTGGACCTGCTGGAGGAGCTGTCCGCCACCATCAGCGAGACCGCCTTGTGCGGCCTGGGCCAGAGCGCCTGCAAGCCGGTGCAGAGTACCCTGAAATATTTCCGGGATGAGTACCTGGCCCACGTGGTGGACAAGCACTGTCCCCACTGCAACGGCCGCAAGAAGGTGCTCCAGATCGACCCGGAGCTGTGCAAGGGCTGCGGTAAGTGCATGAGGCAGTGTCCCATGGAGGCCATCACCGGCCAGATTCGGATGCCCCATGTGATTGACACGGAAAAATGTATCAAGTGCGGCGCGTGCTGGGGCTGCTGTCCCTTTGGCGCCATTCGGGAGGAGTGAGCGGTATGGCAAAGGGAATTATGTATATCGACGGCCAGCGGGTCCCCTTCGACGGGGAGCCTAACGTTCTGTCCGTCATCCGGAAGGCCGGCATTGAGATGCCCACCTTCTGCTACTACTCCGACCTGTCGGTCTACGGCGCCTGCCGGATGTGCGTGGTGGAGGACGAGCGGGGGAAGATTGAGACCTCCTGCTCCATGCAGCCCCGGGACGGGCTGAAAATCAAGACCAACACCGCCCGGCTGCTCAAGCACCGGCGGATGATTCTGGAGCTGATGCTGGCTTCCCACAACTGCTCCTGTACCACCTGCGAGAAGAGCGGTGACTGCCACCTTCAGGAGCTGGCCATGCGCTTTGGCGTACGGAGGGTCCGCTTTGGGGACAGCCGGGAGGAGTCTGAGCTGGACGACTCCAGCCCCGCCATTGTCCGGGACCCCAGCAAGTGCATCCTGTGCGGCGACTGCGTGCGAGTGTGCGGCGAGGGCATTGGTATGGGCATCATCGACTTTGTCAACCGGGGCTACAACATGCGGGTGTCCCCCGCCTTCGACCGGAAGCTGAGCGAAACCCACTGTATCAGCTGCGGCCAGTGCTCTGCCGTCTGTCCCACAGGGGCTATCACCATCTACAACGAGATCGGCCGGGCCTGGCGGGCCATCCACAACCCCAACAAGCGGGTGGTGGTGCAGATTGCCCCCGCCGTCCGGGTGGCTATCGGCGAGGCCTTCGGCCTGCCCGCCGGTCAGAACGCCCTGGACCAGCTGGTCACCGCCCTCAAGCTGATGGGGGTGGACGAGGTGTACGACACCACCTTCGGCGCCGACTTTACCACCATTGAGGAGGGCACTGAGTTCCTACGGCGGCTGGAGCGGGGCGGCCCCTTCCCCATGTTTACCAGCTGCTGTCCCGCCTGGGTGAAGTATCTGGAGCATGAAAATCCCAAATATCTCAAGCATATCTCCACCTGTAAGTCCCCTATGGAGATGTTCGCCGCCCTTTTGAAGAACCGCTACGCCAAAAAGGACGCGGAGGACGGCCGCACCACCTTCCACATTGCCATCATGCCCTGCACCGCCAAGAAGATGGAGGCCGCCCGGCCTGAGTTTATCCATGACGGCAAGCGGGATGTGGACCTGGTGCTGACCACTCAGGAGGTGGTCAACATGATTAAGGAGTCCGGCATCCAGCTGCCCCAGATTGAGCTGGAGTCCCCCGAGCTGCCCTTTGGCCTGGGCTCCGGCGCAGGCGTCATCTATGGCACCACCGGCGGCGTGGCCGAGGCGGTAGTCCGCTTCTGCCTGCCCGACAAGTCTAAAAATGTACTGCGGGAGCTGAAATATTCCCCCCTCCGGGACAACAAGTCTATCCGCGTGGCCGTGATCCGGGTGGGGGACCGGGATGTCCACCTGGCTATCGTCCACGGTCTGGCCAATGCCCAGAAGCTGCTGAAAGAAATTGAGGCGGGCAATGCCTATTTTGACCTGGTAGAGGTTATGACCTGTCAGGGCGGCTGTGTAGGCGGCGCGGGCCAGCCCCACGGTGTGAAGCAGGACAAGGCGAACCGGGCCGAGGGCCTGTACAATCTGGACCGCATGGCCCCCTTCAAGCGGGCCGAACGCAACCCGGTGGTGGGTGCTTATCTGGAAAAGCTCACCGAGGAAGAGCGGCACCAGATGCTCCATGTGGATTACGTGAAAGAGTAAGGGAAAGACCCTCCGCCCGGGCGGAGGGTCCTCTTTTATTTGTAGGAGTCGGCCAGCTGCTGGAATTTGGCCAGAGAACGGCGGATGGTGTCAGTTTGTACGCAGTAGGAGATGCGCACGTGGCCCGGCGTGCCAAAGCCGGTGCCAGGGACAATCAGCAGGTCAAATTTCTTGGCCCTCTCGCTGAACGCCACATCGTCGGCCTCCAGGGTGCGGGGGAAGAGGTAGAAGGCCCCGCCGGGCTCCACAACATGGTAGCCCATCTCCCGCAGGGAGGAGACCAGCAGATTCCGGTTATCCTCATAGACCCCGATATCGGCGGTCATATCACAGCACATGGAGGTCACCTGCTGGAACAGGCTGGGGGCGCACACGTAGCCCAGGGAACGGCCCGCCCCCGCCACAGCGGCGTAGACGTCGTCCCCATCGGTGACATCCTGGGGGACGAACACATAGCCCAGACGCTCGCCGGGCAGGGACAGGGACTTGGAGAAGGAGTAGCACACAATGGTGTCCCTGTAGATGTGGGGCACCCAGGGGACCTCCACCCCGGCGTAGACAATCTCCCGGTAGGGCTCGTCGGAGATGAGGTAGATGGGGTGGCCGAACTGTTTGCTCTTCTCGGTGAGGATGGCGGCCAGCCGTTCCAGTGTGGACCGGGAGTACACCACGCCGGAGGGGTTGTTGGGGCTGTTGACCAGTACGCCCTTGGTGTGCTGGGTGATGGACTTCTCAAAGGCGTCAAAGTCAATCTGGAAAGCCTCTATTTCCGGGGGGATGAGCACCATTTTGGCTCCGGCGCCCTCAATGAATACCTTGTACTCGGGGAAGTAGGGGGCGAAGACTACAAACTCGTCTCCGGGGCAGGCCAGAGCGTTGAACACGCAGCACAGCGAGGCGGCGGCCCCCACGGTGAGGTAGAGCCGTTCGGCGGTGCAGCCGGCGTTGAAGCGCCGGTTCAGGGAGGCGGCAAAGCGCTCCCGGGCGTCCTGAGCGCCTTGGGCGCTGGTATAGGCGTGGATCAGGTCGGGCTGTTCTTGGAGCAGGCGGATGGCCGTCTCATTGACAGCAGAGGGGGAGGGGACGCTGGGGTTGCCAATGGAGAAGTCAAAGACGTTTTCCGGTCCTACCTGGGCGGCGCGGACCTTGCCGTATTCAAACAGCTCCCGGATTACGGACCGGGCGGTGCCCAGTCCCTTCATACGTTCAGAGACCATGAGGAAACCTCCTGTGTTTTTTGGTAGCATTTATTATATCACAGCAATTTATTGGAGTAAAGCGGGAAAATGACTGTTCTCCAGGACAGAAAGCCGGGAAAATTGCTAAAAACTGCCAACAGGGATGAAGTTGAACAAGAAAACTTAAACAAATCCACCAAATTTGGAAATTTCTGACCTTTACAAAGGGGACGGGCAGAGCTATAATTTTTAAAAATTACTGGATAACAGCATGGAAAGGTGGCGGCGAAATGCAGGTATTGAAGGGAAAAGCCATCATGGAGCAGATCGTGGCTGGCCGGCTGTGTTTTTACCGCCGGCCTGTGCCCCAGGTCCAGCTGTACACCCAGGGAGACTGGCGGCATGAGGCCAACCGATTTCACCAGGCCCAGCAGACCGCCATTCTGGAGCTGAATACCCTCTATCACCGAGCGCTGAACCAGGTGGGGGACGGGGTGGCCTCCATCTTCCTGATTCACGGAATGCTGCTGGAGGACCACGACTATGTGGAGACCGTCCGGGGCCTGATTAACGGCCAGGGTGCCACGGCGGAGTACGCCGTTCAGATGGCGGAGGTCAGCTTTGCCGCCGCCTTTGCCGCTATGGACAGCCCCTATATGCGGGCCCGGGCGGCGGACATCCGGGATATCTCCCAGCGGGTGCTCCGGGCGCTGATGGGCGGGCGGCAGATGCTGCTGATGGATGAGCCGGCCATTCTGGTGTCTGACGACTATCTGCCCAGCGAGGTGATGGACTTCGATCAGCACCGCCTGCTTGGGCTTATCACCCGAAAGGGCAGTCTGGACAGCCACACCGCCATGCTGGTGCGGGCTTACCATATTCCCGCCATTGTGGAGGTCCCCCTGACCCCCAGGTGCGAGGGGCGGCTGGCCCTGATGGACGGCTATACCGGTGATGTATACATAGACCCGGAGCAGGAGCAGCTCAACCAGCTTCGAGAGCTCTATCAAGCCAACGGCCGTCCCAAAGGCCTGGCGTTGAGCGTGAACTAGATGGAAAAGGAGCGGCCTGTGTCTGCCCTGGATTGTCAAAAAAGCCTCCCTCTTTGAGGGAGGTGGCACGGCGAAGCCGTGACGGAGGGAGTTTATAGCAATCGTCAGAATTGCCGCCCCTGCAACCGCTGATTGGCAGCTTTTGCGGACGGCGCGCCGGGGTCGTCGCGTCTTGCAACGTCAAAATTGATTTCCGTGTCTGACCGTTTAAACATCTTGCTTTTTTTGAAATACATTATATAATATGTAATATGCTTCAAAAATGTGGATGTCAGGCTGTCCCTGTATCTGCCATCCATTTTGATGCGTTTTATGAGAGGGTTCAAACATCAAGGAGGCTTTTTATGAACAAAACGATTACCGCCCCAAATGCTCCAGCCGCGGTGGGTCCCTATTGTCACGCCAAACTGGCGGGCAGCACCTTGTATACCTCCGGTCAGCTTGGTCTGATTCCCGCTACCGGGGAGCTGCCCCAAGGTGTAGAGGCCCAGGCTGCCCAGGCACTGGACAACCTGTCGGCTGTACTGGCTGCCGCCGGAATGAGCTGCGCTGATGTAGTCAAAACCACCGTATTCCTTGCGGATATGAACGACTTTGCCGCAATCAACGCCATCTACGCCAAGTATTTCCCCGGAGAAGCTCCGGCCCGCTCCTGCGTCCAGGCAGCCGCTCTGCCCAAGGGGGCCTTGTTTGAGATTGAGGCCGTGGCTGTCCAATAAAATTGGAAGAGTTCGGTATACTTGTTCTCCACCAGGTATAGACTTGTTTATACGTCTGAACTGCTTATTTTGCTGCTTTCTTTTTCTTGGGAAAGCAGCTCTTTTTTATAGTTGCCTTTTTGGTATCTTCTTGTTCATGCTTATATTTATAGTAATGATTGCCAATGTTACCTTGAATCTCAAGTCTGGCTGTGATAAAATAAAAATAGTCGACTGAAAGCGGCCGCGTTTTCTGAACAGGGTAAATTATGTCATTTATAAACGGCAGAAGGGACCGGTGGGCTTTATGCAGAAACAGGAGAGGAACAAGCGGCGTTCTTTGACCCTCAGTGAGCAGACTTTCCCGATTATAGAACAGATCACTGCGGGAATGCCCGGCGGTTTCTTTATTTATCACGTTGATGGGGACAGGGAATTGATCTATGCCAATCAGGCGCTCATTCATATATATGGCTGTCAAAGTTTGGAGGAATTTCAGGAATACACCGGCTATACCTTTTCGGGGCTGGTTCATCCGGAGGATTTAGAGGCGGCGCAGCGGAGCATTGAGCAGCAGATTTATACGTGCGGCAACGATCTGGACTATGTGGAATACCGCATGGTGCGAAAAGACGGCGCGGTGCGGTGGATTGAGGACTATGGACATTTTGTCCATACGGAAGTTTTCGGCGATCTCTTCTACGTCTTTGTGGAGGACGCCACCGAAAAGCATTTTAAAGCGATTGATGACGCCCACACGGTCAGGCTGGCTCAGGAGCGGCTGGAGGCTTTGGAGGCGCTGGAGCATGAGACCACGGCGCTGAAGCTGGTGCATGAGATTTTAAGCTCAGGTATGTGGACCATGGAATTTGACCAGCGGGGGCAGATGGTCAGCGTCTTTTGGAGCCAGGATTTCCGGGCCATGATTGGTTACCGGGATGAGGAGGATTTTCCCAATGTGCTCTCCTCCTGGTCTGATCTGCTCCACCCGGAGGACCATGACTGGGTACTGAAGGAATATTACGACACCATTGACGACTACACAGGAAAACGGGTTTACAATGTGGAGTACCGCCTGTTGACCAAGGACCGGGGCTACCGCTGGTTCCGCGCCACAGGCAAGCTCTCCCGGCGGGAGGACGGCACCCCCATCACTTACGTGGGCATGTTTGTGGATATCACCGAACGCAAGGAGACCGACGCCAAGCTCCAGGAGCAGCACAAGCTGCTGGAGGAGGCGCTGGAGAGGGCCCAGCGGGCCTCCCAGGCCAAGACCATGTTCCTGAACAACATGTCCCACGATATCCGCACCCCCATGAACGCCATCATCGGCTTTACCAATCTGGCCGCCACCCATCTGGACAACCAGGAGCTGGTGCGCGGCTATCTGGGCAAAATTACCGCCGCCTCCAGCCATCTGCTCAGCCTGATCAATGATGTGCTGGACATGAGCCGCATTGAAAGCGGCAAGGTGGTGATAGACGAAAAGCCCTGCAGCCTGTCCCAGATTCTGCGGGACCTCCAGTCCATCATCCAGGCTGATCTGACAGAAAAGAAATTGAATTTTTGTCTGGACGACAGTGCCCTGATTCACCCCTATGTGGTATGCGACCAGCTGCGGCTGAATCAGGTGCTGCTGAATATACTGAGCAATGCGTTGAAATTTACCCCGACAGACGGGTGTATTTCCATCACTGCCACAGAGCGGCCGGGGGATCAACCGGATACCGCAGTTTATGAATTCTGTATCCATGACACCGGAATCGGCATGGCGCCGGAGTTTCTGGAGCACATTTTTGAACCCTTTGAGCGGGAGCGGACCTCTACCGTCAGCGGTATCCAGGGCACAGGCCTGGGCATGTCCATTACCAAAAACCTGGCCGAACTGATGAACGGTCAGATAACCGTGGAGAGCCGGAAGGGGCAGGGCAGTACCTTCACATGCAGCTTTCCCTTCCGGTTCGGCCAGGCCCCCGACGGGACAAATGCCTTGAGAGATTCCACTGTTCAGAATCTCACCGGCTGCCGCCTCCTGCTGGTTGAGGATAACGAGCTCAATCAGGAGATTGCCGTCACCATTCTGGAGGAGGCCGGCTACATAGTGGAGGTGGCCTCTGACGGGGCTGAGGCAGTGGAGAAGGTTTGCCGCTCCGGGAAAAACCCCTACGACCTGGTCCTTATGGATATCCAGATGCCTGTGATGGATGGTATTGAGGCCACAAAGGCCATCCGCGCCCTGTCCGACCAGAAGCTGGCCAGTCTGCCCATTGTCGCCATGACCGCCAACGCCTTTGAGGAGGACCGCCAGCGGGTCCTCTCCGCCGGGATGAACGGCCATCTGGGCAAGCCCATTGATATCAAAAAGCTGTTTTCCACCTTACAGAATATTCTGGGCACTCCAGAGTGTTAAAGTGTGGGATAAAAGCGAATCAATTTGAACGGAGGGAAACTATGATTTTTTCAAAGCTCAACGGGAAGGACCCCTGGACCGCTTATCCAAAGGCGGTGTGTCAGGCGCTGGAATTTCTCCGGCGGACCGACTGGAGCACCATAGAGCTGGGCAAGCACCCCATCCTTGGGGAAAAGATGTTTGCCAACGTGATGGATATGACTACCCGTCCCTTCGAGGGCTCCCATCCGGAGATTCACAAGAAGTATATCGACCTGATGTACTGGCCGGAGGGGGGAGAGAAGATCGGTGTAGCGCCCTATCTGGGCACCGAACCTGTGCTGGAATCCCGTCCGGAAAACGACATCGCCTTTCTGGCCAGTGTGGACAATGAGAGTATCCTTACCGCCACCGCAGGCTGTTTCGGCGTGTTTTTCCCCTGGGACGCCCACCGGCCCGGCCTCTTTCTGGAGGACGGCCCCGCTGTCAGCCGAAAATGCGTGGTGAAAATCAGCATGGAGTTGCTTGACGGGGAGTGACCCCCATTTCCACAAAAGCAGGGACAGAGCGTGGCGCTCTGTCCCTGCTTTCTGTCAGCCCTTATATAAAAGCAGCTGTTCCCCGTCGAAGTAGAGCCAATACTCAACCTTTTCCCCGTCATTTTGATCGGGGCAGGCCTGGATATAGAGGCATTTGGAGTATTGATCCCACTGTGTCTCCATGTAGCCCTCAGAGTGATTCAGAACCATACTGCCCCAGTCACCCATATCGGACTCATAAATTATGCCGTCGCGCTGTACAAACATCTGCCGGTTAGAGACCAGCTCGTCGCTTCCGTCCCCGTCCAGGTCCAGTGCCATAACGCCGCCGTCGTTGCTGCGGACCAGCAGAACGGGAGTGCCGGCTTCATCAAAATAGAAATAATCGGTAACCGGCTCGGGGGAAGCCCCCTTGGACGGCACCTCATAGGAGAGGGTAAACCCGTTGTGCCCGAACAGGTCCTGGAAGAAAAACACGCTGGCATTTTTGCTCAGGCCGGTGAGGAACACGTGCATAGTGTCTCCATCCCGGATGGCGGCGTTGATTGCGCCGCCGGTATCCCGGTAGACCACCACGTTATGGCCGTCAATGTTCCAGTTGGCCAGGCGGTTTTCATAGGTGTCTACAAAATCCCCCACCCTTGTCTCCAGTGTGACGGCGGGGGCCTCATAGCGCTCCAGGCTGTCCAGGGGGATGACCGCCTCCGGTTCCCCGGCAGGTATGGGGGTGGGGATGGCGGGCTTTTCACAGGCCAAGTTGGACTTGAAATGGTAGCCGCCGTCCTCCTGCTCCTCCAAAGTGACGCAGGTCCAGCCGCCGCCGTCGTTCTGGTAGAGGCTGACCGTTTTGCCCACCCGGGTTCCGCACAGGAAGGACAGGTCGCCGCAGTAGTTGGTGTCGCCATGCATCCAGTAGTAGGCGTCGTAGTCCGGGGAGTAGGTGAAGTAGTCCAGCCCTGTTTTGCTGGTCTGCTCCAGAGTGAGGCCGGTGTACTGGGTCAGAACATGGTTGATCTCTTCGGTGGTCAGCTTGTAGGCGCCACAGGGCAGATCGTCTCTGCTGTTGTAGCCCAGGATCGCCTTAAGCTCCTCATCAGTGAGCTGCATGGACCCCTCGCAGTAAAACAGCTCGCCCAGGTTGATATTCTCCGGCCTGTCGTAAGAAAACCAGGGGCTGGCGAACTGGTTGCGGATGGAGTAGTAGAGCTTGCCTCCGTCGGAGGTGGTGGCGGCAATTTGGTCGGAGTCCGCGCCGTTGAAAAACTCCTCGTTAAACCAGCGCAGCTCCTGGCCGGTGAGGGCCGTAAGGCCGGCGTCCTCCTGAGGGGTCGGCTCCGGGCTGGGGAGGACGGCCTCGGGGGGCTTGGCCCCGGTAAAGGTGCAGGCGGAGACCACCCCTGCCAGCAGGGCCGCAGCCACCGCCGCCGCTGCCAGCTGCCTGGGCTTGCGGGCAATGCGGGTAAAGCGGTCTTTGAGCTGTTTTTTTCCGGCGGCCATGGTGGTGGCGACCAGCATAGGACTGCCCGCCCGACGCACCGGAATCAGGGAGAGCAGGGTCTGCCCGTAGGGGATGCGCTCCTCCTCTCCCAGTTGGGCCAGAACGCCCTCGTCGCAGGCCAGCTCACAGTCGGTCCGGGCGGCGGCGGAGGCGATCCACACCAGCGGGTCGAACCAGTACACCGCCAGGCACACCCCCCGCAGCAGGGTCCAGATGTGGTCCAGGTGGCGGGCGTGGGTCATCTCGTGGGCCAGCACGTGGCGCAGCCGCTCCGGGGAGGACACCGCCTGGGGCGTCAGGTAAATGGCGGGCCGGAACAGCCCGAACAGGCAGGGGGAGGACAGTCCCTCCTCCACCAGATACACCCGCAGAGGACATCCCTCCACGGACCAGGGCCTTCCGGACCGGCGCAGCCTCAGCCAGAAGCGCCCGTTGACAGCCAGCAGAAAGGCCGCCGCAATGCCGCTGCCCGTCAGCCAGACCAGAGACAGCACCGTCTGCGCCGACAGCCGCCTGTACCGCACGGCGATGTCCTCCGTCTCCACAAGCCAGACGGACTCCCCCTCGCCAATTTCCGCCCGCTCCGGGGTCACATCAGGGGCGGAGGGATGCTGGGACAAAGGGGCCCGGGCCACCGGAACGTAGACGGGCCGGGAGGCAATGCCCCGGGCCACCGTCTGCTCCACCGGCTTGGCGGCGGTGAGGACAGAGAAGTCCACCGCCGGCAGGCTCACCGGCACCAGCAGCCGTAGCAGAACCAGCCCCCACAGCGCGTACTGCACCCTTCGGGACAGGACGTTCCGGAACAGCTTGCGCAGGACCAGCAGCGCCGCAATCAGCACCGACGAGGTAATTAAAATCTCAGTCATAAGCCTTCTCCCCTTTCGCCTTTTCCAAAATGGCGGACAGCTCCTCCAGGTCCGCCTGACTCAGCGGGCGGCTGTCCATCACCGCATTGAGCATCACGCCCAGATGGCCGTCAAAGACCTTGTCCAGAAAGTGGCTGGTCTCCCGCCTCACCGCGTCGCCCCGCTGGAGAACGGGGGAGTAGGCCTTGGCCCGGCCGTTGCTTTGGTAGCGCACCGCCCCCTTGGTCTCCAGCCGGGAGAGCATGGAGATGATGGTGTGCTTGCTCCACCCGGTGCTGTCTTTCATGGCTTCAGTCAGCTGGGTGATGGTCATGGGCGCGGCGTTCCACAGCGCCTTCATCAGCGTCCACTCCCCATCAGAAAGCTCAGTTTTCAAAATAACCTCTCCCTTCTAGGTAAACATCCGCCTACCTTATGTAAGCCCAGTGTAGCAGAAAGGTGAACATTTGTCAACCAAATTTTTCGGAAATGTTATAGCAGGGGCGGCCACAGGCCGCCCCTGCATGTGTCAGCAAAGCTGATGATTGCTGCATGTCCTGACATATATTGGATAAAAGGGCAGAAATTGGAAGAAATGAAAAAATATCTTGCTTTCTTACATCAGATATAATATAATGGAGGCGCAAGCTTTAGTTTGGCTTGCGGTCCGTTATGGAAAAGCCCAGGTTGGGCTTTCTGTTCTTCCTGTGTGGAAGAACAGAGCAAACTGAAAAATGGAGGAAGAGAATATGAAGAAAAAAATTGCACTCGCGCTCTCACTGGTCATGGTTATGACCCTGGCTTTGACCGCGTGCGGCGGCGGTGGCGGCGGCGGTAAGCTGACCTTTACCACCGGCAGCGACACCGGCACCTACTACGCCTTCGGCACCGTTCTGGCCGGCCAGATCAGCGACAAGACCAAGACCAATGTCACTGCCATTGCCGGCAAGGGCTCCAAGGGCAATATCGAGGCCATGGACGTAAAGGACGCTCAGTTGGGCTTTGTCCAGTCTGACGTAATGGCTTACGCCTACAACGGCGAGCGCCTGTTCGAGAAGAAGATCGAAAGCTTCTCCACCGTGGCCGCCCTGTACATGGAGCAGGTTCAGATCGTTACCCTGGACCCCAGCATCAAGTCTGTAGCCGACCTGGCGGGTAAGAGCGTCTCCGTCGGTGAGTCCGGCTCCGGCGTGTACTTCAACGCCGTTGACGTGCTGGCCGCCTATGGCCTGGACGTGGATAAGGACATCAAGCCCACCTATCAGAGCTTCGGCGACAGCGCCGATGCCCTGCAGGACGGCAAGATCGACGCCGCTTTCGTAGTGGCCGGTGCTCCCACCAACGCCATCACCGCTCTGGCTGCCAGCCGTGACGTCTACCTGGTAGAGCTGGACGACGAGCACATTGAAAAGCTGATCGCTGAGTCCCCCTACTACAGCAAGAACGTCATCTCCAAGGACGCCTACAACCTGGACGCTGACGCCACCACCGTGGCTGTGGGCGCCGTCATTATCGCCCGGGACGACTGCACCGAGGACGACATCTACAACGTCTGTTCCGGCATCTTTGACAGCATTGACACTCTGGGCCACGACAAGAAGAATGAGCTGAGCCTGGACTTTGCCGCCAGCATCACCGCCGTGCCCTATCACGCCGGCGCCGCCAAGTACTTCTCCGAGAAGGGCTTCACCGTTCCCACCAAGTAAATTGATTTAGCAGCCATCGGACTGCGGTGGATTCGCTCCGCCGCAGTCCGATGCTTATTACACCCAAGGGATGAAAGGAGAGTAGAACGTGAGCTTTAGGAAAAAAGAGAAGGAGACGCCCCCCGCCGTAAGCGAAGGAGCGGCCGGTTCCCCGGATATTGGAAGCGCCGCCGACGTGGACGCGGTAATGAAAAAGTTTGACCGGGAATCCAATACCCGCGTCTGGGAAGGTACCCCCATGTGGATTGTGAAGGGGATTATGATCCTGTTCTCTGTGTTCTGCATGTACCTGACCCTGATTGACAGGAATCAGGCCGAGTTCCGCCTGTGTACCTTCCTGGGCGGCATCATCATCATTGGCTATCTGAATTTCCCCATCAAAAAGGGCAATGTAAAGGTGAACAGCCTGCCCTGGTACGACATTATTATCATGGTTGTGGGCTGTATCCCCTTTTTCTACTTCGCCTTCAACGCGGAGAGGATCGCCCTGACCGACTATACCATTGTTTCCAGAGACCCTATGCTGCTGACCTTTGCGGTGATCGGCATTCTGGCCATGGTGGAGCTGTGCCGGCGCAGTGTAGGTCTGCCGATTTTGTGTGTTGTAGGCGTTTTGATTCTTTATACACTGTTTGGAGCGAATGTTCGTCCGGGCAAGATGCTGTTTGATCTGTTCTATACCACAACCGGCATTCTGGGTACCCCGATCTCCGCTTGCCAGAAGTTTATTGTCATGTTTATTATTTTCGGCGCGTTCCTGGAGCGTACCGGAATTTCCGCTTTCTTTATTAACCTGGCCAACTGCGCGGCCGGTTCCTCCTCCGGCGGCCCGGCCAAGGTGGCTGTCATCTCCTCCGCCCTGTGCGGCATGGTGTCCGGCTCCTCCGTGGGCAACACCGTGACTACCGGCTCTGTGACCATTCCCATGATGAAGGAAACCGGCTATAAGGGCGAGTTTGCCGGCGCGGTAGAGGCCGCGGCCTCCACCGGCGGCCAGATTATGCCCCCCATCATGGGCGCCGCCGCCTTTATTATGGCGGAGACCACCGGCATTGCCTATTCCAAGATTGTAGTGCTGGCTATCCTGCCCGCCTTCCTGTACTTTGTGGGCATTTTTATCGCTGTCCATCTGGAGGCCAAAAAGCTGGGGCTGAAAGGCATTCCCAAGGATAAGCTGCCCAAGTTCGGGGAGCTGGCCCCCAAGCTGTATCTGCTGCTGCCCCTGGTGATTCTGGTCATCCTGGTGTCCACCGGCACCTTTACCATGTCCTACTCCGCCGCCGTGGCTATCATCATCTCTGTTGCCGTGGGCGTCATCAATATTTTTGTCAATAAGGCCATGAAGAACGCGGATGTCTCCGACAATATCAGCGTTCCCAAGGTTTTGGACGCCATGGAGGCGGGCGCCAAGGGGACTATCTCTGTGGCCGCCGCCTGTTCTATGGCTGGTATTGTGGCCGGCTGCGTCACCAGCACCGGCCTGGCCAGCGACCTGCTGCGTACTATTTTGTCCGTATCCGGCGGCGTGAAGATTGTGGCCCTGTTCCTTACCATGCTGTGCTGCATTGTGCTGGGCATGGGGGTGCCTACCACCGCCAACTACTGCATCATGGCCGCCACCTGCGCCCCCATCCTGATGAGCGAGCAGATTGGCATTCCCATGGTGTGCGCCCACTTCTTCGTGTTCTACTTCGGCATTGTGGCCGACATCACCCCTCCCGTGGCCCTGGCCGCCTATGCCGGTTCCGCGATCGCCAAGTCTCCGCCTATGAGAACGGCCTTCAACGCAACCAAGCTGGCCATTGCCGCCTTTGTGGTGCCCTATATCTTTGCACTGAACCCCGCTATGCTGTTCCAGTTTGACCTGGGCACGACAATGACAATGATGGTTGTCCAATCTGTGCTGATTGTCATCACCTCTCTGGTGGGCCTGTTTGGTGTGGCGGCGGCCTTGAATGGCTTCCTGTACCGGCCTTTGAATCCGCTGTTCCGTGTTTTGATTGCCGCCGGTGGCCTGTGCATGATGATCCCCGGCACCCTTACCGACGTTGTCGGTCTGGTGGTTGTGGTGGGTATTGTCCTGTTCCAGCGTATGAGCGCTCAAAAATCCTCCGTGGCGTGACGGCGGGGCGAGAGCTGAAATTTGACTATTCCAACAAACCGGCGGGGCCAAAAGGTCCCGCCGGTTGTGATTCTTATGGACACCTTGTCCTTGTAAAACGGGAAAAACTATGATAAAATAAGAACATTCGCTGTATTCATCAGAAAAACAGACTGTGAAGTGGCGTTTTGCCGGAAGGAGGATGTTCATGAAAGGTATCGTATTGGCGGCGGGGAAGGGGACCCGCCTGTATCCTATGACCAAGCCGGTGTGCAAGCCCCTGCTGCCGGTGTATGATAAGCCGCTGATTTACTATCCAATCGCCATCCTCATGCAGGCGGGCATCTCTGAGATTATGATTATCGTCCCTCGGGAGGAGACGGCCACCTTCCGGGCCCTGCTGGGGGACGGAAGCCAATACGGCCTGCGCATTGAGTACGCCGAACAGCCGGTGGCCCGCGGCATTGCCGACGCCCTGCTGATCGGCGAGAAGTTTGTGGGGGGCGACCGGGTGTGTCTGGTGCTGGGGGACAACATTTTCTATGCTCCCACCCTGGCCGTCACCCTGAAACGGGCCGCCGCCAACGACCGGGGGGCCACCGTCTTCGGTTACTGGGTGGAAGACCCCCGCCCCTTTGGTGTGGTGGAGTTTGACAGGGACGGCCGGGCCATCTCCATTGAGGAAAAGCCCCGCTATCCCAAGTCCAACTACATCATCCCCGGCCTGTATTTCTATGACCACCAGGTGATGGAGATTGCCAACCACCTGAGGCCCTCCGCCCGGGGAGAGCTGGAGATTACCGACGTAAACCTGGAGTACATGCGCCGGGGCCAGCTCCAGGTGATTCCGCTGGAAAAGAATTTTACCTGGCTGGACGCCGGCACCGCCGACAGCCTGCTGGAGGCCGGCCAGTCCATCAAGCGCATTCAGGACACCACCGGCCGGTATGTGGGCTGCCTGGAGGAGCTGGCCCTCTATGAGGGCTGGGTCACCGAGGAGCAGGTCCACGCCATTGGCGGCGAGCTGTCCATGACCCTGTATGGAAAATACTTACAGTGCTTATAAAGGAGCGGACATGAAACGAATCCTGATGCTGGCCACCGGGGGCACAATCGCCTCCATGGAGACCGGCCACGGGCTCAGCCCCGCCATCACCTCTGAGGAAATATTGAGCCATGTCCCTGCGGTGGGGGAGCTGTGCCAGGTGGAGGCTGTTCAGCTGATGAATCTGGACAGCACCAACATTGGCCCGGACCACTGGCTGAACATTGCCCGGGCGGTCCGGGAGCGCTATGACAGCTATGACGGATTTGTCATCACCCACGGCACCGACACCATGGCCTACACCGCCGCCGCCCTGTCCTACCTGATTCAGGACTCCCCAAAACCCATTGTCATCACCGGCTCCCAAAAGTCCATCGCCCTGAACGACACCGACGCCCGGCGCAACCTGTACGACAGCTTTCGCTATGCGGTGGACCGGGACTCCCACGACGTGAGTCTGGTCTTTGACGGCCGGGTGATTCTGGGCACCCGGGCCCGGAAGGAGCGCAGCAAGAGCTTTAACGCCTTTTCCAGCGTGGACTACCCAGAGCGGGCGGTCATCCGGGACGGCAAGCTCATCCGCTATCTGGCCCCCCGGCCCTACTCTTATGGGGCTGAGCCTGTGTTTTACGACAAGCTGGAGGACCGGGTGCTGCTGCTCACCCTTATCCCCGGCATGGGGGCGGAGGCCCTGGGGCTGTTGAAGGACAGCTACCAGGCAGTGATTCTCCAGTCCTTCGGCGTGGGCGGGCTGCCCGGCGGAGGAAACGGCCCCTTCGCCCAGGCCATGGAGGAGTGGCTGGCGGCGGGGAAGACCATTGTTATGATGACCCAGGTACCCTATGAGGGCAGCGACATGTCCGTCTACCAGGTGGGCCAGCAGGTGAAGGAGCGCTTTCAGCTGATGGAGGCCTACAATATGACCCTGGAGGCCGCTGCCACCAAGCTGATGTGGGTGCTGGGCCAGGCCAGCGGACCCAGGGAGATTCGGGAGCTGTTTTACCGCCCCGTGCAGTTTGACGTAATTCAATGATTTAGAGGAGGTGCGCAAGTGAAACGCCGTGTTTCCGCCTTTTTGATGGCAGTTATGCTGCTGTGCTCCCTCCTGCCCGCTCTGGCGGCCTCGCCGGGGGAGCACACAACCACGGTGCTCTTCACCCACGACCTCCACTCCCACTTTTTGCCCCAGTCCGACGGGCAGGGGAAGCAGTCCGGCGGCTACGCCCGCCTGAAAACCGTTCTGGACCGGGAGCGGGCCGCCCATCCTAACGCCCTCACGGTGGACGGGGGGGACTTTTCCATTGGCTCCCTGATCCAGACGCTGTACACCACCCAGGGGGCGGAACTGCGCACCATGGGCGCCATGGGCTACGACGCCGCCACTGCCGGCAACCACGAGTTTGACCACACCGGAACCGGCTTTGCCTCCATGCTCAACGCCGTGGTGGACAGCGGCGACCCCTCGCCTGTACTGCTGATGGCCAACTACAAGCCGGCGGAGGATAACCCGGACCGGCTGGACATCCAGCGGTCCATGGCCGCCTACGGCGTACAGGACTATATGCTGCTGGAGCGGGGCGGGGTCACCTATGGCCTGTTTGGACTGATGGGGGAGGACTCCCACGCCTGCGCGCCCTCCTCCGGGTTTGCCCTGGGGGACGTGGCGGAAAACGCCCAGCGGTGTGTGGACGCCTTGAAAGAGGAGGGGGCGGAATTTATCATCTGCCTGTCCCACTCCGGGACCAACGAGAAAAAGAAGCTGTCTGAGGATGAGCAGCTGGCCGGAGCGGTGAGCGGTATTGACCTGATCGTCTCCGGACACACCCACACCACGCTGACCGAACCCATTGTGGTAAACGATACCTATATCGTCTCCGCCGGGCCCTACTGCTCCAACCTGGGGTCTGTCACCTTCAGCTGGACCGAGGGCGGGAGAAAGACCCTGTCCGATTACCACCTGATCCCCATTGATGAGACCCTCCCGGAGGACGCCGGGATTACCACCATGATAGACCGGTGGAAGGGGCTGGTGGGGGGGACCTACCTGGCACCCTACGGTCTGACCTACGACCAGGTGCTCACTGTGTCCGGCTTTGATCTGCTTACCCCAGAGTCCGGGGTGCAGAAGGGCAACCCCCTGGGCGAGCTGGTGGCCGATTCCTTCCTCTGGGCGGTGAACAACCTGGAGGCAAATGCCCCCGACGTGCCTACCGTCACCGTCACCGCCGACGGGGTGCTCCGCGCACCCCTGTATCCGGGGGAGGTTACCACCTCTATGGCCTTCGACGTGCTGTCTATGGGGGTGGGGAGCGACGGCACCTCCGGCTTTCCACTGGTGGCCTGCTACCTGACGGGGAAGGAGCTGAAAACCGTGGCCGAGGTGGACGCCTCCATCACCCCCCTTATACCCGCCGCCCAGCTGTATATGGCGGGGATGGAGTACTCCTTCAACACCCACCGGATGTTTTTCAACCGGGTGACGGATATTCAGCTGTACCAGTATGTGGATTTTTTCCACAGCGCGGTGGTTGAGCTTCCGGATGGTACAACGGAGCCGCCGGCTCCAGTGAGTCCAAAGTTTTACAGTGAGATCGAAGACGATCAGCTCTACCGGGTGGTTACCGGCATGTACTCCGCCCAGATGCTGAGTACAGTGAAGAGCAAATCCTTCGGCCTGCTCTCCCTGGAGCCCAAAATGGCGGACGGCACCCCGGTCACCGACTTTGAGGCCTGCATCCTCCGGGATGAGAACGGCAGCGAGATCAAGGAGTGGTACGCCCTGGCCGCCTACCTCCAGAGCTTTGGGGAGGATGGCCTCCCCCTGCGGTACACCGCTCCGGACGGGCGGAAAAACGTCAGCCGCAGCTGGAACCCGGTGGAGCTGGTGAAAAATCCCAACTGGATCACCGTTGTGACGCTGATTGTGCTGGCGGCATCGGCCGTTGCGGCGTTTTTCCTGGTCCGGGCTCTGCGCTACGCCCACCGGCGGCGGCGCTATGGGAAAAAGAAAAATTTGTGATCTGTGCGGCGAGGCCGCTGGCAATAATAACCTTGATGGAAAAAGGAAGAACTCTGACAGGAGGAGAAACAGTGAAGAAGTACGAAATCGCAAGCAAGAAGACGCTGACGCCTGAAATTTCTCAAATTTCGGTGTACGCGCCGCTGGTGGCCGCCAAGGCCAAGGCGGGCCAGTTCATCATCCTGCGGGTGGATGAAGAGGGAGAGCGGATTCCCCTCACCATCTCCAGCGCGGTGGACGGCCTGGTTACAGTGATCTACCAGAAGATCGGCGGCACTACCATGGCTCTGGACCAGCTGAACGAGGGCGACTGCCTCCAGGACTTTGTGGGCCCCCTGGGCCTGCCCACCGAGGTGGAGGACCTGGGCCGGGTGGCCGTTCTGGGCGGCGGTCTGGGCTGCGCCATTGCCCTGCCCGTGGCCCGCGCCCTGCATCAGGCCGGCAACCAGGTGGACCTGATCGGCGGCTTTAAGACCAAGGATATTGTCATCCTGGAGAAGGAGATGTCCGAGGCCTGCACCGACCTTCACATCTGCACCGACGATGGTACCTACGGCTACCACGGCTTTGTCACCGGCAAGCTGGAGGAGCTGATTGCCAGCGGGGTCAAGTTTGACCATGTCTTTGCCATTGGTCCTCTGCTGATGATGAAGTTTGCCTGCAAGCTGACAGAAAAATACAACATCCCCACCACTGTGAGCATGAACCCCATTATGATCGACGGTACCGGCATGTGCGGCTGCTGCCGCCTCACCGTGGACGGCGAGGTGAAGTTTGCCTGCGTGGACGGCCCCGACTTTGACGGCCACAAGGTGGACTTTGACGAAGTGATCGCCCGCAATGCGACCTATAAAGAGCATGAAGCCAAGGCGAAAGAGGCCCACCTCTGCCGCCTGGGAGGAGGTGCCATGAATGGCTAATATGCAGATGGAAAAGACCCCCATGCCCGAGCAGGAGGCCAATGTCCGCAACGCCAATTTTAAAGAGGTGGCCCTGGGTTACACCCTGGAGCAGGCCCGGAATGAGGCACAGCGGTGCCTGAACTGCAAGAACAAGCCCTGCGTCAGCGGATGCCCGGTGGGCATTCCCATCCCCGAGTTTGTGGGCAAAGTGGCCGAGGGTGACCTGGCCGCCGCCTATCAGCTGCTGTCCGACGCCAATGCCCTGCCCGCCATCTCCGGACGGGTCTGCCCCCAGGAGACCCAGTGTGAGGGCAAATGTGTCCGTGGCGTGAAGGGTGAGCCCGTTTCTATCGGCCGCATTGAGCGCTTTGTGGCCGACTGGGCCGCCGAAAACGGGATCGCCAACGTGGCCACCGCCCCCAAGAACGGCCACAAGGTGGCCGTGATCGGCTCCGGACCCGCCGGTCTGACCTGCGCCGGTGAGCTGGCCCGTATGGGCTACTCCGTCTCCGTGTTTGAGGCCTTCCACACCCCCGGCGGCGTGCTCAGCTACGGCATCCCCGAGTTCCGTCTCCCCAAGGATATTGTCAAGCGCGAGGTGGCCAATCTGGAGAAGATGGGCGTGGATATTGAGCTGAACATGGTAATCGGCAAGGTGCTCACCATCACCGAGCTGTTTGAACAGGGCTACGAGGCTGTCTTTATCGGCTCCGGCGCCGGCCTGCCCATGTTTATGAAGATCCCCGGCGAGTCCCTGGTGGGCGTCTACTCCGCCAACGAGTACCTCACCCGCATTAACCTGATGAAGGCCTACAAGGAGGACTCCCCCACCCCTGTGCTCCACAACAAGAAGGTGGCTGTGGTGGGCGGCGGCAACGTGGCCATGGACGCCGCCCGCTGCGCCAAGCGCCTGGGTGCCGAGGTCCATATCGTCTACCGCCGCTCCGAGGCGGAGCTCCCCGCCCGTAAGGAGGAGGTCCACCATGCCAAGGAGGAGGGCATCATCTTCGATCTGCTCACCAACCCTGTGTCCATTGAGGGGGACGAGACCGGCCATGTCCAGTCCATCACCTGCGTGCAGATGGAGCTGGGTGAGCCGGACGCCTCCGGCCGCCGCCGCCCCGTAGTCAAAGAGGGCAGCGAGTTTAAGATGGAGGTGGACGCCGTAGTCATGTCTCTGGGCACCCAGCCCAACCCCATGAGCTACGAGGGCACCCCCGGCCTGGAGAAGACCCGCAAGGGCTGTGTGCAGGCCGACGACCACGGCTGCACCTCCTGCCCCAATATCTTCGCCGGCGGCGACGCCGCCACCGGAGCCGCTACCGTCATTCTGGCCATGGGCGCCGGCAAGTCCGCCGCCAAGTCCATTGACGAGTATATCAAGAGCAAGCAGTAATGTTTCAAAACCGCCTCCGCTATGCGGAGGCGGTCCCCTTTAAGGAGCCGCTATGATCTATCTGCGCCGCTTTTCCCTGCCATCTGAGAGCAGGGAGTTCTTTCTTCTAAATGATAATCCCGAGAACAAGCGCACCTGCTACACCAGCCGGTACCCCTTTGGAGTATTTCAGAACCGTCCGGTGCCCGCGCTGGAACTGGAACCTGTTACCATCCTGTGCGGCGGCAACGGCAGCGGTAAGACCACAATCCTGAACCTGATGGGGGAGAAGCTGGGCCTGGCCCGGGGGACGGTGTTTAACCGCAGCTCTTTTTTTGCATATTACCTGGAGCAATGCCAGGCGGAAACCGCCCCCGGGTTCCACACGGCGAGGGAAAACAGCCGGGTCATCACCAGCGACGACGTGTTTGACTACCTCCTGGACCTGCGTTACATGAACGAGAACATCAACTGCCGCCGCCAGGAGCTGCTGGAGGAGTACACCAGCGCCAAATACGCCAGCTTTCAGATGCGCTCCATGGAGGACTACGACCGCCTGCGCCAGGTGGTGGACGCCCAGCGGAAAACTGGCTCCCGGTATGTCCGGGACCAGGTGATGAACGACGTAATAGAGAAGTCCAATGGGGAGAGCGCCTTTGCCTTTTTCACCAAGGAGATCAAAGAGGATGGCCTGTATCTGTTGGACGAGCCGGAAAACAGCCTGTCGCCCAGGCTCCAGCGAGAGCTGTGCGCCTTTCTGGAGGACTCCGCCCGATTTTACCGCTGTCAGTTTGTCATCTCTACCCACTCGCCCTTCCTGCTGGCTATGAGAGAAGCAAAAATTTACGACCTGGACAGCGTCCCCATCCGGACCTGTCATTGGACACGGCTGGAGCATATCCAGACCTACTGGCAGTTCTTCCGGGAGCACCGGGAGGAGCTGGAAACATGAACGCCGCCGGTCAGCAAGACCGGCGGCGAACTGCAATATTCAACTTTTTTGGTTGTTTGGCAGAAGACCGCTGAAAATGTCGTCCAAGGAAATATCCAGGTCGTCATACAGGCTGCACTGAAACACAGTAGTCACTTCAGCGCGCTCCTCCGGCTTCATTTTGGCCAGCATCCAGTCGGGATATACGCTGTATACCTCATGGAGCCGGAACTGTGCGCCGATGTTTCGATAGGTCTCCACCGATTGGCTTTCCGGGCTGACAATCCAGTATTCCTTAACGCCGCACCGGGCGTAGATGTCCATCTTGTAGCTCCGGTCCCGCTTGGCGGTGCTGGGGGAGAGGACCTCCACCACCAGATCAGGTGCGCCGTGTACGCCGTCGCCCTGAATCTTGTCCCGGTCGCAGACCACCATGAAATCGGGGAGAAAATGATCCTTTTCCGTTAGGAACAAGTCGCCGTCCCCGAATGGGATACATGTTTTGCCTTTCAGATAGGTACGGAAAATGAAGTCAATATTTTCCGATACCCGGTTGTGGTTGAATGTGGGCCGGGGAGACATTGCGACAAATTCCCCGTCAATCAGCTCTTCGGGCAGATCCTCTTGATAGGCCGGATTTGTGTTCATGCTCTGAAAGAAGTTCCGCATTATTTAACTCTCAGCCGCTTGGCCAGTTCCCCGTCGGGGGTGACCTGGGCGGTCTCATAAGTGGTGTAGATTACCATGCCGGGCCGGGCGCCCCCGGGCTTCTTTACATAACGCACGGGAGTGTAGTCCACGGGAACCTTGCTGCTGTCCCGGGCCTGGGAGAACCAGGCGGCCAGAATGGCGGCCTCGTTCAGGCTCTGGAGGTCGGGCTGACCGCCCTCTGTCCACAAAATAACGTGGGAGCCGTGGATTTTCTGGGTGTGGAACCAGATATCCCCCTTGCCGGCCAGCTTGCAGGTGAGCAGATCGTTCTGGCTGTTGTTTTTACCCACAGAGATGCGCAGGCCGGAGGTTGACATAAATTCCATAGGCTTGGAGGTCACCCGCTTCCCCCGGTCCTTGGCCTTGGCGGGGCGGCGGAGGTAGCCGGTGTCTGCCAGCTCCTGACGGATCTCCGCCAGATCCCGCTCCCCCTCGGCCAGGGAGATGTTTTCCAACACGCTGTTCAGATAGTCCAGCTCTTTCCGACCCTTCTCCAGCTGGATGGTAAGGTTCTCCTCCGCCTTTTTGGCCCGGTTATAGTCCTTGTAGTACCTGGCGGCGTTCTGCTGGGGGGTGAGGAGGGGGTCCAGTTTGATCTCAATCTCTTTGCCCTCCGGGTGGTAAAAATCTATGGTCCGAAGGCGGGCCATGCCCTTTTCCATCTGGTAAAAGTTGCTGGTAAGGATGTCCCCCAGCTGGCGCAGCCGGTCCCGGTCTCGGGCGGCGGCCAGCTCCTTTTCCTGATTGCCGATTTTCCGGGCGGTGCGGTCCCGGGCGCTGGTCACTGATTTAATCAGGTCCTGACCCTTCTGTTTTACCCGGTCCTGGCGCTCCCGCTGCTCAAAGAAGGCGTCCAGCAGGGGGGAGAAGGCGGGCCAAATGTCCACCTGGGCCGCGCCCTCATACTGCCCCACGGGCAAAAAGGTGAAGTCCTTTGGCCGGCCGTCCATGGTAATCATGGCGGGGGAGCAGTTGACGGCGGTTTCCCGCAGGTCCTCCAGTTGGTCCAGCAGCCGTCCCCGGCCTTCGGGCCCCAGAGTGTTCAGCCGCAGGTCCACAGCGCCCCCGGTCCGGTAGGCCAGCTCCCGACAGATGAGGGGGGACAGCCCCCCGAAGGTGTCCAGCAGCCAGCGGTCGGCCTGGGCCTCCTCTGGGGCGGCGGCCAGCAGTTCCTTCAGCTCCTCCCGGCTTGCGGTGAGGGGATTTACCTTGTCCACGCCGGGGGGGAGGCGGTAGAACATCCCCGGCTGGAGCACCCGGTACCGCACCCCGGAGGGCTGTCCCTCCCGCTGGAGGAGCAGCTTGTCCGCACCGTCCAGCCCCACGTGGCGGATGCAGTCCAGGATGCGGCCCTCTCCGTCCAGCAGGATCAGGTTGGTCTTGTGGCTGATGGCCTCCAGCACCAGGCAGCGCTCTACCCGGTCGCCCAGCTCGTTCAGCGCCTCAAAGCGGAGGGTGACCACCCGTTCCAGAGGGGTCTGGACAAACTCCAGCAGCCGGGCTTCGGACATGTGCTTGCGCAGCAGCATGCAGAACATGGGGGGCTTTTCCGGGTTTTCCAGAGGCAGGGTGGTCAAATGGAGCCTGGGGTGGGCCGGGTTGGCGGACAGCAGCAGCCGCACGTTCCCCACAGCGGGGGAGCGCAGAGCCAAAATTACCTCATCCCGCCCCGGCTGGTATATTTTGTCTACCCGGGAGCCGGAGAGGTTGGTGTTCAGTTCATGGACAACGCCCGACAGGCACAGTGCGTCCAAAGGCATAGAAAATCACGCTCCAATGTTCAATAGGGAAACTCTGCAAAGTAGTCCACATCATCCCCGTCGGTGAGCCAGCGTTCGAACCAGCCCAGAAAGTCCTGGCGCTGGCAGCAGGGCTGAACGCCCATTTCGCAAAAATGCCAGACCTCGCCCCGGCAGGGGCCGGTGATGACCAGCTCACAGGTCTGGCCGCAGCCGATGTCGATGAGTTCCAGCGTGCCGCTGGTAAAAGGATTGCCGAAGGGCGGCTCCTCGCCCTCCTCCATGTTGTCCCAATCCACCCAGTGCTCCTCATAACGGAAGGGTTCTGCATAGTTTTCTACCTCACGCTTTGCTCCAAGGGGCAGAAAGTCGTAGCCGTCGAACATGTCGCAGCCGTCACCCACCTCCAGCAGGAAGCGGCGGTAGCCCTCGGGGAGGGTGACCTGATGCTTCTGCTCAAAGGAGCGGATGTCTTCCTCAGACAGGACAGGTCCCATTTGGATATCCTGTTCCTTGATTGCCGCTTTGATCCGCGCTAAAACGGCGTCATACTCTTCCGGCTTGTAAATTGGCATGGTTCACTCCTCCATCATAACAGCAAATAACTCGTTCAGCCGCTCGGTTTGTCCCTGGAGATACAGCCAGCCAAACAGGGCCTCCAGGCCGGTGGCGGTCTGGTACTGGGCCCGGCTGGCCGCCTTGGGGACAGAGTGGGGGACGGTGTTGCGGCCCCGGCGGAAGACATCGCCCTCCTCCTCAGACAGCAGGGGCCGGATTTTCTCAAACCGCTCTGCCTGGGCGGGGGCGGCCACATACTGGACGGTGGCCTTGTGCAGGTCGCGGGCCCTGGCCTTGCCGTGGAGCACCAGCCAGGAGCGGACCATCAGCTCATACACGCCGTCCCCCAGGTGGGCCAGCCCCAGGGTGGACAGGGACAGCAGGCGGTCCCGGTCTATATTTAAATGGAAGTAGTCGGTCATGGCAGGGCGCTCCTTTTTGGAAAGTGGGATGATTTTATCATACTTTTCAAAGGATGGCAAGAGGGCCCCTGCGGCTGTAGGGCGCGGTGACCCCGGTGCGCCGTTCACTGCCAACCGGCGGCGGGCCGAGTCGTTCCGCCCTGCCAATACGGCTGGATTTTCCCAAAATTGATTTGCGTGGACTGAGAGAGTTCGCCCTTGCAATTTTCTCACAAACATGATACCCTTTAGAAAATGCTGGGAGAGGGGAGAGGACCGTGCGCATACTGGTCGCCTTTGCCTTCTCCTTTGCCGCCGCTGTTTTCCTCTCTGTCTACGGGGAGTTGGACGCCGTTTTGCCGGTGCTGGGCGGGGGACTGGCTGTCACAGCGCTGCTGCTGAGGCTGTTCCTCCGGAAAAAAAGCCGTGTCCGCACCCGGGCTCTGCTGATTTTATCCGGGCTGGCGGCGGGCTTTTTGTGGACAGCCCTGTATACGGCGGTGTTCTTTCAGCCAGCCAAGGAACTGGACGGCCAGACCGTCCGGCTCACTGCCACAGTGGCCGACTGGCCCCAGGAGGGGACGTATGGCGGGTATACCGTTCTGGTCCGTGCGGACACGGACAGCTGGGTGAAGCTGTCCGCCATTCTGTATACAGACGGGCAGGGGGCGGGTCTGCGCCCCGGCGACCGGATAGAGACCATTGCCCGCTGCACCCTGGGGGACCGGACCTTTGCCGGGGAGAAGATCACCTACTACACCGCCAAAGGGATTTTTCTTCGAGCCCAGGCCTATGGGCGGCTGGCGGCGGAGCGTCCGGACCAGGTGCCGCCCCAGTATTTTGCCGCCTGGGCGGCGAAGGCGCTGAAAGCGGGGATTGACGCCGCCTTTCCGGAGGAGACGGCGGGCTTTGTCAAGGCCCTTGTGACGGGCAACCGGGACAGCCTCACCGACGCCTTTACCACTTCTCTGGAGCGCACCGGACTGAGCCATACAGTGGCGGTGTCCGGTATGCACCTGGCCTTTCTGGCCGGACTGCTCACCCTGCTGCTGGGCCGGAACAGGCGGAGCACCGCGGTGTTGACCATTTTATGGGTGGTGCTGTTCTGCGGAATCGCGGGCAGCACCCCGTCGGTGCTTCGGGCGGCGGTGATGGTGCTCATGCTCCAGTTCGCGCCCCTGCTGGACCGGGAGCGGGACGGCCCTACCTCGCTGGCACTGGCTTTGCTTCTGCTGCTGTGGGTCAACCCCTTCTCCGCCGCTCATATCGGCTTGCAGCTGTCCTTTGCGGCGGTGGCGGGCATTCTGCTGGTGTCTGACCGGGTTCAGGACTGGCTGCTCAGATGCTTTCACATGGACAGGCTGTCCAAGCCCGCCAATTTTGGGATAAAACTGCTGCGGATGCTTCCATACTTTGTGATATCCACCCTCTCCGCCACTCTGGGCGCCTCAGTGCTCACCATTCCCCTGGTGGCAGTACACTTCAATATGATCTCCCTCATCTCGCCCCTGTCCAATCTGCTCACCCTGTGGGCCATTGGCTTCCTGTTTCTGGGCGGACTGGGAGTGGGGGCGCTGGCTATCCTCCTGCCTGAACCGGCGGCGGTGCTGGCAATCCCCTTTACCGCCCTGACCCGCTACCTCCAGTGGGTGATTGACCAGCTGTCCCGGCCCGCCCTGGCGGCGCTGCCCCTGGAGTCGGTGTACTACCGGGCCTGGCTGGTGCTGGGCTATGGTCTGGTGCTGGCCTTTGTTCGCGCAAAGGGGCGGCGGCCAGTGTGGATGCCTCTGGCCGCCGGGACGGCGGCGCTGGTGCTGGCCGTGAGCCTCACCCGGGCCTCCTTCCGGGCCGGGGATATGGCGGTGACGGTTCTGGACGTGGGCCAGGGACAGAGCGTTCTGGTTCGCACAGGGGACTTTCTCACCCTGGTGGACTGCGGCGGGGACAGCCGGGATGACCCCGGCGATATCGCGGCCGACTACCTCCAGGCCCTGGGCCGCAGCGACGTGGATTTGCTGGTGGTGTCCCACTACCACGCCGACCACGCCAACGGGATTCCTCAGCTGCTGAGGCGGATTGGGGTAGGGGAGATCGCCTTGCCCGACGTGGAGGCGGACGACCCGCTGAGAATGGAAATTCTGTCCGCCGCAAAGCGGCAAAATATCCCGGTGCGCATGGTCCGGGAGGACACCTGCTTTGAGCTGGCGGAGGACAGGACAGTGTCCGTCTTCGCCCCCATGGCGGAAGAGGGGACCGCCAACGAGCTGGGACTGACTGTGCTGGCCTCCGCTGGGCAGACGGATGTGCTCATCACCGGCGACATGGAGCAAGAGGGGGAGCTGCGGCTGGTGGAGACCGCCGCCCTGCCCGATATCGAGGTGCTGGTTGTGGGCCACCACGGCTCTGCCACCTCCACCACCCCGGAGCTGCTGGAGAGGGTCAGCCCAGGCCTGGCCCTCATCTCCGTGGGGCCAAACAACAAATACGGCCACCCGGATTGGGACACCTTGGTCCGCCTGGACGAAATCGGAGCCAAAATCTACCGCACAGACCTCTATGGAACCATAGAAGTGCAGCTGTGAGGAGAATAAGTAAGAACCTGTATTCATAGACGGCGTTCAACGCCTGTGAATACAGGTTCTAAGGGCGGCCTGTGGCCGCCCGGAAGAGACATGCTGATTGGGACGGGCGGCCACAGGCCGCCCCTGCAGACGGGGATAAGGAGAGAGCGCCATGCCGCCAAAGAACAAGCCGGATACCTCCGGATATGAGACGCTGAAAAGGGACCTGGCCGCAGGGAAGCCGGGGCAGCTGTATATTTTCCATGGAGAGGAGACCTACCTGCGTGACTACTATCTGGGAAAACTGCGGGAGATGGTCCTCACCGGGGGACTGGGGGAGTTCAACCGCCACGATCTGGGGGCCAGAGAGATGTCCCCCCACGTCCTGGAGGAAGCTGTGGACTGCCTGCCCATGATGGCGGAGCGGACGCTGGTTATTGTTACCGACTTCGACCTGTTCAAGGCGGGGGAGAAGGAGGAGTATATCCGCATTTTGTCCAGCCTGCCCGAGTACTGCTGCCTGGTGTTCCTCTACGACCTGATCGAGTACAAGCCGGACGCCCGCACCAAGCTGGCGGCGGTGGTGAAGCAGCGGGGGACGGCGGTCAACTTTGCCCGCCAGGGCCAGCGGGAGCTGATGGACTGGGTCCGCCGCCACTTCAAGGCTCAGGGCAAGGAGATTGACCCCCGGCTGTGCGAGGAGCTAATCTTTCTGTGCGGCGACCTGATGCACAACCTCCAGCAGGAGATCGGCAAAATTGCCGCCTATGCCAAGGGCCCCCACATCACCCGGGCGGATATTGAGGCGGTGGCCACCCCCCAGCTCAGCGCCGTGGTGTTCCGCATTGCCGACGCTATCGGGGAAAAGAACTACGACAAAGCCGCCCGCGTGCTGGGGGAGCTGTACCAGATGCAGAAGAGCCCCTATGAGATTATGAGTGCTCTGGGCAAGCAGCTGCGCCAGCTGTACTCCGCCCGGCTGGCCCTGGACGGGCGGCGGGACAGCGCCTATGTGGCCAGGCTCTGGGGTATGCGCTACCCCGCCGACCGCCTGATGACCAGCGCCCGGCGGTTCTCTCTGCCCTGGTGCCGCCGGGCGGTGGTCCGCTGTGCCCAGACCGACCTGGCAATGAAGTCCACCGGCCAGGACGCCAAGGAGCTGGTGACCACGCTGCTGCTGGAACTGGCCAACACAACTTGAATCCAAAGTGTTGATATTGAACCTGCAGGGGCGGCCTTTGGCCGCCCGCAGAACTTTACAAATGCAGCCTCCCTTTGCGAAGGGAGGCTTTTGGAGGAAAGGAGATTGCCATGCTTCACATCCGGGAGGCCATTGTGGTGGAGGGACGGTACGACAAGAACACTCTGTCCCAGGTGGTAGATACCCTCATTCTGGAGACGGGGGGCTTTCAGATCTTCAAGGACCCGGAAAAGATGGCTCTGCTGGACCGGGCGGCCCGGCGGCGGGGGTTGGTGGTGCTCACCGACTCTGACGGGGCGGGGTTTGTCATCCGAAACCGGATCAAAGGGGCGGTTCCCGCCCAATTTTTAAAGCACGCCTATATTCCGGACGTCTGGGGCAAAGAGCGCCGCAAGCGCCGGCGGGGGAAGGAGGGCAAGCTGGGGGTGGAGGGCATGCCCCCTGATGTGCTGGAATCCGTCCTCCGCCGGGCGGGAGCCACCTTTCTGGAGGAGGGGGAACAGACCTCACCCTCCGGGCCGCCCCTGACCAAGGGCGATCTGTTCGCCGCCGGACTGTCCGGAGGACCGGGGAGCGGCGAGAAGCGCCAGGCCCTGCTCAAACGGCTGGAACTGCCTGAGCATATGTCCGCCAACGCCCTGCTGGCCGTTTTGAACGGCTGCTACAGCAGGGAGGAGGCGGAAAAGCTGATTCAATAGGTTCCCCTGTTCGGGGAACCTATTTTTTTGCACAAACAAAATTCGACCAAGAAGCCTATCAACGATTTGACCGATTTTTCCCGGCCAAGCCCCTATAATAGGACGTGCTGAAAGGGGGACGGGCATTTGACAGTCATCTATGTGGATACGCTGTTCCTCCTCAACGCTCTGGTGGACTACCTGCTCCTGCTGGCAGCGGCCCGGCTGGCGGGGGAGCCGCTGCGCCGGATACGGTTTGCCCTGGGGGGCGCGCTGGGGGGACTGTATGCGGTGGCCATCTTTTTGCCGGGACTGGCCTTTCTGGCCCATCCGCTGTGCCGGCTGGCCTCCGCCGCCCTGATGCTGCTCACCGCCTATGGGGGGAGCCGCCGGCTGCTGCGCCAGGGGATTTTGTTCATAGCACTGACCTGCGCCTTTGGAGGCGGGGTGGTGGCGATCGGACTGCTGGGCGGGACAGGGCTGTCGCTGGGCAACGGGGTGTTCTACTCCGCCCTGGACATAAAGGTGGTGCTGCTGTCGGCGGCGGTGTGCTACGGCGTGCTCACCCTGGTGTTTCAGCGTCTGGTCAGGCACAGCGGAGTGAGCGGGGAGCTGGTTCACATAAAGCTGATCCTTGGGGAGCGGTCCGCCGGCCTTACCGCCCTGGTGGATACAGGCAACACCCTCACAGACCCGGTATCCGGCCGCCCGGTGATGGTGGCAGAGGGAGAGCGGGTGGCCGCCCTCTTTCCCAGAGAGCACCGTCCCGGTCCCGCTGATCTGCGTGACCCCTCCGCCGCCCTGACCCGCCTGGGGACAGGAGAATGGCGGTCCCGGTTCCGCCTGCTGCCCTACCGCAGCGTGGGGGTGGAGCGGGGATTGCTGCTGGCCGTCCGGGCGGACGCGCTGGAGCGGGACGGACAGAGAAGGGGCCCGGTGCTGGTAGCCCTGTCCCCGACACCGGTGTCCGACGGGGGCGGATATCAGGCGCTGATCGGACCAATGGACATGATATAGGGGCGGATATCATCCGCCTGTGGACCCCATATTTATATTTTGCGGGCGCGTGGTATGCGCCCCTACGGCACGGAGGTAAATCGAGGTGGCTGCATTGAAAACAGTTTACATAAAGTTGAAAGAGGGCCTGTCGGCCCTTCTCACCCGGCTGGGACTGCTCCTGCCTGGAAAGGTGATGTACATTGGCGGCAGCGACACCCTGCCCGCCCCCTTGAAGCGGGAGGAGGAGTCCGCCCTCATTGCCCGGCTGGGGCAGGGGGACCCGGAGGCCCGGAATCAGCTGATTGAACACAACCTGCGCCTGGTGGCCTATATCGCCCGGCGGTTTGAAAATACGGGCATCCACATTGAGGACCTGATCTCCATTGGAACCATTGGCCTGATTAAGGCGGTAGGCACCTACCAGCCGGAGAAGGCCATCAAGCTGGCCACCTATGCCAGCCGGTGCATTGAAAACGAGATCCTCATGTACCTGCGCAAAACCGCCAACCAGAAGACAGAGCTGTCCTTTGACGAGCCGCTGAACACCGACTGGGACGGCAACGAGCTGCTGCTGTCCGACATCCTGGGCACTGACGAGGACCTGGTGGTCCAGCCCCTGGAGGCCGACGTGGACCGGCAGCTGCTCCGCCAGGCCATGGAGCGGCTGGATGACCGGGAACGGCATATCATCACCCTCCGCTTTGGCCTGGACGGCCGCCGGGAGTGTACCCAGAAGGAGGTGGCCGACCAGCTGGGCATCTCCCAGTCCTACATCTCCCGGCTGGAAAAGCGGATTATCGCCCGGCTGAAAAAGGAAATTGTGAAAATGATGTAAAAAAGCCTCCCCCTGACAAAGGGAGGCATGAGGGGAACTTGGCTACAGCTTGCGGCATAAAAGCTCAAATGTACTCCCGTCGCCGGTGCTGATGGTGAACAGACCGTGCCTGTCATCCGTGGTAATGTCCGCAATGTTCAGTTCATCACTGTCGTTCAGCAGATCAAAAAGCTGATCCTTGAAATAATTCAGTTCCATTTCGTTCACCTCCTTTTTACTCTATATTTATGCTATAAATAAGACTGCATTATTTTAATATATTAAACAGCTTGCTGGAACCGGCCATCAATATCGTAAAGATAGAGCAGTAAAGGACTGGGAGTTTCCCAGTCTTTTTTTACCTTTGGATTTGGATTGACCGCCAGGTGGACGGATGGTATAATATAGGCAGAAAGCTTTATGGGAAACAGGAAAGGAGCGGATACTATGAACAGCAACCTGGCCTATCAGGAGGAATTTCGGGAAGAACTGATTGGCGGTGAGATTGTCGCCCACTTCAAATGCAGCCTGTACGATGACTTTGATATCGCTCTGGACGATATTTTCAGCGGGCTGCTGTCCTGAGAGATAAGGGAATGTCATGAAACGAAATACAAAGGTATCCACCGCCGTAATCCGCCGCCTGCCCCGGTACTACCGGCAGCTGTGCGAGCTCCAGCGGGCCGGCGCGGTGCGCATCTCCTCCGGGGCGCTGGGCAAGTCCATGGGGCTGACGGCCTCCCAGATCCGCCAGGACCTGTTTTGCTTCGGCGGTTTCGGCCAGCAGGGCTACGGCTACAAGGTGGAGCTGCTGAAGGAGGAGATTGGCGAAATTCTGGGCATCAGTCAGGGGCACACCCTGATTGTGCTGGGCACGGGCAACCTGGGCCGGGCTATTATCCAGAACTTTCGCTTTTCCGACAACGGCTTTGACCTGTTGGCCGCCTTCGACGTGGACCCGGCGGTGGTGGGCACGGAGATTGCCGGGGTGAGCGTCCGCCACGCCGACGGGCTGGAGGAATTTCTGGCCGCCCACCGGGTGGACGTAGGGCTGCTGACAGTTCCCATTGCCGCCGCCCAGCAGATGGGAAACCGGCTGATGGACGCCGGGGTGAAGGGTATCTGGAATTTTACCAACTATGAGCTGGCCTGCACCAGACAGGACGTGGCGGTGGAGTCGGTTCACTTTTCCGACAGCCTGCTCACGCTGAGTTATCTGATCTCCCAGAGGGAGGATATGGAGGAACACCAATGAAAAAATATCTGCGCCCCCTGGGGCTGATTCTGGCTTTGGCGCTGCTGACGGCGGGGGTGTGCGCCGCCTCCTCGGGGGACAGCGTCATCTCCCTCAGTTATCTGCGGGATACCTTCTTCCCAAAGGCTGTCCAGGCGGGGGAGGAGGCGGGAAACAAACTGCTCCAGGAGACCTATGACAAGGAAAAGGCCAGGCTGGACGCCGCCCTGAACGGAAGCGGCGGAAGCGTGGGGGCGGGCAGCTCCAGTGATACTCTCCAGCGCCGGGACTGGTCAGACGGCCAGATTATCACCCTGTCCACCGGCTCAGGCTTTCTGATGCTGGACGGCTCCGCCACCCTGGTCCACACCGGGGCGGTGGTGGACGTCACCGCCGGGGCGGAGGTGACATCCGGATCGGCGCTGGTGAAAAATCACCGCTATCTGGTTGGGGAGAACACCGACACGGCGGTAACCATCCGCTCCGGTGAGGCCGCCCTGGGGGTGCAGGGCAGTTACACCCTCACTCCGGGCAAGAGCCAGCATACCCCGTTTTATGATGTGAGCCAGTCCGACTGGTTTTATACCCCCGTGGGCTACGCCTATGAGAAGGGCCTGTTCTCCGGCATGGACGCCAACCACTTCTCTCCCGGCTCCCCTATGAACCGGGCCATGCTCATGTCGGTGCTCCACCGGCTGGCGGGCTCGCCGGCGGTGAGCAGCGGCCCCGAGTTTGCCGACGTGGCCTCCAACAGCTGGTACGCCCAGGCCGTCCGCTGGGGCGCCGGACAGGGCATTACCTCGGGGATGGGAAACAACCGCTTTAACCCCGACGGCCTGGTGACCCGGGAGCAGGCGGTGGCTATGATGTATAACTACGCTGTTCAGTATATGCGCCTGACGCCTGGAGCGGGGGCAGACCTGTCCCGCTACGCCGACCTGAGCAGTCTGAGCGGCTGGGCCCAGCCCGCTATGGCCTGGGCGGTGGAGCAGGGGATCATCAGCGGCGTGACCAACGGAACCACCCTCACCCTGGACCCTCAGCGCAGCGCAACCCGGGCCGAGATGGCCACCATGCTCCGGGCCTTCTGCGAAAATATTTTATAAACCGCCGCACCCATTCCTTTCCCGGGCCATATGATGGTATCGAGAGCGGCAAACAGTCCTCTCAATACTTTCATATGTAGGAGGTACTCATCATGGGGTGCTGCAATAACAGTTGGGGCGGCAACAGCTGCCTGTGGATCATCATCCTCATCATTATCCTGTTCAGCTGCGGCGGCTGGGGCGGCAATAATTGCTGCTGCAACAACAACTGCAACTGCGGCTGCAACAACGGCTGCGGCTGCTGAGTGCGTGCCGGCTCGGGCGCGGGGGGAAAATTCCCTCCGCGCCTCTTTTTATACTCTGGTTCAAGAAAAAATTTTGCCGAAAAATAGGACAGCCCCTATAAAAAAACTTGCAATCCTGCCAAGTCTGGTGTATCATTATCTTTACGCAGCAAGACCGACGGTTTCGGGAAAAACAGAGGGCGAAACCGGCGGGTTTTGTCGTGTGTCCGGCTTTGCCGGACGCGGCAGCCGCGGCCCGGCGCCGGAGAGGGCAAGCAGACCGCCGGACCGAGGTATCCCAGCAAGTTATTAGGGAGGTCGAAAACTTACATGAGCAAATTTCTCAAACGATCTGCGCAGGGCGCGCAGGTCCCGCACGAAAAGCGGACTTCCAATCAGGAAACCGTGAAGATGCCTCTGCCCTCTAAGATCGTCCTGTCCATGGGACAGCATATCGGCGCCCCCGCCGCCCCTCAGGTGGCCAAGGGCGATCAGGTCTTTGTGGGCACCGTGGTAGGTAAGGCCGGCGGCTTTGTCTCCTCTGACATCCACTCCGGCGTGTCCGGCACGGTAGACGGCATCGTCACCATCACAGCCCCCAATGGGGCGCCTCAAACCGCCGTTGTGATTATTCCAGACGGCAAGCAGACGGTGGACCCGGCTGTTGCCCCCCCCGCCGTCACCGATCTCAAGTCCTTCCAGGATGCCGTCCGGGCCAGCGGCCTGGTGGGTCTGGGCGGCGCGGGCTTCCCCGCGGCGGTAAAGCTGGCCCCCAAGAATCTGGACGAGATCGACACCCTCCTTATCAACGGCGCCGAGTGTGAGCCCTACATCACCTCGGACAACCGCTGCTTTTTGGAGGACACCCAGTTCATTCTGGACGGTATCCAGGCTGTGATGAAGTATCTGGAGATTCCCAAGTGCATCATCGGCATTGAGGGCAACAAGCCCGAGGCCATTGCCAAGATGAAATCTGTGGCCACCGCCGGCATCGAGGTGAAGGAACTGCCTTGCCGCTACCCCCAGGGCGCGGAAAAAGTCCTCATCGAGAACTGCACCGGCAGGGAGGTCCCCTTCCCCGGCCTGCCCTCCGACGTGGGCGTAATCGTGATGAACGTCACCTCTGTGGCCTTTGTGGGCAAGTACCTGAAAACCGGTATGCCCCTGACCACCAAGCGCCTCACCGTGGACGGCGACGTGATTAAGGAGCCCAAGAATGTAGAGGTCGTCATTGGCACCCCTGTGCAGGAGCTGATGGACTTTTGCGGAGGCTTTACCGAGGAGCCGGGCAAGGTGCTCTACGGCGGTCCCATGATGGGCAACTGTATCGCAAGTCTGGACCAGCCTATTTTGAAGAACAACAACGCCGTGCTGGCCTTCTCCAAGAAGATGGCCCAGATCCCCAAGGCTACCAACTGCATCCACTGCGGCCGGTGTACCAACGCCTGCCCCTTAGGGCTTTCCGCCAAGGAGATTGTCCAGGCCTACAACGACGGCAACGTGGAGCTGCTCATTGAGCTCAACGCCGACCTGTGCATGAGTTGCGGCACCTGCTCCTTTGTCTGCCCGGCCAAGCGGCCTCTGGCCCCCTCCATTGCCCTGGCCAAGATTATGATGAAGAATGGAGGTAAGAAGTAATGGACAACAAGCTGATTGTCACCGCCGCGCCCCATATTACCAGCGCGGACAGCACCCAGAAGATTATGGGCCGGGTGTGCCTGGCTCTGTGTCCGGCCCTTGCCGCCTCCGTGATTATCTTTGGGGCAAACGCCCTGATTCTCACTGTGGTCACTGTGGCCGCGTGCGTCTTCTTTGAGTGGGGCTACTGCAAGCTGATGGGCCGTGAGGTTCCCATCTCCGATCTGTCCGCCGTGGTCACCGGCATGCTGCTGGCCTTTAACATGCCTGCCTCCATGCCCTGGTGGATGGCCATTGTGGGCGCGTTTATCGCCATTGTCATTATCAAGCAGCTGTTTGGCGGACTGGGCTTCAACTTCGCCAACCCCGCCATTGTGGGCCGTATTGCCCTGGCCGTGGGCTTTGCCAGCCGCATGGCCAACTACCCCAAGCCTGTCAACGGGATCGACGCCCTGGCCTCCGCCACTCCGCTGGCCGTGGAGAAGGGCGTGCTGGGGGCCGGCGAGTATGTCACCCTGCTGCTGGGCAACCACGGCGGCGTGCTGGGCGAGACCTGCGCTATCGCCATTCTGATCGGCGGTATCTATCTGATCGCCACCAAGGTTATCAGCCCCATGATTCCCGTTACTTACCTGGCCACCGTGGCCGTGCTGTCCCTGATCGGCGGCTATGACCCCATTGTGCAGCTGCTCTCCGGCGGCCTGATGCTGGGCGCCTTCTTTATGGCCACCGACTATGTCACCTCTCCCACCACCGATAAGGGCAAGCTGATTGCCGGTATCTTTATGGGGGTTGTGACCTGCGCCATCCGGTTCTTCGGCACCATGAGCGAGGGTGTGTCCTTTGCTATCCTGCTGATGAATCTGGTGACCCCCTATATCGACGCGCTGACCCGGCAGGATAAGCTGGGTATCGCCAAGAAGAAGAAGGAGGCGGCAGCGAAATGAGTAATTGGAATAAGGTATTTAAGCCTATCGTGGTGCTGTGCGTCATCTGCGTCGTCATTACCGGGGCGCTGGCTGCCACCAACTCTGCCACCGCTCCCATCATCCTGGCCGCCAAGCTGGAGGCCGAGCGCCTGGCCCGTATGGAGCTGCTCCCCGAGGCGGACGACTTCACCCGGGTGGACAGCGTCAGCGTGGAGAACGTTACTGATGTCTATACCGCCAACAACGGCGCCGGCTGCGTCATCACCAGCACCGCCAAGGGCTACGGCGGCACCATGACCGTTATGGTCGCTTATACTCCTGATGGCACCATCAAGCAGATCAAAGTGACAGAGCAGGGCGAAACCCAGGGCATCGGCAGCAAGGTAGCCGGTACCGCCTCCTATTGGGAGCGTTATCAGGGCCAGCCTGCTGCTGAGCTGAAAATCAACAAAGACGGCGGCACCATTGACGCTGAGAGCGGCGCGACAATTTCCAGCCGTGCGCTGGCCAAAGCGGTCAGTTCCGCCAATGAGGCGTATAACGCTGTGAATTCTTGAAAGGCAGGTGAGTCAAGATGAGTGAAAACAGTAAAATGAAAATCCTTACCAACGGCATTCTGAACGAGAACCCGGTCCTGCGGCTTGTCCTGGGCACCTGTCCCACCCTGGCCGTTACCACCATGGCTTCCAACGGCATTGGCATGGGGCTGGCCGCCACCTTTGTGCTGCTGTGCTCCAACATTGTAATTTCCGCCCTGCGGAACATCATCCCCAATCAGGTCCGCATCCCCTGCTATATCACCGTCATTGCCGGCTTTGTGTCGGTGGTGCAGATGGTGGTCAAGGCCTATGTCCCCGACCTGGACAAGGCCCTGGGCGTGTACCTGCCCCTGATCGTGGTCAACTGCATCATCCTGGGCCGTGCCGAGATGTTTGCCTCCAAGAATGGCATTCTGGACTCCGCCCTGGACGGTATCGGTATGGGCATTGGCTTCACCATCACCCTGACCATTATGGGCTCCATCCGTGAGATTATTGGTTCCGGCACCTGGATGGCCGGCCTGGGCGGGCTGATCCCCTCCCTGGGGGCCGACTTCGCCATCCGGGTCATCCCCGAGGGTGTGGACACCTTCTCCCTGATGACCAGCGCCCCCGGCGGCTTCTTCGTCTTCGGTATCCTGATGGCCGGGGCCACCTGGCTGACCAGCCGTCCTAAGAAGGAAGCCCCCGCTGTGGAAGGAGGTAATGCGTAATGGTAAAACTTGCCGCTATCTTCTTTACCATGATTTTGGTGGACAACTACGTCCTGGCCAAATTCCTGGGTATCTGTCCCTTCCTGGGCGTGTCCAAAAAGCTGGACAGCGCTGTGGGCATGTCCCTGGCCGTTACCTTCGTCATGGTTATGGCCACCGCCGCCACCTGGCCCATCTACAAGCTGATCCTGGTGCCCGAGGGCGCTGAAAATACTGCCCGGGATATGGGCTACCTCCAGACTATTGTGTTCATCCTGATTATCGCCATCCTGGTCCAGCTGCTGGAGAACTTCCTCAAAAAGTTCATTCCCGCTCTGTACAAGGCCCTGGGCGTGTATCTGCCCCTGATTACCACCAACTGCACCATCCTGGGCGTGACCATCCTGAATCTGGACAACGGCTACAACTTTATTGAGTCTATCGTCTGCGCCGCTGGCGCTGGCATTGGCTTCCTGGTGGCCATGGTGCTGTTCTCCGGCGTACGCCGCCGGGTGGAGCAGGCCGTTACCCCCAAGTGCTTTGAGGGCCTGCCCATCACTCTGGTGGCCGCCGCCGTTACCTCCCTGTCCTTCATGGGCTTCGGCGGTATCGTAGACGCCATCTTTAAAGTCTGACAGGGGGGAGAGTAAGTTATGAATCCGATTTTACTGGCAATTATTGTCGTCACTGTCATCGGCCTGATCGGCGCGGTGATTCTGGTGGCCGCCTCCATCTTTATGTATGTCCCCGTGGATGAGCGGGTGGAGCAGATTACCGCCGTGCTGGCAGGGGCCAACTGCGGCGCCTGTGGCTGTGCAGGCTGCGCCGACTATGCCAAGAGCGTAGTGGAAGACGGCAACGCCGTCAACAAGTGCATCCCCGGCGGTGCGGCCTGCGCCGCCAAGATCGCCGAGATTATGGGCGTTGAGGCGGGGGCCTCCACCCCCATGAAGGCCGTGGTGGCCTGCTCCGGCACCTGCGGAAAAACGGGCAAGAAGTACGAGTTCCAGGGCATCCAGAGCTGCCAGGCCGTCAAGGGCTTCTACGGCGGCGACGGTATGTGCAAGTTTGGCTGCCTGGGCTATGGCGACTGCACCCGTGCCTGCGCCTTTGACGCTATCCACATTGTGGACGGTATCGCCAAGGTAGACCGGGACAAGTGTACCGGCTGCGGCGCCTGCGCCGCCGCCTGCCCCAACGCTGTCATCTCCATTGTGCCTGAGCACAAGCGCAAGCCTGTGGTCCTGTGCCAGAACAAGGACAAGGGTGCCGACACCCGAAAGGCCTGTACCGCCGGCTGTATCGGCTGCATGAAGTGCGCCAAGGCCTGTCCCAAGGAGGCCATCACCGTGGAGAACTTCCTGGCCAAGATCGACCAGGACAAGTGCGTCGGCTGCCAGCTGTGCGTGAAGGAGTGCCCCATGGGCGTCATCCACGTCCCCGCCAACGAGTAAGCCATGAAAAAGCCCCGCCTGCTGGCGGGGCTTTTTTACGCATATTTCAGACGTCCCTTGGGCTCCGGTATGGGACGACCCTGTCTGGAGAAGTTTTAAACCTTACTCCGATCCCTGAGCCAGCTGGGCATAGGCCGGGCCTTGACGCTGGAGACGATCCCCATAGCGGCGAACAGGGTGATGATGGACGACCCGCCGGAGCTGACAAAGGGGAGGGTCAGGCCCATAACGGGCAGAACATACAGGCACATACCCACGTTAAAGGTAATCTGGCTGAGGAGCATCCCCGCCATGCCCATGCACACGTAGGCGTTGAAGGGGGAGCTGGCGTGCCGGCCCACCCAGATGCACCGCAGAACAATACCGGACAGCAGCAGCAGCAGGGCCATGCAGCCCACCATGCCAAGCTCCTCGCCGCAGACGGCGAAAATCAGGTCGCTGTCCCGGACGGGAAGGGCGGAGCTGTTGGAGGCGTGGGTCTGGATGCCCTTGAGATAGCCCTGGCCGAACAGCTTGCCTGAGCCAATGGCCAGGACGGACCGGGTCTGCTGAAAGCCGTAGTTGCTGGGGTCCAGGCTGTGGTCAAAGACCACCCGGAAGCGCATGATGCGGTAATCGGTCCAAAAACGGGTTTCCGGCAGGAAGAACAGCCAAAAAATCACCACCGCCAGCACCGCTCCGCCCCCCACCAGCACGAACCACCGCAGCTTTACCCCGGCGGTCCAGGCCATAAAGGCAAAAATCATGATGTAGACGCAGCAGGTGCCCATATCGCCGCAAATGGCGGCAATCAGGCCCAGTGTGAATACGGTAAAGCCGCCAATCTGCATCACCGAGGGGATGGAGCTGATGCTGTAGCCCCGGTCCTGGATCTTGATAATCAACAGGGCCAGGATCAGGATAAAGGGAATTTTCACAATCTCGTTGGGCTGGAGCATCATAGGAAAATGGGGAATCTGAATCCAGTTTCGATTTCCGTAGCGCTCCACCCCCCAGGGGGTAAGGATCATCAGCAGGAGAGCAATACTGCCAAAGAGCATCAGCTTCCATCGCTTTTCCGTGAACAGCTGAAAGTCTACAAAGGTGAGCAGCACATAGGCGATTACCCCCAGGACGATTGCAATGGCCTGAACGACCACCGACCGGTTGAGAATCTGGCCCGGCGCGTTTTGATACTGGGTGGCAGAGAAGATGAGAGCCAGGCCAAAGGTGCTGGTGGCCAAGCACAGGCCCAGCAAAATTACGTCGCCTTTTTTCCAAAATTCCTTGATGGGGGAGAAGAGCAGGGACAGCAGCTGCAATGGCCTCACCTCCTTGTAAAATCTAATCATACATTTTATCACATTTTGGTGGAAACGCAAACCCCAACTGTGCTATAATATTTAAAAACGTGAAAATTTTCTGTGAACGGGGGAACACCGATGCGATATGTGACCAACAGCGAGGAAGAGACAGAGGCCCTGGGGGTCCGGCTGGCCAAAAGGCTGAAGTCAGGGGCGGTAGTGGCCTTTGCCGGCGGACTGGGGGCGGGGAAGACCGCCTTTACCCGGGGTTTGGCCCGGGGCCTGGGGGTAACGGACCGGGTAACCAGCCCTACCTTTACCATTGTCAACGAATATCAGGGGGGGCGACTGCCCCTGTTTCACTTTGATATGTACCGCCTGTCCTCCTCTGATGAGCTGTTTGATATCGGCTGGGAGGACTACCTGGCCCGAGGGGGCGTGTGCGCCGTGGAGTGGAGCGAAAATGTGTCCGATGCCTTGGAGGCGAACACCGTCTGGGTGGAAATTGTCCAGGGAGAATCGGACTGTCAGCGTGTGATTGTCATTGAGGGGGTGGAGCTGTGAAAATTTTGGCTTTGGAGTCGTCGGCGACGGCCTGTTCCGCCGCCCTGTGCCGGGACGGGGAGCTGATTGCCCAGTCCTTCCAGTGCAGCGGCCTGACCCACAGCCGTACCCTGCTGCCCATAGTCCACGACATGCTGGACAACTGCGGGGAGAGCCTTGACCAGGTGGACGTGATCGCTGTCGCCGCCGGGCCGGGGTCCTTTACCGGACTGCGTATTGGCGTGGCCACCGCCAAGGGGCTGGCCTGGGCTGCGGAGAAGCCCTGCGCCCCCTGCTCCACCCTGGAGTCTATGGCCTGGCCGCTGGCCTATATGGAGGACAGACTTATCATCTGCGCCATGGACGCCCGGCGTAAGCAGGTGTACAACGCCCTGTTCCTGGCCCGGGGGGACCGGCTGGAGCGGCTCAGCCCTGACCGGGCTGTTTCTCTGGAGGAACTGGGGGAGGAACTGAAAAATTTCCAATTTTCAAAAATAGTCGTTGGCGACGGGGCTCAGCTGTGTTATAATACACTAAATGAGCAGGTTCCCATGACACTGGCCCCGGTCCATCTGCGGATGCAGAGCGCCTGGGGGGTGGCCAGGGCGGCGGAGGAGCTGGTGAAGGCCGGCGCTCTGGTGTCCGGCGGGGAGCTGGCTCCCGTTTACCACCGGCTGTCTCAGGCGGAACGGGAGCGCCTGGAACGTGAGCAGAACACAAAATTTACGATAGAAGGGGATCAAAAACATGTATAACGAAAAGGTACACATTCTGGACCACCCGCTGTTGCAGCACAAGCTGACCATCCTCCGGGACGAGAACACCGGGGTGAAGGAGTTCCGGGAGATTGTCTCAGAAATCGCCGCCCTGGAGTGCTACGAGGCCACCCGGGACCTGCCCCTGGCCGACATTGAAGTCAAAACCCCCATTGCCACCGGTACCTTTAAGACGCTGGCGGGCAAAAAGCTGGCCATTGTCCCCATTCTCCGGGCTGGCCTGGGCATGGTGGACGGCATCATCAAAATGATCCCCTCCGCCAAGGTGGGCCATATCGGCCTGTACCGTGACCCGGAGACCCACCGCCCCGTGGAGTACTACTGCAAGATGCCCGCCGACATTGCCGAGCGGGATGTAATCGTCCTGGACCCTATGCTGGCCACCGGCGGCTCCGCCTCTGCCGCCATCACCTTTATCAAGGGCTACGGCTGCAAGCACATTAAGCTGATGAACGTCCTGGCCGCCCCCGAGGGGATCGCATGCATCATGAAGGACCACCCTGACGTGGACATCTACGTGGCGGGCGTGGACGAGAAGCTGGACGACCACGCCTATATCGTCCCCGGCCTGGGTGACGCAGGCGACCGTATCTTCGGCACCAAGTAAACCGGCGCGGCCCGGCTCCCAGAAAAGGGCCGGGCCGCTTGTATGGCGGCACAGCCTATGTGACCAGCGCGGGAAATGAAATCCCAGGGCTGTCTCTGGAGGACGCAGAGGGCGATCTGCTCCGCTGGCTGGAGAACATGCTGGCCCGGCTGAGTCTGGAGATTGACCCGTCCACCAAGGAGGGCAGTCGCGCAAAGGAAGAGGCGGTGAACACCCTGCGGGATATCATCCGGCGGATGTAGACTGTCCCGGAAGTCAATTTTGGAAAATCCTTCCGAATTTGTAGGGTGGAACGACCCTGGCCCGCCGCTGGTTGGCAGCTTTTGTCAACGGCGCGCCGGGGTCGTCGCGCCCTACAGCACCAAAATTGATTTCCGTGTCTAACTGTACAGGGGCCTTGACAACGGGAAGTCCCCTTGCTATAATGTGTTCAACAAACAGATGGGAGGCGGGAAGATGCGCAAGACCACTTGCTGATTCTGTGACAGGATAAAATTGCGAGGGCCGTGAAAGCGGCTCAGTTCTGTCATGGGTCCGCGAGAGGAATTGCGAGCTTCCCTCTTCTGGCTCTATAGATGCGGGCGTTTGTCCGCCCCTGCCGCCGTGAGAGGAAGTGTGTCCTCTTGCGGCGTTTTCGCGTGACAGGAGGCGGGACGACATGTCTCAAATTATGATTCAAAACCTGCATTTCACCTATGACGGGGACCACACCCCGGTGTTTGAGGGGCTGGACCTCCAGCTGGACACCAACTGGAAGCTGGGCCTGGTGGGCCGGAACGGCCGGGGAAAGACCACCCTCCTCCGCCTGCTGGCGGGGGAGCTGGAGGGCCGGGGAACCGTTTCTCTCAGGCAGCCCTGCATCCGCTGGCCCCGTCCGGTGGCCGACCCCTCCCGAAGGACGCTGGACCTTCTGCTGGAGGGTGTCCCGCCGGAGGAGGAATGGCGGCTGAGCTGGGAATTGTCCAAGCTGGAGCTGGAGGAAGCTGTTCTGGACCGGCCCTTTTCCACCCTCAGCGGCGGGGAACAGACCCGGGCTCTGCTGGCGGCGCTGTTTCTGGATGAGGGGGCCTACCCCATGATTGACGAGCCCACCAACCATCTGGACGGCCCCGGCCGGGCTCTGGTGGCCAGCTATCTGCGGGGACTGGACCGGGGCTTTCTGCTGGTGTCCCACGACCGGGCCTTTCTGGACGGCTGCGTGGACCACATCCTGGCCCTGAATCCCACCGGCCCGGAGCTGGTGCGGGGGAATTTTTCCAGCTGGTTCCGGGACAAGGAGGACCGGGACCGGGGAGAAGCCGCCCGGAACGAGAAGCTGAAGGGGGAAATCCGGCGCCTGGAGCGGGCCGCCGCCGACCGGAAGCAGAGGGCGGACGCGGTGGAGCGGGCGAAAATCGGCATCTCCCAAAGTGGAATTGTCAAAAGCGGCCTGAGGCCCTATCTGGGGGAGAAGTCCCGGAAGGGCCAGCAGCAGCGGAAGAATATTGAGCGCAGGGCGGACCGGGCCATCCAGGAGAAATCCAACCTGCTCAAGGATGTGGAGCGGGCGGACAGCCTCAAGCTGGCTCCGCTGGTCTTCCACAGTGACCGCCTGCTGGAGGGGAGGGACCTGGCCGCCGCCTATCCCGGGATGGGGGGCAGACCTGTCCGCTTTACCCTGAACCAGGGGGACCGGCTCTGCCTGGAGGGCGGAAACGGCTCCGGAAAGTCCAGCCTGCTGCGTCTGGCGCTGGGGGAGGAGGTCCCCCACACCGGAACGCTGCACCGGGCGTCTGGGCTGGTGATCTCCTATGTCCCCCAGAAGGCGGATCACCTGCGTGGCAGTCCCCTGGACTGGGCGGAAGGGCAGGGGGTGGACCTGACAAAATTCCTCACTGTCCTGCGCAAGCTGGACTTTTCCCGGGAACTTTTCCAGCGGGACATGAGGGAGTACAGTGCCGGGCAGCAGAAAAAGGTGCTGCTGGCGGCCAGCCTGTGCCAAAGCGCCCACCTGTACCTGTGGGACGAGCCGCTGAACTATATTGACCTGTTTTCCCGCATGCAGATTGAGGAGCTGCTGCTGGAATATCAGCCTACCCTTCTCTTTGTGGAGCACGACCGGGCTTTTCGGGAGAAGATTGCCACACAGGTGGTTGAAATGTAAAAGCAGGGCGGGGGATACCCCCGCCCTGCGGCGCGTATGTTCAAGAGAATACCGCGTGTTGGCGGCGGTAGGAGTCGTTGTCCTTCTGAGCCAGCTCCCGCTCCACCTGGTCCAGCTGCTGCCGGATGGTCTCCGACTGCTCCTGAGGGGCGGCGCGAAGCTGCTGTTCCAGCTGCTCCTGTCTTTCTTTCAGCTGCCGGATCTCCCGGTCTACGTTTCCGGTGTCGCAGACAGTAATTTCCTCCTTGGGTTCTGGATCGTAGCGGTCAAAGGCCCGCTCCTCAGGGACGATCCGGTCTTCTTTGCCGGGAGCGGACTGCTCTGGCCGGGCGGCGGGAATTGCCTGCTCCTTCCCAACTTCTGGGGCCTGATAGATACCGCTGTTCTGAATGGGGGAAATGCTCATAAAGATGCCTCCTAAGTCAATTTCTGGTATCATTATATGGCGGCACACTGGGCGGGTCAAGGCAAGGAGCATTAAAGTTCTATTAAAATCATGGTAAACGGTGTTTTGTACAATTTTCCGTGTTTATATTTTGAAGCAATCTGCTATAATGGGGCTATGGAGCGTAAGCGAAAGCTCACTCCATGTCCGCTTGTATACAAGAAGGAGAAGCAAATGGAACCCTGCATGACTTGTAGAGCGCGAGCCGTATAAAAAGAAAGCTCACTAAGTTGATCTGGACGTAGAGCGCGTCCAGGGTAATCAAAAGAAAGCTCACCGAGAAGACGGCTCCACATGGGGCCGTTTTCCTTTGGAGGGTTTGCCATGCTTCACTTTGTGTTTTTGTCGGATAAGTTCTATAAAGATTATTCCAGTTGTCCAGAGATTGAGCAAAAACAAAACAGGCCATATATACAGATTGAAAACGGTTCCCCATATTCGACCAAATGAATTCAATGCCCTCCGGGGGAAAGAATATATCGTCCAAAAGAAGATGAAAAAATATATTAAAGACTATAAAAAAGCAAAAGAACACCCCAATATAGAGAGGAATAAAATGCTGCTTCAATATTCAACTCTGCAATATTTTGAGCAATATCTTTGATCTGCATCCGCCCCCAGGGGCGGTTTTTATGTTTAGAAAGAGTATCAGCCGTTCTCCTGCCAGCCCTTGCACACGTCGACCCAGCCCAGGGAGTGGGAATACTCCGCCAGCTCGTCACAGGTGAGCTGGATGGCGGAGTTCCCGCTCCCGGCGGCCGGGAAGACGGTGTCAAACCGCTGGAGGGAGATGTCCAGATAGGTCCTGACCCCCTCCGGGTTGGCAAAGGGGCACACGCCGCCCACGGCGTGGCCGGTCAGATGGGAAACCTGCTCCGGGGTGAGCATCTTGGCCTTGGTGTGGAACATGGCCTTATACTTGCTGTTGTCGATTTTGGCGTCCCCGGCGGCTGCAATGAGAACGCAGCCCTCCTCCACCAGGAAGGACAAGGTTTTGGCGATGCGGGCGGGGATGACCCCCACCGCCTGGGCGGCCAGCTCCACTGTGGCGCTGGAGACAGGGAACTCCAGAATGTCCCCCTCCCGGCCCAGGGGACGGAAGTAGTTCCGGACTGTTTCAATGGACATGTTCAGCCCTCCAGTTTTCCGGCGCACTTGGCCAGGAAGCGCTGGTCGGTGATGATGAACCGCTCATGGGTTCCCTGACCGATCAGGCCCTTCTCGTCGTAGGCGGCCACCTTGAGCACCAGCCGCTTGCCGTCCACCTGGGTGACCTCGCTCTCCGCCCAGACCTTCATTCCCACGGGGGTGGCGCTGTCATGGGAGATGTTCAGCTTTGTGCCTACGGTGCTCTGCCCCTCCTCCAGATGGGGGGCAATGGACTTCCAGGCGGCCTCCTCCATCAGTGCGCACATAAAGGGCGTGCCAAACACGGGCAGCGCCCCGGAACAGGCCGCCTGGGCGGTGTTGGAATCATTGACTATGGTCTCGGCTCTGCCTTTCAGACCGGTTGTAACAGACATTGTGATATCCTCCTTTGTAAACTGGTGGGCCCATTATAGCACACTGCGGCGGAGAAATCCAGTAGGGGCCACCTTTGACCGCCCTACATCTCGCTGCGGATATCCGCCGTGGCGTTGAGGACCACCCAGTTTTGGGGGAAGGGGCGGTCCAGGTTCCAGTAGCCCACGCCGTACAGGCCGTACTCCAGCGCCAGGTCCAGCTTGGCCTGGATGGAGCGGGCGTCCTCAAACCAGACCTCGTGCTCCGCGCCCTGGTCGTCCACATACCGGAACCAGGGGGCCTGGGTCTGGTCGTCATACCGGATGGCGGCCCGCCGGTCCCAGGCCAGCTGAACGGCCTCCACATTGCTCAGCGAACGGGCCCGGCTTCCCTCCCGGAAGGGCAGGGTCCAGTTGTAGCCATAGTTGGGGATACCCAGGTAAAGCTGGCTGGGATGGAACTCAGTGAGGGCATAATCCACCACCCGCCGCACCTCGGGCAGGGGGGCCACCGCCATGGGCGGACCGCTGAGATGGCCCCAGTCGTAGGTCATCAGCAGGGCGAAGTCCACCGACTGGGCGATCAGGTGGTAGTCAAATCCCTCATACAGCCGTCCCGGCTGGTTGGCGGAGGTCTTTGGGGCCAGAGCGGCCATCAGGGGCAGGCCCCGGGAATTGAGCACCCGGCGCAGCCGGGCCAGGAACTGGGCAAAGGCCCAGGCGTCCGTCCCTCTGATGTACTCAAAGTCCACGTCCACCCCCTGGTAGCCCTTCTGGTCAACGGTCTTTAAAATCTCCTCAATCAGCTCCTTCTGGTCGTCCTCGTCCTCCAGCAGCTCGTGGGCCAGTTCAGCGGAGAACTGCTCCTGCTCATCCAGGTTGGACAGGTGGAGGATAGGAGCCACCCGGCTCTGGAGGGCGGCGCTGACCAGGCTCTCGTCCCGGAGAGGGATCAGGTCATCCTCATCAAACCGATAGGTAAAGGGGGTGAGCTGGGACAGGTAGGGGAGGGTGGCCCGGAGCAGATTCCGGTCGATAGAGGGGTAGGCGTAGCTGTTGACGGTGAGCCAGCCCTTGGGTGCCGTCTCATACCGCACCACGATTACCTGGCCGGGGAAGAGCAGGTCCCGGCCCTGAAGGGCAGGGTTGTTGCGCAGCAGCTGAGCCACCGTGGTCTGGTGCATTTGGGCGATAGAGTACAGTGAGTCACCCGCCCGGACCGTGTGGGTGAGGGCCGGGTACTGGACCACAACAGTCTGGCCCACCACCAGGTGGGAGGGGTTTTGCAGCTGATTGTCCTGGAGCAGCCGCTCCATAGAGACCCCATACTGCTGAGCCAGCCGGTATATGGTATCACCGGGCTGAACGACATGAATGTCCATAAGATATCCTCCTTAAGCCTCCCTTCGCAAAGGGAGGTGGCATTTGCGAAGCAAATGACGGAGGGTTTTCCCCTCAACAAAGGATATTTGTACTGAGAGAAACCCCCAGTCAGCTTCGCTGACAGCCCCCTTTGCGAAGGGGGCCATAGAGCAGTGGATCACACCACTGTCACAAATTCACTGCTGACATAGCCGATAGTCCCGTTGTAATTGACCAGATACCAGCCGTTGGCGGCGTTGATGATGGTGATAGGGGCGCCGTCAGGGGCCTGGGCGACAATCGCGGAGGAGGTGTTGGGCCGGGAGCGGACGTTCAGGCTGCCCCACTCCACGTCCACCACTCCGGAGCGGCGCTGTTCTGTTTCAAAAAAGGGGATGTTGAAGTACTCCGTCAGGGCCAGCACAATTACCCGGGCGGCGCTGTCCAGGTTGGCCTTGATCCAGTTGGCATCCTCCACGTTGTCGTGGAAGGCCAGCTCAATGAGGACGGCGGGAGCCCGGACCTTGGCCACCTCGCCAATGGTGGTGGTAGATTCGGTACGAACCAGGTTGGGGTTGGGGTAGATGGTCTTCAGGCCGTCGGCAATCAGCTCCGCCGCCCGCATGCCGTCGGTGCTGCCAGGGTAGTAGAAGACAATGGACCCCCGGGCCTTGCCCGCCTGGTCCCCGGCGGCGGCGTTGGAGTGGAGGGCCAGATGGAAGTCGTAGTTCCCTGCGTTGGAGGCGGCGATAGAGGACGCCGCGGTCATATCCGGGGTGTTTCGATTGTACCGGATACCGGAAGCGTCCAGCATGGGGACCATTTTATCGGCCAGAAGATTCATCCACTCCTCTTCGGTGCCTCCATTGACATATGGATTCCAATCTTGTGTACTGGGAGATAAATAAATAATGGGCATGGCAATGCACCTCCAAAAATTTACCCATCCTATGAAAATATTTTTGAATTGGTGCAGCTTTTCAGAAATTTTTGCGTCTGTCTCCACAGCTTTAAAGCCTTTGGGCGGAGAACAGGGCTGAGGGAGCGCCATAGGCAAATTGTGGACAATTTGAAAAACTTTGTCTTACCCTCTATGCAAACGGTAAAAAATATATTAAAATAGAGGCGAGAAAAATGACAGGAGTGGTGCTAACAATGGAGCAGCCCAAATTTAAGCGCGTACTTTTGAAGATCAGCGGCGAGGCCTTGGCGGGGGATGCCTCCCGGGGGTTGGACTTTCAAGTCATCGGCCAGGTTTGCGACGTGGTCAAGCGCTGTGTTGAGATGAAGGTACAGGTCGGCGTTGTAGTAGGCGGCGGCAACTTCTGGCGGGGCGTGAAGGATGGTGGCGACGCCATGGAGCGGGTCCGGGCCGACCACATGGGCATGCTGGCCACCGCCATCAACGCCCTGGCCGTGGCCGACGTGCTGGAGCAGAAGGGGGTGGAGGTCCGGGTACAGACCGCCATTGCCATGCAGGCCGTGGCTGAGCCCTACATCCGGTCTAAGGCCATCCGCCATCTGGAGAAGGGCCGGGTGGTCATCTTCGGCTGCGGCACGGGCAATCCCTTCTTCTCCACTGATACGGCCGCCGTGCTGAGAGCCGCTGAGATCGACGCGGATGTCATCCTGCTGGCCAAGAATATCGACGGAGTATACTCCGCCGACCCCAAAAAGGACCCCAACGCCAAGAAGTACAGCCGCATCTCCTACGATGAGGTGCTGGCCCAGCATCTGGCCGTGATGGATACCACCGCCACCTCCCTGTCCATGGACAACAAGATTCCTGTCCTCCTCTTCGCTCTGAAGGACCCGGAGAACATCTACCGGGCTGTGATGGGTGAAACCATTGGAACCATTGTGGAGTGATCAGCCGGGGAGGAGGAAAGCTCATAAGCATTGGGAGAATTTCAGGCTTATCTTAGGCTTGTGCGCCAAAGGCTGGACGGGTATTGAGATCAACGATTTTGTACCGTGGATTGAAACCGGCAACGAAAAATATGATCCTGAGAGAGAAGAAAAGTAACCAAGAAAGGAAGTAATGACTATGAGCCCAGAGATCGTAAGCTATGATGAGAGAATGCAGAAGACCATTGAGGTGGTCAAGTCCAATTTCGCTGCCGTCCGGGCGGGGCGGGCCAACGCCGGCGTGCTGGACCGCATTACCGTGGAGTACTATGGCGCTCCCACCCCTCTGAACCAGGTGGCCAACATCGGCTCCCCAGATCCCCGGACTTTGACCATCCAGCCCTATGACATGTCCCTGCTGAAAGCTATCGAAAAGGCCATCCAGACCTCCGACCTGGGCATCAACCCCCAGAACGACGGCCGTGTGATCCGCCTGGCTTTCCCCCAGCTCACCGAGGAGCGCCGCAAGGACCTGACCAAGCAGGTGCGCAAGTACGGCGAGGAGGGCAAGGTGGCTCTGCGGAACATCCGCCGGGACGCCATGGACGATATCAAGAAGAAGACCAAGAAGTCTGAGCTCACCGAGGACGACCAGAAGAAGCTGGAAAAGGAGCTCCAGGACATGACCGACAAGCGCTGCAAGGACATTGACGACCTGACCGCCAAGAAGGAAAAGGAGCTCATGGCGGTTTGAATCGGCTTTGGTCAGGAGGCAGAAGGGAATGAATGAGTTCATGCCTGAAAAAGAACAGGCAACTGCTTTGATTGAAGAATATGCCAAGCTGCAAAGGATTAAGGCGGCTCCAAATCGGGATGAAGAGATTGACTATCAGATTAAAACGGCAAAGGCCAAATTAGAAGCTCTGGGTATTGTGACCGAAAACCTGGATAAATGAAACAGGCCCCCTTTCACAAGGGGGCCTTTGAATGGAACGATAAACCATAAAAGGAGCGACCGCCCATGGCCCTCTTTTCCAAAAAAACAGCAGTCCAGACCGAGGTAGACCTCTCCCGTCTGCCCCGGCATATTGCCATCATCATGGACGGCAACGGCCGCTGGGCCAAAAATCGCGGCCTGCCCCGTACGGCGGGCCACGCCTCCGGGGCGGAGACCTTCCGCACCATTGCCACCTACTGCAAGGATATCGGCATTGACTACCTCACTGTCTACGCCTTTTCCACCGAAAACTGGAAGCGGCCGGCGGAGGAGGTGGGGGCCATCATGGGGCTTTTGAAAAAGTACCTGCTGGAGGCTATTGGCCAGATGGAGCGGGACCGGGTGAAGATGGAGTTTTTCGGTGATCTGTCCCCCCTGACCCCGGAGCTGCGGGAGCTGTGTGAGCGCACGCGGGAGATTTCCCGGCATTATGAGGGCTGTCAGGTCAACATCTGCCTGAACTACGGGGGCCGGGACGAGCTTGTCCGGGCGGCCCAGGCCTACGCCCGGGACTGCGTTGACGGCAGGGCCGACCCCAACCACCTGAGCCAGGAGCAGTTTGGCGGGTATCTGTTCTCCAGGGGGGTTCCGGACCCGGACCTGGTCATCCGGCCCAGCGGGGAGCTGCGGCTGTCCAACTTCCTGCTGTGGCAGTCCGCCTACGCGGAGTTCTATTTTACAGACGTGCTGTGGCCCGACTTCTCCAAGGAGGAGCTCCACCGGGCCATCGCGGCCTATCAAAGCCGGGACCGCCGGTTTGGAGGTGTGTGATTTGGCAACACGGATTATCGTAGGTCTGGCCCTGGGTCCGGCCTTTCTGGCGGCGCTCTTCTTTCTGCCCCCCGTCGCCCTGGCGGTGATGGTGGCTTTTATTGCGGGGATGGCCTCCTTTGAGCTGCTGCGGGCCGCGAAGGTGGCCCACCACAACGGCATGTATGTCTGTACCGTGCTTGCCGCCGTCCTCATGCCGCTGGGCCACGCCGTTGGATACGGCAGCTGGACAGCCCGGGCAGTGTCCATTCTGCTGATGGCGGCCCTCTTTTTGCCGGCCCTGGGCCGCTACGGAACCCCCAGTGAGATCCGGTTTGAACATATCATTGTCTGCCTCTTTGGCGGCGTTGGGATTTCTGTGTTTCTGTCCGCCCTGGTCCAGCTGAAGGGACTGGAAAATGGCCGGTTTTATGTTCTGCTCCCGGTAATCTGCGCCTTTACCACCGACATTGGGGCCTATTTCTTCGGAGTTTTCCTGGGAAGGCACCGGGGAATCACCCAGGTCAGCCCCAACAAGTCGCTGGAGGGCTACATCGGCGGCATTGTCACCGGCTGTCTGTGCATGCTGCTCTACGGCTGGCTGGTCCAGCGGCTGGGCGGCGTTGAGGTCAAGCTGCCCTTGATGGCCCTCTACGGCCTGCTGGGCAGTATTGTCACCGAAATCGGCGACCTGTCCTTTTCCCTCATCAAGCGCCAGTGCGGCGTGAAGGACTACGGCACTCTGCTCCCCGGCCACGGCGGTATGCTGGACCGCTTCGACTCCACCACCTTCGCCGCCCCCATGCTGCTGCTGCTGGTGGAGATTCTGCCAGCCTTCTAACCCCGTCCCCCGCAGGCAAGCCTCCCTTCGCAAGGGGAGGGGGACCGCCGCCGAAGGCGGTGGTGGAGGGTTTTCCTCGATCGAAGTGCGTTTGTTGCTTTTGGAGAAAACCCCCAGTCACGGCTTCGCCGTGCCAGCCCCCCTTGCGAAGGGGGCCTTTGGGACGGGGGAGCTGTCGGCAAAAGGTGTAAATTTGTTCGGGGATGAAAGGGTTATCAAGGAACATTGTCTTGAGGATATCATTCATAGTAAGCAACTCCTTTACGTGTGGTTTAACCACATCTCTGTTATAGGAGAGGTTTAACCACACGTCAAGGGTTTTGGAAGAAATATGGCAGCTTTTGCGGAACGTGTTAGGGAACTGCGAAAAGAGCGTGGATTAAAGCAGACAGAAATGGCGGAAATTTGCGGAATTAAGGTGCGCAGTTACCAATACTATGAACATGGCGACGGCTACCCGGAGGTCCCCGGGCTGGTTTTTCTGGCGGACTGCTTCGGCGTCAGCCTGGACTACCTGATGGGCCGGAAGGACCAGCGGGAGTAAAAATTCCCCGCCGGGGGGAGTATGAACCGTATTCCGGCGGAATACTTTAGTGGTACCACCTTTTGGAGGTTTCTGTTCTATGCTTTATATCATCATAGCGGTTCTGATTTTTGGTCTTCTTGTGGCCACCCATGAGTTGGGGCACTTTGCCGCGGCCAAGGCGCTGGGGGTAAAGGTGAACGAATTTTCCGTGGGTATGGGCCCCGCCCTGTTCAAGCGGCAGGGGGAGGAGACCCTTTACAGCCTGCGGGCCCTGCCCATAGGCGGCTTCTGCGCCATGGAGGGGGAGGACGACGACTCCGCCGACCCCCGGTCCTTTGGCCGGGCCTCCTGGTGGAGAAAAGTTATCATTCTCTGCGCCGGGGCTTTTATGAATTTTGTCACCGGACTGATTATCATTGCTATTCTCTATGCCCCCGCCGCCGGCTTCCGGGTGGAGGTATACGGCGGGCCCATTGAGAGCTACGGTACGGAGAACTGCGGCCTGCTGGCCGGGGACCGGTTTTTGTCGGTGGACGGCCACAAGGTGCTGGTTTACGGCAACGCCCGGTTCTACCTGGACCGGGCGGGAGAGACCCTGGACTTTGTGGTGGAACGGGACGGCCGGCGGGTGGTGCTGGAGAATGTCCACCTGCCCTATCAGGAGCGTGTGGATGAAAACGGCAATTTCACCCGCCTGCGGGGGCTGTCCATGGCGGTGACGGCGGAGCCCACCAACTTTTTCGGCAAGCTGCTCTACGCCTGGAATACGGCCATTGACTTTGTGCGAACCGTGTGGATCAGCCTGGGTGACCTGGTCACCGGGGCGGTGGGCCTGCGGGACCTGTCCGGGCCGGTGGGCATTGTGGATATGATGGGCGAGGTGGGCAGCCAGTCCCCAACCCTCTTCGATGCGGCCTGGAATTTAGGCTATCTGGCCGCCCTCATTGCCGTCAACCTGGCGGTGATGAACCTGCTCCCCCTGCCCGCCCTGGACGGGGGCCGGGTGTTCTTTCTGCTGCTCAACGGCCTGTTCTATGGGCTGTTCCGGAAGAAAATCGATTCCCGTTACGAGGGCTATGTCCACCTTGTGGGGCTGGCCGCCCTCATGTGCCTGATGCTGATGGTCACCCTCAGCGATGTGGGCAAGCTGTTCGGGCGCTGAATGAGAGGCAGGGAAGATGATGACAAAACAAATCAACGTGGGCGGCGTCCTGATTGGCGGGGGCGCGCCCATTACCATCCAGTCCATGACCAACACCCCCACCCAGAACAGGGCAGCCACCCTGGACCAGATCAAAAAGCTGGCCGCCGCCGGATGTGAGATCGTCCGGGTGACGGTGCCCGATATGGAGGCCGTCCGGGCCCTGGGGAAGATCAAAGAGAGCAGCCCCATACCTGTGGTGGCGGACATCCATTTTGACTATAAGCTGGCCCTGGAGGCGGTGGCCGCCGGGGCGGACAAGGTGCGTATCAACCCGGGCAATATCGGGGGAGAGGACCGGGTGAAGGCGGTGGCCGGGGCATGCCGTTTACATAACGTTCCAATCCGTATCGGCGTAAACGGCGGCTCTCTGGAGAAGCCGATTCTGGAAAAATACGGGAAAATTTGCCCCGAAGGGATGGTGGAATCCGCCTTCGGCCACATCCGACTGCTGAACAAATTTGACTTTGACAATATCTGTGTGTCGTTGAAGTCCTCCAGTGTGCCCGTTACTATGAGGGCCTGTCAGCTGATGAGCCAGACAAGTGATTATCCTTTACACATTGGGGTCACCGAGGCGGGCACCGTGCGCATGGGGACCCTCAAATCCGCCGTGGGTATTGGAGGCCTGCTGGCCCTGGGGATTGGGGATACCATCCGGGTGTCCCTGTCCGCCGACCCGGTGGAGGAGGTGTATGCCGCACGGGAAATTCTCAAGGCCGCCGGGGTGCGGCGGGAGGGCCCGGAGCTGGTGTCCTGCCCCACCTGCGGCAGAACAAAAATTGACCTGATCGCCCTGGCCAATGAGGTGGAGGAGCGGCTGAAAGCTGTGGATAAGCCCATTACCGTGGCCGTTATGGGCTGCGCCGTCAACGGCCCCGGAGAGGCCGCCGCCGCCGACTGCGGTATCGCCGGAGGTACCGGCGAAGGCCTGCTGTTCCAAAAGGGAAAAATCATCAAAAAAGTCCCCCAGGACCTGCTGGTGGATGAGCTGTTTAAGCTGATTGAGACGCTGTGAAAAGGCTCCTTTCAAAAGGAGGCTTGCCGCTTGTGTGGGCAGAACGAGAGGAGACCGATTGAATGTCCCAGAAGATACCAATTTTGCAGATGTTTGCCGCCCTGCGCCAGTGGACTGAGCTGTCCAACGGGGTGGAGGGCTGGCTGATTGCGTCCGCCGCCATTGACAGGGCCAGCCGCAGCGCCAAGATTGTGGTGGAGGGGGCCGCTGGGGCGGGGCCAAATCTGATTGTCCAGGCGGAGGAGACCCTTTGCCGGGCTTATGGGCTGAACAGTGTGAAAATCGAAGTGCTGGAAGCGCCCGCCGCTCCGGTACCGGATGCTTCCGCCGCGCCTGAACCGGCGCCGGCCAGGGTGGAGGAGGAGCCCGACGCCTTCGCCCGCACGGAGGCCATCCGCCGGGCGGCCCTGCAAAAAAGCGCCCGTCCCGCCGCCCCAGCCCCCGCCAAGGGGAGCAAAAAGCCCCAGGGCAAGGCCATTTTTGGCAAACCAGTTACCAAAGCCCCCACCCCTATGGGGGAGCTGGAGCTGGATATGGGCATGGTGGTGGTGGAGGGAGACGTCTTCGCCATCGACAACCGGGAGCTGAAAAAGCGGGGGGCTTGGGTGGTTGCCTTCGACATGACCGACTACACCGGCTCCATCCGGGTGAACAAATTTTTCCCCGGCGAGGAGGGCAAGCCCCTGGTGGACGGCATCAGGAAGGGGATGCACATCAAGGTCCAGGGCCGGTTGAACATGGACCGGTTCTACGGCGACATGGTGCTGGAGCCGGTGGCCGTTACCACGGCTGAGAAAAAGATGAAGGAGGACACCGCCCCGGAGAAGCGGGTGGAGCTCCACCTCCATACCACCATGTCCTCCATGGACGCCCTCACCAGCGTGGGCCCCAAGCTGGGCCCGGACAAAAACGTGGTCAAACGGGCGGAGGCCTGGGGACACCCTGCCATTGCCATCACCGACCACGGCGTGGCCCAGTCCTTCCCGGACGCGTGGCATTCGGCGAAAAAAATCAAGATTCTGTACGGAGTGGAGGCCTATTTTATCAACGACGTGGATGACCGGGTGGCCGTCCACGGCCAGACCGACGCCCCCTTTGAAAGCGAGATTGTCTGCTTCGATATTGAGACCACTGGCCTGAACAAAAAGTATGAGGTTATCATTGAGATCGGCGCGGTCGTGCTGAAAAACGGGGAGATTACCGAAACTTTTAACACTTTTGTGGCTCCGGGGCGTATCCTGTCCCCGGAGATTATCCGCCTGACCGGCATTACTGACGAGATGCTGGAGGGGGCCCCCTCCCAGAAGGAGGCCCTGCGGGCCTTTTTGGACTTTGTGGGAGACCGTCCCCTGGCCGCCCATAACGCCGACTTTGACATGGGCTTTATCGCCGCCGGTTGCCGGAAGTATGGGCTGCCCTTTCATAACCCATCACTGGACAGCCTGATTCTGGCTCAGAACCTGCTGCCTGAGCTGAACAAATATAAGCTGGATATCGTGGCGGAGCACCTTCACCTGCCCGCCTTCAATCACCACCGGGCCAGCGACGACGCGGCCACGGTGGCCTATATGCTGCCCCACTTTTTCAGGAAGCTGGAGGGGCTTGGTTTACATAACCTGTCTGAAATCAATCCCTACATGCCCAAGCTCCGGGGGAAGGGCAAGGCGAAGCGCCAGCCCAAGCACCTGATTGTGCTGGCCAAGAACCAGACCGGCCTGCGCAACCTGTACAAGCTGGTATCTTTGGCCCATCTGGAGCACTTTAAGCGTTATCCCATTATGCCAAAGTCCCTTATCAACGAAAACCGGGAGGGGCTTATTATTGGTTCCGCCTGCGAGGCGGGGGAGCTGTTCCGGGCCCTGGCCGACGGCAAGGACTGGGAGGAGCTGAAGCGCATTGCCTCCTGGTACGACTATCTGGAGATTCAGCCCATCTGCAATAACATGTTTATGCTCCGCAAGGGGATGGTCCGGTCGGAGGAGGAGCTGCGGGACTTCAACCGGGACATTGTCCGCTTGGGAGAGGAGCTGGGCAAGCCGGTGTGCGCCACCGGGGACGTCCACTTTCTGGACCCGGAGGATGAAATCTACCGCCACATCCTGCTGGCCTCCAAGGGCTTTGAGGACGCCGACGAGGATCTGCCCATCTACTTTAAGACCACCGACGAGATGTTGAAGGAGTTTGCCTATCTGGGCAAGGAGAAGGCCCGGGAGGTGGTGGTGACCAACACCAACCTGATTGCCAGCTGGTGCGATCCCATTGAGCCTCTGCCCCAGGGCCTGTTCGCCCCCAAGCTGGAGGACTCCGACGGGGAGCTGAAGCGGCTGGTCTGGGGCAAGGCCCATGACCTCTATGGGGAGAACCCACCCCAGATCGTAGTGGATCGCATTGAGGCGGAATTGGGGGACATCATCCGCTGCAAGTACGACGTGATCTACATGTCTGCCCAAAAGCTGGTGCAGAACTCCCTGGAGCACGGCTATCTGGTGGGCTCCAGGGGGTCGGTGGGGTCGTCCCTGGTGGCATTTATGTCGGGCATCACCGAGGTGAACTCCCTGCCCGCCCACTACCGCTGTCCCAACTGCAAGCATACCGATTTCGACTACGCCCAGGACCCGGACCACCCCTACGGCTGCGGGGCGGACATGCCCGACGCGGTGTGTCCCGTCTGCGGGAGCAAATACGCCAAGGATGGCTTTAACATCCCCTTTGAGACCTTCCTGGGGTTCGGCGGCGACAAGGTGCCCGATATCGACCTGAACTTCTCTGGGGAGTACCAGTCCAACGCCCATAAATACACCTTTGAACTGTTCGGACAGACCCACGTCTTCCGGGCGGGGACCATAGGCACAGTGGCGGAAAAGACCGCCTTCGGTTATGTGAAGAAGTACCTGGAGGAGAAGGGCAAGGTGGCCTCCAAGGCGGAGGAGAACCGGCTGGCTATCGGCTGCACGGGGGTGAAGCGGACCACCGGCCAGCACCCCGGCGGCATGGTGGTCATCCCCCAGGACAAGGAGATTTACGATTTCTGCCCCGTCCAGCACCCCGCCGACGACCCCAACAGCGACATTATCACCACCCATTTTGAATACCACTCCATGGAGTCCAACCTGCTCAAGCTGGACATGCTGGGTCACGATGACCCCACCATGGTCCGTATGCTGGAGGACCTGACGGGCGTCAATGCCCGGGAAATCCCCCTGGACGACCAGGCCACCATGTCCCTGTTTACCTCCTCCAAGGAGCTGGGCTTTGAGAACGACGAGGTGCTGGGCCCCACCGGAGCGGTAGCCATCCCGGAGTTCAACACCCGGTTCACCCGGGGCGTGCTGGAGGAGACCCAGCCCACCCAGTTCGACATGCTGCTGCGCATCTCGGGCTTCACCCACGGCACCGACGTGTGGCTGGGTAACGCCCGGGACCTGATTCTCCAGCAGAACATCCCCGTGGGCCAGTGCGTGGGCTGCCGGGACGACATCATGCTCTTTCTCATCTCCAAGGGGATGGACCCCAAGCGGTCCTTCAAAATCATGGAGGCCGTTCGAAAGGGACGGGGTCTGCCCGACGGGGCGGAGGAAGAGATGAAGGCCGCCGGAGTTCCCGACTGGTATATCGGCTCCTGCAAGAAAATCGCCTACCTGTTCCCGAAAGCCCACGCCGTGGCCTATGTGATGATGGCCTTCCGTATCGCCTGGTTTAAGGTCCACCGCCCCCTGGCCTTCTACGCCGCCTATTTTTCCATCCGGGCCAAGGCCTTTGACGAGGCATTTATGTGCCGTGGAATGGATGTGTGTCAGCAGAAGATGCGCCAGATTGTTGCCAAGGACAAGGAGGCCACCGCCGTGGAGCAGGACATGCTCACCACCCTGGAGGTGTGCTACGAGTTCTATCTCCGGGGCTTCCAGTTCGACCGGATGGACCTGTACAAGTCCCAGGCCATTCATTTCGCTGTGGACGAGGAGAAGGGCACCCTTCGGCCCCCTTTTGTCTCAGTGGCGGGACTGGGGGAGACCGCCGCCGTCTCCCTGGCTGAGCAGCGGGAGGGGAAGCAGTTTATCTCTATCGAGGAGGTCTCCGCCGCCTGCCCCAAGGTGTCCAAAACCCATATCCAGCTGCTGAAAGACGCCGGCGCCTTCGGTGACCTGCCCGAGACCAGTCAGATGGATTTGTTTTCTATGTTTGGGTAAAAACAGACGGGCGGCTGTCCAATCAAGGACAGCCGCCCGGTTGTTGGAGATTAACTGAGACAGAACGCGTATCTGCCTGCCCCGTTTTTTGAGTTCAGTTCGGCAGGTCGTGCCACTGGCCGTCTTTTGGGTCTAAATATCTTCCATTCTGAACCAAAACCGTTCTGGAATCTTGAACTCCAAATTCAGAAGCTGTACCAATAGATAAAAAGGTGCTATAATGAGGGTATGATACAGAAAAATGAGAGACGCAGGTATGCGA
>NZ_CALPCP010000007.1 GCF_943192995.1 Flintibacter muris
TCCTTTGAACAGGGACAGTTTGTCCTCACCGACCTGAACTCTACCTACGGCACCTTCCTGTCCAACGGCCAGCGGGTAGCCCCCAACAGCCCGGTGCGCCTGCCCCCCAAGAGCTCCTTCTACCTGGGTGAGGCGGACAACACCGTCTATGTAGATCTGGAGTAAGCCATGAGACTATCTGCTTACTGCTATACCAATCAGGGGGGCCGGGATCACAACGAGGACAGCGTGCGCTGCTGCGCCGAACAGGGAATTTTTGTCCTGGCCGACGGCCTGGGGGGCCACGGAAGGGGGGAGGTGGCCTCCGCACTGGCGGCGGATGTCCTCTTTGAGGGCTGCGCCGTCCACCCCAGCCCCGAAGAGTTGATTGAGCTGTTCCAGAAGGCCAACGAGGCGGTGATAGAGGGCCAGAAGGTCCCCGGCCAGGAGGAGATGAAAACCACCGCCGTGGCCCTGTCCATCGGCGGGGACCGGGCGGTGTGGGGCCATGTGGGGGACTCCCGGCTCTACCGTTTTTCCGGCGGGGCTCTGAGATTCTAAAACACGCCGGATGCAAAAAGGTACGTTTCCACGACCTGCGGCATGTGTTCGCTGCCAATGCTCTGGAGCACGGGATGGACATCAAGACTCTGTCCTCCGTCATCGGGCACGTCTCCAGCGCACAACGCTGAATGTCTACGCCCATGTCACCGATGATATGCAGAGGCAAGCTGCCACAAAAATCGACCGGGGTATCAGCAAGGTGGAAGTAGCGGAGTCCACATCGATAGCAAAATCCATGCCCACGATGACCGATTTTCGGCCTATCAGGGAGCGAAAGCGCCGATGGGGAACCGGGTCTCTCAGTAGAAATCAAAACGGTCAATGGGTTGGACGCTATACGATCACATTGCCAGATGGAAGGTTGGAAACACGAAAGGTCCATGCCGACACTAAGTAGGAATGCGAAAGGCTACTGGCGGCAATGATAGCAGATTTGAAAGCGGAGGTGGCCGCTGAAAAGGAGCGGCTGAGGACAGAGAATAAGGCAAGCTGAACAGCACATAGCCCGCTGGGATACTCCCGGCGGGCTGGTTTTCTCTGTCTGTGGGCAAATATGTGGTCAGAGGGTAAACGCCTTTGATGGACAGACGAAAGGGATAAATAAAGCGATTCTATCCAAAACAGCGATAGCAGAGAGGACAAAACTGTCCTCTCTGCTATCGCCCCTTTATAAGCTGTTTCACCGCCTTCCGCAACAAACATCTCATACAGAAATTGATACGCTGTAAACAAGAAAGAGACGGTAAGAATTAAACCAGGTCCCGCAGTTCAGGAACAATAAACTTAGGAGTACGCCCGGAGAAGTAGTCGTCGATAGCCTGGGCGCAGACAATGGAAGAGCGGGTGGAGGCCTCCTTTGTGGCGCCGCCGATGTGGGGGGCCACCAGGACGTTCTCCATATTCAGCAGGGGATTGTTCAGGTCGAAGGGCTCCTGCTCCACCGTGTCCAGTCCGGCGCCGGCGATCTTTTTGGCCTCCAGGGCCCGGATCAGGGCAGGCTCGTCCACGATGGCTCCCCGGGCGGTGTTGATGAGGAAGGCGGTCTCCTTCATCAGGTCGAACTCCCGGTCGCTCACCGAGTGGGTGGTCTCCTTGGTAGCGGGGACGTGGAGGGAAACATAGTCGCTCTCTTTAAAAATCCGGTCCCGGTCCTCTACCAGCTGAATGTACTCCGGGACCTCCCTGGCAAAGGGGTCGTAGGCTAGTACCTTCATGTCAAAGCCGTAGGCCGCTTTTTTTGCCACCAGCTTGCCGATGTTGCCTGTGCCAATCAGCCCTAAGGTCTTGCCCTCCAACTCAGTCTTTTGGATACCCATTTTGGCGTAACGGTAGTCCTCTTTGCATTGGGCCATGACCGCCTTAAAGCGCCGGGAGCAGTAGAGCATATAGAAGATGGCCAGCTCCGCCACCGAGATGGCGTTGGCACCGCCAGCGGTGGTGACCAGCACCTTGTTGCGCTGGGCTCCCTCCAGGTCCACGCCGTCATAGCCGGCGCCGTGGCGGGCAATGATCTTCAGCTTGGGGGCGGCGTCCAGAATCTTGCCGGTAATTTTGGCGGTACGGACAATCATGGCGTCGCAGTCGGGGATATCGGCCAGAATGGCCTCCTCAGTAAAGCCCTGACCGTCCACAACCTCAAAGCCGTGGTCCCGGAGATAGGCGTAGCCCTCGGGCAGAATAGGCTGAGGCAAAAGAACTTTATAGCTCATAGCAGTCATACTCCTTTCTGCTCCGGCGATCAGGGCCGGTACACGTCATCAATGATCTCGTAGCCCTTCTCCTCCAGAGCTTTCTCCACCCAGGCGCGGTTGGCGGTGCCGTTCTTGGCGGCGGCCAGCTTCTTCTCGTCGGCGGCCTGGAACTTTTTGGCGTCCTCCAGGATGGTCGCGGCATCCTGCCGGGGGATGACGATGATGCCGTCCGGATCGGCCAGGATAATGTCGCCGGGGTTGACGCTGATTCCGCCGCAGGAAATGGGCACGTTGATCTCGCCGGGACCCTCCTTGTAGGGGCCGCCGGGGGTAGTGCCGGTGCAGTAGACGGGGAAGTCCCACTTGCCGATTTCGTCGATGTCGCGGATAGGACCGTCCAGGATGATGCCGGCGATCTTCTTGGTGTAGCGCAGGTAGGCCATCATCACCTCGCCCATCAGGGCCCGGGTGGTATCCTCCTCATTGGAGACCACCAGCACATCCCCTTCACTGCACAGGTTCAGGGCGGCATGGAGGGTCAGGTTGTCCCCGGCCCGGCCCTTGACGGTATAGGCGGGTCCCACCATCATCTGCTCCTTGGGGCTGCTCACCAGATGAATGCGGGGATTCATGGCGCAGCTGCGGTTCATCACGTCGGCGGTGTTGGAGGCCGGGATGGTCTTGAACTGGGCCATAATCTCAGGATTGGGCATCTCACGCTTGAGATAGATTCTTTTCCCAACGGACATATGTAATTCCTCCTCAAATCTGATCGGTTTTGATGAAACCTCTTGTGTTTTCTGCGATTTCATATTAATATAAAACAATCCAAAAGTAAAACAGCGTTTTTTTAGATTGTTAACAAAAGAAATTTGTGGGGGTGTTCCCATGGATCTCACCAGTCTGTACTACTTTTCCGAGCTGGCCAAAGACCTGCACATGACCCGCACCGCCAACCGGCTGTTCATCTCCCAACAGACCCTGAGCAACCACATTCAGCGGCTGGAGGACTACTACGGCACCAAGCTGCTCTACCGCAAGCCCTCGCTCTCCCTGACCACCGCCGGGGAGTTTGTGCTGGGCTTTGCCAGCGTGGTCAGCAAGGAGGAAATTAATTTAAAGGATATTCTGTCCGATATCGCCCAGCAGGAACGGGGTGTTCTCCGCTTCGGGGCCAGCAGCTTGCGGCTGAATATGTGCCTGCCCGCCATTTTGCCTCAGTTTTCCTCCCGGTACCCCAATGTAGATATCCGGATCACAGACGCTGTCACCAAACAATTGGAGCCGCTGGTGCTGGACGGCTCCCTGGATTTTGCCATTACGCTCAACGATGAGGAATACCCCAAGCTGGTCACTCACCATCTGATGGACGACCAGGTCTATCTCTGTGTAGCCGACTCTCTCCTCCAAAGGCATTATGGGGAGACGGCTGCGGCGCTGAAAGAGCAGGCGCTCCACGGGACCGACGTCCGGGAATTCTCCCGGCTTCCCTTCTGCATTTTTAATAACCGCATGGGCCGGCAGATCAATCAATGCTTCGAGGCGGCCAACATTATCCCCCGCGCCTACATCACCAGCACCTATACCCAGATCGGGACCACGGCCTGCTTTCAGAGATTAGCCGCCTGCTTTATCTCTCAGATGAGCCTTGTCAGCCAGCAAAAGGATATCCCCTCGGATATCAATATCTTTCCTTTGCATTACAAAGGACAGCCCCTGACCCAGAGGCTGTCCCTGATTCGGATGAAGGACCGCTATCTGTCCCATTACTCCAAATTCTTTTTAGAGCTGATGTTTCAATACTTTGATGGTGTGGAGCATATCCGTTTGAATCAAATCGTGTAGCACAACTGTGTCACGCTCCGCTTTTCGTTACGCCTTGCGGCCCTTTACAGCCTTTATGGCACTCTGGATCGCGGGAACCACCACAGTGGCAACGATAAGGAGGATCAACACCAGGCTGGCCGGACGCTGCAGGTAGTAGAGCAGAATGGGCGTATCCTTTGCCATCAAAATGGCGTTCTTGAATCCCTGCTCACCAGTAGATTCCAGCAGCAGGCCCAAAATAACGGGAGCGGTGGGCAAATCAGCTTTTTTACAGAGATAGCCGATCAGGCCAAAGACCAGCATCATATAGACATCGGAGATCCGGTTGTTGATGGAGTAAGACCCGATGGTGGACAGCACCACGATGACCGGGATCAGGATTGCGTCGGAGACCTTGGTGATTTTGATTACCTGGCGGCAGATGAGCATACCGATCAAGCCCATCAGGATATTCGCCGCAATAAAGCCGATGATGATCGTATAGGTCGTGGTCACGTTTTTGCCGAACATGGACTGGCCCGGCGTCAGGCCGTGCATGATCAATGCGCCCAGCAGGACAGCCGCAACGGTGGAACCGGGGATGCCCAGGGTAATCAGCGGGATAATGGAGCCACCGGTGACGGCGTTGTTGGCCGTTTCAGAGGCGCAAATCGCCTCAATGGAGCCGTTACCAAATTCCTCGGGTTTTTTGGAGGCCTTTTTGGCCTGGCTGTAGGCGAACCACGCGCCAATGTCACCGCCGGCGCCGGGCAGGATTCCCACCACAATACCGATGATGGCGGAGCGGATGAAATTGGGCAGGTGGAGTATCATCTCCTTGGCAGCAGGCAGGAATTTACCGTGCAGGGCGGACTCATCCACGGTCCGGTGCTCACCCCGCCGGAATGCGGCGTGCTGCTCACACAGCACCATGGCCTGGGAGATGGAAAACAGGCCAATCAGCGCCGGAACAGTGGAAATGCCGGAGTACAGGCCCATATAGCCGAAGGTAAAGCGCAGCTGACCAGTGATAGTATCCGTGCCGATGGTGCCCAGGATCAGGCCGAACACGCCCATCAGGTAGCCCTTGACGGCGGAACCGCCTCCCAAGCCTCCGATGATGGACAGGCCCAGGATCACAATCAGAAAATACTCCGGGGCGCTGAACAGCAGCGTAACCTTCCCCAGCAAGGGGGCCAGCGTCAGCAGCGCCACACCGGACAGCGCGCCGCCGATCATGGAGGCCACTGTGGACATGCCCATGGCCTCCAGTCCCCGGCCCTTCTGGGTCAGCGCATAGCCGTCCCCGGCGGTGGCCGCGGAGGAGGGCGTGCCGGGGGTGTGAATCAGAATGGCTGTCAGGGAGCCGCCGTAGAACGCAGAGGTGTAGACCGCCATCATCATAGTAAACGCCGCATAGGGAGACATGGTATAAGTAATGGGGATCAGCAGGGAAATCGCCATGGTGGCATTCAGGCCGGGCAGCGCGCCGATGACCATTCCGCCCACAACGCCGACCACCAGAGCAATCAGGGACTCAAGGGAGAAGAAATTTGAAAATACAGTCGTCCACATTTGATTTACACCTCCCGCTTACGGCATTTTTGTCTTCAGAATGAAGGTAAACAGCACATACAGGAACCCTACCAGCCCGCAGGGGACTAAAATCATCGCCAGCTTATTGCGTGCGTAGTTAAACCACATCAGGCCGGCGGTAAACAGCAGAGACGGAATGATGAAGCCAACAAGATCCACCGCGATGACATAAATAACGATGAACACAAATACCAAAAGAGGATACTTAATCTCTTCCCACTTCATATTTTTGAAGCGGGCCTCCCCTTTCTCTGCCGCCCGGGAGTCCCGGATTCCGTTGACCAGCATGGCTGTTGCCAACGCAGCGAAAATCAGAAGAATCAGGATGGGAAACTGCCTGGCCTCAGCGCTCTGCACTGTGAGCGCATGGAAGATCAGAAACGCGCTCAGGGCCAAAAGAAGAATCGCAATGATAATGTCTTGGCTCCAGCTTTTTTTCTTCATAAAGGAGACCCACCTTTCTTAATCAACAGCGCCGCCGCAGGGGCAATGCGACATACGGCGGCGCTTCGCGGTGTCCGTTCCGAATCTTATTCCCAGCCCAGCTCAGGCTTCAGCGCAACCACATCGGACTCCTGACCCCGCAGGAAAGAGAGGTAATCTTCGCCGTCCATATAGCTGACCATCAGGCCCAGCGCCTCCAGCTCAGCGATGTGGTCGGCGTCGTTGATGGCCTCGTTAAACGCCTTGACAATGGCCTCCTTGGTAGCGGCGTCCACGCCGGAGGGGAGGAAATAGCCGCGGGAGGGGGCGGAATAGACGGCACCGAAGCCGGCCTCCTCCAGGGTGGGCACATCAGGCAGCACATCGATCCGCTTGTCATTGAACACACACAGCACGTCCAGCTCATCGTCGGCCAGGACGGAGGCAATGTCGTCGTAGGTGGCGGAGACAGCGTCCACCGTGCCGCCCAGCAGAGCGGCGTAGTTGTCAGACCAGCCGTTCTGGTGGACGGAGGTGAGGGTGGCGTCCGGGTTGGCGATGCCGGTCTCAATCACAGCGATGTGCTTGTTTCCGTTGGCGCCCACGTCGCCCACTGTCACACCGCCGGAGCTCTTGGCGGCCTCCATAAAGGCGCCGATGTCCGCATAGGCACCCTTGGCGCAGACCAGGACTCCGTAGTCAATCACCTCGTTGCAGATGAAGTCGAAGTCGTCCATGGTTTCCTTATGACCCTGGGAGGGGTCCAGATAGTCATAGAACAGGGCGGGGGTGTTGACCATAGCGATGGTCTGGCCGTCCTTGTCGGCGTGAAGCAGCTGGTCCCAGGCCATCCAGCCGTTGGCGCCAGTCACGTTCTGAATCACAAAGGTGCCCCCGGTCTTCTTCTCAAGATAGGTGGCCAGGGAACGGACCTCCAGGTCGGAGGAACCGCCGGCGCCGAAGCCGCACAGCAGGGTGACGGTCCCGTTAGGCCAGCTACCGCCGTTACCGTTGGCGGCACTGGGGTTGCTGCCGCCGCCGGGTGTGGAGGAATTTCCGCAGCCAGCCAGCAGGCTGACGCACATGGCGGCCGCAAGGATCAGAGCGCTGAGTTTTTTCATGGTAATTTCTCCTTTTTACTGTAATTTGATTTAAAAAACGTTTGCTTTCAATCAATACTTTTCAAGCCCTTTGACTGAGCAATTGAATACAAAGATGTCCACCGTGCGCACAAAATCGGATTCCAGCGTCTGGTAGGACCGTTCCCCCTCAAAGGAGTGGGTGGCAATCAGGTGGACGACATTGTCCGGAAGTCCGGCTTTGCCGGCAATCAGCGCGCCGGAGAGCGGGTGGCGCATCAGCTGGAAATTCTCGCTGTGAACGGCCCCGCCCTTTCCGTCCGGCACAAACTCGGTCAGCTTGCCGATGTCGTGAAGCAGGGCGCCCGCCACCACCACGTCCCGATCAAAGGGAATTCCGTGTCGGAGGTAATATTTTTTCATCTGGTCAAACTCCAGGATGCACATCTGGGTCACATCGGTCACGTGCTCGATCCAGCTCACATCACACCCCTTCCAGCTCAGGGTTACCGGCGCGCCGGCCAGGTTGGCCTCGTTCCAGCCCCCCTGCTCCATGGCCATGGCCATCGCTTTCTCTGAGCGTTCGCGCAGTTCCTTGTCCTCAATTTCTAAAAAAGCCGAAAACACTTGCTCCAAATAATTTCGATCCACCATCATTTCTCCTCCCAGCGTTTATTATCGTTTCTCCTCCCGGCGTTTATTGTCGTTTCTGTCTGGCTGCTACCTATTTTAATATAGCCCCACCCCAATGGCAAACAGAGTTTTTTAGGCTTCTTCACAAAATATTTTTGTGATTCTATTCCTTCTCAGCGGGCAGAAACGCTTTGTTTACAAGGTGTGCCGGTTCTTTTCCCGCCGCGAAGTCCCGGATGTCCTGAGCCAGCATGGGCATGATTATGTCACCGATGTCCGCTGTCCCGCCGCCGATGTGGGGGGTGACGATGATGTTAGGCTCGGTGAGTAGCGGGTCGTCGACGGGGAGGGGCTCCCGCTCCACGCCGTCCAGGCCGGCCCCGGCCAGCTTGCCTGAGCGTACTGCCTGTACCAGAGCGTCGTCGTCCACCAGCCCGCCCCGGGCGGTGTTGATGACGATGGCCCCGTCTTTCATCCGTTTCATCTGCTCCGCACCCAGCATGTGGCGGGTGGAGTCCAGCAGGGGCACATGGAAGGTGATAATGTCAGAGGTCTCGATCAAGGTCTCCAGGGGCACATAGATCATGCGGCACTGCTCCTCCAGGTCGGCGGGGAGGCGGCAGGGGTCGTAGTACTGCACCTGAGCGCCAAAGGCCTGAACCTTGGCGGCCACCTGACGGCCAATGTTGCCTCCACCCACGATACCCACCAGCTTGTTGTTCAGACAGAAGGAGCTGTTCAGATAGGTATTTTTGCTCCACTCTCCCTGGGTCAGGCTCCAGGTATGGCACAGAAGCTTGCGCCCTACCGCCAGCATCAGCATCACCGCCAGCTCGGACACCGCCCCGGCGTTGGCGCCGGGGGTGTTGGTCACCAGGATGCCCCGCTGGCCGGCGGCTTCAATGTCTACGGAGTCGTAGCCAGCCCCCCAGCGCAGGATCATCTTCAGCTTGGGATTGCGCCCGATCACTTCCTTGGGGGCCTTGAAGATGCGCAGGATCATGACCTCCGCGTCGGTCATGGCGTCGTAGGCCTCCGGGGTATCTACCGCTTTCAATCCGAACTGCTCCTCAGGCAGCATGGCCCGGAGTTTCTCATAGGTCCCGGCGGGATACTGGCCCGCTAAAACAACATTTACCATCGGTTCTTCCCCCTCATTTCAAAGCGGCGGCGGTCCTGGCGATCAACTCGTCGGACGGGGCTTTCTGATCGACGGCGGATACCTCGACAATCAACCGGTAGAGGTTTACCTGATGCTCCTGAGCGGCGGCCTTGAACTTCTTCAGGAAACTGGAGTGGCAGCCGGACAGTCCCAGTACCAGGTCCAGAGGGGGGACAGGGTTGTGGTAGCTGTGAGCATCCATAGCGGGCTGTAGGCGCTTGTCGATAAAGTCCAGCATCCCGTACAGGTCAATCTCTTTCATCTGGCCGTACCGCCGCATGATGGCCACGCACATCTCGGTGGCTAGGTTGCCTGCGCTGCGGGCCATCCCCATCAGTCCGCAGTCCAGGATGGCGGCCCCGTTCTCATAGGCGGCCACCGCGTTGGCGGCGGACAGCCCCAGGTTGTTGTGGCAGTGGAAAGCCACAGGGATGGAGACAGTCTGAGTCAGTTTCTCGGTGTACTCCGCCACCTGGCCGGGGAGCATGGTGCCGGCGGAATCCATAATGGTGATCTCATCCAGCCCAGCGTCCTCCAGCTTTTTGGCCTCCTCGGCCAGTTGGTCGGCAGTGAGCAGATAGGCTTTCATCTCGGAGTAAAAAGCTTTCAGCCCCGCTTTCTTGATGTCCCGGACGGCCGGAATGGAGATATCTCCGTCACCGGCGTCTGCTCCGACCCGCAGGAAAGATAGACCGCTCTCTTTGGCCAGGGCCACATTTTTCTCCCGATACCGCTTGGCATTGAGAAACATGCCCAGCTGGGAACCCCGGTTTAAATATTTTTGGGCTATGTCCAAGTAGGTCTGGTCGGTCTCTGCGTTGGTAAAGCCCGCCACCTCATAGGCACCGATCCCGCCGGCGTTGCCAAATTCAATGATAGGCACATGGCAGCTGGTCAGCCCGTCCAGCACCATGTCTGTAATTTCGGCGGAGAAGCCTTTCCCTACCACGTTCGCACCGTCGCGCAGGGTACAGTCCATTAAGGTTATCATAATCTTCCTCCTTTGCTGTACTCGATCCAATCAGTTTCTGGGTATATTCAGCTTATCAGAAGTGCTACACAATTTCAAACAGTTATTTTTTCGTGTTTTTCACAGTCTCAAAGCTGTTAAATAGCCACAAACTATGATATAATGGGGCAGACCTTAAAGGGAGGCGAGGAAATGGAACTGAATTCATTCCATATTTTTTTGACCGTAGTTGAGGAAATGAATTTTTCACGCGCCGCAAACCGCCTGTATATCACACAGCAAAGCCTGTCCGGACATATCAAGCGGCTGGAGGAACATTACCATGTGAAACTTTTTCAGCGCCGGCCCCGGCTGTGCCTGACTCCGGCGGGAGAAGCTATGGTTTTTTATTCAAGACACATTTTGGAATCGGAACATGCTATGGTCGCCCGATTCGCGGATTTATCTCAACGGTCTGTCGGGATTCTCCGCCTCGGATTGTCCCATCAGCGCAGCAGCGCCTTTTTTCCGGGAATCTGGAGCCGCTACCACCCCGAATATAAAAATATTTCTGTTCGATTGCAGGAAAAACTGACTACTCCTCTTCTGGAAGATCTGTTGGCCGGAGATATTGATATCATGGTGGGAGTGGATATTCCCCCTCTGTCCGGCCTGGAAACTGTTCTTCTGGCTCAGGAGCAGATGCGCTGTATTATGAACGAAGTGCTTTTGAAAGAATACTTTCCGGAAAGCTGGCAGGACATGCTGGAGCAGTATGCCCAAGACGGCGTTGACCTCATGGAGCTAAAAGAAATGCCGCTCATCTTGCTCTCCCCTCCCAACCGCCTGCGGCAGCCTGTTGATCAGCTATTCCGAAAGCATAATGCGATCCCCAACATCGCTCTGGAAACCGCCTCTCACAGCCTGCTCTATCAGTTGGGCTGCCACGGGAGTGGAGTCGCAATCGCAAATCCCCTGAGTCTGTATGAACAAATCAGACTCAGGGGACTCCCGCCGAAGGAATGTCACAGCTTTTTATTGCAGGGAATGCCAAAGCGTTCTGTTTCACTTGCTTACCGAAAAGATGCGGAAAAAACAAAATACATGATGGGGATGGTTGACGCCATCGTAGAAGAATTTGACTATTATATAGAGTTTCTAAATCGATTTTCATTGTAGCGCAATCTCGTCAAACAGTGGCAATACGAAAAAAGCGGGATCGGCCGTGCAGGTCGGTCCCGTATTTTCTGTCCTGCGCGCCGCAAATCTCCTTGACCTGATTGGCAAAGCGTGCGCCGGAGTATCCCCCATCTACCAGAAACTTCTTTACACAGGAAAGATTGTCCCGGTTAAAAAGGATCATCTGAGCGGCTCCATCCCGGTCAGTCACATCAGCGGTTGTTACGGCTATGGCATGGGGCAGCCCCATCGTATCTACGACAACATGGCGTTTGATTCCACATACTTTTTTCCCGCGTCATACCCTTTTTCTTCCGCTGTGTCAGCATTCTGCACACTTTGCGCATCAACAATTCCAAAAGTGGTCTTATCCTGCCGCAGGTCCTCATTCCGTATCCGCTTTACCAATTTGTGCAGAACCTTGTCAAGAACACTGACGCCTGTCGCATCTTTTTCGGCCCATACCCGGAAATAATAGTACACGCTCTGCCATTCGGGATAATCGCTGGGCAGCATTCGCCATTGTATTCCACCCTGCACCACATACAGCACTGCACAAAACACATCGTACAAATCGTACTGTCTTGGACGCGTTCTTTTTCGTGCTCCTTCCAAATCCTCTCGAATCAAATCATATTCTTCCCGGCTGATATCGCTTGGATATTGATGCATCCTATCCTCATCTCCCGCCTGTTTTCCCTTATTATCTACTTCTCTCCCCCTCTTGTCTAAAGTTTTTAAACAGGCTCTGAGTGCGCACTGTTGCTGTGGAGTGCGGGTGCTGTTGCGACCTGCTGACGCTCAGCCGTCGTATCCATCTGCGCCAGTTGCTGTTCGTAGAACTGGTCGAGCGCCAGTTGAATCGGACGGATGGTGTAGAGCAGATTGCTGTTGCGCTTCAGACCGACCTTGGTGGTGACGGTCGTGTTCTCTGTACTGATGAGTTGGCAATCTTCCAACTCACACACATACTTACGGACGGTGTTGGCACTCATCCTCACCGCTCTGCCGATAATCTTGTAGCTGGGCCAGCACTGGTAGGTGCTCCTGTTCTCGCAGCAGAGTAGGTACGAGTAGACCGCCAGTGCGCCCGGTGATAGGCCCAGCAGGAATATCTCGTTGGGCAGCTGGAAGTAGTTCTTGACTGGATCACGCTTTGGACATGGTGGTACTTCACCCCGCACCTCCCTGGGTGTGCCGCGACACCCACTCCACGAATTTCTCTTTGGGCACCACGAGCCTGTTGCCGATTTTGAGAACCGGAAGCGAAGGAGTAACAGAGGGCGCGAAACCGAGCACTATTTCGGGGGGCAGGAATATAATTCAAATCGGTCATCCCCTTATACGATTGATACTCGACGCTCCACAGTATATAATTGAAATATGCCGCTGAGTTTTATTCTTGACCAAATTTTGACTTTCTCCCTATATGATGAAAAAGACTGGAGGTGTTCACATGGCATACAGAGTTTTGATCGTTGATGATGAACTTATCCTGACCGAACTGCTTTCCACCCATTTGCAGGATCACGGCTATATGGTTTCCGTAGCCAACAGCAGCGATGAAGCCCTGGCAAAGCTGACTACAAAGCCAAATCTCATTCTGCTGGACATCAATATGCCGGGGATGGACGGGCTGGAGCTGTGCAAGGTCATTCGGAATCATATCGTCTGCCCCATCCTGTTCCTGACGGCGCGGATCACAGAGCAGGATAAGGTCAACGGCCTGCGGGCCGGAGGGGACGACTATATCACCAAGCCGTTCGGCTTGCAGGAACTGATTGCCCGCATTGAGGCCCATCTGCGCCGGGACGAGCGGAATAACCGCCCGCCGGAGGTCGTGACCTCTCAGGGGCTGATTATCAATCTCTCTGATAGAAAAGTATTTTGGAATGAGCAGGAGCTTTCCTTTTCCAAGAGGGAATTTGACATCATCGAATTTCTGTCCTCTAACCCCAATCAGGTCTTTGACAAGGAGCGCATTTATGAGGCGGTATGGGGCTATGACGCGGAGGGCGACAGCAACGTGATTAAAGAGCATATCCGCAAAATCCGCGCAAAGCTCATGCAGGCCAGCGGAAGTGAGTACATCGAAACAGTTTGGGGGATGGGCTACCGATGGAAAAAGTAAAAAGGCAGTCATTGAAACGCTCTTTTATGAAGGCTGTGGCGGTCACAATGCTGATTGTGTTCTTTTGCAGCGCCCTTGCGATTTTCGGCTGTTACCGCTTTCAAAAACATATTCTCCCTGATTCCAATGAGGTCTGGCTGACGCAGCAGACAACCGCCCCGGATGGTACGGTCACAGAGGCAAAGATGAGGTATGTCCTTGACGGCTCACCAGCGCCATTCGGTCAACTGGTAGCGGACGGCCAGGAACACAACGAGAGCCAGGGACAGACGAGCTACATGATAGAGCGCATTGAATCCAGCTACTCTATGCTTTCCTCCAAAGCAAAAATGGCCTACCGCATTTCACAGGTATGTATGGTGCTGCTGCCGTTCCTGTTTGCAGTCATTGGAATTACTTTGTGCGCGTGGTGGTTTTATCGCAGGATACTGGAGCCGCCGATCACTGTTCTGATGGATGCCACCACACACATTCAAGACCGGGATTTGAGCTTCCAGATCAACTTTGACGGGCAGGATGAATTGGGCCGGCTCTGTGCCGCCTTTGAGAAAATGCGGCAGACCCTATATGAGAATAACCGCCAGATGTGGAGTATGCTGGAGGAACGCCGGGCGTTGCAGGCATCCGTGGCCCACGATCTGCGCAACCCCATCGCCATTATGACCGGCTATGTAGAATATTTGCAGGAGAACAGCCAGGGCGGGACCCTGACGGAGGAAAAACTGGAGAAGGCGCTCTCCAATCTCGGCATGACCGTAGAGCGTATGGGCCGCTATACCGATACCATGCGCGACCTGGGGGCTATCGAAGAAACAGAAATCCACCGCAGAGAGGTGGAACTTCCTGATTTTTTACAGCACATGGCGGATTCTCTATCCATCCTGTTTCAGAATACCGAGGTGCTTTTTTCCTGTGATCTCCGTGTGCCGAAGGGCAGGGCCATCCTTGACGGGGAGCTGCTGTACCGCGTTCTGGAAAATCTGATCTCCAATGCCCTCCGTTTCGCGGAGCGGGAAATCGGGCTTGCTTTTTGTCTGGAGCATGGAATCCTGTCGGCCACCGTGACCGATGACGGGACGGGCTTTTCGGACAAGCTGCTGCAAAAGAAAACCGCCCTGTTTTACTCTGAAGATACCTCCGGCAAGCACCTGGGGCTGGGGCTTGCGGTGAGCCGGGTGCTGTGCCAGAAGCATGGGGGAACCATAGAGCTTTCAAACCAACCGCCCCACGGGGCCTGTGTGAAAGCCTCTATCGCGGTCATGCAAGAATGAGAGGTAATTATGGACTACAAGATTAGGCCAATATCAGCGGGAGAAGTAAGATTACTTCAAGATTTTTTATATGAAGCGATCTTTGTGCCGGAGGGATTGCCTGCACCTCCAAAATCAATTATCAATCAGCCTGAATTGCAGGTGTATATAACCGGCTTCGGGACGAAAAAAGACGACATTGGTTTGGTTGCGGAAATTGATAATAAGCCTATTGGAGCTGTTTGGGTACGCATTATGAATGATTATGGACATATAGACAATGATACTCCATCCTTTGCAATATCCCTGCACAAAGATTATCGGGGCTTGGGAATAGGTACTGCGTTGATGAAAGAAATGCTCCGTATTCTCAAAGACAGAGGGTATAAACAAGCATCGCTTGCCGTACAAAAAACAAACTATGCTGTGAGGATGTATCGAAAAACGGGATTTGAGATTGTAGATGAAAACGAGGAAGAATATATCATGCTATGCCGCTTGTGATGCTACAATATCCCGTTTCCCTTTGAAAACCATCTCCCGGATGCCGCCCAAAAAAGTTGGGCGGCATTTCGCTTTTCTTGACCGAATTTTGACCTTTGCCCGTTATACTCGACCCATCAAAGCAAAGGAGGCCATGTATGCGAAAACGATTGATTGCCGTTCCCCTGCTGTGCGGCGCGCTTTTATCCATTGCCGCCTGCGGGAACTATGCCATTCCAGACAGCACGCCCCCGCCGTCACAGGCTGTCGCCGCAAACCCGTTTGAGGCGGCGGAGGAGGACGCCGGATTTCTGGCAATGCTCACCCACGAAGCAGCTTCGGCTGATTTCTCCGAGAGTGGGGAGCGCCTGCCCTTCCCCTATGACGGCGGCGAGTTTCGGCTGGACTACCGATTTTCCCTCTCCGGCAAGATGGATACTGTTGGATTTCTCCTGTTTCTGGACGGCCAGCCCCAGCCCTACAAGGTGAACGAACCCACAGCGGAGTATGAGTATTGTCACAGTTTCCCCGCAAAGGAGGATCAAAGCTTCTCCTTCCTCTTTGAGCCTGTGACCGGCAGCGCCGGAGATACGCTGGCCCTGACCGTGGTGAGCATCACGAACCCGGACTTCCAGCCGGATATGGAATCCACCTCCAGCTATGGCTGGTATCATAAAACGCTGGATTCCCATATTGAATTGAAGTTCAACGCGGACGCGCCAGCCGCCCATTCAAACCTTCCGCCCGTCCGGGAAATCTTTTCAAAAAGCGAAGTGCGGGAGGAAAAGGTCGCAGCGCAGTATGTGGAAAACGAGCTTCCCAAATACGGCTGGGGCGGTGTGAGCATGGACACGCTGGATAGCGGGATCTATTATACATTTTCCTGTGACGGCGAGCTCATTTATGACAACCTGTGCGTCTCCGCTCCCGTCACCCTGCGATTTACCATGTGCGGCACAGCCGGAACAAGTTACAGCATTGCTTTTTTCCTGGATCATCAGCCGGTGAAATTTGACGAAAGCACCTCCTGCTCCATTACATTGAGCAAAGGCGGCGTTATGGAGCTTGAAGCCGTAATCGACCCGGACAGGGTGGGGCAGTTTAACACCTTCTACTGTGTGGCCGTCCCCCAGGACGGAGCCTCTGGCCCGTTCTTTAAGACAAATTCTATTTTATTGTATAAGGAGAACTGAACATGAAAAAGACATTCTGCATGACATTGGCGCTGCTTTTCACACTGGCATTGTCCGCCTGCGGCAAGACGGATGTCCCTGCCCCTGCGGTTTCGGGAAGCACCCCCTCCGACACTCCTGTGGTTTCTGTTCCGACCCCTGGCGGTCAGCCGGGGCAGTCCCCTTCCTCCTGCACCTTCGACCCCGCCCTGTTTGGCGGCAAGCTCCAGAGCTGCGCCTATGCCGGGAACGGAACACTTTTCGTGCTGGCGGACAAGCTGTACCTCTATGACACAGGGGCTTCCTCGGTGCTGGCCACCGCAGAAGCGCCCCTGGGCGACTTTGAAGCGCAGGCCATTGACGGGGGTTACGTCCTGTCCGGCATGGGCGATAACGGCATGATGGCGTACATCTACGACAGCTCCCTCTCTCTGAACAAGGAGATTGCGGTGAATGAGCTTTTACAGGGGGATTTTGTTTTCAGCGAATCCGGGGGCGTTGCGGCCTCCACAGACGGGAAAAAGCTGGCCTTCGCCGCCTTGGGCGGGCTGTATCTGTATGACCTGGAAAGCGGGAGCCTGACTACTCTCCTGGACATGGCCCAAAATGCCGGAACAGCCAGCATCAGTATTTCCATGCTGAACGGTGCTGCCTTTGCCCAGGACAACAGCCAGATCGTATTCTATGGCAGCGGCAGCTCAATTCCCGCGGCAGACGGCGAGGAAGGTTTTTCCATCTACGGGAGCATCGCCGTGGATGGCAGCGGTCTGAAGCTCACAAAACCGTCCGGCTATGAAATGGAAGAAATGCAGAGCAGCGTCAGCCGGTTGTTTTTCCCGCAGACCTTCACCCAGGCCAACGGCACACTGCTTTGGATCGACCGGGCAACAGGCAGCGCCAATACCCTTTCTTTTTCTGCCAGCGGTGAAGGCAAAGATGGCGTGTACGGCTCGGAGCAGGGGAACTATGTCGCTACCGCTGTTCTTGGCAGCAATCTGACTGTTCGCGTCTATGACGTGGCCTCCGGCGCATTGGTTGCCACCGAAGTGATTGAGAACTCCGACCCCACGTATTTCAACCGCATCCCCAGGGTTTACCTTTTGGACGGGGCCAAAACCGCCGTAGTCGTTCTCGGAGGCAGTATCAGCGAAGTTGATACGCTGGTATCCACATTTGAGTTTGGAGCGTAACATGGAGATCGCAGGTGGAAACGTGCGTGGAATGGAAACAAAATGCCAGCCTATTTCCCGCATCTGGCTTGATACGGAACAAAAAATCGCGTCGTTTCATCCTTTCACTGATGCTGGGCCAAGCCATTTTTGCTGTTACAGCCGTGAGCAATTTATGATATATACCTTTGCCCTGGTAGAGAACGGATTTCGGTTTATGTAGGGCATTGTAAGCAACCTATATTCATTACTCGAATTTGGAGAATAACATGGAAATCACATTTGAAAGCGTATCGAAACAATACAAAAGCAAGTATGCGCTGAAAAACTTTACCGCCACCTTGAGCGAGGGCGTGTATGGCCTGCTGGGTGAAAACGGGGCCGGGAAAACCACGCTTATCAATACTTTTGTAGGTATCCTGCGCGGGGACAGCGGCACGATCCGGGTGGACGGCCAGAATGTGAGGACGCTGGGCAAAGCGTTCCTGTCCCAAATCGGCTATATGCCTCAGTACCCCATTTTTTACCGGGATTTTACCGTCAAGGATTTTCTGCTCTATATGTGCGCTCTGAAAGACATTTCCACCTGCGGAGCGCAAGACCGGGTTGCGGAGCTGCTTGCCACGGTGAACCTGACGGATGCGCAGGACAAGAAAATCGGTGCGCTCTCCGGCGGTATGCGTCAGCGCGTTGGTATTGTGCAGGCCATGCTGTCTGACCCTAAAATTCTGATTTTGGACGAGCCTACCGCCGGTCTTGACCCCAGTGAGAGGATACGGTTTCGGAACCTGATCTCCCGGTTTGCCCAGGGCCGGACGATCCTGCTGGCAACCCACATTGTTTCTGATGTTGAGTGCATCGCGCGGGAAATCCTGCTGCTGAAGCAGGGGACGCTGCTTATGCAGGGGACGCCCGCCGCGCTGGAGCGGAACATTGAGGGCAAGGTGTGGAATGTGACCGCCGGGGCCGAGGATGCCGCGCTGCTGACCGATATGTACTGTGTCAGCAACATGAAGCAGGAGGACGGACGGTTTACCCTCCGCATTGTTGAGGATGGATGCCCGATCAAGACCGCACAGCCTGTCCAGCCCAACCTGGAGGATGTGTTCTTGTACTATTGCAGAGGAGAGAGCCATGATACGTCTGATACGGTATGAGTTTATCAAGCAGTTCTGCAAACGCTCCATCCTGGCGCTCTTTGTGGTGTTCAGCCTCGCCAACCTGTTCAAAATCTATGGCGAATACAAATCCTACTCCTATCTGACAGACGGGAACGGAGAGCGGAGCTGGCACACGCTTCATTGGCAGCTCTATGAGGAATACCGGGGCGAGATCACCCCGGAAAAGGTGGAACGGTTGCTTGCCGTGTATGTGCCTCTCGTGGAGGCCACATCGGATATGACCGCAAGCACAGCTACCGATGACCCCAACACGATGACCGGGAATCTGTATAGCGACAGGAATCTGCTGGACAAGTATTTTGTGCAACCCATGCAGTATTCCTATGAGTACAGCGGCCGGTCGGAGCAAGTGGCGAATAGAGCGCGGCAAAGCGCCGCGCTCTATGGGGAACAGGGGGCGGTTTACCAGCAGAGGGAGAGCGGCGCGATCTATAATCTTTATGCTGGCCGCACCATCCCCGCCTTTGCCTATCGGGAAATGTGCAATTACTATCTGAATTATGATTTTTCCATCGTCCTGACCCTCCTGCTCTGCCTCTATGGGATCATCGGAACCTTTGTGAGCGAGAGGGAGACGCAGATGGATATGCTGCTGCTGGTAAGTCCCAACGGCGGCAGAAAAACAGCCCTGGCGAAAATCATTGCGGCCACCCTGTTTCTGCTCCTGACATCGCTGTGGTTTTCTTTCCTTGACCTGATTGGCTTTGCGGCCTCCTTTCAGACCTTTGAAGGGCTGGCCTTGCCGGTGTTCGCAATTCCGAACTTTGCGGAGGCATCCGTCAATCTCAGCATTTTTCAGTATGTCCTCCTGTCTGCTGCCCTCAAATGCGCCGGTACATGGGTGATCGGGATGCTCTGGCTGTTGGTTTCGATGTTCTGGAAAAATGCCCTGCTCCCCTTTGTCATCGACTTTGCCCTCTGTATGGCGCTGACCGTCAGCGGAGCCGCCTGTGCCTACTCCAATTTCGTCTGGACAAAAGTGCTGAACCCTTATTCTCTGCTGACAAACCGTGTTCTTCTGGGCAAAACGGAGTTTGTAAACCTGGACGGATTTCCCGTCCTGACTTGGCAGGCCGCAATATGGTTTGCCCTGATCGCGGGCCTTGCGGTTGCTGTTGTGATTTATTTTCTGTCAGCGGAAAACTGTCACCGCTGTGTTCGGAGGGCAAGATGAGCGTTTTCTCTTATGAATGGAAAAAACTGATGATTTACCAGCGGGGCCTATGCTATATCCTGGCCGCGCTCCTGGTCAGTATGGTTTGGCTGGCCGCAGCCGACAGGCCGCAGAACAGCGCGATGGAAGAGTACCGCAAGGAATATGAGTGGTATCTGGAACGGCTGGACGGAGCCTGCACAGAGGAAAAAGCTGCTTGGTTGGAGCAGGAGGCCCAGGCCATCACGGAGGCCCGCTACACCCGCTCTCAATCTCAGGAAAGCTATTACAGCGGCCAGATCACAGAGGAACAGTATGAGCGGCAGATCGCGGAGGTCAACACGGTTTTGGCCCATGAGCATGGCTTTGAAGCTGTGTATCAGCAATACTTATATATCTGCGAGAACACCGGCAATCGTTACTTTCTGAAAACAAACGGCTGGGCGGGGTTGTTTTCCGCCCAAACGCTGGACTTCCCACTGTTCCTTGTCATTTTGATTTTGGCAGCTGCGGTTTTTTGCTCGGAGTATAGCTGCCAGATGGACGCGCTTTTGCGGACTGCGCCTCAGAGCCGCAAGAGCGCCAGAAGCAAAGCCGTGATGACCCTCTGCGCCGTGTTCGCTCTCTGCGGAGGGCTGGCCCTGATTCGTTTTGTATTCTTCGGGATGAAATATGGCCTGCCCCACGGGGAGTACCCTGTCCAGAGTATCGCCAGTTTCGGAGGCAGCACAAAAAATATCTCTTTGCTGGCCGCGTATCTGATTCTAACCATCCTGCGCTGTTTTGGCTCAGTGTATCTCGCCGCCCTGCTGCTCTTTACCTCCGTTTTAGTGAAGAAATACGCTTTAACTGTGGTGATCGGGGTGGCATCCACCTTAATCCCGTACATCGGACTGTCCAGGCAGATTTGCTACCGCTTGCCGTTGCCCCTGCCGTTCCTGCTGGCAACCGGCTTTCTGGAGGGGGCTTCCTCCGCGGAGGATTCGCTGACAGGTGAACCCATCGTGATTTTTTCAGAGCGTTCCCCCCAGGAGCTTCTGGCCCTGCTGTGCCTGTCTGCTATGTGCTGTGCCCTCATGGTATGGTGGGTGCTGCGGCAAAACACAAACTGCTGGCAGTCTGGAAAAAAATTCGTCAGACGGCGCGGGGCCACAGTGTTGGGACTGCTAATTTTGCTCTCACTGTCCGGCTGCTCTGCCGCAGAATCCACAAACGGGATATTCAATTCATCTTCGCAAAGTGTGTCGGAAACTTACAGCGTGATCTACGATGACCAGACGCGGACATACGCTCTGGAAAACCGGGCAACCGGCGCTTTGACGGATTTGGCTCTCTGTCCGCTGTTCGGGGCCTTTTCGGATGGCGAATCCATTAAAGCTGTCTATATGGATGCTCCGTACATTTATTATATGACCTCCCGCACAGAACAGTATGTGGATCGCGTCGGCAGCTATAACAGCACAGTTACCCAGGTGTCCATCGTCCAGCTTAATACAGAAACCTTTGAGGAACAGGTTATTTTCGAGAAAATAACGGACAGTGGGCGCTCTCTGCTGGGAATTGACTATACCGTGGGGGATACCTGGATGTTTCTGCAATACTGCTATGGCTTTTTCCTGAACAACGACAGTCTCTTTTTCATTACGAATGATGGGATTACGGAAGTGAGCAGGACGATCCAGCGAACGCAAGTGCTGGACATCCCCACCAGGGGGAATGTAGCGTTTGATGGGCGGACGATTTACTTCATCAACGAAAATTCTCTGCTGACAGCGTATGACACAAAAACCCACAAAGAAAGACCGTTTCGGAATATGGTTGCCTCTGACTTCTGCCTGACCGAGCAGGGGCTGTACTTTGTCAACCGCCTGGATTCCGATTGCGTTTATCTGTGTGGCAAGGATGGCGTTGGCAGTCTGAAGATTTCAAATGACCCAGCCCTATCGGTTGATTATGACGGTGAGAAAGTTACCATGATTCTAAAATCGGACGGGAAGGAGGTGGTTTTTGAACCGTGACGGTACGGGAGCGCCAGGTATCCGTCAGAGCAAGGCGAAAAAAACGCGGCAGATGTGAGGCCCCTTTCCAAAGGGGCCCTTTGCCCTGGGGTGGGACGGGGTATTTTGATGAAAAAATCCCATGGACTGGAGGACAAAACCGTCAAAAAGCCGCTAGTCAGAGCACGGTCCGGTGACTATAATAGTTCGAGATTCTTTGAAGGAAGGTATATCCATGACCAAAGACCTTACCACTGGCAGCCCCATGCGGCTGATTATTGGTTTTGCCCTGCCCACCCTGTTCGGGATGCTGTTTCAGCAGATGTACAACCTGGTGGACACCATGATCGTAGGCAAGCTGCTGGGGGCCTCCGCATTGGCGGCTGTGGGTTCCACCGGCTCCATCAACTTCTTTGTGATCGGCTTCTGCATGGGGGTGTGCAACGGCTTTGCCATCCCGGTGGCCCAGCGGATGGGGGCCAACGAGCCCTCCAAAATGCGCCGCTACGTGGCCAACGCCGCCTATCTGGCGGCGGCCTTTGCCCTGGTGCTCACCGTGACCACCGGCCTGCTGTGCCGGAAAATCCTCACCCTGATGCTTACCCCGGAGGATATCTTTGACAACGCCTGTCTCTATATCTTTGTCATCTTCATGGGTATCCCCGCCACCTTTCTTTACAATCTGCTGGCCGGGATTATCCGCTCCCTGGGGGACAGCAAAACGCCGGTATACTTTCTGGCCCTGTCCTCCATGCTGAACATTGTTCTGGACTTTGCCCTGATTCTGGGCGCCAATGCCGGGGTGGCAGGGGCGGCTGTTGCCACTGTCACCTCCCAGGCGGTGTCCGGGGTGGCCTGCCTGCTCTACATGATGAAAAAATACCCCATCCTCCGCATGACAAAGCAGGAGCGTCGGCTCGACCGCCACTCCTGCTGGGTGCTGTGCTCTATGGGCATTCCCATGGGGCTGCAATACTCCATCACCGCCATTGGCTCCATTGTCCTTCAGTCCTCGGTAAACGCCCTGGGCAGCCTGTATGTGGCCGCTGTGGCGGCGGGGGGAAAGGTGTATCAGCTGCTTGCCTGCCCCTTCGACGCTATGGGGGCCACCATGGCCACCTACAGCGGCCAGAATGTGGGGGCCTGCAAGCTGGACCGGCTGGGCCAGGGTATCCGCGCCTGTTCCCTGCTGGGACTGGGCTACTCGGTCATCGCATTTTGCGCCATGCTCCGTTTCGCCCCCCAGTGCGCCATGCTGTTTCTGGACCCCAAGGAGCTGGATGTGGTTTTGCTGACCCAGCTGACCACCCGGTATATTGTCATTCAGTCTGCCTTCTTCTTCCCGCTGTCCCTGGTGAATATTGTCCGGTTCTCTATCCAGGGCATGGGGTTCAGCCCCTTCGCCATCCTGGCCGGGGTTTTGGAGATGGCCGCGCGGACCAGTGTGGGCCTGATTCTGGTGCCCGCCTTTGGCTACACCGCCGCCTGCTTCGCCTCCCCCTCCGCCTGGGTGTGCGCCGACCTGTTTTTGATACCCGCCAGCATGGCCTGCATTGCCCGGCTGCGCCGGCTCTATCCCAACAACCCCAGCGAGGAGGAGCCTGTTCCCCAGCCGGTCCCCCTCAGGGCGGGAGCCCATCGATAAAAATAAGAACCCCGGCCAATGTCATGAGGTTAAGCAAAGCGAGGAAACTCCCCCCCCTAAACACGCATAGAATTCATTCGACCGGTGCTTTGAAGCACCTTGGCGGCAGCCTGTTCAGCGAGCAGCCTGTTGTATCGTTCTGTCAAACGGGGATGCAGAAACTGCGCAACGCCTGGTGTGTCTGTATTCCTCGTTATTCCCGCAGATTCCAGCCACGCCTGACCTCCCCTGATGTAGATCGGTTCCCCAGGGTCGAAGATCAAGGGCTCCGGGCGGTCTATCACGCCCTTGTCAGCCAAATGGTTGATAAAGTCCCTGTACTCCTGGAAGGACATCTGGCTTATGTCGCACTTTCCCGAAAGTGCCTCGATTTCCTGCTGCGTCAGTTGGCTTTCCCCACTCTTGGCCAGCTCTGACTGCCTGGCCAGCAGATTGGAAAAGTAGTCGGGGCCGGACAACGCGCGCCGAAGCGGGAACCGGAGGGAGCACCAGGTCCTCCGGAACATGGGGCAACGCAGCTTCCTCCATTTCAGAAGCTGTGTTCTCATTGCTGACCAGATCGTCCAGCGGCACACCGTACAGCCGGCTTAGATAGGTCAGATTATCCAGCGACGGCACTGCCGTTCCCACCTCCCATCTTGATATGGCTTGACGGGAGACGTGCAGAGCCTCGGCCAGTTCTTTCTGAGTCAGGCCCTTGGCCCTTCTCAGCTCAGCCAGTTTTTCATTTATACCCATTCAATCTCACCTCATCCAGTGTAAGATATACGCCTTAGCCTGTAAACCAATTATCTGTTGCGCCCAGGAAACTGTTAGTTGCCTGGGCGTTTTTATATATATCGGATGGACTTATTGGGAACAATAGCCTTAAATTGGTTGCTTGTCAGCCCGGCATAAATGATAACAATCATTAGATTTGTCGCCATATGCAGGAACGATAAAAGCGGGACGGCGAACCGTCCCGCTTAAAAAATGTTTATTTGATGGGCAGACCGGCCTCTTTTTTGGCCTTGATCTCCCGGAGGGCGTCCTTGTAGGAAAGGTTGACCCGGCCCTTCTCGTCGATCTCGGTGACCTTGACCCAGATCATGTCGCCGATATTGACCACGTCCTCCACCTTCTCCACCCGGCGCTCGGCCAGCTTGGAGATGTGGACCATGCCGTCCTTGCCGGGGGCCAGCTCCACAAAGGCGCCGAACTGGAGGATGCGCACCACCTTACCGTAGTACAGCTCACCCACCTGGGGAACGAACACGATCGTCTCAATCATCTTCTTGGCGGCGTCGCAGGAGGCAGCGTCGGGGGAGGCGATGTGGATGGTGCCGTCGTCCTCAATGTCGATCTGGGCGCCCGACTCGGCGGTGATCTTCTGGATGACGGAGCCGCCCTTGCCGATAACCTCACGGATCTTGTCCGGGTCGATCTTCATGGAGATCATCTTGGGTGCCCACTTGCACACCTCGGGGCGGGGGGCGGAGATGCAGGGCAGCATGACCTCGTCCAGGATGGCAAACCGGGCGTCACGGGTGATGTCCAGGGCCTCCTTGATAATCTCATGGGTCAGGCCGTCGTTTTTCAGGTCCATCTGGATGGCGGTAATACCCGCCTTGGTGCCGGCCACCTTAAAGTCCATCTCACCGTGGAAGTCCTCCACACCCTGGATGTCGATAAAGGTGGTAAAACCGCCGTTGTCGTCCTGAATCAGGCCGCAGGAGATGCCGGCAACCGGGGCCTTAATGGGCACGCCGGCATCCATCAGGGCCAGGGTGGAGCCGCAGATGGAGCCCTGAGAGGTGGAGCCGTTGGAGGACAGCACCTCGCTGACTACCCGGATGGCGTAGGGGAACTCCTCCTCGCTGGGCAGTACAGGGGCCAGGGCCCGCTCGGCCAGGTAGCCGTGGCCGTACTCCCGGCGGTTGGTGGAGCGGGGAGGCCGGGCCTCACCCACGGAGTAGGGCGGGAAGTTGTAGTGATGCATATACCGCTTCTCGGTCTCCTCCCAGATGGTGTCCAACTTCTGGGAGGCGGCCAGGGTGTTCAGAGTACATACGGACAGCACCTGAGTCTGTCCCCGGGTGAACAGGCCGGAACCGTGGACCCGGGGCAGGATGCCCACCTCGGCGGCCAGGGGACGGATCTCATTCTGAGCCCGGCCGTCCACCCGGTGGCCCTCCAGCAGCCAGGCCTTGACAATCTTCTTCTGGAACTTGTAGGTGAACTCCTCCAGGTACTGGTCCATATCCGGATACTCCTCCAGATACTTCTCGTGCCAGTGCTCGATCATCTCGTTCCAGCGCTTCTCCCGGACGGTTTTGTCGTCGGTGTCCATGGCGGCCTTGGCCTCATCCATAAAGTTGGCCACAATGTCGTCAAAGAGCTCCTGATTGAACTGGGCGTGGTCGTACTCCATCTTGGGCTTGCCAATCTCCCGGACAATCTGGTCGATAAAGTCAATCTGTTTGCGGATCTCCTCGTGGGCCTTGACGATACCGGCGTACATAACCTCATCGGGGATCTCGTCGGCCCCAGCCTCGATCATAACCACCTTCTCCCGGGTGGCGGCCACGGTCACGTCCATACGGCTGGTCTTGCGCTGCTCCTGGTTGGGGTTGAGGACGATCTGACCGCCACAGAAGCCCACCTCCAGGCAGCCAATGGGGCCGGCAAAGGGGATCTCGGAGTAGCTCACACAGGCGGAGGCGCCGATCATGGCGGCCACCTCGGGGGAGCAGTCGTAGTCCACGCTCATAACGGTGCACTGGATGCACACGTCGTTGCGGAAGTCGTAGGGGAACAGGGGACGCATGGGCCGGTCGATCAGGCGGCTGGCCAGTACGGCGGGCAGAGAGGGCCGGCCCTCACGGCGCATGAAGGAGCCGGGGATTCTCCCCACGGCGTACAGCTTCTCTTCAAACTCCACGCTCAGGGGGAAGAAATCGATGCCGTCCCGGGGACGGGGGGAGACGGTGACCGCCACCATCACGGTGGTCTCACCGTACTTCACCAGGGCGGAGGCGGAGGCCAGCTCGGCCACCTTGCCCACCTCAATGGTGAGGGGCCGGCCGCACAGGTCCATGGTCCAGCTCTTGAATTTGTCGAATTGCTTGTGCTTGATGATTGTTGACATGTTGATACTCCTTTTCTTGTTGCAGCTTCGGCGTTTCAACTGCCCCTTAGCACTTGAATACGTGGTCGAAATTGGGCAGCCGTCTGTAGGGCGCGACGACCTGGGCGCGGCGTTTGGAGCGCCTCTGCATGATGGCGGCGCGCCCGGTGGCCGCGCCCTACAGCCAATACAAAACCCGTGTCAACCCCATATTCAACTGCTAAAAGACCAGCGAAAACGCCGGGTCCATATGCGAACATAGGGCGGAGCGCAAAGACGCCCGCCCTACATTTCACAATCTTACTTCCGGATGCCCAGCTTGGCAATGATGGCACGGTAGCGCTCGATATCCTTGGCCATCAGGTAGTCCAGCAGCTTGCGGCGCTTACCGATCATCTTGTACAGGCCGCGGCGGCTGTGGTTGTCGTGGATATGCACCTTCAGGTGCTGGGTCAGCTCGTTGATGCGGGCGGTGAGGATGGCAATCTGCACCTCGGGAGAGCCGGTGTCGGTCTCGTGGGTGCGGTTGGCCTCGATCACTGCGGTTTTTTCGTCCTTGCGGATCATAGGAAATTCCACCTTTCAAACTGTTCTGTCCAAAGGCCGGGCAGCGGGCGGGTGTGTCCCCGCGCACCTGCGCGGGCCGTATCCCGAAAGCCAAGCGATGGACGGCGCACGTTGCTGTGCCCGGATAATATATCATAGTTTTTTCCTGATGTAAAGGGAAAATTCCGGGTTTTTGAGAAAATTTTTTATTTGTCTCCCATAGCCAGCTGAAGCTCCTCCAGTTCCCTCATGGCCTGCTCCGCCTGCGCTGAAATGTCCGCCAGCCTCGCAAAGGCCTTGGTGAAAGCGTATGATATTGTTGGGTGGTCAGCAAAATATGTTCATTTTCCATATAGATTCCTCCTGGTATTTTTGATTGACATTCATATAACACCAAAGACACTAAAAGAATGTCAATAAAATTGACCGTCTTTGATATACAATGACATTCAAAAGGAGGCGCTGATATGGAAAAAACTGAGGCACAGATCAGTTTTCGTGTAACCAACGAGTTCAAAGACCGTTTGGAGGCACAGGCACGGAAGGAGCGCCGTAGTGTTGCCAGCATGGTTCGTATTGTAATGGAAGATTATTTGAATGAAAAAGAGACGGAAAAGTGAAAAGAAAAATCAATGTTTAGAACATCCCGCCGCATTTGCAGGGCGGGACGACTCGGCCCGCCGCTGGCTGGCAGTTTTGCGGACGGCGCGCCGAGGTCGTCGCGCCCTACAGTGCTAAAATTGATTTCCATGAAAATCCATTTCCTCAGATCAAAATCACATTTTCTGCCCGGCTGGTGTAGTTTTGTTCCAGCATAGCCACATGGGAGAGAAAATCGGGGTCTTCAAAGTACTTGGCCTGGACGGTGCAGCGGCGGACACAGGCCTGGCACTTGATGCACAATCCAACGGCGTCCATGGTCTGAGGATCGATACTGCCCATGGGACAGGCCCTGGCGCAGGCTCCGCAGCGGGAGCACTTCTCCCAACGGGTCAGCGGCCTGGCCTTGAGGAATTTTGCGGGGGTGCCGTCCTCTTTCAGCGGAGTATAGTAGGGGCCGATCTCACTGCGGTCCATGTCCAGGGGGGGCAGTGCGTCCATGGACAGCTTTTCCGCCGCTTTGGCGGCAAAACTGCGTATTTCATCCAAATCGGACTGGTCGGGCCGGCCCTCTCCCACCCGGTCAGAGAAGGCATGCCGCCCGGCGAAGGCGGCCCCTGCGGCAATCTGAAAGCCATTGCCCTCCAGCAGCAGGACCAGCTCCCGCAGCGCCTCATCCGGGCTCCGGTTGCCAAAGACACAGATGGGGATAGCGGGGGTGGAGCTGCCGAAGATTTTGGCCTGATACTCAGGCATCAGCTTGTTGGGCAGCCGGCCGGCGTACACCGGGGAGGCCATCACCAGCAGATCGTCCGCCCCGAAGCGGTATTCGTCCCTCCGGCCCTGGGGCTTGGTGAAGTCGAAGTAAACCGGCTCCAGGCCCAGCGGACCGGCCAGCTCCCCGGCCACAAGGCGGGCGATCTTCTCCGTACCCCCGGTGGGGCTGAAACAGAGAACGCAGATTCGCTTGATATTCATGTCACAGGCTCCTTATTTGATATATTTGGGGTAAACTTCCGCCATCCGCTCCAGGGCCTCCTGGATGTAGCGGGTGGGACAGGCCAGATTCCACCGCTCAAAGCCGGCGCCCTGGGGGCCGAAGATATAGCCCTCGTCAAAGAACAGCCTGGCCTGCTGATGGTTGATCCGCTCCAGCTCCCTGCTGTCCAGTCCCAGACCCCGGCAGTCCAGCCAGAGCAGATAGGTGGCCTCCAGCCGGGTCACTTTGATCTGGGGAAGCGTTTGGGCAAGAAAACCGGTTATCAGCTTCCGGTTGGTGTCGATCACCTGGATGGCCTGCTCCAGCCAGGGGGTGCAGTGTTTATAGGCGGCTTCACACGCGCGGTAGCCCAGAATGTTGCACTTGGGGTTGGTGGAGGAGCGCAGCAGGTGGTCCAGAAACTGCTTGCGCAGGCCGGGGTTGGGGATAAAGATGTTGGAGGTCTGCAATCCTGCCAGGTTAAAGGTCTTGCTGGGGGCGGTGCACACCACGCAGTTGTTGGCCGCCTCCTCCGACAGGGAGGCGAAGACGGTGTGGCGGTATCCAGGCATCACCAGGTCAAAGTGAATCTCGTCGGAGAGCACCAGCACATGGTGCTTCAGGCAGATCTCAGAGATGCGCTCCAGCTCCTCCCGCAGCCAGATCCGTCCCACAGGGTTGTGAGGGCTGCACAGGATGAAAAGCTTGGTGTTTTTGTCGGCGGCCTTGCGCTCAAAGTCCTCAAAGTCGATTTCATAGCGTCCGGCCCGGTGTATCAGGGGGCAGTCCACCAGCACCCGGTTGTTGTTTTGAACAGCCTGGTACATGGGGTAGTACACCGGCGTCAGCAGCATCACGCCCTCCCCCTCCCGGGTAAAGATCTGAACAGCGTGAAAAAAAGCCTCCACAATGCCGTGCTCAGGCAGAATCCACTCAGGCCGGGCGTCCCAGCCATGGCGCTCCTTCATCCAGCGGCACACGGTGTCCAGATATTCCGGGGTGGGGTTGGCATAGCCCAGGACATAGCGGTCCAGCTCTTCCTTCAAAGCGGCCACAATCTCTGGTGCGGTCTCAAACTCCATGTCGGCTACGGAGAAGGGGATAATGTCCTCCCCCTCCCCTACGCCGTGCTCCAGCAGCTCGTCCCACTTGCCTGAGCCGGTGTAGTACCGTTTTCCAATAGTCTCAAAGTTGTATTTCATATCGGTCCCTCCTCTCTCTATAGAATAGTCCATAACAGGGCCGTTTTCAAGGCCAATTTCTCCAAACAGGGCCAATCAGGAAAGAAAACAGCCTCCCTCTCTGAGGGAGCCTATAGCAATGATCAGATTTGCCGTCATATGTAGGGGCGATGTCAGCAAGTTTGAAGCTTGCTGTAAAAGGAAAACGCGAGTTTTTGGACACACTGAACAGCCGCTCACCCAAATTGGGTGAGCGGCTTTGGGCTTTTCGGTCTGGGAGGCCGGTCTACTTGCTGGCGTAGCCGCCGTCTACGGGGATAACCGCGCCGTTTAGGTAGTCAGAGGCGTGGCTGGCCAGGAAGATGCAGGTGCCCTTCATGTCTTCCCCCTTGGCTCTGCCCCAGCGGTGGGCGGGGATACGGTCGGTGATCTCCTTATATCGGGGGTTGGCCGGGTCCAGCAGAGCGGTGTTCATCTCGGTGGCCATGTAGCCGGGGGCGATAGCGTTGACGTTGATTCCCCGTCCGGCCCACTCATTGCACAAAGCCTTGGTCAGCAGGGCAATGCCTCCCTTGGCGGAGGCGTAGGCGGGGATGGTGAAGCCGCCGAAAAAGGACTGCATGGAGGCAATGTTGATAATCTTGCCATAGCCCGCCTTCAGCATCTCCCGCCCGGCCAGCTGGCACAGCTCAAAGGGGGCGGTGAGGTTGACCTCCAGCACCGCGTCCCAGTCGGACATGGGGAACTCCTCGCTGGGGTGGCGGCGCTGGATGCCGGCGCAGTTGACCAGAATGTCGATCCTGCCCCCCAGCAGCTCCAGGGAGCGGGAGAAAGCGGCGTTCAGACTGGCCCGGTCGGCCAGGTCGGCCACCACCCCCTGACAGGCAAAGCCCCGGCTCCGGAACTCCTCCGCCACACCGTTCACCTTTTCGGAGGTGCCCCAGATGACCACCTCCGCACCGGACTCCATCAGCCCCTCGGCCATACCCCAGCCCAGGCCCCGGGTGGCCCCGGTGACAATGGCCTTGCGGCCCTCAATATCAAACAACGGATTTGTCATCTTCAACCCTCCTTGTGAAACAGACCCACAACCTTCAAATAGTCGCCGGGATTCCGGTCCAGCTCGCCCAGCATGTGGGGCAGCTGGTCATAGGGGACCACCTTGGAGATGATCTTCTCCGCCGGGACCTTTCCGGTGTAAATCAGGTCGATGGCCTCCTCAAACTCCCCGGCTCCGTTGCGGGAGCCCCGGATTTGCAGCTCTTTTTTGGTAATCAGGTTGGTGGGCAGGGTGATATCGTGTTTGGGCCAGCCGGTGAGGGCAATGCGCCCGGTATAGGCGGCGTAATCCAGCGTGCTGCGCACCCCGGCGTCGGAGCCGGAGGCCTCCATGCAGCACTCCACTCCCCGGCCCTTGGTGATCTCCATAATTTTAGCCGCGGCGTCCTCCTTGGCGGGGTTGACGGTGTGGGGGATGCCGAAGGACTTTGCCAGCTCCAGCCGCTCGTCCACCACGTCCACCAGGATGGGGACGGCGTGATAGGCCAGCGCCCCCATACCGGCCAGCAGGCCAATGGCCCCCGCGCCGATAATGGCGATATGCTCCCCCGCTTTCAACTGACAGGTGTGCAGGCCGTGCATGGAGATGACCAGGGGCTCGGCCAGGGGCACCCGCTCCCAGGGCATGTCCTGGGGCACCTTTCGCAGCATGTGGACAGGGTGGGAGAAGTATTCGCACATGGAGCCGTCACAGTGGACGCCCAGACAGTGGAGGGTCTCACAGCAGTTGGTCTTCCCTTGGGAGCAGGGGTAGCACTCCCCGCAGTAGAGGTAGGGGTCCAGCACCACGTGGTCGCCCTTTTTAATGCCGTACTGGTTGTTCTCGTCCACGTCCTCCACAATTCCGGCTGTCTCGTGGCCAATGACAATGGGGTAGGAGGAGACGTTCACGTTGGTCCCCCGGAAGGTGGACACGTCGGTGCCGCAGATGCTGGCCGCCATCACCTTGACAATGGCATAGCCTTCCTTTCGCTCCGGCTGGGGCAGATCTACCACCGCCGCCTGACCGGCGCCTTGAACTTGAATACCTTTCATATCAATTTCTCCTTACTGTTGGTATGTAGGGGCGGCCTGCGGCCGCCCGTTTTGTTGTTATTGGTCATACTCCAGATACGCGCCCTTCATGGGGGAGGCGGCCAGGTCGGAGAACAGCCGCAGCACCCCCCTGGGATACTTGGAGGGCTTGGGCTGCCAGTGCTTTTTCCGCTCGGCCAGGATGGCCTCCATCTCCTCGGGGGTCTTCCGCTCCCCCTTCACCCCCACAATGGCCAGTATGCGCTCCTTCACGTCCAGCTGGATCAGGTCGCCCTCCTCCACCAGGGCAATGGGGCCGCCGGCCTGGGCCTCGGGGGAGCAGTGGCCAATCACCGGGCCGGTGGAGGCCCCGGAGAAGCGGCCGTCGGTGATGAGGGCGATAGATTTGCCCAGCTCCTTGTCAGAGGAGATGGCCTCGCTGGTGTAGAACATCTCGGGCATACCGGAGCCCTTGGGGCCCTCGTAGCGGATGAACACCGCGTCGCCCGGCTTGACCTTGTGGTGGAGGACGGCGTCGATACACTCCTCCTCACTGTCGAAGGGGCGGGCGTTGAGGACGGCGGAGAACATCTCCTTGGGGCAGGCGGTGTGCTTGATAACCGCCCCCTCGGGGGCCAGATTACCCCGGAGAACGGCGATAGAGCCGTCGGTGCCGATGGCCTGATCGTAGGGGCGGATGATGTCCGCCCGGGTGAGGGACAGGTTGTACTTTTTGTTGGCCTGGTCCAGCCACTTCTGGCAGCGGTCGTAGAAGCCGCTGGCCTTCAGCTCCTCCAGGTTCTCCCCCAGGGTCTTGCCGGTGACGGTCAAGGCGTCCAGGTGGAGGACGCTCTTGATCTCCTCCATAATGGCGGGCACGCCCCCGGCGTAGTAGAAGAACTCGGCGGGCCAGCGTCCGGCGGGGCGGATGTCCAGCAGATAGCGGGCCCCGCGGTGGAGCCGGTCGAAGGTGTCGCCGTCAATCTCAATGCCGAACTCGTGGGCGATAGCGGGTAGATGGAGCAGGGTGTTGGTGGAGCCGGAGATGGCGGCGTGGACCATGATGGCGTTTTCAAAGCTGTCCATGGTGACAATGTCGGAGGGCCGCATATGCTCCATACCGGTGAGCTTCACCGCCAGCTCGCCTGCCCGGCGGGCGTACTCAATGAGGTCCGGGCTGGTGGCGGGGAGGAGGGCGGAGCCGGGCAGAGCCAGGCCCAGGGCCTCGGCCATGATCTGCATGGTGGAGGCGGTGCCGATAAAGGAGCAGGCCCCGCAGCTGGGACAGGCGTTGCACTTGGCCCAGTTCAGCCTGTCCTCGTCGATCTCCCCCCGCTCAAATTTGGCGGAGTACATGCCCAGCTGCTCCAGGGTAAGCAGATCGGGTCCGGCGGCCATGGTGCCGCCGGTGACCACCACAGCGGGGATGTTCACCCGGGCCAGACCTATCAGGTTGCCGGGCATACCCTTGTCGCAGCTGGCCATATAGACCCCGGCGTCAAAGGGGGTGGCGTTGGCCTGGATCTCAATCATGTTGGCGATCATCTCCCGGCTGGCCAGGGAGTAGTTGATGCCGTCGGTGCCCTGGCTCTCGCCGTCGCACATGTCGGTGCAGAAGTACCGGGCGCCGTGGCCGCCGGCCTGGGCCACCCCCTCCCGGGCGGCCTCCACCAGCTTGTCCAGATGGCCAGAGCCGGGGTGGCTGTCACCAAAGGTACTCTCAATAAAAATCTGGGGTTTGGACAGGTCCTCCGGCTTCCAGCCGGTGCCCAGGCGCAGGGGGTCCAGTTCGGGGGCCAGCTGACGCATTTTTTGACTTGTTAACATAGGTCGCGTCATTCCTTTCATAGCAGATTGGGTTGGGAGAAAAGCCCTGTGAAAAGCGGCAGGTGTTTCGTCTGATGGGACGATTTTAACATGCGACGTCATACCTTTCAAGAGGGGATATTGACTAAGAATTGACCACCTGTTTTGTCTAAAATAGCAACTGCAATTCGGGAAGGAACATTTTTCCATGATGATCTGCACAAAACGGCAAAGGAGAAATTGGTTATCTATCCAAAAAATGAATGGGATATTCTTTTCTATTTGACATATGATGTGTGACGTGGTATGTTTTGGCTGTGAAGAGCCTATCCGCTGTGTGGGAGCGGCGGCAGGACGTTTTCGATCAAAATGGGAGGTATTTCTATGTTGCTGCTGGTCTTTCTGATTTCCATAGCGGTATTATTGCTCTGTATCATCAAAATTAAACTGAACGCCTTTGTGGCCCTTCTGGTCTGCGCCTACGGCACCGGACTGCTGGCCCTGGCCACCTACGCGGGAGGGACGGCCCCGGAGGGCTTTGCCTCTATCGCCAATGTGACCGCCTGTATCACCAACAACTTCGGTTCCACTCTGGGCTCTATCGGCATTGTCACCGGTCTGGGCGTAATGCTGGGTATGTTCATGTATGAGTCCGGGGGCATTGACAATATCGTGGACAAGGTGCTCAAGGCCGTGGGCCCCAAGCGCTCCCAGTACGCGGTGTCCGTGGCCGGCTTTATCACCGGTATCCCCGTCTTTGGCGACGTGGTCTACATCATGTTCGCCCCCATGCTCCGGGTGCTGTCCCGCAAGACGGGCTACTCCATGGCCGCTTACGGCTGCGCCATCTCTGTGGCCACCACCTGTACCTTTGCCCTGGTTCTCCCCACCGCGCCCCCTCTGGCTGTAGCTGGCGCCATGGACATCAATGTGGGCATTTTCTTCTTCTATGCCCTCATCTCCGCTTTTGTGGGCATGTTTGCAGGCGGTATCGTCTATGGCGGCATTGTCAACAAGCAGGACCAGAAGGCGGGCAAAAAGTGGGATTTCTCCGACCTGGACGCCGAGCTGGCGGAAAACGCCGCCAAGGCCTCTGACAGGCCCAAAATGGGGGCCGGAATGGCCATGTCCATCCTGCTGGTACCCATCCTGCTGATTCTGGTGGGCTCTTTCTCTGCCCTTCTGATTCCCAACAGCTCCATCCTGCCCGTGCTGGCCTTCCTGGGCGATAAGAATGTGGCTATGACCATCGGCGTACTCTACGGCGCGTTCATCTCCCGGCCCCATCTGAACCGCTCCATCACCGAGATTATGACCGACGGCGCTGACAAGGTGGGTCTGATTCTTCTGATTACCGGTGCGGGCGGCGCTTACGGCGGCGTGCTCAAGGCCTGCGGTATCGCCAACGTCATTACCGACGGCCTCCAGGGCTTCCACATGCCCATCCTGGTGATGTGCTTTGTCATTGCCCAGGTGCTGAGTATCGCTACCGGTTCCACCACTGTGGCCCTGACCACCACCGCCGCCATTGTGTCCACTGCGGCGGCCGCATCCGGCGTGTCCCCCATCCTGTGCGCCATTGCGGTGTGTGCCGGCGGTATCGGCCTGTCCCTGCCCAACGACTCCGGCTTCTGGGCCATCTCCCGCTTCTTCCACCTCAATGAGATCGACACCATCCGGGGCTGGACCCTGGGCGGCTTTGTGGCCGGTGTGTCCATCCTGATCTTTGCCTGCATCCTCAGCCTGTTCCAGGGCTTCCTGCCCGGACTGATCTGAGGCGGATACTTTCCGGGTTATTTCTCCTCTTGAAGGACAGAAATAAAGTTTGGTATGGAATAGGCCCGTCTGTCACTCCTTGGAAGGGCAGGCGGGCCCGTTCTATAGGGCTTGTTTCATCATGTAAAAGCCGGCCTCTACAGATAATTTGTAGGGACCGCCGCCCTCGGCGGCCCGGTGGCCGTAATGTTGAAGATTGCTATAAATTGATTTCCCTGGGCCCGCTCTATCCCGCTTGCAATCCAAAGGCGAATTGGGTATAATACTGTCGAAGCGCTGAATGAAAGGGGCTGCCTGCTGTGAATGAAGATTTCTTTGAAACCCTGCAGACGAAGGAGTCCTCTCTGCCCGAGCGGACAGCGGAGCAAATATCCAGGCTGATTGTGGAGCGCCAGCTGACCCACGAGGACAAGCTCCCCAGTGAGTTTGAACTGGCGGAGATGCTGAACGTGGGCCGGGGAACCGTCCGGGAGGGGGTCAAGCTGCTGGTGGCCCGAAACGTGCTGGAGATCCGCCGGGGCAAGGGCACCTACATTGCCCAAAACCCTGGGGAGGTCCCAGACCCGCTGGGCTTTGCCTATTACCCGGACCAGTTCCGGCTGGCCATGGACCTGCTGGAGGTCCGGGGCCAGGTAGAGCCCTGGGTGGCCCGCGCGGCGGCGGAGCGGGCCCGGGAGGACGACCTGAAGGTCCTGCGGGAGACCTGCTCTGTGGTGGAGCAGGACATTCTGGCTGAGCGGGATCACTCTGAGCATGATGTGCAGTTCCATGTGGCCATTGCCAAATGTACCCAGAACCTGGTGGTGCCCAAGTTGATCCCCATCATCACCTACGCCGTCACTCTCTTTGTCTCTTTGACGGAGAGCCGCCTGAAAACCGAGACGCTGGTGGGCCACCGGGAGATTCTGGACGCCATCTGCGACAGGGATGGGGAGCGGGCCGCCAAAGAGATGGCCCAGCACATTGAGTATAACAGGGTCATGCTGGAGCGTATCCTGAAAGAGCGGAAACCGGAAGAGCACTGACCACTTTTAAAAGACAAAACACCCCTCTGATTCCGAATGGAGTCAGAGGGGTTTATAAATCCTGCCAGAAATATCATTTTTAACAAAACAGGGGTGTTCAGCGGCAAAATTTTATGTTATAATACCGGCAAAGAACGCGGGCTGCGCGCCTTCATGGCAGTGGAAACCGCTCAAAATGACCGGTCATTTTGCACCGGCGGATACTCCGCCGGCGTGGAAGCGCCCTCAGAACCGCGCGAAGACAGAAAGGACGTGTGAATGGTTATGGATGAGGCTCTGCTGAAACAGGCGTTGGAATTTGGCAAGCCCTACACCGGCAAGGGAGAGGTAGCCAGCTACATCCCGGAGCTGAGCAAGGCGGACGGGAGGGAACTGGGCATCTGTGTCAGGACCATTGGCGGGGAGGAGTACCGCTGCGGACACTGGCAGCGCCGCTTCACCATCCAGAGCATCTCTAAGGTTATCAACCTTGCCATGGCTCTGGAGCACTACGGCTTTGACGCAGTGTTCCACAAGACCAAGATGGAGCCCTCCGGCGCCTCCTTCAACGCCATGTCCCGCATCTCAGACAACGAGGATATCCCCTTCAACCCCCTGGTCAACTCCGGGGCCATTGCCATTGTGGAGCTGCTGCTCCCCCTGGGGCTGGACCATATGCTGTCCACAGTCCGGGGGCTGTGCGGCGACAAGTACATCACACTGGACGAGGACGTGTTTAAATCCGAGTGGACCCACAGCGCCCGCAACCGCTCTCTGGCCTACCTGCTCCAGAGCAAGGGGCTGATCGATGGAAATGTGGATGAAACCCTGCTGCTTTATACCCAGCTGTGCTCCCTGAGCGTCACGGCGGAGAGCCTGTCCAATTTGGGACAGGTGCTGGCCAACGGCGGCGTTCAGCCGGAGACCGGACGCAGACTTTTGAAAGAGGAGGTGGTACGCACAACCCTGACCATGATGCTGACCTGCGGCATGTACGACGGCAGCGGCGAGTTCGCCGTGCGGGTGGGGCTTCCCAGCAAGAGCGGCGTGGGAGGCGGCATCCTGTCGGTTGTCCCGGGAGAAATGGGAATCGGCGTGTACGGTCCCAGCCTGGACAGCAAGGGCAACAGCGTGGCGGGGCAAAAGGTGCTGGAGTATATCTCCCGCACAGAAAAGCTCCATATTATGGACCGTTTTGTCCGTCATACGGTCCCCGTGGCACAAAATTGAGAGAAGAGAGAGGAAAACTTATGTTAGAAGCCTTTTCCGGTCTGATTGACATCATCAGCTCATACATGTACAGCTATATCCTGATTATCATGCTGCTTGGCGTGGGCCTGTACTTCACCTTCCGGGGCAAGCTGGTCCAGCTGCGGCTCCTCCCTGAGTCCATTCGGGTAGTTACGGAAAAACCCAAGGACAACAACTCCGTCTCCGCCTTCCAGGCCCTGATGGTATCCACCGCCAGCCGGGTGGGCACCGGCAATATCGTGGGCGTGGCCACCGCCATTGCCGGCGGCGGCTACGGCGCCGTATTCTGGATGTGGCTCATTGCCATTATCGGCGGGGCCTCCGCCTTTGTGGAGAGCACCCTGGCTCAGATCTACAAGAAAAAGGACCCCCAGGGCGGCAGCTACGGCGGCCCCTCCTATTACATTGAGGCCGCCCTCCACAGCCGTCCCCTTGGCATCATCTTCGCCATCATTCTCATTGCCACCTACGCCGGCGGCTTTAATATGGTCTGTTCCTTCAACCTGATGGACAGCTTCACCAGCTACTCCTTCTATGAGGCAGCGGGCACCATCTCTCTGTTTGGCAGGGAATTCAGCGTGGTCGCTCTGGCGGGTGCTGCCATGCTGGCTGTTCTGGTGGGCATCTGCGTCTTTGGCGGAGGCAAGCGTATTGTCAAGGTCACCGGCGTGATGGTGCCCATCATGGGCGTCATCTATATTCTGGTTGCCCTGGTGGTGGTCATCCTGAACATTGCCAATGTTCCCGCCGTTCTGGGCCACATTTTCGCCAGCGCCTTCGACTTCCAGGCTATCTTCGGCGGCTTTATGGGCTCCTGCGTGATGGAAGGCATCAAGCGCGGCCTGTATTCCAACGAGGCCGGTATCGGCTCCGCCCCCAACGCCGCCGCCGCCGCTGATGTGTCCCACCCCGTAAAGCAGGGATTGGTCCAGATGCTGTCCGTGTTTATCGACACCATCCTGATCTGTACCGCCACAGCCCTGATGGCCCTGTGTACCGGAATCGTCCCCTCCCCTGATCTGAAGGGCGCTCCCTTTGTGCAGGCCTCCCTGGCCAATACCTTCGGCCCCATTGGCCCCTACTTCATCACCTTCGCCCTGCTGCTCTTTGCCTTCACCACCCTGCTGGGCAACCTGTACTACTGCGAGGGCTGCATGAATTATATTGCCGGCCACAAGGTGGGCAAAACCGGCAAGTCCATCTTCAATATTGTCGCCGTTCTGCTGGTGTTCATCGGCGCTCAGCTGGAGTTCGGCCTGGTGTGGAACATCGCCGATGTGCTCATGGGCTTTATGGCCATTATCAACCTGCCTGTGATTGTCATCCTGGGCGGCACCGCCATGAGGGCGCTGAAGGACTACACCGACCAGCGCGCCGCCGGCAGGGACCCCGCTTTCAAGGCCTCTTCTATCGGCCTGGGAGAGAAAACCGACTTCTGGAACTGAACAAAATTTTGATTTTTTTGAGGCACTTTGACCATAAACCCGGCGCCCGTCAGCTGACGGACGCCGGGTTTTGTCATCATGTACGTTTTATCGCAAACGTCAAAATTGCGATCAGATCAGCACTCCAGCTTTTCCAGGGTGCAGGTCTTGGCGATAGACTTGCGGATCTCCGCCCGCAGAGGCAGCACAGAGGTGGGGGAGACAGACAGTTCGTCGATACCGATCGCCAGGAAGGTCTCCAGCAGCTCCAGGTCGGCCCCCAGCTCGCCGCAGATACCGATCCAGATGCCCGCCTTGTGGGCGGCGTCGGTGGCGATTTTCAGGGCGCGGAGGACGGCGGGGTGGTGGGGATCGAAGAACTTGCCCAGATCGTTGGCCTGGCGGTCACAGGCCAGGGTGTACTGGGTCAGGTCGTTGGTGCCCACCGAGAAGAAGTCCACCTCGCGGGCCAGCTCCTCGGCCACAAGGACGGAGGCGGGGGTTTCGATCATAATGCCGATCTCGGTGTCCTTGTTGTAGGGAATACCCTCGGCGTCCAGCTCGGCCATCACCTTCTGGCAGGCCCGCTTGCACTCCTTTACCTCCCATACAGAGGTAATCATGGGGAACATAATGGCCACCTTGCCGTAGGCGGAGGCCCGGTACAGCGCCCGCAGCTGGGTGCGGAACACATCGGGCCGGTTCAGGCAGATACGGATGGCCCGGACGCCCAGGGCGGGGTTCTCCTCCTTGTGCATCTCAAAGTAGTCCACCTGTTTGTCCGCGCCAATGTCCAGGGTGCGGATGACCACCCGCTTGCCGTTCATGGCGGCGGCCACCTGCTTGTAGGCGTTGAACTGGTCCTCCTCAGAGGGGTAGTCGCTGGCGGCCAGATACAAAAACTCAGAGCGGAACAGGCCAATGCCCTGGCCGTCGTTGGTCAGCACGGCGGTCACATCATCCGGGGAGCCAATGTTGCAGTAGACCATCATCTCCCGGCCGTCCAGGGTGACGTCCTTCTGGCCCTTCATGGTCTCCATCAGCTCTTTTATCTCCCGCTGCTTTTCCATCTTGGCCTGGAGGGCGGACAGGGTGATCTCGTCAGGCTCAATGGCCACCTGGCCGGTCTCGCCGTCAATGTAGGCATCGCGGCCGTTCTGTTCCGGCTTCAGGGCCTCACCCAGGCCGCAGATGGCGGGAATGCCCATGGTGCGGGCCAGAATGGCGGTATGGCTGTTGCTGGAGCCGCCCTGGGTGATAAAGCCCAAAATCTTGCTCTTGTCCAGCTGGAGGGTCTCGGAGGGGGCCAGGTCGTCGGCGGCCAGGATCACAGGCACCTCAGAGTCAATGCCTCCGTCGGCAATGCCCATCAGGTTGTTCAGGATGCGGCGGGTCACGTCCTTGATGTCGGCGGCCCGGGCCTGCATGTAGGCGTCGTCCATGGCGGCCAGCATGGCGGAAAACTCCTCGCCGGCAATTTCAACCGCCCGCTCGGCGGTGCAGCCACGGTCCTCCAGGGCGTTCATCATGCAGTCCACATAGTCCTCGTCCTCCACAAACATGGCGTGGGTCTCAAAGAGGATGGCGGTCTCGTCTCCGGCCTCCTCCCGGGCCTTGTCGGCCAGGGCGTTGAGCTGCTCTGCGGACTTCTCCTGGGCGGCGGCAATGCGCTGCTTCTCCACCTGGATATCGGCGGCGGGGGCGTCGGAAATAGTGGTGTCAGGGCGCTGGAAGAAGTAGATGGGCCCGTTGGCGACACCCTTGGAGACGCCCTTTCCCTGCATTAAAATCATGGTACTTCCCTCCTGTTTTTGTGAGAAATAGAACAGGGGCGTCTGCCGTTTGGAGGCAGACGCCCCTGAACGGCGTTACAGATTCTCCTTGAAAAACTGCTCCATAGCGGCGCAGTTGGCTTCCTCATTGCCGCCCTCAACGGTGACGGTGACGGTCTCGCCGGTTTTGATGCCCATGCCCATAATGGCCATGAGCTTGGTGGCGGCGGCGGACTTGCTGCCATCAGCCTTGGTGATGGTCACGGTGCTGTCCAGAGCCTTGGCGGCCTTGGCCAGCAGGCCGGCGGGACGGGCGTGGACGCCAATGGGGTCGCTGATGGTGTATTGGAACTGTTTCATAGGACATACTTCCTTTCATAAAAATGATCGCCCTTATAATACCACAAGGAGAATTAAAAATCAATCTCCATGCCGTCGTATGCGGCTAAAATTCCCCGTTCGGCGCCCCAGGCCGCCAGCTGGTCGTGGGTCATCTCGCCGTTGTGGCTGAAATGATTGATAACCTTGACGGTGCGGCTGTCCGCGCAGCCCAGCTGGGTGAGCTTTTGGAACATGGCCTCGTCGTCAGGCAGGCCCATGTGGTAGCCGGGGATGGTCTTTTTGCCCATAGTGGCGTCCAGGCTGACAAGGTCATACCGCTCTGCGGTGATAAGCTCCCAGGCCTGCCGGCTCAGATTGATGCCGGTATCGTGGCCATAGAAGAGGGCTTTGCCGTCTTTTTTGCAGATATAGACCAGGCACTCCTCCCGCTTGTCGTGGTCGGCGGGGACGGCGGTGATGTCCCAGCCGTTGACCTGAAAGCGGTCGCCGCCGTGGATGACGTGGAAGTTGACCACGCCGTCGATGGGGTGGGGCTTGAAGCGGTCAATCAGGATGTGGGCGTCGAAGGCCTCCTTCACGGCCTGGCTGCCATAGACCTCCAGGGTGCCGGAGGCCCCGTGGCCAAAGTGCTCATGGCGGTGAATCAGGTCGGTGGGGAACCAGTGGTCCATGTGGCTGTGGGTGACCAGCAGGGTGTGGACCTTGGCCAGCTCCAGGCCGTGCATCAGGGCGTGGCAGTAGGTGTCCGGCGGAAAATCGATCAGCAGCTCGCCGTCCAGGATAGCCTGGGTACGGGTGCGAAGGTTTTTCCCGCCCTGTTCCCGGGCGTGGGTGCAGATGGGGCAGGAGCAGAACAGGGCGGGCCAGCCCTCGGCGGCGGCGGTGCCCAGGTAGCGTATTTTCACAGCGCACCCTCCTCAGCCGGAGCCCCGGCGTCTCTGAGCAGCCAGGCAAAGCCGTTGGGCCACAGCTGGATGGAGCGGATATCGCTGTACTGGGTCCCATACATCAGCTCGGTGTAGCCGCCCTCCCGGTCCACGCCGGCGTGGACAAAGCTGGAGCTGAAATTGAACAGGCAGACCAGCTCCCTGCCCCCTGACCGGCGGCACAGGGCCAGCACGCGGCTGTCGCCGCTGTCCTCTACCCATACGTCGGCCCCGGCGTCGAAGCAGGGCTCACCGGCCCGGAGCTCCTCCAGACGCCGCAGGCCCTGGAACAGCCTGCCCTGGTAGCTGTCCGGATCGCTCCGGCACTCAGACAGGCCCCACTGGAAGGCACCCCGGTGGATATACCGGCTGTCCTCCCGCTTGTCCGGGTCGTTGTGGTAGGTGTAGTCGTTGAGCTGGCCGATCTCGTCCCCGCTGTAAATCACCGGAATGCCGCTTTGGGACAGCATCCAGGCGTGGAGAGTCAGGTCACAGGACACTGCCCGCTCCAGCTTGAAGAGGTCGCCCTCAAAGTCGGCGGCCTCCAGCCCGCACAGAGAGGCGGTGGTGCCGCACAGCCGGGCGTCACCCAGGCGGGGATCGTCGTTGTACAGCTCGCCCCGGGCGTCGCTGCCGGGGAACTTGCCGGTGAACCAGTTGTTGAGATAGCGCTTGTGGGCCACCTCATCAATGCCGAAGCGGTCCCTGAGCCAGGGGTAGTCCAGCCCCCAGCCGATATCGTCGTGGCAGCGCAGGTAGTTCAAAAACAGAAAATCCTTGGGCAGAGAGCAGACAATCTCCATCTGGCGCTTGAGCAGGGAGGTGTCTTTGGTGGCCAGGGTGTGCCAGGTGGTGGCCATGGTGGTCACGTTGTAGAGCATATGGCACTCGGGTTTTTCCGGGGTGCCGAAGTAGGGGGCCACCTTGGCCGGCTCCATCACCACCTCCCCCAGCAGCAGAACGCTGGGGCAGACAATCTCGCACACCATGCGCAGCATCCGGGCCAGGGTATGGACCTGGGGCAGGTTGCGGCAGTCGGTGCCCAGCTCCTTCCAGATGTAGGGGATGGCATCCAGGCGGATGACGTCAATGCCCCGGTTGGTCAGGAAGAGGAGGTTTTCCGTCATGTCGTTGAAAACGGTGGGGTTGGCGTAGTTCAGGTCCCACTGGTAGGGGTAGAAGTTGGTCATGACAATCTGGCCGTCCTCCAGCTGGGTAAAGCTGCCAGGGGCGGTGGTGGGGAACACCTGGGGGACGGTTTTTTCAAACTCCCGGGGGATATCCCAGCTGTTGTAGAAGAAGTACCGCTCCCGGTAGCCCGGCTCCCCCGCCCGGGCCTTTTTGGCCCACTCGTGGTCCTCGCTGGTGTGGTTCATCACAAAATCCAGGCACAGGCTTATGCCAGCCTTCCGGCAGGCGTCGGCCAGCTTTTCCAGGTCGTCCATGGTGCCCAGCTCGGGCTGGACGGTCCGGAAGTCGGAGACGGCATACCCGCCGTCGCTGCGGCCCTTGGGGGACTCCAGCAGGGGCATCAGATGGAGGTAGTTTACTCCGCACTCCTTGATATAGCTCAGCTTTTTCTTAACGCCGTTCAAATCCCCCGCGAAGGCGCTGACATACAGCATCATGCCCAGCAGGTCCCGGCGGCGGTACCAGCCGGGGTCGGCCTCCCGCAGCTTGTCCTGGTCCCGGAGGGCTTTTTTCCGCTGGTCCCAGCAGCGCCGGAGCATTTTGGTGAAATAATCAAAGGCCTCCTCGTCCTGGTACAGCTCCATATAGAGCCATTTCAGCTCGTCATAGTGCCGGGCCAGGCGGGTGGTAAATTCTGTTTTGGCGTATTTCATGGCGGTAGTACGCCTCCTTGTCAGTCAGAGAGTTCTGCCAGGGTGGGCATGGCGGGGATGGCTCCGCTGCGGGAGCAGGTGAGGGCGGCGGCCCGGTTGGCAAAGTCCAGAATGTCTCTCAGCTCGGATATTGTCAGGCCCTCCAGGGGCTTCTCGCCCCGGCGGCACAGCCGGCTGAGCACCGCCCCCAGGAAGGTGTCTCCGGCGCCGTTGGTGTCGGCCACCTTCACGCTGACGCCGGGGACGGTGATACACTCCCCCTGCCAGCGGCAGAAGCTGCCCTTGCCGCCCAGAGTGACCAGCACCAGGGAAATGCCCCGCTCGGCCAGCAGGCGGCTGCCCTCCTCCAGGTCGCCGGAGCCGGAGATGAGGGGCAGCTCCTCCTCCGACAGCTTGATGACGTCCACCAGGGGCAGGGGAATTCGCATCCACTCTGTAGCCTCAGCCTCGTCCTTCCAAAGGGCGGGGCGGTAGTTGGGATCGTAGCTGACCAGCACACCGGCCTGTCGGGCGGTACGGGCGGCAAAGATGGTGCCGCTGCGGACCACGCCCTGGGACAGGCTGACAGAGCCGAAGTGGAGAAATTTGCCGCAGCTGACCGCCGCCTCGTCCACCTCCTGGGGGGGCAGATCACAGTCGGCCCCCCGCACAAAGCGGAAGCTGCGCTCCCCGGCAGTGTCCACCGACACAATGGCCATGGTGGTGGGCTGAACGCCGGTGCGCAGGCCGGAGCAGTCCACATGGTCCTGTTCCAACACACCGCGCAGGTAGGAGCCAAAGCCGTCGTCCCCCGTTTTGCCGATAAAGGCGGTGGACGCGCCCAGGCGGGAGGCCGCCACGGCCACATTGGCCGGGGCGCCCCCAGGGTTGGCGGCGAACAGAGGGACGCCTACCTCGCTGACGCCGGTCTGTGTCAAATCAATGAGAATTTCTCCAATGGTGGTAATGTCCTTCATAAAGCAGCCTCCCGATCTGGATTTGCCCGTCCCTCAGGACAGGGCTTTACCTAAACTATATCAAACCTGAATCACTTTGTCCAGAACTTTACAGCCGCCGGTTTGAATGGTGAGATTTTCATAGTCGTCAGAGTTGGTCACCAGCACCACCACCACGTCGGGGTGATTGGCGGCGGCGATTTTTGCCCGGTCGAAGGCAATCAGCCTGTCGCCCGCCTTTACCTGCTGGCCCTCCTGGACAAAGCACTCAAACCCGTCGCCATCCATGGCCACTGTGTCCACGCCCACATGGATCAGCAGCTCTATTCCGTCGGGGGAGGAGATGCCTACGGCGTGCCTGGTATCGGTGACAGATGAGATCTCACCGTCGAAGGGGGCGACCACAATGCCGTTTTCGGGCTGAATGCCCACGCCCTGGCCCAGTACGCCGGCGGCAAAGGTCTCGTCGGGGATCTGCTCGGAGGGGATGACGGTGCCGGCCACAGGGGCATACACCGCGCCGGGCTGGCACTGGATGGCGGGGACAGCGGGCTGGGGCTGGACGGTTTTGCTGCCCTCAGCGGGGGCGGCGTCCTTATAGCCAAAGACCCAGGTCAGGGCGAAGGCCACGCCAATGGAGATGGCGGCCATAATGATGTAGTTAATGGGGTCGTGGAGGCACAGCAGCAGGCCGAACAGGCCGGTCACGCCAGTGCCGCTGGCGCCCAGGCTGACCAGGGAGGCGTACATGGCGCCAGCCGCACCGCCGATGGCGCCGCAGACAAAGGGCTTGAAGTGGCGCAGGTTGACGCCGAAGATGGCGGGCTCAGTGATGCCCATAAAGCAGGAGAAGGCGGAGGGCAGAGCTACAGATTTTGTCTTCTGGGTCTTGGTCTTCATGGCCACAGCCAGACAGGCCGCGCCCTGGGCCATGTTGGCGGCGGAGGCCAGGGGAAGCCAGTAGGTCACGCCGTAGCTGGACAGCTGCCCCACGTCAATCACGGTGTACATATGGTGGATACCGGCCACTACGGTGGTGGAGTAGAGCCCGCCCATAATCAGGCTGCCCACGCCGAAGGGCAGGGCGATCAGGGTCTGGATGCCGCCAATAATGCTGTGCTCAATGGTGGAGAAGATGGGCCCAATGATGGACAGGGTCAGATAGCCGGTGACAAAGACGCTGACCAGAGGGGTAACAAACAGGTCGAACATGGCGGGGACGATCTTATGCAGCCGCTTTTCAATGAAGCACATCACCCATACGGCAATGATGACCGGGATGACACTGCCCTGATAGCCCACCAGATTGACCTCATAGAGGCCAAACCATACCCGCTGGGTCTGGAGGACGCCCTCGGTGGCCACGGTCCAGGCGTTTTGCAGGTGGGGGTGGATCATAATCATGCCGATTACCGCCCCCAGGTAGGGGTTGCCGCCAAAGGCCTTGCCCGCGCTGTAGGCAATAAGGATGGGCAGGAAGGTGTAGGCGGTGTTGGCAAAGAGGTTGGCAAAGACGTAGATGGAGCCGGAGGTGTCAATGTTGAGGAATTCGTTGTTCACCATAAAGGTGAGGGCCTCCATAATGCCCATAAGAAAGCCGCTGGCCACAATGGCGGGGATGATGGGGACAAAGATGTCGCCCAGGCACTTGATGGCCCGCTTGAAGATGTTCTGCTTGGCGGCGGCAGCGGCTTTGACCTCCTCCTTGGAGGCGGCGGTGAGGCCGGAGATGGCGATAAACTCATCATAGACCTTGTTCACCGTGCCGGTGCCCAGGATAATCTGGAGCTGGCCGGAGGCGCTGAACACGCCCTTGACCCCGTCAATGTCCTCCACGGCCTTGGTGTCGCACTTGGCGTTGTCCGCCAGCACCAGACGCAGCCGGGTGGCGCAGTGGGCGGCAGAGATCAGGTTTTCTTTTTTCCCCACCTTGTCATAGATCTCTTGGGCTGTTTTTCTGTAATCCATATTGCTTCTTTCCCTTCCTGTTTATTTCAGCTCCTCATAGAAGCGGAGGTACGTCTTTAGAAGAATACGTATTCTTCAAGGGCCCGAAAAAAGGACAACTGCTCGTCGTCCTTTTTACGTGCTCTCCCGGGGCACCAGCACGGCGGAGAGCGGATGGTTCAGCGGTTCCCGCTGGCCCGGGTGCTCGATCCAGTCCAGCAGCCGGTCCACAGCCTCCCGGGCCATCCGGGCAATAGGCTGGGAGACGCTGCTCAGCCTGGGGTTGAGGTAACGGCCCATAGAGGTGTTGTCAAAGCCAATGATCCCGGCCTGCTCCGGGACGGACACCTCCAGCGTCCGCAGGGCGTCCAGCACCCGCAGGGCGTAGATGTCGTTCCCGGCAAAGATGCCCGCCCGTTGGTCTGAGCTCCGGAGCCAGGCGGCCAGCGCCCGGTTGAGCTGGGCGTCCTCCTGATATACCACGTTGACAGCCCGCTCCGCCATCCCCTTTTCCTCAAGGGCCCGGCGGAAGCCGGCATATTTTCCGTCGTAGTCCTTGCCGATAAACAGAAACCTCCGAAAGCCGCGCTCCAGCAGATGCTCCGCCACCATGGCCCCGGCCTGTATGTGGTCCACATAGACGCAGTCCAGTCCCTGGGCCTGCCTGGTCACCGCTACAATGGGCACATCCAGTTTTTTTACATACTCCTGCCACGACCCGCTGGTTTCACGGATGGGGACGGCCAGCACACCGTCCACCCGGTAACGGCGTACCACATCCAGATACTCCTGCTCGCTTCTGGGGTTGTAGTCGCTGTTGAACAGGATAATGCTGTAGCCGCTTTTGCGGGCCGCCGTTTCGATCTCCTTGGCCAGGTCGGCAAAGAAACCGTTGGAGATGTCGGTCACCAGCACCCCCAGCAGTTTGGTCTTGCTTCCCTGGAGCCCTTTGGCAAGGGCGTTGAACTGGTAATCGTGCTCCCTGGCGCAGGCCAGAACCCGTTCCCGAATCTCCGGCGCCACAGTCTGGCTGCCGTTGAGCACCCGGGAGACAGTGGGCTGGGATACATGGGTCAATTTTGCGATTTCAGTCATTGTAATCATAACAAATACCACGCGAATGCGTATTCTCGGTTGATAAATGAACTATAGCACAAAGCGTCTTCCGGTTCAATTCGTATGCTGTACAAATTTTAGGTCACCATTTTGTGTATATTGCCAGAGCCTGGCCGTTGGAGATTGCTGGCCTATGCAGGGGCTGCCTTTGGCCGCCCCTGCGTGGCGAGCTTGGAGTGAGCAAAATTTGACACGCTGAAATGGCTGGCCGGATCGAAATCCGGCCAGCCATTGAACAAATTATTCCACCTCGATAGCGGGCACCACCTTGGCGCACCGGGGACAGAGGGTGGGGTGGCTGGAATCGCTGCCCACGGTGGGCAGGACCTTCCAGCACCGCTCGCACTTCTGGCCCTGGGCGGGCTCTACGTTGGCAACGGTGAGGTCAGCCATCTCCGTCTCAACCTGAGAAACGATAAGGATGTCGGCCAGTTCCTCCTGATCCATTTCGGCAAAGAAAGCGTCCTCTTTCCGAAGACCCAAGATAACCTTGGCTTCCAGGCTCTTGCCGATCTTCTTCTCGGCCCGGGCTTTCTCCAGCTCGGCGTTGACCACGTCCCGGAGTTGAATGATTTCTTTCCATTTCTTCATCGCGTCCTCGTCCAGGGCGTAGAAGGGGAAGGGGTTGTTCATCTCGTTGAGCAGAACGTTGCGCTCGTCGTCGCCGGTGCGGTGGGGCATGGCCAGCCAGATCTCGTCGCAGGTGAAGGCCAGGATAGGGGCAAACAGCTTGGTCATGGTGTCCAGAATGAGCCACAGAGCGGTCTGGGCGGAGCGGCGGGAGAGGCCGTCCGTCTCGTCGCAGTACAGCCGGTCCTTGATGATGTCCAGATAGAAGGAGGACAGCTCCACCACGCAGAAGTCGTTGATGGCGTGGGAGACCACATGGTACTCGAAGTTGTCGTAGGCGGCGAAGCACTTCTCAATGAGCCCGTTCAGCTTGGTGATAGCCCAGCGGTCCAGCTCCAACATCTCCTGGGGGGTGACCAGGTTGTTGGGGTCGAAGCCGTTCAGGTTGCCCAGACAGTACCGGGCGGTGTTACGGAACTTCAGATAATTCTGAGACAGCTGTTTAAAAATGTTGTCGGAGCAGCGCACGTCCACATGGTAGTCGGCGGAGCCGGCCCACAGGCGGATCAGGTCCGCGCCGTACTTCTTGAAGATGTCGGCGGGGTCCACGCCGTTGCCCAGGGACTTGTGCATAGCCTTACCCTCGCCGTCCACCGTCCAGCCGTGGGTGACGCACTCCTTGAAGGGCGCGCCCTTGCCCAGGGCGCCCACAGCGGTGAGCAGGGAGGACTGGAACCAGCCCCGGTACTGGTCCAGTCCCTCCATGTAGACGGTGGCGGGCCAGAAGCCCTGGTCCTTCTGCATGGAGGCGAAGTGGGTGGAGCCGGAGTCAAACCAGCCGTCCAGGGTGTCCTCCTCCTTGGTGAAGCCGCTCTTACAGCCGCAGTGGGGGCAGGTGAAGTCCTTGGGGAGAATGTCAGCGGCCTCCATCTCATACCAGGCGTTGGAGCCCTTCTCGCCAAAGAGCTTGCTTACGGCCTCAATGGCCTCATCGGTGCAGATGGGCTTGCCGCAGTCGGCGCAGTAGAACACCGGGATGGGCAGGCCCCACCGGCGCTGGCGGCTGATGCACCAGTCGGCCCGCTCCTGAATCATGGACTTCATCCGGTCGATACCCCAGCCGGGGACCCAGCGCACGTCGTCACAGGCGGCCACGGCGGCCTCCTTAAAGGACTCCACCGAGCAGAACCACTGGGGGGTGGCCCGGAAAATGATAGGCTTTTTGCACCGCCAGCAGTGGGGGTAGGAGTGGACAATGTTCTCGCTGGCAAACAGCGCCCCGCTCTCCTTCATGTCGGCCAGAATCACCGGGTTGGACTCCTCAGTCTTCATCCCGGCGTATTTTCCGGCGTAGTCGGTGTGGCGGCCCCGGTCGTCCACGGGGACCACCATGTCGATTTTGTAGCGCTTGCAGGTCTCGTAGTCGTCCGCGCCGAAGCCGGGGGCGGTGTGGACGCAGCCGGTGCCGCTGTCCATGGTGACATACTCGGCGGTACACAGCTGACTGGTCTTGTCCAGGAAGGGGTGCTGGGCCAGCATATACTCAAAGTCAGAGCCGGTAAAGGCAGCGACAGTCTCGTAATTCTCAATGCCGCCCACCTTCATGACCTTTTCACAGAGGGCCTCGGCCAGGATATACATCTCGCCGTTGTCCGCCTTCACCAGCACGTAGCTGTCCCGGGGGTGGAGGGCGATAGCCAGGTTGCCGGGCAGGGTCCAGATGGTGGTGGTCCAGATCAGGAAATACATCTTGGACACGTCCCCGTACTGGCCCAGCTTGCCCTGGTCGTCCTTCACCTGGAATTTCACATAGACGGTGGTACAGGGGTCCTCCTGGTACTCAATTTCTGCCTCGGCCAGGGCGGTCTCGTCGTGGGGGCACCAGTACACCGGCTTGAGGCCCTTGTAGATATAGCCGTTTTTGTACATGGCCCCGAAAATCTTCACCTCTTCCGCCTCAAAGCCGGGGGCCATGGTGAGGTAGGGGTTCTCCCAGTCGCCGATGACACCCATGCGCTTAAAACCCTCCCGCTGCACATCTACATAGTGCTGGGCGAACTCGTGGCAGGCGGTGCGGAACTCGGGCACCGACATGGCCTTGCGGTTGAGCTTGTTCTGCTTGATGATGGCCGACTCAATGGGCATTCCATGGTTATCCCAGCCGGGGATATAGGGGGTGAGATAGCCGCGCATGGCGGCGGTGCGGGTGATGAAGTCCTTGATGGACTTGTTCAGGGCGTGGCCCATGTGCAGGGCGCCGTTGGAGAAGGGAGGGCCGTCGTGGAGAGAGTACAGGGGCTTGCCCTCGTTCTTTTTCAGCAGCTCATGGTAGAGGTCCATGTCCTCCCAGCGTTTCAGCATGTCGGGCTCCCGCTTGGGCAGGCCGCCCCGCATGGGGAAGTCGGTCTTTGGCAGATTGATGGTCTTGTTGTAGTCCATTTTGTGTTCCTCCTTTTATGGTAAGTGGTCATTCTTTGTTTTCAAAGGAAAATAGTATGGTGCCACAGCTCCGGCAAATCGTACCGGAGTACTGGGGAAGCGCGGAGAGGGCTTGGGGCGAAAAAGCGGACTTGGTGTGGTCTCCGGCGGGACGCAGACGCACGGCATCCTTTGGCCGTTGGAAATTTTTCAGTTTTTCCTGTTCGGATGTCCAAAACAGGTAGCCGCGGGGGGAATATACGGTTCCCGGCTCCATCTCGTTCCCACAGTTTGGACAGTTCATCACAGAATCCCTCCTTAAAAGTAATAATCCCGCCGCCAGCGGTCTCCGTGCAGACTGTCGCAGAACACCTCGTCAATGTGCCACTCCTCCGCCTCGCGTTTGAGGACAAAGCGGTATTTTTGAAAATAGCCATAGCATTGGGCACTGTGTCCGCCGCGTTTGGCATCCTCCACCAGATAGCGCACATCCGGGTCGGACAAATCAAAGGGCACGCTGTCCTCGTCGGGGACCAGCTGCACCGCAGCCTTTCCGGCGCTTTTCATGGTGACAGACAGTGTGCAGCCGGTATTCACGCAGTTGAATGAAGAGGGAAAGTGATCCGCGTGGAGGCAGTCCCGCCGCTGGGCAATCAGTTTTTGGGTGCAGTGGGGGTTCAGCAGGGCGGCGAAGCGGAGCTTCATTTCCTCTTTCCAGGCCTGAATGTCGGTGAACTCCCTCCGCACGCCGTCCTGGAACTCGATGACCCGCCCCTTTTTACACAGGCGGGTGTATTGGGCAAAGCTTTTGTCTTCCAGGGCCGCCAGCTCCTGCAGCAGGGCGGTCAGGGACTGGACGGCCTGCTCCGCCGCAGGCTGAAACTTTTCCGGGGTGTCCTGCATGACAATATTTGTCTCCATAAAATCCCCCTGTCTGGTTAGTCCCACTCAATCTCATCGCCCTCTTCCCGGACGATGCGGCACAGCTCCTCCTCGTTTTCCACCAGGGAGGCAATGATTTCCACGAATTTTTTGGCCTTTGCCTCATTCTCCGGGGACGGGGCGTAATAGGCCATATAGGAGCCCGCCTCCGGGTCCGGCTCCAGGCCCTCCAGCAGCTCGGGGGCGTGCTTGGCCAGATAGCAGTTGAACAGGGCGTCCCAGTTGTAGCCGTTCATATAGGCCTCTTCGTTGGCCTCGTTCATCTTTTCGCCCACGGCAAAGGGTTTGTCGTCCTCGCTGTTGAACATGACATAAATCCGCTCGTCTGTGACATCCATCTTTACATAGTCCTGCATCGGAAAACCTCCTTCAAACACAATCAGTCCACCAGTACCACCCGGTCCCGGGCCGGGAAGTGGATATGCAGACCCAGCTTCCACAGGTCGAAGTAGCCGTGGAAGGGGTTTTCCCGCTGGGTGTCGTACATGGGCCATTGGAGGCAGCAGGACAGGTCATAGTCGCAGCTGATGTGGTACAGGGCCTCGGACAGCAGCCCGATATCCTCGCACCCCTTCCGGTATTCCAGCTCCCGATACCACTCGTTCAGCTCGTCCAGGTCCACCGTCTGGATGCCTTCGCCAGTGATCCACATCTGACGGACCTGCTCCTCAAAGTCCCGGCCCTCCTGGCCGGAGAGAAATTCAATCTCCCCGTCCTCGGCCAGGGGCGGCTCCTCCTCAAATTCCTCCACATAGATGCGGTTGATCGCCTTGATATAGGTTCGGGCGGCGTCAATGGCGGCCTGCTTGCGCTCCGGGTCAAACCGGGCGAAAAAGTAGGCGGCGCAGGCGGTCTGACCGGTGGAGGTGGTGCTGGTGGCGGTATCGCGGCTGGCCTCGTCAATCTCCAGCAGTCCCCGGAGCATGTCCAGCCCCGGCTGGCCGTAGAGGGCCAGAATGGGCCGCAGGTGCTCTATATTGCCGTCCCGCAGGTCCTGAATCAGGAAGGGGGGCACCGCCTCCATCTCCAAATCGTACTCGTGCTCCTCAAAAATCTCCAAGAGAAGCGGGTCCTGTTGGATGAGCTGTGTCCAGCCGTCGGGCAGATGCTCCCGGCATTCGTCCAAAGTCATAGCGGTTACCTCCTTTTACGACGTGGCCCAGTAGCCCAGCACCTGGGAAAAATCCCGGTTTTTCAGGTCCTTGGGCCGGATCAGGATGTTCAGCGAGCCAAAGCCCCCCAGATACAGGTCCATCTCCGGAAATTCTCCCGCCGGAAAGTCGATGAAGTCGTCGTGGAGCTGGAACAGCAGGGTGTCCCAGGCGGCCTGTTCCTCGTCGTCTTCGCGGAAGTCATACTGCTCAAACCGGGCGTAGCCCCCCAGCTTGCAGCCCCCCGTTTTCATCTGGTCATAGATATGGTACAAAATCTCACGTTCCTCAGGGGTCTCGTCCCACAGCTTGTAGGGCATGAACTCCTCCGGATCGGCCCCCGGCAGGCGGCGCTCCAGCTCGGCGGCAAAGAGATCGTCGAAGCGGAAATCGTTGTCCCCGATCACGTCCTGGACCACCGGGCGGAAGGATACCTTCAGGGGATGCGTGGGGATACGCCACAGGTTGGCCCGGCCCTCCTCAATGTCCTTCTGGTCGAACTTGTGGGCGGGGCGGGGCATGTTTTTCTTGCTGGCCTCCTCCCAGGGGACGGCCATTTTGGCGGCGCACTCCGCCTCGGTGACCGAGCCGTCCATCTCCGCGTGGTAGACCACCCTCCAGCCGTTCTGCTCCTCCAGCTCCCCGGCGTAAAAGCCAAACCCGCCGTCGGCGTCAAAGTCGGAGGCAAAGAGCTGGAAGATCCCCCGGTCGGGAAAGCCGTCCAGAGGGGGCATCTGGGCAAAGTTGATCTGGGCGCACAGCCACAGCTGGCTTCCTTTTTCGTCGGTGGGAATCTCGCCGTCCCGGGGGACGTAGGGGACCCCGCCCAGGTGGCTGTCAGTGACGCCGAAGGGCTCTTTGCTGAACTCCAGGTAACAGGCAGGCCGCTTGTTTTCCCGCTGAATCTGGTCCACAATTTCCTGACAAAGTTGAATTTTTTCAATATTTGTCATAGGATAACACTCCTTTCCCAAAATAAAAACGCCTCTGTCTCCATAAAGAGACAAAGGCGCAAACCTCTGCGGTACCACTCTTCTTGCCGGGACATAATGGCCCGGCCACTCAAGTCTGCCCGGTAACGGGGGCGTCCGGAGAGGCTTACTGATGTTCAGCCCTCAGCTCCAAGGTGATCTTCACCACCCCCTCCCGTCCGCCTTGCACCAAACGGCGGCTCTCTTCGCGTCTCAGGGGCAGGTACTTGTCCTTTTCCAAGCGTTTTGCGTATTCAGGACACTATCTTATCCGGTTTTCCCAGGGTTGTCAAGAGGGAAGTTTTAAACGCCATGGAAGTTTTAAACGCCATGGAAATCAATATTGGAACATCCCGCCATATTTGTAGGGCGGGACGACCTCGGCCCGCCGCAGATTGGCAGCTTTTGCGGACGGCGCGCCAGGGTCGTCGCGCCCTGCAACGCCAAAATTGACTTCCCTGCTGAAAAGCCTCCCCTCCTTGTGGGGGAGGTGGCCGCAAAACAACCGGAGGAGTCCCCCTCAGTCAGCCTGCGGCTGACAGCTCCCCTGTAAAGGGGGAGCCTTATGGGGTGCATCACCGGTCAATTTTCCGCAAAACCGCTTCAAACCAGTCGGGCAGGGGGCACTCCAGTTCAACAGGCGATCCGGTGGTGGGGTGGATGAACCGCAGCCGCCGGGCATGGAGGCACTGCCCCGCCAGGCCGGGGACGGGTTTTTTCGCCCCGTAGACCGTGTCCCCCAGCAGGGGGTGGCCAATGGAGGCCAGGTGGACTCGAATCTGGTGGGTGCGGCCTGTCTCCAGGCGGCATTCCACATGGATATACCCGGGATACCGGGCCAGGACCGACCAGTGGGTGACGGCCTCCCGGCCATTTCTGCGGTCTATGGCCATTTTTTTTCGGTCTGCGGGGTGGCGGCCAATGGGGGCGTTTACGGTGCCGCTGTCCTGCTTCAAGCCTCCCACCGCTACCGCCTCATAGGTCCGGGCCAGAGAGTGGTCCTGAAGCTGGGCGGCCAGAGCCAGGTGGGCACGGTCGTTCTTGGCGGCGATAATCAGTCCGGAGGTGTCCCGATCAATGCGGTGAACAATGCCGGGGCGCAGCTCCCCGTTGATTCCGGATAGTGAATTTCCACAGTGGTATAACAATGCGTTGACCAATGTGCCCTCCGGATGGCCCGGCGCGGGGTGGACCACCAGTCCCACTGGCTTGTTGACCACAATCACGTCCCTGTCCTCAAAGACCACATCCAGAGGAATGTTTTGGGGAATGAGATTGACAGGCTCCGGGTCGGGCAGGGTCACCTCCAGCGTCTGACCGGGGGAGGGACGGTCGTTTTTTCGCGCCGGCCGGCCCTCCAGCGTAACTGCTCCCCGCTCCAGCAGCTTCTGGGCCCCGGAACGGGTCAGCTCCGGGACCAGCCGGGCCAGCATAGCGTCCGCCCGCTCCCCCTCCCGGTCAGCGGTCAGCTTCAGCGTTGTCATGGGGTTCCTCCCCCTTGTTCTCCAGCTTGTCCCACAAAAGCAGATAGTACAGCCCTGCGGCGATCCCTCCCACCACCACGCAGATATCCGCCACATTGAACACAGCAAAGCGCATAAACAGTACGTTGAACATGTCCACCACAAAGCCCCGGAAGGCCCGGTCGATCAGATTGCCCACCGCCCCCGCCAGCAGCAGGGTGAGGGTGAGCTTGCCCAAAGGGTGCCGGAACAGGTTGAGCCACAGGGCCGCCGCCAGCAGGATGGACATGACCAGCGACACCACCGCCAAAGCCCAGGTGTGCTCGGAGAAGATGGAGAAGGCCGCTCCGGTGTTGGTCACATAGGTCAGGTCCAGGATGTAGGGGATGAAGGGGACGTGCTCCCCCAGAGGTATGTTGGTCATCACCAGGTATTTTACCAGCTGGTCCACAGCAACCAGGACCACGGCGATCAGTCCGTAAATCATAGATGGTTCCTCCCGTAAAAAGCCAGAGACCGCATTTCTGCGGCCCATCGTAGAGTGTTTCCTTCAGCAGGCGTACCAAGCTCCTGTGTCTCTCGGGCCGCCCCTACGTATGGCAGCAAAGCTGATAATTGTTATCATTTTGTTCTTTTAGTATAGCTGTATGCTTCAAATTTGTAAAGGTTTTTTTGCAGAGGGAGGCCAACGGCCGCCCCTGCAAATAGCGTCAACCCTGGAAATTGCTATAAAATGCGCAATAGAAAACCCCGGGACGCTTGGGGGGCGTCCTGGGGCTTGTCTGATTATTTGGCATATTCAATGGCCTTGGTCTCACGCAGGAGGTGGACCTTAATCTGGCCGGGGTACTCCAGCTCATCTTCGATTTTCTTGGCGATATCCCGGGCGAGAAGGACCATCTGGTCCTCGCTGATGACCTCGGGCTTGACCATAATCCGGACCTCACGGCCGGCCTGGATGGCGAAGGACTTCTCCACGCCGTTGAAGGAGGAGGTAATTTCCTCCAGGGTCTCCAGACGCTTGATATAATTTTCCAGATTCTCCCGCCGGGCGCCGGGGCGGGCGGCGGAGATGGCGTCAGCCGCCTGAACCAGGCAGGCCACCACCGTTTTGGGCTCTACATCGTTGTGATGGGCGTGGATGGCATGGATGATGTTCTCGCTCTCCCGGTACTTCCGGGCCAGCTCCACGCCGATCTGCACATGGGAGCCCTCCACCTCGTGGTCGATAGACTTGCCCAGGTCGTGGAGCAGTCCGGCCCGCTTGGCCTCGGTGACGTTGGCGCCGATCTCGGCGGCCAGCAGTCCGGCCACGTGGGACACCTCAATGGAGTGGTTGAGCACATTCTGACCGTAGCTGGTGCGGTAGCGCATCCGGCCCAGCAGCTTGACCAGCTCGGGGTGCAGGCCGTGGACGTTAGTCTCGAAGATGGCCCGCTCGCCCTCCGACTTGATGACCATGTCCACCTCCCGCTTGGCCTTTTCCACCATCTCCTCAATGCGGGCGGGGTGGATGCGGCCGTCCAGGATCAGCTTTTCCAGGGCCAGCCGGGCGATCTCCCGGCGGACGGGGTCGAAGCAGGATACGGTGATGGCCTCAGGGGTGTCGTCGATAATCAGATCCACTCCCGTGAGGGTCTCCAGGGTGCGGATGTTCCGGCCCTCACGGCCGATAATGCGGCCCTTCATGTCGTCGTTGGGCAGGGGGACCACCGATACGGTAGCCTCTGACACATGGTCGGCGGCGCAGCGCTGGATGGCCAGGGAAATAATCTCACGGGCCCTGGTGTCCGCCTCGTCCTTGAACCGGGCCTCAATCTCCTTGATCTTCATGGCGGACTCGTGGGTGACATCCTCCTCCAGCTGGTTGAGCAGATAGCTTTTGGCCTCCTCCGAGGTAAAGCCGGAGATGCGCTCCAGCTCGGTCACCTGCTGCTGCTTCAGCTGTTCGGCCTCGGCCTGGGTGGCGTCCAGCTTGGCAATCTTGGCGGACAGCTGTTCCTCCTTGCGCTCGATGTTCTCCATCTTGCGGTCCAGGTTCTCTTCCTTTTGCTGCAGACGGTTTTCCTGGCGCTGCAGCTCACTGCGGCGGTCTTTTACCTCTTTTTCGTGCTCGTTCTTGGCCTTGAGGATCTCCTCCTTGGCCTCTACCAGGGCCTCGCGCTTTTTGCTCTCGGCGCTTTTGTAGGCCTCGTTGACAATGCGGGTGGCCTCATCCTCGGCGGACTTGATCTCCCGCTCGGCGGTGGCCTTGCGGCGGTTCCAGCCGAAGAGAGCGCCGCCCAGCGCGCCAATCACCAGCCCGATCACCGCTGCGATGATATAGGGTATCATTGGGTCTTGTTACACCTCCAAATTTTTCATGACGCGGCGGACCGCCGCGGCGCCTGCCGCCGGAGGTTCCGATTCCGGTACAGGCTTGCAGTAAAAGGCCGCAAGGGGCCGGACAGGCGGGCTGCCTGCCCTCCCCTGCGGCAACTGAAAAACATCCCCACAGGTTTTTCAATATTTGTCCTTCTATATTGTAAAGGCCAACCGCTTTTCTGTCAAGATTTATTCACATTTGAAATGGAGGGTTTTTTGAAAAATTTTTCCAACACTGGGGGTATGCGCCTGTTTTTCTATGTTGGGGAAATCAATTTTGGAGCTGCAGGGCGGGACGGCCCCGGGGCGCCGCGAGGAAAAGCTCCAGCCAACGGCGTGCCGAGCTGTCCCGCACTGCAAATCCGGCTGGATGTTCTGAACATTGATGTCGTGTTTCTACACAGTTATCCCTTTCCAAACGGAATGGATTGTGCTACAATTATCATGAGAAAATTTTGCCGCTCCAGCGCTTTGGGGCGGCTGATGAGGTGACGGTATGAACAAAATGATCCGACAGTTGAACCGTGATATCCTCGAGGCCCTGGCTGCCCGCAGGCCGGGGGGGCTGTCCAACCGCCGGGCCCTTCAGGAGATGATGAAGGCGCCCGCCTGGACCGACGGTCTGGCCGCTTTGTTTCCCATCCGGGAGCGGCTGAGCTGCGCCCGCGTTCTGGAGTTGTGTACCCCCATCCTGGACCGGATATGTCCTCAGGCCCCGGAAAAGGGCTGGGGCCCCTTCTGCTACCAGTATATCTGCGGCGTGATGTACCCAGGCAGCGGCTTTGCCCCGGAGGCCCCCCGGTATGAGAACGGGGCGCTGTTCTATCTCACCGTCCTCCAGCTTCTGCTGGACTACGAGCGCTCCGCCCTTCCCTTTGACCCTATGATGGACTTTCAGTTCCTCACAGAGGAGGAGTATGAGGCCTGTGACAAGGCCCGGGAGTACCGCCGGTTTCTGGCCGCATGGCGGGGAGAATTCCTCTATGAGCTGATGCGCCTGGGGCTGGAGTACACTCCCTTTAAAACGCTGAGCCACATTTCCGGCGTCCACTACATCGCCATGACCGCCGCCCGGGGGCTGGCGGAGGCGGGGGTGGAGGTGGATCTGGCCCTCATTTCCGCCGCCGCCGCCGTCCACGATGTGGGCAAATTCGGCTGCCGCCCCGGGGAGCGGGTGCCCTACCTCCACTACTACTACACCGATCAGTGGCTGCTGGAGCGGAAGATGGACGACATCAGCCATATCGCCTCCAACCACTCCACCTGGGACCTGGAGCTGGAGTCGCTGTCGGTGGAGTCCCTGCTGCTCATCTACGCCGACTTCCGCTCCAAGTCGGAGCGGGGCCCCCAGGGTGAGGAGATCATCATTCTCTACCCCCTGGACCAGTCCTTCCAGGTGATTTTGTCCAAGCTGGACAATGTGGACCGGAAAAAACGCCGCCGGTATGAGTTTGTCTACGGCAAGCTCCACGACTTTGAGGACTACATGCGCCGCCTGGGGGTGGACGTGGACCTCACCGGAAAAAAGCAGGCCCCCAGTCCGGCCAAGGACCCCGCCCTGATGGGGCCGGAGGAGACCCTGAACTGCCTGATCCTGCTGTCGGTGGAGCACAACCTGCAGCTGATGCACATGCTGTCCAACGAGCAGCGCTTCGGCAACATCATTGAGGCCGCCCGCTCCACCAAGAGCTGGCAGCAGCTGCGAGCCTACCTCAATGTGTTTGAGGAGTACTTTACCTATCTGTCCGTGCGCCAGAAGACCCAGGCCCTGTCCTTCCTCTATGAGCTGCTGATGCACCGCGAGGGTGACATCCGCCGCCAGGCCGGCGCCCTGATCGGCCAGATTATCGCCCGGTTCCACCTGGTATACCGCAAAGAGATTCCCAGCCACGCCCAGAACGACCCGGCGGAGGAGGTGCCCTTCACCCTGTGGGGCCAGTATCTGGATATGATTATCTTCCCCGACCACAAGACCACCCCCCAGCAGCGCTCCCATATCAGCTACACGTTAAAGCTGGTGGTGGAGTCCATGCTCAACCACGCCCGGCCCGGGGACATCCCCCGGTTCTTAGACGCCCTGCTCCAGTATTACAACGACCCGGAGCACACCGACGACGACACCGCCTTTACCTTGCTGGACGCCGCCCGCTATCTGCCCCCCAAGCACTACGGAGAGGAGACCCGGGCAAAGCTGGTGGACTTTGCCGCCCACTTCTCCGCCGTGGACGACCCCAGGCTGGTGACCGCCGCCCTCCAGTTCCTGCGGGAGACGGTGCGCAACATCCCCCGCAGCCACCCCCAGATGGCCCGCATTGCCGACCTGGTGGAGGCTGTCCCCTCCAGCCAGCTGACCACAGTGTTTCTCAAATGCCGTATCCTCCGCCGGGCGGGACGAGACGTGTCCGCCCTGGAGCATACCCTGTACCACACCGATATTACCAGCGAGGTCTTTTTGGACAACCTGAAAATCGCCACCCCCTGGGTGGTGAAGGTGGCCGGCGTGGAGCTGCTCCGGGACCAGGTGGAGCACGGGATGGAGGCCCACGTTCTCCATATCGCCACCCACTTCTCCAACCTGGTCAAGGTGTCTGAGCGGGTGGTGGTGCGGCACACTGCTGGCTCCGCCCTGGTGCACACCCTGTCCCTGCTGCGCCGGGAGCAGCGCAACGAGGTGGTGGTGGAGCTGGGCAAGGGCCTGGAGATGGGCCAGTATGAGATCTCCAAATATATCCCCCAGTACCTGGGGGAGGCCGCCTTGTACCTCCACCCCAGCGAGCTGGACGAACAGGTGCTGTGGCTCAAGGGCCTGCTGGGCTCCCCCAACGACTCCGCCGTGGCCGGGGCGCTGAACACCATTGCGGTGCTGCTTCAGCACTACCCCGCCTATCAGCAGCGTTTTTCAGAAAAGCGGGAGGTCTACACCCGGCGGCGGCGGGAGCTGCTGGGCCTGCTCCTCCAGGGCCTGGCCCACTACCGGGAGACGGTGCGCCAGGAGGCGCTGCTGGTCACCGGCAAGCTGCTGTTTGAAAGCCCCATCCTGGGTATAGAGGAGAAGGCACACCTGTTCTCCCTCAGCTACCGCAAGCTGCTCTTCCTCACCCAGGAGTCCTCCCGGCAGGACGGCCTCACCTTCTTCTACCGGGCGGCGGCCCTGGCCCATATCAACCGCTTTATCGCCCTGCGGCGGCTGGACTACGGCCCCTTCACCTTTGAAAAGCCCCGGAAAATCGCCTTCTTCCCCGGCACCTTTGACCCCTTCACCCTGTCCCACAAGGGCATTGTCCACGCCATCCGGGACCTGGGCTTTGAGGTATATCTGGCGGTGGACGAGTTCTCCTGGTCCAAAAAGGCCCAGCCCCACCTGATCCGCCGGCAGATTGTCAACCTGTCGGTGGCGGGGGACTTCCACGTCCACCTCTTCCCCGACGACATTCCGGTGAATATCGCCAACCCCGCTGACCTGCGGCGGCTGACAGACCTGTTCCCCGACCAGAAGGTGTATATTGTGGCGGGCAGCGACGTGGTGGCCAACGCCTCCTCCTACAAGGCCCAGCCCCAGCCCTTCTCCATCCACCAGATGAACCACGTCATCTTCCGCCGGGCGGGGGAGAAGGAACTGCCCGCCCCGCTGCCCATCACCGGCGAGGTGATTCAGCTCCAGCTCCCCCCCCACCTGGAGGACATCAGCTCCACCCGCATCCGGGAAAACGTGGACCTGAACCGGGATATCTCCAACTTTATCGACCCGGTCATCCAGGACTTTATCTATCAAAACGGACTCTACCTCCGGGACAGCCAGGAGAAGCCCATGCTGGGCACCGGCGACCTGGAGTTCCAGTGGGTGGGCCAGCCCGACCCCATATTGATGGACAGCCTCACCGCCGGCCTGTCCGACCGGGGGCCGGTGTGCGCCGCCGTCTTCGACCGGGGGGATTGGATGCTGCTGCTGCGCCAGGCCGGCCAGGGGGAGATTTTAGGCTATATCGCCTACCGCTCCCTGAGCACCTCCCAGCTCTTTGCCGCCCTGGGGGACACAGAGCTGGCCAACCGGGTCCGCCTGCGGGCGGCGGGCAACACCCTGCTTATTACCGCTTTGTCCGTTGTGGAGTCGGAGCGGTTTAAGGACTACCGCCAGCTGCTGCTGTGTGAGCTGCTGGCCCGGGCGCTGGAGGAGGACTGTGTCTACGCCGTCTTCTGTCCCCACGACCGGAAGGTGGACGACAAGCTGGAGGATGTGCTGATCCGCACCGGCTTCTTAGTCCGGGAGGAGGGCCAGCCCATCTGGGAGACCGACATGCACGCCCCCGCCACCCTCATCCAGAACCTGGAGACCACCATCCAGGACCCCCTGTCCCGAAATCCCAGGGTGCTGGCGGCCATCCGCCGCAGCCACCAGAGCTTGCAGCGGGCTCTGGCCCGGCTCTATCCCGGCTCCCTGCTGCTTACGTTGTCTGCCGACATTATCCACCAGCGCCTGCTGGAGAAAATCACCGCCTATAACAATGTCCCCGCCGTTCCCACCACCCCCAGGGTGCTGGGGGAGAACATGTGCGTCCCCTACGGCAAGCTCCTGCGGGGCAAGACGGTGCCCAATACAGTGACCAAGACCATCCACACCGACAGGGTCTACTCCCCCGACCTGTCTGAGAGCGTGATGGAGCCCTTCCCCTACTACGCCCCCATTTCCAGCCAGATCAGGACCATCAAATCCTTCGACAGGCCTGTGATTCTGGTGGACGACCTGATGCACCCCGGCTTCCGCTTCAAGGCTCTGGACCCCATTCTCCGCCGGGAGGGGGTGCCCATCCGCATGGTACTGGTGGGGGTGCTGTCCGGCTATGGCAAGGACCTGATGGACCACTGGGAGAGGCCGGTGGATTCGGTGTACTTTCTGCCCACCCTGCGCCAGTGGTTTATTGAGGCCACCCTCTACCCCTTTATCGGGGGCAACACCGTCCGGCGGTCCAGCTCTCCGGTGCCCGGACTGCTGCCCGGCATCAACCACATTTTGCCCTACGCCAGCCCCGTCTATCAGGAGCCCTGTGCCCGGGAGGCGGTGTTCCAGCTGTCCAAGGCCTGTCTGGAGGGGGCGCTGGATATCATTCGCACTCTGGAGCAGGAGTACCGCATCCTCTACGGCCGCAACCTGACCCTGGCCCGCCTGCCCGAGGCTGTGATTCTCCCCCTGTGCCCCGACAAGGGCACCTGCCTGCACTACGACCCCACCCTGTCTGCCTCCGTCTACCTGGAAAACGACCTGGAGCAGCTTTTGAGGCAAAATCAGTAAGGAGGTCCTTTCTGTGCTTGACATTCCAAATATCCGCGCTGTGCTGGACACCGCCAGCCGGTGGGACATGGACCTGGCCCAGTTCGCCTGCTGGGGCCACGCCCATCTGCTGAACCCCGTCCTCCCCCCGGAGGAGCTGGCGGCCTGGGAGGAACTGACCCAGGTCACCCTCCCAGAGGACTACCGGGCCTATCTCACCCAGCTGGGCAACGGCGGGGCCGGCCCGGCCTACGGGCTGTTTCCTCTCTCCCTGCCCAAGGACGAGTTCGCCCAATACCTCCAGCAGCCCTGCATCTACAGCGACGGCCAGGAGGAGAAATTTCAGGACGTGGTACAGCGCTTCGTCCACTGGGAGGACTTCGACGACGACTGGTCCCTGTATCTGGACTACTTTCCCGACACTCCCTCCTGGAAGGACCAACGGTGGCAGAACGAGCACCGGAAGGAGTGGGGAGACGAGCTGGACCGGCTGATCGACCAGACTATTATCTTCCCGCTCCTCCATTACGGCCAGTATCAAATCACCAACGAGGGCTGCTCCGGGGACATCTTTATCATCCTCAACGGCTCCCACCGGGGGTATATCCACTGTGCCACCGCCGACTGCGACGCCGGTCTGGCCTTCCGGGAGCCGCGCACCTTTGCCACCTACAAGGAGGACTATCTGAAGCGGACCTTTGCAGATTATTTCATGGAGTATGTGAACCGCACAGAGGATGTGTGTAACAATCTGTCCGCCGAAACGCGCCAAAAATTCCAGCGGGAGCGCGCCCAGGCCCGGGATTTTCTTGCCGCCGTCCAGGCCCGGGACTGGGATGGGGTGGTCAAGCTGCTGAACGCTATTGAGGACCCGGCAGCCTTGTCTACCAAGAGCAAGAGCCTCTATATCCACTATGATGAAAATCACCTGCTCTCCCCTCTCTCCACAAATCCGGCCGTGAAGCGGTTCTACGATAAGCTCTATGGGCGGCACGGCCGGGACCACGGCAACTGGGTCACCTGGGTCCAATGCCATGACCCGGCAGAAACCCATCGCGCCCCATACCCCCGCCCCACCTTTGAGGCCTTCGCACAGACCTTTTTTGACCCGTAAATCAAATCTACAGGACGTGATATTATCATGTATTATTACAATTTTAACGGCGCAACCCTGGTCTCCCTGATCCCGCTGGAGGGCTTGGGGCCTGAGGCGGAGCCCTCCAACAGCTGGCGTCTGTTCGCCGCCGTTCCCGGCGACCCGGTGCTGGGCCGGGCCTCCTTCAAGGTCACCCATCTCGGCCAGCTGACAGGGGCCGGACACGGCCTGGAGGCGCTGGACGCCTCCCGCCTGGCCCAGGTCCAGGTGGACGAGCGAATTGCCCGGGCCGTGGAGGACGGCAGGGTCACCGCCGTCAACATCAGCCGCCCCGGCTGGGAGAAGCTGGTCAAATGGTCCCCCAGCTCGGGGAAAAAGCGGGTGAACATCGTCGCTATCGGGGATGTGGGCTCCACCCTCCTCACCGGCCTGAAGCTGCTGGGGGGAGATGTGATCTCCTCCATTGGCATCTGTGACCTGTCCGAGCAAATCACCGCCCGGTGGGAGTTTGAGATGGGCCAGATCAATCTGCCCTGGGACTACAACGTCTTCCCCGAGGTGGAGGTTATTTCCCAGGAAAACCTCTTTGACTGCGACATGTTCGTCTTTGTGGCCTCCAAGGGCATCCCGCCGGTGGGCTCCCAGGTGAAGGATGTGCGCATGGCCCAGTTTGAGGCCAACGCGGGCATTGTGAAGCACTACGCCAAGCTGGCCCGGGAAAAGGACTTTCAGGGGCTGTGGTGCGCTGTGTCCGATCCGGTGGACCCCCTGGCCAAGACCGCCTATCTGGAGAGCAACAAGGACGGGAACGGCGCCTGGGACGGCCAGGGCCTGCGGCCTGAGCAGGTCCAGGGCTTTGGCCTGGGAGTGATGAACGCCCGGGCGGCCTACTTTGCCAGGCGGGACCCCAGGCTGGCCTCCTTCCTCACCGAGGGACGCTCCTACGGCCCCCACGGCACAGGGCTGTGGGTTGCCAACTCCATCCAGAACTACGACGAGGAGATCTCCCGGGAGCTGACCCAGCTCACCGTTACCGCCAACCTGAAAATGCGGGAGATCGGCTTTAAGCCCTACGTGGCCCCGGCCCTGTCCTCCGGGGCGCTGTCGCTGCTGCTCACCCTCCGGGGGGCGTGGCACTGCGGATCGGTCTTCCTGGACGGGGTGTACATGGGCGTGAAGAACCGCTACACCCCCGCCGGAGTGGAGACCGAGCTGCTGCCCCATATCCCGGACCAGCTTTTTGGCCACATCCGGGAGGCGGCGGAGCATTTGAAAACCATCCTATAACGCCGTTGTTTACAGGAGGCTGCTTTATGGAGTTCAGAGAAGAAAAACGGGACCTGTTTTCCGTTCCGGAGGACTACTATTTGGCCCATTGTATCAGTGCGGACTTTGCGCTGGGAAAGGGCATCGCTGTGGAGTTCAACAGGCGGTTTGACATGAAACGGAAGCTGAAGGACCACTATCCGGACTATCTCGCCCGGTGGCAGGCGGAGAAAAAACGCTCCGGCTGTATCCTGGCCGGGCGCGTCTTTAACCTGATTACCAAGGAGCGATATTTCCAAAAGCCCACCTACAACAGCCTGCGGGGGGCGCTGGAGTGTATGAAGGCGCTGTGCGGGGAAAAGGACATCCGCCGGGTGGCGATGCCGGTCATCGGCTGCGGGCTGGACCGGCTGGAGTGGGAAAAGGTGTCGGAAATGATCCAGGAGGTATTTGCCGGCACAGAAGTGGAAATTTTGGTTTGTAAACAGTAGGGAGGCAGAAATCATGTCCCTTGTTTTGCTCTATCCCGCCCCCGACTCCGGCTGGGCGGGCCAGCGGCTGGACGGCGTTTTAAAGTGCGCCCTGGCCGGGCGGGAGGTTTGTGTTCTGCGCACAGCGGAGGAGTTGACTGGCCTGGAGGGGAAGCGGTTGCTGCTGGCCCTGGCTTTGGGGGATACGGGCGTTAATGTGGAATACATACGCATGCTCTCCCGGCTGCGGAGGGAGCCGGGGCTTCTTCAGGGCTGCACCGGCGGCCTGATTGTAGACGGGGCGGGAGAGCTGTACACCAAATCCGCCGCCGCTGAGGCCGCTCTGGCCCTGAACCTGGCGGGCTGCGCCCTGGTGGGGCGGCCCCTGGTGGAGGCCACCGGTTCTCTGGCCAACTTTGAGGTACAGGCCAAAAACCTGAACACCGGCCGGATGGGGGCCTACCGCCACGCCGCCGCCGAGCTGACGCAACGGGCAGAGACGGAATGTTTCCTGAAAAAGGAGCGGCCCGAGGTGCTGGTCCTCCACGCCTCCAGCCACCACACCTCCAACACCATGGACCTGTGGGCCCGGGTGCGGGAGAAGCTGGAGGGACAGTGTGCCGTCCATGAGATCGGCCTACGCAACGGCACCTTGTCCGACTGCTCCGGCTGTCCCTATACCATGTGCCTCCACTTCGGCGAGCAGGGGGGCTGCTTCTACGGCGGCGTGATGCGGGATGAGGTCTACCCCGCCGTCCGGGCGGCGGACGCCCTGGTGCTGTTGTGTCCCAATTACAACGACGCTTTGTCCGCCAACCTCACCGCCTTTATCAACCGGCTTACCGCCCTGTTCCGCCAAACCCGGTTTTATGACAAGGCTGTCTTTGCTATCGTGGTGTCAGGCTACTCCGGCGGGGACGTGGTGGCCCGGCAGGTGATTGCCGCTATGAACATGAACAAGTCCTTCTATCTGCCCCAAAACTTTGCCCTGATCGAAACGGCCAACAACCCCGGCCAGGCCCTGGCCCTGCCCGGGATTGCACAGCGGCTGGAGGGTTTTGCCCAAAATATTCTGGACACGCTGAAAGCCCCCTGATGAAAGGAGGCTTTTTGACAATTTGAAAGGCCCCCTGATGAAAGGGGGCCTTTCTTCATTTGAGATAATCTCTGGGGTCCACCGGCTGGCCGTTGAGGAGGGTCTCCAGGTGGACATGGGAGCTCACTCCCACCTCGGCGATGGCGGAGGAGCCCACGGTGCCCAGCTCGCCGCCGATGTCTACCGAATCTCCAACCTCTACCATCACATCCTCAGCCAGGTTGCAGTACCAGGACTGGAGCCCGCCGCCGTGGTTGACCACTACGGTGGTGCCCATAAGGCCGTCGGTATACACCTGTTCCACGGTGCCGGCGCTGATGGACAGCACCTTTACCCCCTGGGCGGCGGCGATATCCAGTCCGCCATGGGTGCGCCAGTCCCCAAGGGTGGGATCAAAAGACAGGGTTTCCACGCTGAAATCCCGCAGTACGGTGCCCTGCACCGGCCAGGTGAACACCTTGGAGATGGTCTCCTTGCTGTTCTGAGTATCCGGTTCAGGGGTTGTGTCCTTCACGGGGGCCGGATCGTCCGGCTGAGAGGCTGACTGGGGTTTGCTTGTGGAGGGTGCGGGTGTAACAGGAGTGTCGTCCTTGGCGCTGGGAGTGGGGACAGAAGGCTTGGCCGCGCTCTGGTCCGGAATGGTCACAGAGGCGTCTCCCCCCACGGGCGCCGCGGCGCGGGTGTCGTTGACAACAGTTTTCAGCAGATAATAGCCCGAAATTCCTATGGTGGCGATGCACAGGAACAGGACTATGTAAAAGCCCTTTCCCATGGCAAAATCGCCCAGCTTGTTTAAAAAGCTCCGGTTTTTCAAAAAACCACCTCCGAAGCCTATTTTGGACAGTTGGAGGGTTGGTTATACATGGCCGGCAAAAATTTTCCCGTCCCTTGAAAAATGGAGGAAAAAGAGCTACAATAGAAAGAAAGAACGGCCCCCGGGCCTATTGGATGGGAGGAACATTTTTTATGATCGCGATCGCGTCTGACCACGGCGGCTACCAGCTCAAGGAGCACCTAAAGGCCTACCTGGCCGCCAAGGGCATCACCTGCGAGGACTTTGGCACCAACAGCGCCGACAGCTGCGATTATCCGGACTTTGCCGTGCCCGCCGCCCAGGCGGTGGCCAGCGGGCAGTGCGAGATGGGCATTGTGATCTGCACCACCGGAATCGGAATTTCCATCTCCGCCAACAAGGTAAAGGGTATCCGCTGCGCCCTGTGCGGCGATATCCTGTCCGCCGAGCTGACCCGCCGCCACAACAACGCCAACATGCTGGCTCTGGGCGCGGGGATCACAGGGCCCATGGTGGCTGAGCGCATTGTGGATGTCTTTCTAAACACCGGATTTGAGGGCGGAAGACACCAGCGCCGGGTGGACAAAATGATGGATATTGAGAAGGATTAACCGCCAAAGCCCCGGAGAGCAATGCTCTTCGGGGCTTTCAGCGTGTCAAAAAATTTCCGATTGTCCTTTTTGGCTCCCTCTCTGAGGGAGGCTTTCTTACTGCAGGGGCGGCCTGCGGCCGCCCGCGGAAACAGACAGGCCCGCCCATGAAAGCAGGCGGCCAAAGGCCGCCCCTACAGGCAGAAGGAAACTTGTCTTTTGAAAAAAATACCTTGAACCTTTTGACAAAATATGCTATAGTAGTCTCATGAGGCAAATAAAAGGGCAGGACGCAGGGGCTAGCCCCCCTGCGCCCCTGTGCGAGTGCTCCAACCACCCACACAACAGCATTGCTGCACCAGCTCACATTATAACCCAGGTTTCTCTTTTTTTCAAGGGTTTTATGAGCTTGTGTCTTGAAATATGCGGTGTGGGATAGAGTATCCTGCGCCGCTTTTGTTTGTCTCAGCGGGAAAACCTGTGGAGGGAGCTTCACCTCTTCTCCTGTGTACTCCCTCCGCAGGCAGAACCGTTGAGAAAACAGGGAGGCGGCCTTGTGCTGCCTCTGGGAAGGGGTAGTCCCATGGAGGATTACAAAGAGATGTACTATACCATGGTCCGGGCCAGTGAGGAGGCCATCAACATTTTGGTGGAGGCCCAGCGCAAGTGTGAGGAGATGTACCTGGCCATGGCGGAGGCCGCCGAAGAATAAAACAAAAGTGCAGGGACCTCAAATACTCGAGGTCCCTGCACTTCTCAGTATATCAAAAAGTCTTTTCAGGCTCCCTCCCGGAGGGCGCTGCCGCCGCCCCAGGCGGTGACTGAGGGAGTTAACCGGCGGCTTTATACCTTTTCCGGCAAAACTCTCTCCGTCACGGCTTCGCCGTGCCGCCTCCCTCTGTGAGGGAGGCTTTTTTATACCTCCATGATTACAGGCAGGATCATGGGGGAGCGTTTTGTCTTTTTGTAGAGGTAGCCGGACAGGCCGGCCTTGATGGCACCCTTGATGGCGGACCAGTCGGTGTTGTAGCGGGTGTCCACATCCCGGATGGCCTCCAGGGCTACCTGACGCAGTTCTTCCAGCAGCCCCTCAGACTCCTTCACATAGACAAAACCCCTTGTAATGATGTCCGGCCCGGAGATCAGAGCTCCGTTCTCCCCGGACATGGACAGGGCCACCACAATCATACCGTCTTCGGCCAGGTGCCGGCGGTCCCGCAGCACCACGCTGCCCACATCACCCACGCCGTAGCCGTCCACAAAGACCTGCCCGGCGGTCACTGTCCCAGCCAGCCTGGCGGAGTTATGGGTAAACTCCATCACCCGGCCAATTTCGCTGATGAGAATGTGGTTGGGCTCCATGCCCATCTCCCGGGCCAGCTTGGCGTGAATTTGCAGCATCCGCTGCTCCCCGTGGACGGGGACAAAGAATTTGGGCTTGACCAGGGCGTGGACAATTTTCAGCTCCTCCTGGCAGGCGTGGCCGGACACGTGGAGGGCCAGGTCCCGCTCGTTCATCACCTCCACGCCCTTGCGGTACAGCTCGTTGACCACATTGCCAATGGCGTTTTCGTTGCCTGGGATGGCGGAGGCGGAGATAATCACCCGATCACCGGGGAGCAGGTCCACCTGGCGGTGGGTATTAAAGGCCATACGGGTCAGGGCGGACATGGTCTCCCCCTGGCTTCCGGTGGTGATGATGCACACCCGGTTCTTGGGCAGGGATTTGATGTGGTTCAGGTCCATGAGGATGCCGTCCGGGATGTTCATATAGCCCAGCTCGGCGGACACCTTCATCACGTTTTCCATGGACCTGCCGGTTACAGCCACCCTGCGCCCATACCGGGCGGCCACGTCGATCACCTGCTGGATGCGGTCCACGTTGGAGGCGAAGGTGGTGACAATGATCCGCTCCTCGCACCCCCGGAACAGGGAGTCGAAGGAGGACCCCACGCTGCGCTCAGACCGGGTATAGCCGGAGCGCTCCACATTGGTGGAGTCGGCCAGCAGGGCCAGCACCCCCTCCTTGCCCAGCTCGCCCAGCCGGGCAAGGTCCATCATGCCCCCCTGAATGGGGGTGGCGTCAATCTTAAAGTCGCCGGTGTGGACGCAGGTGCCTATCGGGCACTTGATGGCAAAGGCCACCGCGTCGGCAATGGAGTGGTTCACATGGATGAACTCCACAGTAAACCGCCCCGCCTTGACCACCTGGCCCGACTCACAGGTGATGAGCTTGGTGCGGTCCAGCAGGCGGTGCTCCTCCAGCTTCAGCTTGATAAGGCCGGCGGACATGCGGGTGGCGTAGATAGGGGCGTTGACCGACCGCAGCACATAGGGCAGAGCCCCAATGTGGTCCTCGTGGCCGTGGGTGATGAAGATGCCCCGGATCTTGTTCTGATTTTTAATCAGATAGCTCACATCCGGGATAACCACGTCGATGCCGTACATGTCGTCATCCGGAAAGCCCATGCCGCAGTCCACCACAATGATGTCGCCGCCGTACTCGTAGACAGTAAGGTTTTTGCCGATCTCGTTAAGACCGCCAAGGGAAATAATTTTCAGTTTTTCTGCCATGATAACTCCTTTTTACTCTTGTTTGATGTATCCCGACAGAAAAATCCATACACAATCAGACGAAGAACTGCCCCGCTCCGGCCCTGCCTCGCCGGTTTGGGTACGCGGTCCCTTCGCCTTCCAATGGATATCTGCCGTACGATTCCCCGGGCCGGTCCCCGTCTGCGTTACGGGTGGGGCCAGAGGGATATATTTAGACGCCGGGGCGGAAGGTTTGGCCTTCCGGCCCCATTCGGCGTTTAAATCAGGTGTAGGAGCGGCCTGCGGCCGCCTGTATTATTCTGCCTGTCAGCAGGCGGCCGCAGACCGCCCCTGCAGGGAGACAATACTGGAAATTATTTATAGTATACCACACATTTCCACAAAAGTATACTATGCGTTTCTAAAGAACAAAATCAGGGCTGTGTGTCCTCATCTTGTACACATTGTTCAGAAATGGCCCGGTCAAGCTCCGCCGCCCGGTCGGCGTAGAAGTCGCACAGCTCGGCGGCCAGCTCCAGGTCGGGGCCCTCGGCGGTAATGCGCAGGGCGGACCGGCGGGCAATGGGGGTCAGATAGACCCAGCCGCTGCCGGTGCGCATGCGCAGTCCCTCCCCGGAGGGCTTGCGGGACTGCTCCCGGGCCAGGGCCTGCATAACCCGCCCCCGGTCGGAGGACAGGGGCACCTCCCGCCGCCAGGAGGAGAAGCGGGGCGTTTTGGACACCAGCGTCTCCAGCTTCTGTCCGGAGATAGCCATCCGGGCGCAGATGCGGACCGCCGCCGCCGGGGCCTGACGCAGCCAGGGCTGGGCGGCGTACAGCTCCCGAGCCTGGTCCCCGTCCCGGTCCAGGCGCAGAACGGTGCCGCCATAGCCGGCGGCCACCAGTTCAATGGCCGCGCTGGCCGCGGCGGGAACGGCCACCTTTCCCGAGCCGTTTTCCATCTCAATCAGGGCAAGCAGGGTGAGCAGCTGGCCCGGGTCCACCATGGCCCCCTGTTCGTCCTGGGCGGTGAGGGAGAAGCCCCCCCGCTGGGCGTGGAAGGCGGGGATGCCGGGGCGCCACTCCCGCTCCAGCCTGCACCCCAGGGCGGCCAGCGCCGCCCGAAGGGCCCGGTCCTCCGGGGTGGACTCACCCACCGCCGCCACCGCCCGCCGCAGGGCGGGACGGCGCAGTCCGGCAAGCTCCGCCACCCCCTTGGCCCACTGCTCTTGGGAATACTCCAGCTGGCGCAGCCGGCCCACCTTGTCCCCACGGGTGCGGCGGACCTCCCCCTGGAGAAGAGCGTGCTCCAGCTTCCGCTCCCTGGTCCGGCCCAGGGGCAGGCCGTTTCGATCAAAGAGATGGAGGTAAACAGTATTTCCGCTCTCCTCCACAAAGAGGGAGACGGGCAGCTGCTGAAAGACGGCCAGTCCCGCCCCCTGGACAGGGCTGGCAAGGGAGTGGGTCAGCGCCTCGCCGCCGGCGGCGGCGACCCCCACCGCAGCCGCCCTGGCCAGCATCCCGGCTCCGGGGGTGGGGGAGCAGCCCAGGCCCACCTGGCCCTCCGCCCCCAGAATACTGCCCAGGGTGAGCAGGGCCTCCGGGCCCATGTCCTCCCCCAGGATACCACGGATGGTCCCGCTGTCCCCAAAGCGCAGCACCCCCTTCTGGCTTCCGCTGGTGATGGAGCGGGCCAGACGGCAGGCGGCAGGGGCGGTCTGTCCGGGCCACAGCTTGACCCGCTCCAGCAGGGTGCACCCCTCCTCGGCCAGGGCGTTCTCCCCCAAAACCGCCCCTTCGTTGAGAACGGCCCCCTTTTGGGTGGAGGCATTTTTGCACAGGATGGCCCCGTAGAGGGTGGTTCGGGAACCGGCGGAGGCGTCTTCCAGCAAAATGGACCGCTGAACCATGGCCCGGCCGCCCACTCGGGCTCCCCGGTCCAGCACGGTGTGGGGGCCCACAAGACAGCCCTCCCCCAAAGACACCCCTTCGCCGATCCAGCAGGGGGGCACCAGGTTCAGCCCCTTGGGCAGAGGGCGGGCAGACCAGACGCCCCCCTCCCGCTTGGGCAGACCCATATCCAGCTTCACTTTGCCGGACAGGGCGTCGCAGACGCAGTCCAAATAGGCTTTGCAGTCCCCCATATCGCACCAGTAGCCCTCCAGAGGCAGGCCGCAGAGGGGCGCCCCCTCCCGGAGCAGGGCGGGAAACAGGTCCTTGCCAAAGTCCCACACTGTGTCCTTAGGCACCCGGTCCATGGCGGCGGGGGACAGAACATAGATACCGGTGTTAATCTGATCGGTAAACACCTGGCCCCAGCCCGGTTTTTCCACAAAGCGTTCCACCTGGCCATCCCCGCCGGTGAGGACCAGCCCATACTCCAGGGGGTTGGGGTGGCGGTACAGGCCCAGGGTGGCCTGGGCCTTCCGCTCCCGGTGGAACTGCACCAGCTGGGACAGGTCCAGGTCGCAGACGCAGTCCCCGCTGATAACCAAAAAGTCCTCCCGCCCCAAGTGGGACATGCAGTTTTTCACGCTGCCCGCCGTTCCCAGGGGCTCATCCTCCACAAAGTAGGTCAGCCGCACGCCCAGCTGTTCCCCGCCGCCGAAATAGTCCATCACCGCCTGGGGCTTGTAGCACAGTGTGACGCAGATGTCCGTGATTTTATGGTTTTTCAGCAGATTGATGATGTGCTCCATCACCGGCCGGCCCAGCAGAGGGGTCATAGGCTTGGGACTGCCCAGGGACAGGGGCCGCAGCCGGGTGCCCTCCCCGCCCGCCATTATGACAGCTTTCAAACAGTTCGCCATCCTTCCGTCGTTTCATGGTGGTTAGTATGGCTCGGGACAGCCTCTTTCAATCTTGTCTGCAGTAACAAAATATGGTATACTGCTGGAAGAATGACCGGTGATATAGTCATCACACTTGAAAAAACGCAAATGCCGCCTATGAAGTCCAAATCCAGGCCGCTTACGCGGCTTTCTGCGGCGAGATTTGAAGTGCTTTGACGAGAGGAGAAGAGACATGAATATCCAGATTTTTGGGAAAAGCAAGTGCTTCGACACCAAAAAGGCGGAGCGGTGGTTCAAGGAGCGGCGGGTGAAATTCCAGGCGGTGGACTTAAAAAAACAGGGGATGAGCTTGGGGGAGCTGACCAGCGTGAAAAACGCGGTGGGGCTGGAGGCCATGGTGGACCCCAGGCACCCGGACGCGGCGCTGGTATCTTACCTGGCGTCTGACCAGGCCAAGCTGGAAAAGCTCTTTGAGGACCCCTCCCTTCTGCGCACCCCTGTGGTCCGCAACGGCAGACAGGCCACCGTGGGCTTCTGCCCTCAGGTTTGGGAGGGGTGGAGCTGACGAAGGTTCCCCAAAAAGGAACAGCGGGCCGCCGAGGGCGGCGGCCCCTGCTTGAAAAGTCCGTTTTATGGGACAACATATCTGCTATGCTGGGGCGTGAAACCCGGAAAGGAGGATACCGACTATGTCAAAAAGCGGCAATCAAAAGACAAAACTGCTCTATCTCTACCGCCTGCTCCTGCGGCAGACCGACGAGGACCACCCCCTCACCGTGCCCCAGATTATTGAGGAGCTGGCCCGGAATGATATCAAGGCCGAGCGCAAAAGCATCTATGACGACCTGGAGGCCCTGCGCCTGTTTGGGCTGGACATTCAGTCCCGAAAGGGCAAGGTCCCCGGCTGGTTTGTGGGGGACCGGGACTTTGAACTGCCCGAGGTCAAGCTGCTCATGGACGCGGTGCAGTCCTCCCGCTTTATCACCCAGAAGAAGAGCGACGCTCTGATCCGAAAGCTTGAGGGACTGGCCAGCGTCCACCAGGCGGGCCAGCTCCAGCGGCAGGTTTACGTCTCCGGCCGCATCAAGGTGATGAACGAGAGCATTTACTACAATGTGGACAAGCTCCACGCCGCCATTGCGGGGCAGAAGGCCATCACATTTAAGTATTTTGACTACGATATCGCCCGGAAAAAGGTGTTCCGTCAGGAGGGAAAACGGTATGTGGTCTCACCCTACGGCCTGATCTGGAACAGCGAAAACTACTATCTGGTGGCCTTTGAACACGCCCATCAGGAGCTGCGCCACTACCGGGTGGACAAGATGACCGAGATCGTGGTCACCGGTCTGGACCGGGAGGGGCGGGACAAGTACCCCAACTTTCAGCTGGCCGAGTATGGCCAGAAGCACTTTGGCATGTACAGCGGACAGGAGATGCAGGTCACCCTCCGGGGCAGGCGGGACAAGGCCAGCCTTGTGTGGGACCGCTTCGGTCAGGACGTGATCCTGGTGCCCGACGGCGAGGAGCACTTTACCGTTACGCTGCCGGTGGTCATCAGTCCCCAATTTTTCGGATGGCTGCTGGGGCTGAACGGCAGTGTAACCCTGACGGGCCCGCGGGAGGCCGTGGCCGCCTACCGCCGCCGGCTCACCGCCACGCTGGAGGAACTGCCCTCCCCTTGACACAGAAATGAAAGAATAAAATTCCGCCCGCCCGGTGGTAATTTTCCCGGCAGTGTGATATGATAAGCATGGGAAACTGTATCCACTGAATTTGAAGGGAGGACTTGCGATGAGAATTTTCTGGCTGGCCGCGTTTATCGCCTTTGCCATAGGAGAGGCGATAACGGTGGGGCTGGTCTCCGTCTGGTTTGCCGTGGGGGCCCTGGCCGGACTGTTTGCGGCGGCCCTGGGCGCCGGGCTCTGGCTGCAAATTACAGTGTTTTTGGGGGTGTCCGCCCTGGCACTGGCACTGTTCAAGCCGCTGAGCGGCAAATTCCTCAGGCCCAAGCTGTCTGCCACCAACGCTGACCGGGTGATCGGCGCCTCCGCCCTGGTTACCGAGACCATTGACAACTCCCAGGCCCAGGGCCAGGTGAAGGTAAAGGGCCAGGTCTGGTCGGCCAGGTCTGACCAGGATGTGGTTATCCCCGCAGGGAGAAATGTGCGGGTGCTGCGTATCGAGGGCGTAAAAGTCATTGTAGAGCTTTTGTAAAAACACAAATTGAACTAAACAAGGAGGAAATAACATTATGGAATACATCATTCCAACCCTTATTGTGATTGTCATTGGCATTGTGGTGTTCTCGCTGCTGGCCAGTATCGTCCGTATCGTGCCGCAGTCCCGGGCCTACGTCATTACCTGGCTGGGCACCTTCCACGCCGTATGGGGAGCGGGCGTCCACTTCAAGGTACCTATTGTGGAGCGCATTGTCAAAAATGTGTCACTGAAGGAGCAGGTGGTGGACTTCGCCCCCCAGCCCGTCATTACCAAGGACAACGTGACCATGCAGATCGACTCGGTGGTCTACTTTCAGATTACCGACCCCAAGCTGTATACCTACGGTATCGAGAACCCCATGTCCGCCATTGAGAATCTGACCGCCACCACTCTGCGCAACATTATCGGCGACCTGGAGCTGGACCAGACTCTCACCAGCCGGGACCACATCAACACCAAAATGCGGGCCCTTCTGGACGAGGCCACCGACCCCTGGGGCATCAAGGTCAACCGGGTGGAGCTGAAAAACATTATGCCTCCCCGGGATATCCAGGAATCTATGGAGAAGCAGATGCGGGCCGAGCGTGAGCGCCGGGAGTCCATCCTCCAGGCCGAGGGCCAGAAGCAGTCTCAGATTCTGGTGGCCGAGGGCGAAAAGCAGTCTGCCATCCTCCGGGCCGACGCCGCCAAGCAGGCGGCCATTCTCCAGGCCGAGGGCGCCAAGCAGGCCAAGATTCTGGAGGCCGAGGCCGAGGCCCAGGCCATTTTGAAGGTACAGCAGGCCACCGCCGACGCCATCCGCCTGATTAACGAGGCCGCCCCCGGACAGGGCGTACTCACCATCAAGGCGCTGGAGGCCTTTATGGCTGCCGCCAACGGCAAGGCCACCAAGATCATCATCCCCTCCGAGCTCCAGGGAATCGCCGGCCTGGCCGCCACCGCCAAGACCGTCTTTGACACCGAGGACCCCAAGGCCACCATCACCAAGACTGTGCCCAAGCAGTGAGGCGAGAATCATATGGAGGCACTACAAATGACTGACAAGCAGTTTGATAAGATTATTAAGATGATCCGCATGGTCCTTGACGGCTGCAAAGACCTGGAGGAAGCAAAGCAAAAGGTCGAAGAGCTGTTGGAGGACAAGAAACGGGAAGACTGAGAGAAAGCCGCATATATCAGCAGACGCAAAGGATCAGGAATAAACGCAGAGGGCCGGGGAGTACTTCCCGGCCCTGATTGATGGAGGAGGCTGCGCTATGGCTGTGCGCAGTGTTCCGGTGAAGGGGCCGCTGATTAAAATGATGGCGGAACACTTTCCGGATTTTAAATTTTCCAGCGATTGGAGAGGGACATACTGTTTTATCCGGGAGCGTCCAGGGTACTGGTACGACTATCTGCCGGTTGACCGTTACTTTGATGACGGCAAGGGAGACTTGTCCATCAACTGGTATCTGATCGGCACCGGATGCGTCCCCGACTGGTATGAGTGGAACGGCTATTATCACACCTCGTGGCGAGTGACCTGTGCGCAGGGTCCGGCCCCCAATTTTCTGATTGGTCAGGTGGCGGCGGACCCGGCGGAGCCGTCAAGCCTGCTGGCCGCCCCCGGTCCCAGAGCCGCAATTCGCTATCAGACCAAAACAGAAAAGCGGCTGCCCCAGGCGCTGTTGGTGCTGGCGGACAAGCTTCAACGATATGTCCTTCCTGCTTTGGAGCGGCCCCTTCTCCCCGCACAGGAGCGCCGGCTTGCGCGGTGGCACCTGCTGGCGGAACACATTCTGCCCCGGCTCCAGACTCTGGAGCGAGAGGACCCGGAGACATTTGAGGCGGTAAAGGGCTGGCAGAAGCAGACTGCCCGGCGGTTTCCAAACTTTCCCTATAATGACGAGTAGGCGGCGGACCGCGGCCAGTTCCGAATCTATGGCTTTGTCCGCAAACGTCCGGGCTATTGGTATGACTATCTGACACTTGCAAGGCGGTTTGAGGACGGGAAGGGCGCTCTATCCATTGACTGGGACCTTGTGGGCATCGGGTGTAACCCGGATTTTTACGCCTGGAGCACCGGCGACCGGTGGCGCGTGCGCACCGGCATCCACTACAACTGGGGCGACCTGTTCGGCCCTTCCCGCCCACAGACCAAATTTCATGGGCCGAATCAACCCGTCCGCTATCAAACCGGGGAGGATAAGTATTCCTGTTTTTTAAGAATATGCACGACAAGAGATGAGCCCCATCCGTAAGGGTCTTTGACAGCTTTGTTTTTTGTTCACACCTTCTCCATACCGGGCAAGACGAACAGAAGGAATTTCGATTTTGTCAGCAGACAGCCGGGCAGCAATCTGATAGGGGCCGTATCCTTCCAATGTCATGGCGAAGATGCGGCGCACTACGGCGGCGGCTTTCTTCTTTAAACGCAGCCTGGGCTGTCTCGTATACCCAGTGGGAAACATAGCCCGCAGTGTGGATGCGAAGATATGTGTTTCGGTATGCCATATTGATTTTCCTCCTGAGTAAGATGGGAAACAAAAAACCGCCCCTGGCCCATTGGATTACTTCCAACAGGTCAGGGGCGGTTGATTTTCTTTGTTTTTGGAGGTTTTGAGCATCGCTCGAGAGTTCGACCCCCTCCAGCTTCAGAATCGGCCAATTCAGGGCCGATTTGCATCTTTTTCACGTTATTTCAAAATAACGCTTCCAATAATTTCAAGTCCCAACTTTTTGACAGTCTTTGCGGCATTTTCTCTTGAAAAATGAAAAACACCGCATTTTCACGCGGTGTTTTTCGCCTGCATCCTTTTTGGCGACACAGGTTGGCGCAGAAGGGGGGATTCGAACCCCCGCACGGTTTTACCCGCCTACTCCCTTAGCAGGGGAGCCCCTTATAGCCACTTGGGTACTTCTGCATAGCTACAAGTATAAACGGTATATGAACTTTATATTCTCTGACCTCATCAAAATGAAAGGGGCGGCAGAACAGCCGGGCTCTAATTTTTCAAAAGTCAGAGCAAGCAAAACAGAGCTTGCTCCAACGTCGTGGCGGAGAGAGTGGGATTCGAACCCACGGCTCTTGCGAGTCACTGGTTTTCAAGACCAGCTCCTTAAACCACTCGGACACCTCTCCGAACTGCCTTCATTCAGAGACAGTCGTTATCATACCATCTTTGGCTTCACTTGTCAAGGGCTTTTGAAAAATGTGAATGGAAATCATTTTGAAAAATGTGAATGGAAATCAATGTTCAGAAAATCCAACTTTAACTTTGTTTGTAGGGCGGGACGACTTGGCCCGCCGCTGGTTGGAAGCTGTTTCCAACGGCCCGCCGGGATCGCGGCCCCCTACAGCTTCGGCAGCAGAAATTTTGAAGCTTGCTGCAAATTCTATTCTGACTTTGGGCGCTTCCATCCTACAACAGCCCCACCAGGCCTTTGCCGGTGGGGCTGTGCTCTTACATTATTTCACGCCCAACTCGTCCTCGGCAGGTTCTGCCGTCTTTTTGCGGTCGGCGGCCTTGGCCCACTCGCAGATAGGGATGGGCGCGGCGGCCAGGGCCAGGACGGTACACCATTGGGCGGGGGACATTGCCGTGACAGAGAACACCCCCTGGAGGGGCGGAATCAACAGCACAGACAGCTGCATGGCCAGTCCCGCTAGAAAGGCCCGGTTCATAGCGGGGTTGGAAAATACACCCTGGGCGAACAGGGAGCGGTCCTCACTACGGACATTGAAGGCGTGGAACAGCTGGCACAGAGTAAGGGTGGCAAAGGCCATGGTGTTGGCCGCCGCCCCCTCCATCCCGGGACTTCCCAGCCGGTTAAAGCCCAGAAAATAGGCCGCCAGGGTCAGTCCCCCCACCATCAGCCCCTGCCAGGCCAGGCGGAAGGAGAATTTTTTGTCAAAAAGTCCGGCGTTAGCGTCCCGGGGCTCCTCCTCCATCACGCCCTCCTCCACCGGTTCCACTCCCAGGGCCAGGGCGGGAAGGGAATCGGTCACCAGGTTGAGCCACAGCAGCTGCACCGGTACCAGAGGCATCTGCCCAAACCCCAGCAGGGTAGCTGCGAAGATGGTAAAGATTTCCCCAATGTTGCAGGAGAGCAGATAGTGGATGGCCTTGCGGATGTTGGAGTAAATCCCCCGGCCCTCCTCAATGGCGGAGACAATGGTGGAAAAGTTGTCGTCGGTGAGGATCATATCCGCCGCCCCCTTGGCCACGTCGGTGCCTGTTTTGCCCATGGCGCAGCCTATGTCGGCGGCTTTCAGGGCGGGGGCGTCGTTTACGCCATCCCCTGTCATGGCCACCACCTGGCCCCGCTTTTGCCAGGCCCGGACAATGCGCATTTTGTGCTCCGGGGATACCCGGGCAAAGACGGCAAACTTCTCAATATCCTCCTCCAGCACCTCCTGGGGAATAAAGTCCAGCTCCGCGCCGGTTACCGACCAGTCGCCAGGGCGGGCGATATCCAGCTCCTTGGCCACGGCAATGGCGGTGGCCCGGTGGTCGCCGGTAATCATCACCGGACGGACGCCTGCCAGGTGGCACTTGGCCACAGCCGCCTTCACCTCGGGCCGGGGCGGGTCCATCAGACCGAACAGGCCCAGAAAGGTGAGGTTTCGTTCCACATTGCCCGGCTCCGGATTTTTTGGCTGCACAGACAGCGCCTTTCGGGCCACAGCGATTACCCGCAGGGCCTTGTTGGCCATCTCTTCATTGGCGGCCAGCACCCGGGCCCGGTCGCTCCGGGTCAGGGGTCCGCCGGGGGTATCCACGCACCGCTCCAGCAGTACGTCGGGCGCCCCCTTCACCAACGCCACCCAGCCGCCCTCCGGGTTGGTATGTATGGTGGTCATCAGCTTGCGGTTGGAGTCGAAGGGGATGTCGGCTACCCGGGGCCAGCGCTCCAGCTCCCTGGTCTGGTCCACCCCGTCCCGGGCGGCGGCTACCACCAGCGCCCCCTCGGTGGGGTCGCCGGAGGCGGTAGGGGCCCCGGCCTTCCAGGCCAGCCGGGCGTCACAGCACAGACAGCCCGCCAGCATAGCGTCCCGCCGCCGGGCGCCGGGGGTGATCCACACCTGCTGTACCGTCATCCGGTTCTGGGTGAGGGTACCCGTCTTATCCGAGCAGATCACTCCGGCACAGCCCAGGGTCTCCACGGCGGGGAGCTTTTTCACAATGGCGTTTCGGCCCGCCAGCCGCTGGACGCCTAAAGCCAGCACAATGGTGACAATGGCGGGCAGCCCCTCCGGAATGGCGGCCACCGCCAGAGAGACGGCGGTGAGAAACATATCCAGCATTCCTTTTCCCTGAAACAGCCCAACCCCAAACATCATGGCGCACACCGCCAGGCACAGGAAGGACAGGGATTTGGATATCTCCCCCATTCGTCTCTGGAGGGGGGTGTCTCCCTCGCCGCTGGCCAGCAGCAGTCCGGCGATCTGACCCATCTGGGTGTCCATACCGGTGGCCACCACCAGGGCGGTCCCCCGTCCGGCGGTGATGAGGGTGCCTGAGATCAGCATATTTACCCGGTCCCCCAGGGGGGTGTCCGCCGGCAGCGAGCCAACGGCCTGCTTCTCCACCGGTACCGACTCCCCGGTCATGGCCGACTCGTCAGCCTGAAGGCGGCTGCACTCCATGATCCTCGCGTCGGCTGGCACCTGGTCGCCGGCCTCCAGAATAATAACGTCCCCTGGCACCAGGGCGGTGGCGGCCACCCGGTGAGGCCTGCCCTCCCGCAGTACGATGGCCTGTGGGGAGGACATGCGCCGCAGCTCCTCCAGGGCCTGCTGGGCGTGGTCCTCCTGGGTGATGGAAATGATGCCGTTGACCACCACAATAACTAAAATGATAACCCCGTCCAGCCAGTCCTCCCCGCCGCTGGCCAGCAGGGATAGGGCCGCCGCCCCCAGCAGGACCAGGATCATGGGGTCCTTCAGTTGTCCCAGAATACGAACCGGCAGACTGGGCGGCTGAGGCTGGGCAAGCTGGTTGGGGCCGTATCTTGCCAGACGCTGGGCCGCCTCCCGTTCCGTAAGCCCCTGGGGCCGTCCTTCAAGCTCCTTCATTACCTGCGCCGCCGGCCGGCTGTACCAATCGCCCATGCTGTTCCTCTCCCTTCCAGTTTCTTCCAGTATAATCAAGGCCTGTCCATTTTTTTGGGGAAAACCGTCGAGAGATAAAAAATGTCCCTCCGGACTCAGGCTTCCGGAGGGATTGTTTCTTCGATTGCCGCTTGACCCAATTATGTTCCTGCTTTAGCCACCCTGTAAAAAGTTGAAAAAACCGTTGACAAATCATCACAATGACAGTATAATAACCAAGCGGTCTAAAAAAGGCCGCGCTTTGCGGCTGTGCTGGAATTGGTAGACTGGCAAGCTTGAGGTGCTTGTGTCCGGATGGGCGTACGGGTTCGACTCCCGTCAGCCGCACCAACTTGTGTCGCAAAAAAAGATGCAGGCGAAAAACACCACATTTTTATGTGGTGTTTTTCATTTTTTAATAGAAATCGGCAGAAAGACTAAGGTATCCGAGCGGATTGTAAAGAAGCTGTCCATCTGATAGAGGGTATTTCCGCAGAAACTCTGCTGGCGGATCGGGGTTATGACACAAATAATATCCTGTCCTATGCGGCTTCGGCAGGGATGGAACCCGTGATTCCGCCGAAGAAGAATCGGAAAGAACAGCGCGACTACGATAAATATCTCTATAAGCTGCGTCACTTGGTAGAAAACTGCTTTCTATCCCTGAAACGTTGGAGGGGCATTGCCACTCGCTGCGCCAAAACCTCAGATGCTTTTATCGCTGCGGTACACGTTCGCTGTATCGCTATTTGGGCCGCTATTCGTGCCTAACTTGGGTAGATATTATCTAAAACAGTGTCTTCTCATTTTCAGCAAACAGCTTGTCGTTGATCTGCTCCAGGGGGGTGCGGTGGAGGATGCCATGACTGATGATGGCGTCCCGTTTCAGCCTGGGGTAGATGGGGGCGTAGCCCACCCGCCTCAGCAGATGCTGGGTTTCCTCCAGGCTGGCCTCCATGCCGATACACAGGCACAGCAGACGGTCCCGGGAGGGCCTGCGCCGCCCGGAAAAGACCTGATACAGATAGACCTCGCTCATTTCGGCCTGCCGGGCCAGCTCCGCCTTGGACAGGCCGCACCTGTTATAGAGCTCTGTCAGAAACACGGTCATGTCCACATCTGTGAAGTACGCCTCGTTCTCTGTGATATACCGGTCCAGGTTGGGCTGGGTCATCAGCTCCTGGTTCAGGTCCCCTGTTGATTTCTCCTGCATACCCTGTCATCCCCTTTACTTCTCTTAAAAAAGCAGATATAATATACTTAACATTGTACAAAACTCTGCGGGCAAATACAATATGCTGGCTGCATAGGGTTTTAAATTTTGGGGTGATTACCATTTACGCATGGTTATCAGAACAGCTGCGGACCCGGTTTGAGGAGGTCCGCCTTTTGAAGGAGAGTCCCCGGGGCAGTGTGCGGCTGATCCGGCACCGGGACTCCGGCCAGCGGTTTATCCTCCGCCGTTTCACCGGCAGCGGGGAGGTCTATCAAAGACTGCTGAACTGCTCCTGTCTCTATCTGCCCCTGGTCTACGAGGCGGCGGAGCAGGACGGGAAAAACATTGTGATTGAGGAGTTCATCCAGGGGGACACCTTGGATTTTCTGCTGGAGGCGCTCTGTTCACCTCCTTGGAAACCGGGCAGATCGTCAGGCAGCTGTGCCAGGGGCTGTGGGTGCTCCACTCCATGGCCGCCGTCCACCGGGACATCAAGCCGGAGAACGTGATTTTGCGTGGGGGAAACGCGGTGCTCATTGACTTTGACGCCGCCCGCCTCCACAAGCCGGAGGCCGAAGCGGACACCCAGATTTTGGGCACTACCGGCTTTGCTGCCCCGGAGCAGTACGGCCTGGGCCAGTCGGACACCCGGACGGATATTTACTCCCTGGGGGTGCTGATGAATGTGATGCTCACCGGACAGCACCCCTCCAAAAAACTGGCGGAGGGGCGGCTGGGCCGGGTGATCCAGCGGTGTACCCAAGTCAACCCGGCCAAGCGGTACAAGGACGTACTGCGCCTGATGGAGGCGATTTGAGATGAAATTCTGTCCTCACTGTTCCGCCTCTATCCACGAGAGGGCCTCCTTCTGCCCCCACTGCGCCCGAAGCGTCAATCCGCGCACTGAGATCAAGCCTCCTTGGCATATGCCAAGGAGGGCGCTATATAGCGCCCTGACGGTCCTCATTGTTCTGGCTGCGGCCTTGTCGGGCTGGCTGTGCACCCGGCCCAGGGTCTACGACAACGGCACCGCCGAGATCATCTACACCGACAGCGACGGGAGTTATCAGCTCCTCCTCAACTATTTCGGCGACCGATTCCAGCCTATGACCGACTACTCGGAGGAGTTGGAGGAGGGAACCACCTCCAACAAGCCCTCCCGGCTGTTTGTCAACCATGTGGACACCGGGCTCAACGCCAAGGAGGCCTTTCTCCGCAAGGTGGGGGACATCACCGTGGAGATTTTACAGGGCAGCGACAGCCCTGAGCCCTGGCAGTATACGCCCCCTTGTATCTACGACTTCGCCCCGGAGGCCGCCCGTACCAGCATCCTTACCTACACCGACCGTAGCGGCGACATGGAGCTGCGCTGGACCATCCGCATGAGAAACGGCGACACCATCCGCCTGTACCAGCGGATGGAGCTGGGGGTGGTCCCCACCCGGCACTTCTACCCGGAGGACACGCCTATGGACACCCTGGAGGATTTACAGGCCCTGGTAGATGAGGTCAACGGGACCATTCCCGCAAATATTATCGTCTACATCCACCTGCCTGCTGTCAGCTACGAAGGGAGCCTTGTGCTGGCGGAGCGGGCCATAAATCTGATGGGCAGCGAGGGCCCGGACGGGAGCCGTACCACCTTCACCGGCAACCTTCAGGCCACTGCCCAGAAGGGCTACATCTGCCAGTTCAGCGGCCTGGACTTTGTGGGCGCGGGGGAGGGCGTGGGGGTGTCCGCCTCCGCCCGGATCAACTTCACCGATTGCCGCCTGTCCGGGTGGCGCACCGGTGTGCTGTGCTATGGAAACTCCTGGGTGAACATGAAAAACTGCACCGTTGAGGACAACGCCGTGGGCTTCCACTTCAACTCGGTCAGCGACAACCCAAATGACCACATGTACAGCGGCAACCTGTTCCAGAACAACGAGACCGCCGTACTGCTGGAGAGTGTCCCCAGCGACCAGGCCCTGTACTTTGAGGGCACCCGCTTCTCCCGCAACGGCACAGATATTGACAACCGATGCGGGCATGAGGTAAGCATTGCCAACGCTATTTTTGAATAGAGAAGGAGCACAAAACAATGGCTGATGTTTTAAAAATCTGCCCCCGTTGCGGCGCCCGGCTTCCGGAGGAGGCCTCCTTTTGCCCCCACTGCGCCCAAAGCGTCAAGGAGCACAAAGAGGTACTGCCTCCCCGTCGTCTGTCAAGGAGGGCGCTGTACAGCGCCCTCGCATCCCTTCTTATCCTGGCGCTGGCTGTGGCGGGCTGGCTGTACACCCGGCCCAAGGTCTATGACAACGGCACCGCCGAGGTCATCTATACCAACAGCGGCGCGACCTATCGGGTGCTGGCTGGCTGGATAAACGACCGCTTTAATCCGGCCCATCAGGTCAACCAGCCGGCGGATGTGGGGGACATGCTGTACACCTTCCCCCAATGCCTGTACATCAACCGCATGGAGAACAGCACCAACGCCAAGGAAGAGTTTATGGATCAGGTAAAGCAGGTCACCGCCGCCTTTATCGAGACAGAGAACGAAGAGCTGCCCTGGTATTGTGACGAACCGGTCCCCCGGGAAGACTACGCCCCCGATGCCGCCCTGGTTTCCTCCATTCACTTTTACGCCGGCAGCGGTCAGGGGACCCTCCGGTGGACCATTGAAATGAAAAATGGAGACGTTATCCGCCTCTATCAGACCATGCAGGCCCAGCCTATGGAGCTCTACCTCTTTACCCCTGAGAATACCCCGCTGAACACCGTAGAGGAGGTACAGGCCCTCCTGGACAGCCTGGACGTGATCACAGAGGGCAACCATATGAACACGGTGGAGATCCACCTGCCCCCGGTGACCTATGATGGAGGCATTACCATCCCCCGGGGGGTCAACCTCTACGGCGCGGGGGAGGAGGAAGGGCGCACCGCCTTCACCGGCCCCGTCCGCATAACGGGCCAGGCGACCGGGGTCTCCTGGCTCTACGACCTGGACTTTGTGGGCGGCGGAGAGGGCGTGGGCTTCTCTTCTTCCTCCCGGGTGTTCCTCCAGGGATGCCGCTTTACCGGCTGGCGCACCGGCCTGCTGATGCAGGACAACATTGCCTCCGCTTGGAACTGCACCTTTGAGGACAACGAAACCGGCATCCACTTCAACGCCGACACCGGGAGCTTTATGGACTCCCGCTATATGGAGGATGTTTTCCGGAACAACACCACCGCCGTCCTGCTGGAGCGGGTCCCCACCGAGACGGCCATCTCCTTCCCTGAGTCGCTGTTCTCCGGCAACGGCGCCGACATTGACAACCGCTGCGGCCAAGAGATCAGCATCGCCGACACAATCTTTGAGTAAATTCCAGAGAAGGGCGGACCTGCAGGTCCGCCCTTCTCGTTCCGCCTGATGCTGTTTTGATCGCTTACGCCGTCTGCCGGCCTGGGTCAGCGGCCTTCAGCCGCTACGCTCTCGTAGAGGCTTCCAAAATTATCCGTCTCCATCGAGAACAAATAGCTGGTGGTGGTGTGCTCATCCTCCACAATATGGAAGCTCAGGGTACCTTCGCCCTTCATGGCGTTCAGCACAGTGTCCACATACTTGTCGTCGATGAACAGGCGGTCGCCGCCGCAGTACACCGTTCCGGAGAGGCTGGTATCCGTGCCGTCCGCGCCGCGCATGGTGATCGTATACTCGTCCACATAGTTTGTAGAGGAGTTTTTCACCTGATTGCGGCCGTATTCATAGAGGAAGAAGGCCACCCGCTTCCCCTCTCCCTCAAACTCGTCCACCGCCACCTGAACCAGCAGCTTGGAATTGGTGGTCGCACTGTTGCTGAAGGTGCCTGTAAAGCTGGTTTCGTTGGTGATATACCACTCCTCGGTGGGCTGCTGGAAGTCATCCACGTAATAGTTCACGCTCCACAGGCCCTTTGTGTCGGCAGCGGAACTGCTGCTGTCATCGCCGCCGGCGGGAGCCGCCGCACCCGCTGCAGCGCTCAGGGTATAGAACTGGTCCGCCTCAATGGACTCACTTCCGTCGCTGCCCCACACGGTGGCGGGAATGGACAGGTCGTCGTTAAAGGCAATGGTAAACTCAGCGGTCTCAAACTGCTCCGCCAGCTTATTGGGGATGTTGATGTACATCACATAGTCCAGATCGGTGTAGGCGTCAATCTCAAAGTACTTGTCACGGATAAAATTGAAGCGCACATCATAGCCGTCCACCTCGTAGGTGCCGTTCACCAGGGCAGACCGGTTAAAGCAGCTGTCAGAGATCGCCCCGGTGGACTTGTTTTCAAAGTGGCCCTTTACCACCACCAGCTTATAGCCGTCCTCCACATACAAAGAGGTGGAGGAATATTCGCTGGTCTTGTATTGATATTCATCCAGCAGCTCCATAGAGTCAAAGGTCATGGTAAAGTTATCGTTGTCAATGCTGCCGCCAAGCTGAACCGGGGTGGCAGTCGGGCCGGGGTCCTGGACCTCCTCCGGCTGGGAAGAAGAAGCGCCGGGGGCGGATTTGCTGGCATCAGGCTCACCGCTGCCGCTGCTGTTTTGGGGCGTGCCTCCCCCTCCTCCGCAGGCGGCCAGCGCCAGAACCAGCGCGGCCGAAAGAACCAGGGACAGTGTTTTTCTCATTTTCATCTCAACAACCTCCTAATTTCATACCGGGCTGTGTTGTACAGGTCCGGACCGTGACTATCACTGTAACATTTCCGAACCTGAAAAACAATTAACTGGCTGCATAGGGTTGCAAATTTTCTTGCGCGGGAAACACTGTGCTCAAAACGTCAACCGGCGAAAACAGAAGTCTTTTGACATACTGCACAGCCCCACCGGCAAAGGCCCGGTGGGGCTGTTGTGGGATGGGAGTGTGCCGCCGGCTTACAGCCAGATGGCCCAGCCGTCATATTGAAAGGTGCCCGCGCCGTGGCGCAGCTTTCCCTCCCGCTTCAGCTGCCGCAGGGCATCCCGCATCTGGGTGGGGAGTGCAGGAGGGACATCCAGAGAGTGGTGGGCCGGGAGGACCCGCCGGGCGGGCAGGGCGGCCACCGCCTCCAGAGAGGCCAGATAGGCATCCGGGTCGGTGGAGGGGTAGTAGGCGAAAAGGGTGTCCAGATAGACCAGGTCGCCGGTGTACAGATCGCCCCGGGCCTCCTCCCAGAAGCAAAGGTGCCCCGGGGAGTGGCCCGGCGTGTGCAGAACCTGAATGGTCCGCCCGCCCAGGTCCAGCGTCTCCCCGCCCTGGAGAATCCGGGCGGGGGTCCCCTGGAACATCTCGTAGGTGTTTATATCAAAGTCCTCCGGCGCCTCGCAGCGGTCCAGCACCATCTCTCGGACGGTTTCCGCTGACAGGGGAAACTCCCCCTGGAGCCAGGGCAGCTCCGCCTGATGGGCGTAGAAGCGGGGGAAGTACTTGTGCCCGCCGATGTGGTCCCAGTGGATGTGGGTGGCAATGGCGGTAACCGGCTTGTCCGTCAGCTTTCGGACTTCGTTATAAATGTTGCAGATGCCCAGCCCGGTGTCGATAAGCAGGGCGCGGTCTTCGCCGATGAGAAGGTAGCAGTGGGTCTCCTCCCAGTGACGGTACTCGCTGATGACCCAGGTGTCGGGGGAGAGCTGTTCGGTGGTAAACCAGGGGCGCATAGAGAACTCCTTTCTGATGCAGGGGCGGCCTGCGGCCGCCTGTTGGGGGACAGTTTCACAAAAAACGGGCGGCCACAGGCCACCCCTAAATGGATTTTCTTTTGCGGCGGAAGGCAAATTACGCCTTCCGCCAGAGCCAAATCACGCCTTCCACCGCCAATACGGCCAGACACGCGCCGGCTATCATCAGATACTGCTGCCGCTTTTGCTCCGCGTAGCGCTGTGGAGTGAGCTCCGGGGACACAGTGATGTAGCTGTTCTCCTCCGGGATCGAGAGAACCCGCCGCTCCACCCGTTCCCGGCTGCGGACAGCCTCTTTTCCCTCCGTCTCGAAAGTGTCCCGCTCCCAGCGCCAGCCGCCGGGGGCCCTGTAGACCACCACGTAGACGTACCGGCTGGCATACCTGTGGTATTTCGGCTGCCAGGCCCCCTGACGGGTGGTGGAGTAGCCGCTGGAGGCGGTAAAGGTGTGGACGCCCTCGTCCACATAGGCCGCCGCCGGGGGCATCTCCAGGCAGGCTTTTATAGCGGCGGCGGCAAACAGGAGCATAGCGGCGGCCAAAAAGGGCGCGGCGCCCAGAAGGGCCGCCTTTAAAAACCTCTTCACTGTTCCAGCCGCTTACAGACCGCCCGGGCCGCCTGGACGCCGGAGGCCCCCGCCTGGGCCAGCCCTCTGGTGACCCCCGCGCCATCGCCGGCGGCAAAGAAGTTGGGCAGGGCGGTCTCCAGCTCGGGGGTGAGCTGGAGGCGGGCGGAGTAGAACTTCACCTCCGCACCGTAGAGCAGGGTGTCGTAATTGGCGGTGCCGGGGGCAATCTTGTCCAGCTGGTAGATCATCTCGATCAGGTCGTCCAGCTGGCGCTTGGGCAGGGTGAGGGACAAATCTCCGGGAACGGCGGCGGTGAGGGTAGGCCGGACGGTGGACTTGCCCATGCGGTGCTCGTTGGTGCGCCGTCCCCCCACCAGGTCGCCGAAGCGCTGGACCAGCACCCCGCCGGCCAGCATGTTGGACAGAGAGGCCACGTGCTTGCCGTAGCGGTAGGGCTCATTAAAGGGCTTGGTAAAGCGGTTGGACACCAGCAGGGCGAAGTTGGTGTTTTCAGAGCGAAGGGCGGGGTCGGCGTAGGAGTGGCCGTTTACTGTGTTGATGCCCTCCACGTTTTCCGCCACCACATGGCCGTAGGGGTTCATGCAGAAGGTGCGCACACTGTCGCCATACCGCTTGGTGCGGTAAACCAGCTTGGACTCATATACCACATCCGTGATATGCTCAAAGACCACGGCGGGCAGCTCCACCCGCACGCCAATATCCACCTGGTTGTTCAGCAGCTCCAGCCCCAGGTCCTTGCACTGGTTGGAGAACCACTCCGCCCCGGAGCGCCCGGGCGCGGCGATCAGGTACTTGCAGGCTACCTCGCCCCCCTTGGCCAGAATCAGCCGGTAGCTCTCCTCCGTCTTCTCAATGGAGGCCACCTCTGTATTAAAGGCAAATTCCAGCTTGTTCATCAGGCCCTCGTAGATGTTGGTGAGGATGCGCAGGTTGTTTTCGGTGCCCAGGTGCTTGCACCGGGCCTGAAGCAGGTGGAGGTCATAGGCCAGGGCCTGCCGGGCTAGCTTTCTGGCCGCGTCGCTCTCGGTGGAGAAGACCTCGGTGGTGGCCCCGTGGGCCACATTGATGGAGTCCACATAGTCGATCAGCTCCATCACGCGGCCCGGCTCCATAAAGTCGGTGAGCCAGCCGCCGAACTGGGTGGTAAAGTTGAATTTCCCGTCGGAAAAGGCTCCCGCTCCGCCAAAGCCGCACATGGTGTGGCACACGGGACAGCGGATGCACTCCTTTACCTTGCCCGCCACAATGGGGCAGCTGCGGTGGTAGATGTCCGCGCCCTGATCCAAGGCCAGCACCTTCAGCTCAGGGTGGAGATGGGCCAGCTCATAGGCGGCAAAGATACCCGCCTCGCCGCAGCCCAGGATGACAACGTCGTATCTGGCGTTCATAGTGGTACTCCTTTCTGTTGTGGGGGTTGCCTTGATGATACGCAGGGGCCGCCCCTGCGGCGCTTGTCATTGATCTGAGTATATCACAGCTTTGGGCAAAATACAACGGCCCGCCGGAACATGGCGGGCCGAAAGAGGCGGAACACTCAGCTCTTTTCCTGAAAATTTGCGCCGCAGCTGCGGCAGGTGACGGTAATCTTGCCCCGGCCCCGGGGGACCCGGAGCTGCTGGCCGCAGCTGGGGCATTTGAAATAGACATGCTCCTTGTCCCGGTGGATGGTGCGGCGCAGCCGCAGCCAGCTGAGGACGGGGCCGGCCGCCCGCATGAATCTGGCGTTCTCCATCCTCCTGCGCTCCATATTGCGGGACAGCAGGCGAAACAGGGTGAGGGCCAGAAGGACAAAGCTGACAAAGTACAGCATATCCCATCTGGTGAACATAAACACCAGATAGAGCAGCAGATAGAGGCCTATCAGGAACAGGTTCAGCTGGTCGTTCCCATAGCGGCCATACATAAATCGCTGGATCGCGTTGCGGATCATAGAGCGCCTCCTTGGCAAAATAAGGGACGGCAGGCGAACCGCCTGCCAATATACCTTACTATGATAAACCCTCTAAAATGTTCCGTCAAGGTGCTATTCGTAAACAAAATGTAAATTTCATCGGCATTTTCCCTGAATTTTATGAAACGCTTGCGGCACGGCGAAAAATAGTCTATACTGTCGGTAGACAGAAACTACATGGAGGTACGCCCATGGAACGCATTGACAAGGAAAATTACTACCTGGATATCGCCGCCACGGTACTGGAGCGCTCCACCTGCATGCGCCGGTTCTACGGGGCCATTATCGTCCAGCACGACGAGATTGTCTCCACCGGCTATAACGGCGCGCCCCGGGGGCGGAAAAATTGCCTGGATCTGGGCTACTGCACCCGTGAGGCTATGAAGATCCCCTCAGGGGAGCGGTATGAACTGTGCCGCTCTGTCCACGCCGAGGCCAACGCCATCATCTCCGCCGCCCGCAGCGAGGTACTGGGCGCCACCCTCTACATGGTCTGCAAGGACCCCAAAACCAAACAGCTGATCCCCCACTCCACCTCCTGCTCCATGTGCCGCCGCCTTATCATCAACGCCGGCATCAGGCGGGTGGTCATCCGCGACACCGACACCCGGTACCGCGTGGTGGACGTGGTGAAGGACTGGGTGGAACAGGACGACTCCCTGCCCCGGCAGGTATGACACCAATGTGACGGCTCTGGGTTGAAACAGGGGCGTTTCCCTTGCCTTTTCCCAACCTTTTCACCGTTCAACCTGGGGTTGATTGCAAAATCCGCACAGCCCGGGTATGATAGGGGGTGAGGAGGCGATGGAATGGACGCCGTAAAAACGGGGGCGCTGATTGCCCAGGCTCGGAAGGAGCGGGGATTCACCCAGCGGGAGCTGGCGGAGAGGGTCTATGTGTCGGTCCAGGCGGTAAGCAAGTGGGAGCTGGGCAAAAATTTCCCCGACCTGACCTTGATGGAGCCTCTGGCGGAGGAGCTGGGTCTCACCATCTCCGAACTGCTGGCCGGGGAGCGGGAGGAGGAGCCCCGAGACGAGCTGGTCCGGGACACCCTGCGCCTGGGGCTGGCCCAGCTGGGTCCGAAAATCAAACGTTGGAAGTGGCTGTTTATAATCGCGGCCGCCCTGCTGGCGGCTGTTCTGGCCGGTCTGAGCTATATTTGGGTCCGGGACAACACGGAATGGATCCCCCAGCGAGAGACAGTGGCGGTGCATCTGGATACCTCCCGTCAAGAACAGCAGATCGCCAATGCGCTTGGAGCGGGGAGCAACAGCATCTATCTGTATGAGGTTATCTTGGCTGACGACATTACCAGCTGCACGATCCAGGCCGAGCTATGGACTCACAGCGGTATGGAGCAGAGCTGGCAGCTGTGTTATGGCAGCTCCAACGACCGGAAGATGTTTGGTCCCCGCCGGCAGTTTCTGGTACTCAATATGGACCTTCACAGCGCGGAATGGTCGGAGGAGGAGCAGCGCTGGACACAGGTGTGGTTTGATTCCGGGGTCAACTTCGCGGGGTTCAGCTATACAGGAACGCTGGATACCATCACGAACCCCTATGTCAGCGGCGGCGCGTGCTGGGCTCCCCTGAGAGACAAGGGGGTCGTAGACCGGGAGGAGGGTCTGGTCCTGCTGACCATTTCCATCGGCGGCCCGAACGGCGGAACCTATTCCCCAGGCAAAGAACTCCCGCCGGAGCGGGAGGAAAATGTCTATCTGGTGGTGCGAATGTACTGTGAATAGACGCAAGCGGCCCCCGGCGCATTGCCGGGGGCCGTTCCATGTTGTTCAGTTTGGCTGGAGGGCCAGGTACTCCTCGTAGGCAAGGCCCTGTTCCATAATGGCCTTGGCAGTCTCCACCCCCACATAGCGGTAGTGCCAGGGCTCAAAGCGGTAGCCGGTAATGGCCTCCTTCCCCAAGTCGTAGCGGAGGATAAAGCCGTATTCAGCGCAGTGCTCCTTCAGCCAGGCGAAGGCAGGGGTGTTCTCAAAGTGGGCCTTGGTGCTGGCCACATTGATGTCCAGGGCCAGGCCGGTCTGGTGCTCTGAGTGGCCGGGCCGGGCAGAGAAGGTGTCCACCGCAGCCTGCTTATACAGCTTGAGATAGCGGCCATAGGTGCTCCGCTGTGTCTTGTAGGACCGGTAGGCAGATACGCTGCGCAGTGAGATGCCGTCCGCCTTGGCAGCGTCAGCCATGGTCCGGAAGGCCTGAGCCGCCTCCGGGCGCAGGGAGCCGGCGCCGTAGCTCTTGCCCAAGGCCTCCAGCTCAGGGATATAGCCTGCGGGCAGGGTGTAGTGCTTGTTCACCAGCACCGCCAGGCTGGCCGGGTCGGCCACCTCCCATATCAGGCTGTAAAAGGCCTGGTCCATGTCCATGTTCACCTGAAAAACGGCGGTCTCTTCGCTGTCCTCCGGGTGTTCCCCCAGCCAGGCTTGGTAGCGGTCTAGCCGGTCGGGGCGGGCGTTGGCCATGCCCAGCCAGGTCAGCTCAAATTTGCTCAGCTCCCCCTGCTCCAGCCGCTGGAACAGGTCCTTGTCCGCCCCCATGCGGGCGCACAGGACCTCCCGCTGCTGTCCGGTTACCCCTTGCCGGGCCAGCAGGGCGGCCGCCCGTCTTTGCCGGGCCTCCACCTGAGCGGTATCCTCCTCCTCCTGGACGGAGGACGCCGGGGCCTGCGCCGGCCTGACCGGCGTCTCCTGGCCCGCCTTGAGCCCGGAGTCCGGCGTGACAGCCCCCTCCGACTGTCCCGCAGCCCCTGTTGTGGCCAATGTCACCAGACAGATTCCCGCCGCCAGCAGCAGCGTTAATCCCCGCCGAATGTTAAACTTGTGCATCGCTATGGTCCTTTCTTATGTAAGCGTTCAATGGATTGATCTGTTTTCCGGAGGTCAGCCGCTGTCCAGACCGTCAAAAAAGGCGGAATCCTCCCCTCTGCACACCCCCAGAAACCAGGTGAAGAGGGAGGCCGCGTCCACCGTGTCCAGCCTCCGCCGTCCAAAGGACATCCGCTCTGGGTGGAACTGGACCCCCAGCACGGGGCAGCCCGGGAAATCGACGGCCTCCGCAAAGCCGCTCTCCGCCCAGGCCACGGCCCGAAGGCCCTGGCCCAGCGCGTCCACCGCCTGATGGTGGGCGCTGTTGACCGAAAACACGGAACCGTAGAGCCTGTGGAGCAGGGAGCCCTCCAGGGCGCGCACCGTGTGGACCCGGTCCCCCTTGCCGCCGCCGTGAAAGGGCACCGCCTGGGCCGGGAGGTCCTGGATCAGGGTGCCCCCCAGGGCCACGTTAATCAGCTGCATCCCCCGGCAGATGCCCAAAATGGGCCTGCCTGCCTCAAAGAAGGCCCGGAACAGCTCCAGTTCCGCCCGGTCCCGGTTCCGGTCCGGAGGCTGGGAGCCCCGGTCCTCCTGGCCGTACAGGGCGCTTTCTATATCGCCGCCGCCGCACAGCAGCAGGCCGCCGCAGCGCAGGTCGGGGGCTGGACAGTAACCGGCCACAGGCTCGCACCCCGCCCCCCGGAGGGCGGCGCAGTAGTTGTCCATATAGCCCGCCTCTCCGGATACCTGTATGTTCAGCTTGTCCATATCACTGCCCATCCTGAGCGGCGCGGGCCTTCACCAGGGCTACAATCAGGCTTACTGCCCCCTCCACCCCGATGATTCCGGAGTTCAGGGTCAGGTCGTAGCGCCGCATGTCCCCCCAAGTATGCCCGGTGTAGTAGTTGTAGTAGTTGGCCCGGCCCTTGTCCATCTGGATGATGCGCCGCTCCATGTCGTCGGAGGGGATATGGTACTCCTCCACGCAGCGCTCCACCCGGCTGGGCAGGTCGGCGTGGATAAACACCTTTAAACACTCGCTCCGCTCCCCCAGAACATAGTCGGAGCACCGGCCCACAATGACGCAGGGGCCCTCGTCTGCCAGCTCCCGGATTACCTCCGCCTGGGCGAAAAACGCCTGATGGCTCACAGGTACCCCCTGGTGGGCCAGGGCGGGGGTGCCGATACCTGCCGGGGCGATGGACAGGTGGAACCGACTGCGGGCCCGCTCCTCCGCCCGGGCAATAAAGTCGGGGGACAGCCCGCTTTTCTCCGATGTCTTCTGGATGATAGTCCGGTCGTAGCAGGGGATGCCCAGCTCAGCGGCCAGCCGCTTGCCAATCAGACGGCCTCCGCTTCCGAACTCACGGCTGATGGAGATTACATAGTTGCTCATAATCACACCTCCCTATGAGATGGGGCAGCCGCCTCCGGCGTCTGCCTATGGTCTTCCTTTATATATAATAATACATCAGCGGGAAAATGACAATCATAAATTTTGCAGGGCAGTAGTATTTAAGATTTTGACACAAAATCTTTGAACTGCGGATATTTTAAATGCTGTTGCCCCGTCTGCGTCGGCAGGCGGCTTACTTTTATGCGAAATCTCTTGACTTTTTGCCACGCACTTGCTATAATAAATGCGTGTCAGAAAGTAGGTGGTGATTTGAGTCCTCGCACGGGGAGACCAAAAGTGGAAAAGCCCAAAAGTGTCAATTACAGTGTTAGACTAGATATGGAGACGGAACAGCGCTTGCGGGAATACTGTCAAGAGCGCGGTATTACCCGGGGAGAGGCGTTTCGCCGTGGGCTACATCTGCTTTTGGAAAACAAAAAATAGAGTGCTGGTTGCCCTCGACAAGCTCCAACACTCTATAAAACCAACCCCGGAGGAATGGCAAATCTGATTATGCCACATCACCGGGGAAAAATCAAGGAGGAATCATGAGTTTACAGGAGCAGTTACTTGACTTAGACGCAACAGCTGTCCAGATTTCCAGGGGTATAAACGCGGTTGCCCTCATGTCCATGGCCCTGGACCGCACACGGGCCCCTGCATAGACGGCTTTGACGCAATCTGTGACTATCTGGCCAACACCAGCCAGACCCTTCAGAAGCAGATAGACACCTGTTTGAACATGGTACGGCAAGATTCTTTTTGTTGACTTTCCACAACTGATGTCGTATGATAGGAGGGACGATTGGAGGGATTTGGATGAACAAAGGACGGTGGACCGCGCTTCTGGCCAGTGTACTGGCCTTCTCGCTGCTGGCCTCCTGCGGCGGCGGGAGCTCTTCCCAGCCGGGCAGCGCCTCTGAGCCTCCGGACGAGCCTGACGTCTCTGTCATGGCCCCGGTGGAGCCGGAGCCCGCCCCTGAGCCGGTCTATCCCTACGCCAACCCTCTCACCGGCGAGGGGCTGAACGAGGATATCAGCGGCAAACGTCCCGCCGCTGTGATGTTCAATAACCTGAAAAAGGCTCTGCCCCAGATTGGCGTGTCCAGGGCGGACGTTCTGTATGAGATTGTGGCCGAAGGGGGCATCACCCGGATTATGGGTGTGTTTCAGGACCTGGAGGGGGTGGGCGATCTGGGCAGCGTCCGCTCCGCCCGGGACTACTACGTCAACCTGGCCCTGGGGCATGACGCCATCTACATCCACGCCGGGGGCAGTCCCCAGGCCTACGACGCCTTTGACAGCTGGGGCGTCACTCATATCGACTTTGTCAACGGCCCCTACGACAAGATGTACTGGCGGGACCCGGAGCGGCGCAAGACCGCCGGACTGGAGCACTCCCTGCTTACCTCCAGCGAGCTGATTCTGGAGCAGATGCCCAGCCGTTTCCGCCTGGACCACGAGGAGGGCTATGAGGTGGGCTGGACCTTCTCCAAGGACCCGCCTCCCGCCGACGCGATTTCGGCACACACGCTGACGGTCCCCTTCTCCAGCTACAAAACCGGCCGCTTTACCTACGACAGCGGGACAAACCAGTACTTTGCCGCCCAGAGCCTGGACGGCTCCGACCTCATCCCCTATGAGGACGGGGCCGCTGATGAGGAGGTGGGGTTCAGCAACGTGCTGGTGCTGTATACCGACGTAAGCCGGATTAAGGGCGACACAGCCGGCCGTATGTCGGTGCGCACCACCGGGGAGGGGGAGGGTCTTCTCCTCCGGGACGGCCTGTTTTATGAGATCACCTGGAAGCGGGACAGCCGGACGGACAACTACTCCTTCCTTAACGCCTCGGGCCAGCCCGCCCCTCTGGCCATTGGATCCAGCTACATCAATATCGTGGGGACCTCCGCTCAAGTCACCTGGGAATAAAAACCTGGTTCCTCCGGCCTTGCCGGGGGAACTTTTTCTTGCCAAAATGGGGCAACCGGTGGTACAATGGCATAGGATGTTATGAATCCCAGAATTTTTGGACGAAAGGAAGTGGGACCCACCATGGAAGGCCGAAGTCGTCATCAAGCGGAAAGCTGCCACGAACGAGGGGCGGCGGACTTGGCCCCCAACGGGTCCCGGTCCCGCCGCCGGAGCTGATCCGGGAGGAAGACCTCCTTCTCCTTGTCATGCGCAGCCACAGGCTTGCCGCGCCCCAGAGAGGTGTGGTACGCCTGTGGCTTTGCGGCTTTTCGCCCCTGGCGTTTTCCAAAAAACGAGAGGAGGAGAGCAATATGCACGACAATTATGATCTGAATCAGCTGATTGAGCTGGTTCAGGAGCGGAAATTCCGCGCCCTGCGGGAAATTTTAAACGATATGAACGAGGTGGACATCGCCGAGTTTCTGGACGAGCTGGACGTGGAACAGGAGATTCTGGTGTTCCGCCTGCTGCCCAAGGATGTGGCGGCGGAGGTCTTCGCCTATCTGGAGGAGGACCAGGAGAAACTGATCGGCGCCCTCAGCGACAAGGAGCTGCGGGAGGTGCTGGACGAGCTGTATATGGACGACACGGTGGACCTGATTGAGGACATGCCCGCCAACCTGGTCAGCCGTATCCTGCGCAACACCGACGCCTCCACCCGCAGCCAGATTAACCAGCTGCTCAACTACCCCAAGGACTCTGCCGGGTCACTGATGACCACGGAGTTTGTCTACCTCCACCCCAACAACACGGTGGAGGAGTCCTTCGCCCGCATTCGCAAGGTGGGCCTGGACAAGGAGACGGTGTACACCTGCTACGTCACCAAGAGCCGGGTGCTGCTGGGGGTGGTGACCGTGAAGCGGCTGCTTATGTCCACCTACGAGACTAAAATCAGCGACATCATGGAAACCAACGTCCTGTCCGTCACCACCCACGAGGACAAGGAGGAGGTTGCCCAGATGTTCTCCAAGTACGACCTGACCGCCCTGCCCGTGGTGGACAGTGACGACCGGCTGCTGGGCATCATCACTGTAGACGACGCCATGGACGTTATGGAGGAGGAGGCCACCGAGGATATCGAAAAGATGGCCGCCATCCTGCCCACCGACAAGCCCTACTTCCAGACCGGCGTGGTGGAGACCTGGAAGCACCGCATCCCCTGGCTGCTGCTGCTGATGATCTCCGCCACCTTTACCGGCACCATTCTGGGCTTTTTTGAGGAGGCCCTGGCCGCCAACGCCGCCCTCACCCTGTTTATTCCCATGCTTATGGACACCGGCGGCAACTCCGGCGGGCAGGCGTCGGTTACCATTATCCGCGCCATGTCCCTGGGGGACGTGGAGTTTTCCGACTGGCTGCGGGTGATCTGGAAGGAGCTTCGGGTGTCTGTTCTGTGCGCCCTTACCCTGGGGGTGGTGGTCTTTGGCAAGGTGATGGCGGTGGACCGGAAGGATGCCACCGTGGCATTGGTGGTGGCTTTGACCATCGTCTTTACCATTGTCATAGCCAAGCTCATTGGCTGTACTCTGCCCATGCTGGCCAAGCGGCTGGGCTTTGACCCGGCGGTGATGGCCTCCCCCTTTATTACCACCGTGGTGGACGCCCTGTCCCTGCTGGTCTACTTTGCCATTGCCACCCGGATTCTGGGGTTGTGATTCTGGATTTATAAAGAACCAGGCGGCACTGAGAAATCAGTGCCGCCTCAGCTTTTTTACAGATGAGGAGCTGATCGCGGTATGCCTGTGGGGCAAAGGACAGCAATTAATTCACATTAGAACAGGAGGCTTTTTCACTGCGGCGGGACGAAAGAGCAGACCCGCCCGGTCATCAGGGGCGGGCGGGTCCTTTTTATGCGTTTTTCGCCATACGGCGGCAGGCCAGGGAGGTGGCCAGAAAATAGCCCCCGTAGACCACCAGAATGACCCCGGCGGTAATCATTGAGCTGGTGGTGCTGTCCACCTTGCCCACGGTAAAGATGATGTCGTTGGCCGCCTTCATGCCCACCACGGAGTGGACCAGGGCCAGCGCCAGGGGCAGAAGGAAGGCCAGCGCCACCTGTTGGGTGGCAGACTTTTTCACCTGCCTCTCCTCCGCTCCCAGGCGGCGGAGAATGGCGTACCGGCCGGTGTTGTCAGCGGCCTGGCTCAGCTGCTGAAGGGCCAGCACAGCGGCGGCGGCCAGCAGGAAGGTAAAGCCCAGGTACAGCCCCAAAAACAGGGCCAGGATCTTGTTGCCCACCATGTCGGCGTAGATAGACAGGCGGCTCTCCACCCGGAGCTGGTTTTCCAGCTGGAGAGGACGGATCAGCTGGAGAATCTGCTCCTCCGTCCGTGCGCTGTCACCGGTGTAGTTGGCCGACCAGTATTGCCGGCGGACCTCCAGCTGGCGGGCGGCGGCGTCCTCCACCACCGCGGTGTAGATGCCCAGGCTTCCGGTAACCAGCCCGTCTCCCCAGGCGTCCAGCAGCTTGTGCTCCCCGGGGGACAGCGCAATGGGGGCCTTCCCCTGGAGGGCCAGCAGGGTGTTCAGATCAGACAGGGCCAGGATGCCGGATACGTCCTCCACCCCGGTCAGGGCGGTGTCGTTGTAGTAGACGCAGAAGTCCACCTCCCCGGACAGAAGGGAGCCGGTGTCAAACCCCCCGTTCTCCAGCACAGCGGTAAAGTCCACCGCGCCCGAATCGTCGGCGGAGCGGTTTTGAATGGTGATATCAAAGGGGGCCTCCTGGTCGGTCATGGCGGACAGGGTGGAGTTGAGGCCCAAGGAGCTGGCCGTGATGCCGATAGCCAGCAGCAGGAGGATGCATACCACCGTCTGGGCCATGTAGGTGGTGTGGACCTTGCTGATCCACTGGCGCAGGGTGAAGACGTTCAGATTTTTAAAGTACAGCCCGGGGTGGCCCTGGACAAACTTCATCACAAAGCCGGACAGGGACCGGAAGATCAGCAGGGTGCCCACCGTCCCCAGGGACAGCATGACGATGCACAGGGGCAGAATGGCGATAGCCAGCGCCATGCCAAAGTACAGCAAAATGGCGTAGGCGGCAGCGAGGCAGGCCACACCCAGAACAAACTGGAACACCGCCACTCCCAGGGGACGGGGCTTTAAGACCTCATTTTTCCGCTCCCCGTGAATCAGGTCAATGAGCCTGGACTTGGACACCTGAACTCCGCTGAGGGCCATTACCAGCAGGAAGATGACGCCGAAGTAGATCACCGTCTTCCCCGCCGCCCGGGGGGAGAAGTTGATGGCCAGCATAGCGGACACGTCTATTTCAAACATGGACAGGGTGAGAGCGGACATCCCAAAGCTGGCCGCCACCCCCAGGGCCAGCCCGGCGGCCAGGGAGATCAGGCCAATGAGGCCGGTCTCCAGAAAGAGCAGCCGGGACACCTGCCCCTGGCTCAGCCCCAGCAGCAGGTAGGTGCCCAGCTCCCGCTTGCGGCGGCGGAGGAGGAAGCGGTTGGCGTAGAGAATCAGGCAGGCCAGCACCACCGCCACAAAGACGGAAAAGATATCCATCAGCATGGTGATGGCCTCCACAATGGGGTTGCCCACATTGGTCAGATAGACCAGCGCCCCCTGGCCGTCCAGGGAATTGAAGGTGTAAAACAGGCCCACGCCGAAGGTGAGGGTGAGCAGATACACCCCGTAGTCCCGAAAGGACCGGCGCACATTGCGCAGGGCCAGCCTAGAGAACATCAGCCATCCCTCCTCCCATCTCGGTGACCACCTGGATGATCTTTTGGAAGAACGCTTTCCGGCTGTCCTTTCCCCGGTGGAGCTCCAGGAACAGTTTCCCGTCCCGGAGGAAGACCACCCGGCGGCAGCAGCTGGCAGTAAAGGCGTCGTGGGTGACCATAAGGATGGTGGTGCCCAGGTCCCGGTTCAGGGCGTCCAGCCGGTCCAGCAGCATCTGGGAGGACTTGGAGTCCAGCGCGCCGGTGGGCTCGTCGGCCAGCACCAGGGCGGGGTGGGTCACCATGGCCCGGGCGGCGGCGCACCGCTGCTGCTGGCCGCCGGACATCTGATAGGGGTATTTGTTCAGGCAGTCGGTGATGCCCAGAAACTCCGCCATCTCCCGCACCCGCCTGTCGATTTTCTGGGCCGGGGCCCGGATAATGGACAGGGACAGGGCGATATTCTCATAGGTGGTGAGGGTGTCCAGCAGATTGCAGTCCTGAAAGATAAAGCCCAGCCGTTCCCGGCGGAATTTGGCCAGCTCCTTGCCCTTGAGCCGGGTCAGTTCCCTGCCGTCAATGACAATGGAGCCGGCGGAGGGCCGGTCAATGGTGGAAACACAGTTGAGCAGGGTGGTCTTGCCCGACCCGGAGGGGCCCATCACCCCCACAAATTCCCCTGCCTCCAGAGACAGGGACACGCCGTCCAGCGCCCGGGTCAGCGACCCGCCCTTACCATAGACCTTTTTCAGGTCGGTTACCGTTAAAATCTCAGGCATAAAAATGCTCCTTTCCGTTAACTGTACTAAAGCATATCATACAGTTGTGGTAAATGCTCTAAAGGAATCCTGATGATTTCATTAAGGTTTATTTAAAATTTTCTAGAAAGCAGACCTGTCCCTTTTTCCAGGAAATTCAATTTTGACGCCGTAGGGCGCGACGACTCCGGCGCGCCGTTTGCAAAGCTGCCACCCAACGGCGGGTCGAGGCCGTCCCGCGCTGCAAATACGGCGAGATTTTTTGAACGTTGATTTCTGTGTCCTTTTTCCGACAAGGGTTGCATTTGTTTCAAAGGTGTGCCATACTATATTTAATAATCATCAGATTTGCTGTCACATGTAGGGGCGGCCTTTGGCCGCCTGCAGGAACAAATGGGCCTGCCTGTAACAGACGGGCGGCCGCAGGCCGCCCCTACAGCTCTGATGCCAATTTATACAGCCAAAGGAGAAACAACATGCTTTCAGCGCTCTTGAACCGGAAGAAACTGCGTCTGGCCGCCGGAGCTCTGGCGGCCGCCGCTGCGGTGTTTCTGTTGGGCTGGCTGGCCTCGGGAATGCCTGTCCCGACATCCGGGACAGAGTCCCTTGCCTATGTGACCTCTGGGGGGCAGCTGATGTACCTGCCTGGCCTGGAGGGAGAGGCTCCCGCTCTGGTTGGCGAAAATGTCAACGCGGGCGCCGGGGCACAGTTTAGTCCCGACGGCAAAACCCTCTATTACCTGGATGGCAGTCAGTCTCTGTACAAGGTAAACCTGCCCGCTCTGAGCCGGGGTGGGCGGCCTGAGCGCATTGCTGTAAATGCGGCCTGGGTCCACGTGCTGGACAACGGGGCAGCCCTCTATGGAAAAAACGTGGACAGCCGCCTGGAGCTGCACTGCCACAGCGGCAAGGAGGACTTCTCTATTGCCAAATCCTATGGCGGCTATCAGCTCAGCGAAGATCAGAGGACCATCTACTATGCGGAGGAGTCCATAGATGGGGAAAACTACCTGTACACCCTTTACAAAATGCCTCTGCGGCAGGGGGCCCGGCCCGAACTTCTGGTGGAGAACGCCTGTGGCATCTACTCAGACTATACCGCCTCCACCCTGGTCTATGGGCAGCTCAGTCAAGAAGGCGGCGAGGGACTTGACAACAATGTCACCGTGTACATCAGCAGGCCCGGCGGCGAGCCTGTCCGGCTTCCGGAGCCGATCTGTCAGTACCCGGGCCCCTTTAACGTGAGTGTAAACGGCGGGGCGGTCAGCTTTTATTACACCGTGGAGGGTTGGTCAGCCGGCGGGAACCGCTGCTTGAATCTGTATCGGTACGCGGGGGGAAAGAGCGTTCTGGCCGCCGGGGAGATCGATCCGGAGACCTGGACCGTGGATTTTGACGCGGGCGCCTGTGTGTACCGGAAGGCGGACGGCCGCCCGGCCTGGTATCAGTGCGTAGACGGTGTGGAAAACACCCTTGATTTGGGGGAGGACACGGCCTGTGTCCTGCATTTCTTTGTTCTGGAGGGGGGCTGGGCGGTGCTGGACCTCTACCGTGATAACGAATCTTGTCTGGACCTCTACCGCCGCACAGAGGCGGGATTTACCTTCTCCTCCCGCGCCGCACAGGGAGATTATGCCTGTCCCCAGCGGGGCGGCGGCCCCAGGGACAAGGACTGCCTCTACTACTACACCAATGTGGACAATACGGACTTTACGCCCAGCGGAAATCTGGTCCGCTGGCGGGACGGGGCGGCGGAGACAGTGGCCCGGGGCATCAACGAGGTGCTGATATCAGAGGACGGGACCACGTATGCCATCCACTCCCCCGCCTTCGGTGACTGGTCCCTGTCCCTGATCCGGGAGGGCACGCCCTACCTCATCAGCGGGGAGCTCAGCCAACTGATGCGCTATCCCATTGTGCTGGACGGCCAAAGGCTGCTGTACCTGGGCGGCGGAGGCCTCTGGCTGTGGGACGGCAAAGAGAACCGGCAGATCGCCCAGGACGCGGAGCGGGTCTGGTCCAACAACCAGAAGGCCGATTCGGTTTATCCCCTGTGGATGTGATAAATTGACCGATACCGGAGCGGCCTTGGGCCGGTTCTCTTTACAGGCAGGCCCATTTGTTTCTGCGGACGGCCACAGGCCGTCTCTGCATAAGGGCAAAACTGATGATTATATCAGAAGAAGGGAGGAAGATGGAAATGCTGGAGATACGGCAGCTTTATAAGAGCTACCAGGGGCGGCAGGTGCTCTCTCCCGTCAGCTTTGTACTTCCACCGGGGCAGTGCTTGGGACTGGCCGGCAGCAACGGTTCCGGGAAGTCCACCTTGCTGCGGCTTATCGCCCAGATTGAAAGGCCGGACGGCGGGGATGTTCTCTATGGGGGCCGCTGCGTGCTGGGGAACCGGCAGTTTTTGCGAAAGGCGCTGGGGTATGTCCCCCAAACCCCGGAGCTGGCCCGTGACCTGAGTGTACACCAGCAGCTTGCTCTGTGGCAGAGCGCCTGCGGGGTATCCGGACCTCCGCCCGGGGATATTCTGGAGCTGCTGGGGCTGGAACCTCTGCTGAAAAAGCCTATCCGGGCCCTGTCAGGAGGGATGGCCCAGAGGGTGAGTATCGCCCTGGCGCTGCTGGCCCGGCCCAGGGTGCTGCTGATGGATGAGGCCACCAGCGGCCTGGACCGGGACTACGTCCCCCGGCTGCTGGACTGGCTGGAGGGGTACACCTCCGGCGGGGGCAGTCTGGTGTGGTGCAGCCACCATCCCCAGGAGCTGGACCGTTTGTGCGGCGCGGTGCTGCGGCTGGAGGAGGGCAAATTGATTGCATAAGGTCCCCGCCCTCAGGGCGGGCCCTTTGAAAAAAGATACAGAATGGAGGAATTATTATGGTTTGCAGAAATTGCGGAAATGAGATGCGGGACGACGCCCGATTTTGTCCCAACTGCGGCGCGTTGAACGCCCCCGGACCGGACGGCGGCCTGCCCCAGGGCGCCGCCCCCTGCAGTCCCACCGCCACCCCCGCCTGGGAGGGCCCCGAAGGCGGCGGCAAAAAGAAAAAGACTGCCCTTTTCGCTGCCGCCGCCCTGGCAGCTGCGGCGTTGATTGCCGTTGTGGCTGTGTTTGCCGGCGGGATCTTCTCCTCCGGCAAGGGGACGGTGGAAAAAGCCATCGCCAAAAGCGTTGCCGCCTATGCATCTTCCCAGGAGAAGCTGGATGTGCCCGATATGGAGCAGTGGCAGAAGGACCGGACCATCCGCCAGCACATGGCCCTGGAGCTGAGGGGCATCAACAGCAGTCTGGTGGGCATGGACCTGTCCGCCCTCAACGGCCTGGGCCTGCGGCTGGACACCGACTACAACGGCCCGGACCGGCAGCTGTATGCCGGACTGGGCGCCTACTGGGGGGAGGAGGACCTGCTCTCCTTTGGGATGAGCGCTCTTGACAGCGAGATGTATCTGGAGTCCAATCAATTCTTTGGCGGCACCTGCTATGGCCTGAACACCGAGACTCTGGGAGCCGACCTGGCCCAAATGACCGGGGACGACTCTGTGAAAGACCTCAGCTTTAACATGTTTGAGCTGGTGGACATGGTGATGGAGAAGATTGACCAGGAGGCCATGGAGGAAGACTTTAAGCAGGCCGGCAAGGCCCTCTGGGAGGCAGCGAAGGTTAAAAAGCTGGGGGCCCGGACTTTGGACATCAACGGCACCGAGGCCAAAACCACCGCCTATCAGGTCGTCATCCCCGAAGAGGCCATGGACCAGTATGCGGACGCTTTGGCGGCGGTTCTCTCCTCGGTAAATTACTACGACCTCTATTCAGACCTCTACCAGGCTATGGGGATGCCTCAGGACCAGATTGATGAGATTATGTCCGTCCTGAAGGAATTGGACTTCTATGGTGAGCTAGCCGATAACCTCCACCGCGCCGTGGACGAGCTGGGCGACGTGGAGCTGGAGGTCTGCCTCAGCGGCGGCTATGTGTCCGCGGTGTTCTATGAGGACCGCGTGGACGGCACTGATTTGAGTATTGACATCCGTTTGGGCGGCGGGGAGATGTATGTGGACGACCTCAGCGTAAATGTGGAGGCCGACGATATCTCTATTGAGGTAAAGTCCACCGGCGACCACGGCCTGAAAAGCGGCGTCTACACCGACGAGACTACTGCCCGGGTCCGTCAGGACAGCGCCACCCTGGCCCGGGTGACCTCCGACATGAGTCTGGATCCCGGGAAGAGCGCGGACAATTTCCAATGGAAGCTGGGGGTGGACAGCTCCGGGCTGAGCATTTTTGTATTGGAGATGGAGGGCGATTATCAGGCGGAAGCTGACCTGCTGTCGCTGAGCTCTGAAAATGTGTCCTTGCGGGTAATGGGTGTGGAGGTCTGCACCCTGGCCTTTGACTACTATGTGGACTGCCACCCCAACGAGCTGGGTGTCAGCAATCCCACGCTGATTACCCAGATGAGCCCGCAGGAGCTGGAACAGGCGGCCATGGATATCCAGGACAGGGCAATGACCTGGGTGGTTCAGATGCAGCAGCTGTTTACCGCCCGCCTGCCTGAGGATGTGCTGTGGGCCATCATGGGCGGCTATTAAACGGCTATGGGGTATTTTATTCAGTGGTTCAGGCTGACTTTGGTCAGGCTCTGCCAACAGCGATGGCTGCTGGCAGGGCTTGCCCTTTTGTGCTTTCTGCTCCCCCTGGCGGGGGGCCGGACGGCCGGTGATCTGCTGTCTCAGGGGGTGGACTTCAACGGCGTGACCCTGGCCGTCACCGCTCCGGAGGGGGACAACGTCCCCCAGCTGCTAGAGCAGTTTATAGGGGATATGGAGGACATTGCCCAGTACTGCAAGATTGCCGCCATGGACCAGGAGGAGGCCATGTCTGCCCTGGAGCGGGGGGAGGTCACCGCTGTGCTGGTTCTCCCTCCGGACTTCATCCACGGAGTCATGTGGGGGGACAACCCCGACCTGCGCCTTGTGGTGTCCGGAGACAGGCCGCTGGAGTCTCTGCTGCTGCTCTGGGTGGGCCAGAGCGCCTGTGACATTCTGTCTGCCTTTCAAAGCGGGGTGTACGCCGTGCTGGAGCTGTATGAGCAGGCCCCTCCCCCCGGCCTCACCCGGGATCAGGTGGTCTTTGATATCAATCTGCGCTATATTGCCCTGGCAATGGACCGGAACAGCCTGTTTCAAACTCAGACGGTCTCCGCCACCCAGGCCCTGCCTATCCCCCTCCACTACGCCCTGAGCCTGACCGCCTACTTCTCTCTGGCCGCCGCTCCGCTGTTTGTCCCCATCTACAGCGGGGACTGGCTGTGTGTTCAGCGCCGCCTGCGCAGCGCGGGCCGGGGGGTGTGGGCCGGATATTTCAGCGGCGTGGCCGCCGGGGTGCCGGCGCTGCTCCTTTTGTCCCTGCCCACCCTGCTTTTGGAGGGAGAAGGCAGTCCCCTGGCCGCGGCTGGCAGCTGCCTTATAATGGCCCTGTTTTGTTCGGTGTTCTGCTCGTTGTGCTGTCTGGTTTCAGAAAATGCCGCAAGCTGCGGGGTAATAGCTTTTACTGTTGCGGTGCTGTCCCTGGCCCTGGCGGGGGGGATTGTCCCGCCGGTGCTGCTGCCCGCCTCTGTGCGGCGGCTGAGCTGGCTTTCACCGGTGACCTGGCTGCGTCAGCTGGCCGCCGGGCCTATGGGCTATCCGGTGGACTGGTCCTCCTGGGTCTGCTTAGGCCTGTCCGCCGCCGGGATGGCAGCTCTGGCCCTGGCCCTGTACCGCCGCCGGGTGGACCGTCAGGAGGTGGCACTGTGAGCTTTTTTCTGATTGTGTTTAAAAACAGCCTCCGCGCTCAGCTGTCCGGCTGGCGGGGCTGGATTCTGCTTCTTCTGCCCCTGACAACCCTTGCCGCCGCCCGGCTTCTTCCCGCCAGGGAGGTGTCCACCCCCGTTCAGGTGGGGGTAGTCCTTCCGGAGGCGGGGGGTGAGGACTTCTGGGACCGTCTGGCGGAGCGAAGCGGCCTGGTGGTCACCTTCCATGCGGCAGACCTGGCCCGGGCGGAGCGTCAGGTGGCCGCTGGGCAGTGGGACTGCGCGCTGATCCTTCCGGAGGACTTTGAGGCCCGTCTGGCCGGCCAGGAGCTGGAGGGGCTGTTTACCCTGCTCATTGGTCCCGGCTCCGCCGTCTACCCCATGGTGCGGGAGACGGCATCCGCCTGCGTGGCGGAGCTGGTCTCCCCCGGTATGGCGGAAAAATACCTGTTGGACAGCGGTATTATGGACACAGAGGGCACCGTGGCCACCCGTCCCCGGCTGAACCAGGTACTGCTGGACCAGGACCGGGTACTGGTGTCTATGGAGACAGTGGACGGCCAGCCCCTGGACCCCCTGATTCTGGCGGACAGCGGGGTGTCCAATCTTCTGTCTGGGCTGACGGCTATTTTCCTGCTCATCTGGGCCCTGCTCACCGCCATGGACCTGGGCCGGTGGCTGGAATCCCCCTTTGTCCGGCGTCTGGCCCCACTGCAAGGGAGCCTTCCCCTGCTTTTGCCCCGGCTGGCGGCGGCGCTGGTCCCGGCTCTGTGCGCCGGGGTTCTGGCCCTGCTGGCGGCGGGTGCCGTCCCGGTTTGTGTCCTGGCCCTGCTCCCCTATCTGCTGTTCTGGGGAGCCGCCGCCCTGGCTCTGGCCCGCTGGCGGCCCGGCTGGACCGCACTGCCCGCTGTGCTCCCCTTTGCCCCGGTGCTGGGGCTGCTCCTGTCACCGGTCCTGCTGGATTTGTCCCTGATTTTTCCCGCCCTGGGCCCCATGATCCGGTGGAACCCTGTCACCCTCTTCCTCCGATCCTGCGGAGGGGCCTGGAAGGACGGGCTGCTGCTGACGGCGGCGGGAGGGGCTGTGCTGGCCCTGGAGGCGGTTCCGGAGCTCAAAAAAGAATCAAAAGAATCGTTTTGATTCTTTTGAAGTACTTTGACCATAACAAAGCGGCCCGGCGGACTGCCCGCCGGGCTGCCATTTATTCAGGAGGAAAAAGAAGAAAACCTCTTGTCCGTGGTGAAAACGCCCCTTGACGTCTGCGGTGAGGAGGCCTGCCGCCGGCCCCCTCACTCCATACTATGCGCCGGAGGGAAAATGGTTACAGCAAAAACAGCCAAACCGCCCAGCCTGCCGAGGCCAGCGCCGCCCCCAGCACTCCCCAGACAGCGGCGGGAGCCCGCTCCAGGCGGCGGTTCCAGGCCTTGCCCTGCTTCAGATAGCCGTCGGCGGCCTGACGGGCCTCCCGAAGCACCCTGTCGGCGCTCACCCCCTCCCGGGCCAGGGCCTCCTCCTTGACGATAAAGATGGCCTCCTCAAAAAGGCGGGGGTCGGGAGATTTAACCAGGATCACCTGCCGGGTGATACCCTTTACCATGTTCTGTCACATCCTTAGCCGGTGTTTTCCTCTAGTCTGCCCAGCTTTTAGGACATTATTCCCAGGTCGTGTTTCCAAGGATAGAGAACATTTGTCAGTCAAATTCCCACATAACGGCCCGATTGATATAATAGCCTGGATTCTTGATGAATTTTTCCCAAACCGCAACCGCATGGAACACGTCATGCTCCATGTCCAGGAACCAGACCTGCTTCGACTTCGGTTCCCACAGAAGCATCACCGCAAAGTCCTCGCTGTCCTCCACCAGAGAGAGAAGCCGCTGTCCCCGGTAGTTGATCTCCGACACGTCTGTATAGGCAAAAAGCCGGACCCAGCTCAGATGCTCCTCCTGGGGGAACTCCAGCAGCAGCGGGCCGGTTTTAAAGTAGTCCCGCATCTTTGCTGGTACATGATACCGTTTAAACAGCGCATCCTGCTCCGCTTCTGTAACCGCTGGCTCTATGGTCTTAATGTACTCTGCCGTTTTTTGATGCCCGTTGGCCTTGGCAGCAGTGTAAGGCCGGTAGCCATACTCGTCCGTGATGGTCAGGTCCGCCCCGCGCTTTACCAGAAAGCGCACCATCTCCGTATGTCCTTCGGTCGCCGCCCGCAGAACCGGTGTGCCTTGACCGCCGTTCTGGCTGTTCACATCCACCCCGGCTTCCAGCAGATACGTCACAACGGCCCGGCGGTTATCGCTGGCGGCGTGGCAAAGGGCTGTTCCGCCCAGTTCCCGAACCGGCAAATCCAGCCGGTCCAGCAGCGCCGGACAGTACTCGCTCCACACATCCGACAAATTGAGGATCAGGCGGGTGATGTCCCGCTTCTCCCGGCCAAACTGCCCGCCATGGTCCAGCATATAGTCCAGCAGAGCAAAATTTTTCCTGTGGATAGTCATATAGAGGGCGTCGCTTTTGGGGCTCAGGTCCACCAGATTGTGGTCAATCAGCATTTTGGCGATTTCCGTCTGGCCATGGTCCAGCGCAAAGCCGAAGGCGTCGGAGTAAGTGATAATTTCCTTCCCATCCAGCTTTACCACCGTTGGGATATTCCTCCGCAGCTCAACTGTTCTGCCCTTCTTAAAGAGCAGGCTCCCGTCCTCCGCCATGCGGCGCACGGCTTCAATATCCCCGGATAAGATGGCTTCGCCCGCCGGGGGCATAGATGGATTTTGGTGCATAGAAGGATACCTCCTTTCGTGTTCTGAAGTGTCTGTGGGGCGAAATTACAAATCTCGATTTTTCGAAATACTGCCCCAAAGTATACTATAAGTACAAACAATATTCAACCATCATGATAAGTACTCTCATTGCAATCACTTGTTTCTTTCATAAATCCCGGCCCGGTAGCGGAATGTGGAAAGCGGCATTCCGCATTCTTTTGCGGCCTGGGTGCCGGTAATAGTTTTGGACTTCCACCGCTGGTAGGTGCTTTGAAAGTTGGGGGGAAGGGGCCGGGCGGGGCGGCCGAACTTGACCCCCCGGGCTTTTGCGGCGGCGATGCCCTGTTCCTGGCGTTTGCGGATGTTTTCCCGCTCATTTTGGGCCACAAAGGACAAAATTTGCAGCACCAGGTCGGCGATAAAGGTGCCCATCAGGTCCTTGCCGCTGCGGGTGTCCAGCAGCGGCATATCGATCACGCACACATCCGCGCCGATATCCTTGGTGAGCACCCGCCACTGATCCTGGATCTCCTTGTAGTTGCGGCCCAGCCTGTCAATACTCAGGATGTAGAGCAGGTCCCCCGCCTTGAGCCGCTTTACCATCTTTTTATACTGCGGCCGGTCAAAATCCTTGCCCGACTGCTTATCCATATAGATGTTCTGAACCGGAACTGCCTTGGTCCCCAGCGCGATCATCTGCCTGTCCTCATTCTGGTCAATGCTTGATACCCGAATATATCCGTAAATTGCTCCCTGCATGGTTTAGACTCCCACCTTCTATTCTCTGCCGCAGGCTGTTCGGGGAACGGCTGCGCGCCATGGCCAAAGGCCGCCCAAGGAAACACAAAAGAAAAGGACCGGTTCCTCAGAACCGGTCCCTTTTACACCGTTTGGATCGACTATATCAGGCCTGGCCTGTGGCGCGTTGAAAAAACGCGTCGATCTTGCACTTGATATCCGCCGGCTTTAAGTATTTCAGCAGATATCCCGCCGGCTTTAGGGCCATTACCTTTTGTACGCTCTCCGGATCGCTTCTTCCGGTTAGGAAAATGACCGGAAGCTTGGCAAAGGAATTGTCTGAGCGAAGCATTTCCAGGGTTTGCCTTCCGTCGCACACTGGCATCTCGTAGTCCAGCAGGACCAGGTCGGGCTGGTTCAGAGTGATGGTCCGGATGGCGGCCACTCCGGATTCCGCCAGTGAGACGTCGTAGTCGCCGCTCAGCAGTTCCTTCATGCTCTGACGGACCGTCATGGAGTCGTCTACCACAAGTATCTTTGGTTTGTGCTCAGCCTCCTCCTTCTTTTCCTGGGTTTCCCGGCTCTTCAGATATTTTTCCACTTCTGCCAATGCGTTCTCCTGGCCGATTGGGGTGGCGATCCCCTCCTCCAGCAGGTGGGGCGCTATGGCGCAGTAGGCGAAATAGCCCGCGCCGCCGGTGTTGAGCAGCAGGCTGATCTGTAACTTCTCCTTTTGGAAAATCCGCTGAAACTGCTCATAGGACAGCAGATTTTCCTCTTTCAGTCTGTAGTCCTTGGCGGCGGGCAGGTGCTCCAGCACCCGGCCCACAAACTGCTGGGCCGTATACCGGGAGGCGTGAATCAACATGCTGTCCAGCTTGTTGGTTTGAACGCCCAGAATTTTTCCCACGGTATTGACCAGCAGCTTTTCCTCAAAGACCAGAATGATCTCCTGCTTGGCCTCATCCTTCGGGGTTCCGTAGACCAGGCGGTAGTAGACTCCTTTTCCGAATTTTTCTCCTCTGTAGGTGTCGCTGATGAGCTGGGACTCCAGATGAAACATATCAAATATCAGCTGAACGATAACCTGTTTAATGGACGACTGCATCTCGCTGGGCAGAAGGTTTTCCCATATGTCCTCGCGCTTGCCGGTGATGGCCTGGTCCTCTGTCAGGGTATGGCCGATCAGCCACCCGGCGCATACGCCCAGAAAGTGATCCACCGAGTCCGGGGCGTAATTGGTCTGCTCCAGCTCCTGCTCCAGGGCCGGGAGGGTATGCTCCCGAAAGCCTCTGTGGATGCGCCGGTGCTCCTCCAGCCCCTCGTAGCCGATGGAGGCCATGTAGGCCTCCTCGTCCGCGAAATGCTTGATGGTATGCCCCTTGAAATATTTGATTCCCTCCTGGCATGTCCACTGGCTGTCCTTTTCCTCCTCCCGGAAGACAAATAATTTGTTGATAATCTTAAATAGGCGCTGGTGTTCCTTGTCAATGGCATCTACTCCAATATTATATTCTTCCTGCCATTCAAAGTGGGTGTCCATATGAATTCCTCCTTAAAAACACCTTGTCACAGGAATTATACTATATCAAACGCCGTTTCGCAAGAACACAATCTGCAAAGGAATCATATTTCCCCGGCCTGTCCCATAGACTGTAACAGCCGCCCTTGGGGCGGCATTCAAAGAATAAAAACACCAGGATCTGGAAGGAGGCGGCCGGCATGATCAGAGACGGCAAGAAGACAGGGGGAGGCAGGCGCCAGATTGTAAGCGCGGCGCTACTTTTAACGGTGGCGCTGTTTTTTCTTCCCGCCCTGGTGGTCTGGGGAGAGCCGGTCTACCAGCGCTCAGAGGTGGGCGACCTGCCCGGCGGGGAGAGCGCGCTGCCCATTAACCGCACACCTTCTGTCATGACCACCGGCACACGGGACAAGGGCCGGGCGGTACGCCTCCAGACCAAGGAGGGGGAGGTGGTGGAGCTGACCATGGAGGAGTATCTGTGGGGGGTGGTGGCGGCGGAGATGCCCGCCTCCTTTGAGGAGGAGGCCCTCAAGGCCCAGGCCTGCGCCGCCCGGACCTACACGGTCATCCGCCAAAACAGCGGTTCAGAAAAGCACCCGGACGCCGACATCTGCGGCGACAGCACCTGCTGTCAGGCCTACATAGAGCGCTCCGCGGCGGAGGCCCGCTGGGGCCTTAACGCCGGGGAGTACGGGGAAAAAATCGACCGGGCGGTGGCCGCCACCGACGGCCTGGGCATACTTTATGAGGGAAAGCCTATCCAGGCTTTGTTTTTCTCCTCCGCCGCCGGAAAGACGGTGGACGCAGTGGAGGTATGGGGCAACTCGGTGGACTATTTGAAGAGTGTGGACAGCCCCGAGGGGGACGAGGTGCCCAACTACCGCACCCAGGTGGTCCTGGGGGCGGAGGAGGTGAGGTCCCTCACCCTGAACGCCTACCCGGGGGCGGACCTGTCCGGGGACCCGTCGGGCTGGTTTGGGGAGGCCAGCCGCAACGATGGGGGCGGGGTCATCTCCATCCTGCTGGGGGGCGTCACCCTCACCGGGGGACAGGCGCGGTCCCTGTTCTCCCTGCGGTCGGCCACCTTCACCGTGACCTGGGATGGGGCGCAGTTTACCTTTGATGTCACCGGCTACGGCCACGGAGTGGGCATGAGCCAGTACGGGGCCAACGCCATGGCCAAAAGCGGAAGCTCCTTTGAGGATATCCTCACCTGGTATTATACCGGGGCCCAGGTGGGGGAGCTGTGGTGAGGGGCTATTTCAGGCGGTTTTCCAGCACCCGGCCCACCACCGCCCCCAGCAGCAGCAGATTTCCGCACAGATAGAGCCACACCAGCAGAATAATCAGCGAGGCCAGGGAGCCGTAGACCAGGGCGTAGCGGGAGGACATCCCGATAAACCAGGAGAACACCACCGAAGCTGCTGAGATAGCCAGCGCGGCCAGCAGGGAGGACAGCATTACCACAGGCAGACGCATGGTCCCCCGGGGCGTCCCCACCCGGTAGACAATGAGCACCAGCAGCAGTACAAAGCAGAACAGCAGCAGATAGCGCACCCACTGCCACAGCCCGGACAGATCAGCCAGGGGAATCAGCTCGGTGATGTAGGGGGGCAGATGGTCCTCCAACAGACGGAAAAACCATTCGCCGGTAAAGATGACTACCACAGACAGGTAGATGGTAAGCAGAAACAGCACCGACAGCGCCACACTGAGCGCTACCCGCCCCAAGGGGTGGGCGTCCGCCCGGCCGTGGAGCTCGTCCATAGCGGCCAGCAGGGTGCGCAGTCCCGCTGAGGCGGAGATGAGAATGGTAATCAGGCTGGCCAGCAGCAGGGCAGAGGACTGGCTGTCCGTTACATAGCGCAGGTAGTCCCCCATAACCGCCAGCGCGCCGGCGGGCAGAATCTGGTCCAGGGAGCGAAGCAGCTCCTCCAGGTCCAGGTGGAACAGGCCGATAAAGTAGTTGACACATACCAGCAGGGGGAACAGGGTGAGAATCAAAAAGTAGGACAGCGCTGCCGCCGACCGGGAGGCCCCAACCTTCATAAAGAGCGCCGCCGCCTCCACCACAAAGGATACAGGAGGCAGAGATAAAATTTTTTTCATAGGCAGCCGCCTCCTTTCACGCTCAAAAGGCCCCATAACCAGCCTTGCGCTTTTTCGGGTGTGTTGACTATACCACACATTGCCGTAAAAACAAATACGAAAAAAGCCGTCTGTTTATCAGACGGCTTTCCCTTTGCCCGTACTCAAGCCAGCTTGCTCAGCTTGATGGTCATCTTGCTCTTCTTGTTGGCGGCATTGTTGCGGTGCAGCAGACCCTTGGCAGCGGCCTGATCGACAGCCTTGACGGCCACCTTGTAAGCGATATCGGCCTCGCTGCGGTTGCCTTCCGCCACCGCGGCCTCAAACTTCTTGATGTCGGTCTTCAGCGCGGATCTCGCGGCCTTGTTCTGCGCGGCCTTGGCCTGAGACACCAGAACGCGCTTCTTAGCAGACTTAATATTCGGCAAACCAAACACCTCCTCCGATTTTCATCATTAAATTAGGTGATAATACACCCACGCAGATTTGTATTGTAGCACTCTTCTTAAAAAAAATCAACAGTTTTTTTCAAAAAAATCCTGTCCGCCGGATAGTTTTTCAAAAGAGGCAAAAACTAGGGCGGCAAAGAAAATAATTCCACAACATATTGCATAAGGGGGAAGAACCATGCGCATGCGTCGGACAGACTTGGCTATGGAGGCCAGGGAGCTTTGGCAGGAACAGGCCGGAGCGGTTACCGCCCTGCCCGGAGTGGAGGCCTGGGACGGCCTGCGGGAGGGCATCCCGGTGAACACCGTCCGGGTGCTGGACGAGCGGGGAGAGCGGGCCCTGGGAAAGCCCCGGGGGAACTACGTCACCCTCACCCTGGAAGGGTTGGCCAGCCGGGAGGAGGGAATTTTTCAGCACTGTGTCCAGGCCGTGGCGGAGGAGATATCCGCGCTGATTCAGGACATTCCCGGGGACGCTCTGGTGCTGGTGGCCGGCCTGGGCAACCGGGCTATCACTCCTGACGCTATCGGTCCAAAAGTCCACCAGAACACTCTGGTCACCCGCCATCTGGTGCGGCAAATGCCCGAACACTTCGGCGCGCTGCGTCCGGTGGCCTCGGTGGCGGCGGAGGTGATGGGGACCACCGGGGTAGAGAGCGGCGAGCTGGTGCGGGCGGTGTGTGAAAAAATCCGGCCCGCCTGTGTGGTGGCGGTGGACGCGCTGGCCTCCCGCTCTCTGAAACGGCTGTGCAGAACGGTCCAGATCGCGGATACGGGCATCACCCCCGGCTCCGGAGTGGGCAACCACCGTCTGGGCCTGACCCGGGACACCCTGGGGGCGCCCGTTGTCGCCGTGGGGGTGCCCACCGTGGTGGACGGGGCCACCCTGGCCGCTGACCTGCTGGGGACGGAGGAGCTGCCCGACCTGGGCGAGGGGAGGGATATGCTGGTCACCCCCAAGGACATTGACAGCCAGGTCAATGATATGGCCAAGGTAATCGGCTACGGTATCAGCATGGCCCTCCAGCCAGGAATGTCGGTGGAGGAGCTGGAGCTCCTTTTGAGCTAGGGAGTGCTTGTATAAGGCGGCCTCATTTGTGGAAGTGAGGCCGCCTTATTTTATTCCTCATCCAATTTCAAAACCGCCATAAAGGCCTCGGTGGGCAGCTGGACGGTGCCCAGGGTGCGCATCTTCTTTTTGCCCTCCTTCTGCTTCTCCAGCAGTTTCTTCTTTCTGGTGATGTCGCCGCCGTAGCACTTGGCCAGCACGTCCTTGCGCATGGCCTTTACCGTCTCACGGGCGATAATCTTGCCGCCAATGGCCGCCTGGACGGGCACCTCAAAGAGCTGGCGGGGGATATTCTCCTTCAGCTTTTCGCAGATGCGCCGGGCCCGGCCGTAGGCCTTCTCCCGGTGGACAATAAAGCTTAGGGCGTCCACCTGGTCACCGTTGAGGAGCAGGTCCACCTTCACCAGGTCGCTTTTCTCATAGCCCTCCAGCTCGTAGTCCAGGGAGGCGTACCCCTTGGTGCGGGCCTTGAGGGCGTCGAAAAAGTCGTAGATGATTTCCCCAATGGGCATAGAGTAGTGCAGCTCCACCAGGTTGGTGTCCAAGTACTGCATGTCCTTGAAAATGCCCCGGCGGTCCTGACACATGGGCATGATGTTGCCCACATAGTCGGGGGGGGAGATGATAGACACCTTGGCGTAGGGCTCCCGGCCCTCGGATATGGCCCCTGGGTCGGGGTAGTTGTGGGGGTTGTCCACTCGGACTACAGTACCATCGGTTTTAGTGACCTCATATATAACAGAGGGTAAAGTGGTTACCAGGTCCAGGTCGAACTCCCGCTCCAGCCGCTCCTGGATAATCTCCATATGGAGCATCCCCAAAAAGCCGCACCGGAAGCCGAAGCCCAGGGCCACGGAGGACTCCGGCTCGAAGGACAGGGAGGCGTCGTTGAGCTGGAGCTTTTCCAGGGCGTCCCGCAGGTCGGGGTACTTGGAGCCGTCCTCGGTGTAGATGCCGCAGTAGACCATGGCCTGGGCGGGGCGATAGCCGGGCAGGGCTTCCGCCGCCGGATTGTCCCCGCCGGTGATGGTGTCGCCCACGCTGGTATCCTTCACGTTCTTAATGGAGGCGGTGAACCAGCCCACCTCTCCGGCGGTCAGCTCAGGGGCGGACTCCATCCCCAGGGGCTTGAGATAGCCGCAGTCCAGTACCTGATAGCTGGCCCCAGAGGCCATCATCTTCACGTTCATCCCCTTTTTCAGGGTGCCCTCCATAATGCGGAAGTAGACGATTACCCCTACATAGGGGTCGTACTGGCTGTCAAAAATCAGGGCCTTCAGAGGGGCGGAGGGGTCCCCTTCCGGGGCGGGGATGTTTTGGACAATATCCTCCAGCACGGCGGAGATATTGACCCCCTGCTTGGCGGAAATCTCCGGGGCGTCCAGGGCGGGAAGGGCCAGGACGTTTTCAATCTCCTCCTTCACCCTGGCCGGATCGGCGGCGGGGAGGTCGATCTTGTTCACCACCGGAAGAATCTCCAGGTCGTGCTCCATGGCCAGGTAGGTGTTGGCCAGGGTCTGGGCCTCAATGCCCTGGGAGGCGTCCACAATGAGCACCGCCCCCTCGCAGGCCGCCAGGCTCCGGGAGACCTCATAGTTAAAGTCCACATGCCCCGGCGTGTCAATGAGGTTCAGGTGGTAGATTTCCCCGTCCTCCGCCTGATAGTCCAGCCGGACGGCCCGGGCCTTGATGGTAATACCCCGCTCACGCTCCAGGTCCATGTTGTCCAGCAGCTGGCTCTCCATCTGCCGCTGCTCCACCGCCCCGCAGATTTCAATCAGCCGGTCAGACAGGGTAGACTTGCCGTGGTCGATGTGGGCAATGATAGAAAAATTTCTGATTTTACTTTGGTCGGTCATAGATATATGTCCTCCTTGAGGTATGGGAATAAAAGGCTCCCTCTTTGAGGGAGTGTAACGTTGACGGACTCCCTCCGTCACGGCTGCGCCGTGCCACCTCCCTCAGAGAGGGAGGCTTTTCGCCTGCGAACAGGGGTCTAACGGTAGTCGCTGATCTTCGCGCTCTCCTCCGGGGAAAACAGGTACTCGGTTTGGTACCGCGCCCGCAGCTCGGAGAGAGGCGTGCCCTCCAGGGCGGCGCGCATATCCTGCTGGAGCAGGGCGATCACCCGGCAGAAGGTGGGGGTGCTGTATATTTCTTTTTGCCGGCGGCCCAGCTCAGAGGGGTAGTAGCCACCAGTTGGATTACTATAGACCGGTTCAAAAAAGTCGATCATGGTATCCCCGATGTCCCCATCAATCACGCCCTCCACAGCGTCCCAGGTGATATGCTCAGAGACAGCATCCTCCAGCGCGGTGCACAGGTAGGAGAGGAACACGTTGTAGGACAAAGTTTTCCAGGGGGTAAAATATTTTATTGGAAAAGGCATCGCTCTCCGGATCCTCATTCAGCCCGCCGTCGTCCCCGGTCAGAATTTCCAGGGCGGAGTCGGAAAAGCTCTGCTGGAATCGGGCAAACTCATCTTTGCCGCATTTCCCCTCCAGAAAGTCCCACAGAAGGTCTGTGGCGATCCCCAAAATCTCCGGGGCTGGCTCCTTGGGGGCCATATGCTGGTAGGAATTCCACCAGCGGGTGAAGATCAGCGCGTGGGCCAGAATTTGAACCGAAACGGGCTGTTTCTGAAAAGACTCCGCCATGTTGTCCCGCAAATCATGCATAAATTTCACTTTTTCCTCCCCGCTCAGGGCAGGAAAATCAACCTCATAGACAGGTTTCACCGTACAGCCCCCCTTATTTCTTCTCCTGCTTTGCCTTCCGCCCCGCGCTGAGGGCGGTGACTCGCTCGCCGGTGTTGTGGACCACCTGAAGAACAGACTGGTAAAGCACGGGATAGTCCCTGGCCAGGGCGTCGTTGGTCATCTCAGGCCAGGGGCCCTTGGCCTTGATGTGGGCGGCCAGGGCGTCGGCCAGCTCGGCCTCGCAGCATTTCATGTCAGCCTCATGAAGGCCGGCCTGGAAGTGGCGGGGCGGGACGGAGAAAAAGTCCGGGTTGTTGTCCGGGTTGGCGTCGTAGAGCTTGCGGTACATGGTATACACAGCTGTGGACAGGTAGTTGGCGGCGGCCTGCACGGCCTCCCGGCTGCCTGTTTTGCCCAGCAGGCCGAAGAGCACGCCAATGGAGTTTACCAGCAGCTTTTTGCTCAGCAGGGCCAGCACGCCCCCTTTAATGGAGTTGTTTTTCTCGTCGCTGATGTCGTACAGCTCCTCGGGGGTGATAGTGGTGCCGTCCCGGGTGAGGGTGCGGCCCAGAAGAAAGTCGGCGGACACATTATAGTAGTCGCAGGCCTTTACCACAAAGACCAGGCCGGGCTCCCGGGCGCCGTTCTCGTAGTGGCTGAGCAGGGCTTGGGAGATGCCCAGAGCCTCGGCGGCGGTGCGCTGGCTGACCCCCTTCTCCTGGCGCAGAAGGGACAGGGTACGGGGAAATTCCGGATTATCTAGCTTCATATCTCTCCACCTCAAACACATGGTAATATACACTTGGTATAGTATACCTGAACCATAACGGCGCGTAAAGAGGAATTTTTAAAAAATCTTTGGAATTTTTCATGGTCCCAAAGCAGAAAACTATGATACGGCTCTTGCATTTTTTGCCGGGAAATGCTACCATGATACTCGAGAGTCCTGGTGAGAAACACCAATTTTGATTTGGAGGAATGATACAATATGTTTGGCAAGCTCATTGATATCCTGAAGAAGAATCCCAAGAAGATTGTCTTCACCGAGGGCACCGACCCCCGCATTCTGGAGGCCTCCGCCCGCCTGCTGTCCGGTACCTTCCTTACCCCCGTCCTGATCGGCAATGAGGCTGAGATCCGCGCCGCTGCCGAGGATGCCGGCTTTAACATCCGGGGCGCCGAGATTTACGATCCCGAGACCTATGACCAGATGGACGCTATGGTGGAGAAGATGGTGGAGCTGCGCAAGGGCAAAATGACGGCCGACGAGTGCCGGGCCACCCTGCGCAAGGGCAATTACTTTGGCACCATGCTGGTGGCCATGGGTATCGCCGACTCCCTGCTGGGCGGCGCCACCTACTCCACCGCCGACACCGTCCGTCCCGCCCTCCAGCTGGTAAAGACCAAGCCGGGCAACAAGATTGTCTCCTCCTGCTTCATTCTGGTACGCCCCTACGCCACCGGCGGCAACATGGTGCTGGCCATGGCCGACTGCGCCATCAATATCGACCCCACCGAGGACGAGCTGGTGGAGATCGCTTCCGAGACGGTAAAGTGCGCCCAGATCTTCGGCGTGGACCCCAAGGTGGCCTTCCTCAGCTACTCCACCTTTGGCTCCGGCAAGGGCCCCGCTGTGGATAAGATGCGCAATGCCGCCGAGAAGGCCAAGGCGGCCATGCCCGAGGTGCCCATCGAGGGCGAGCTCCAGTTCGACGCCGCCGTCTCCCCTCGTGTGGCCGAGACCAAATGCCCCGAGTCCGCAGTGGCCGGCTATGCCAACACCTTCATCTTCCCCGACATCAGCGCCGGCAATATCGGCTACAAGATCGCCCAGCGCCTGGGCTCCTTCGAGGCCTACGGCCCCATCCTGCTGGGCCTGAATGCCCCCATCAACGACCTCAGCCGCGGCTGCAACGCCCAGGAGGTCTATTCCATGGCCATTATCACCGCCGCCCTGGCTTAACGTCCTGTAATAAACCCTCCGGCTATGCCGGAGGGTTTTTGCTATTTTCCTACACAAAACCGCTGAAAAATCCGGTCAGTGACATCCTCCCGGACGCTTTGGCCGGTGAGCTCCCCCAGGGCGGACAGGGCCTCCTCCACGTCGGTGAGCAGGGCGTCTGGGGTGACTCCGGCCTGGAGGGCCTTCAGCGCCCGGTAGACGCTGTGATGGGCCGCCTCAGCGGCCTGGATCTGCCGCTCATTGGTGAGGAGCTGGCCGTAAGCCTCCTCCCGGACCCGGGGGAAAAATTCCTCCATCAGGGTGCGCATGGTCTCTTCCAGCTCTTCCAGCCCCGCGCCGGTTTTGGAGCTGACCGAGGCGGTATGCAGATGCTCCCCCAGCTCTTCCGGCAGGCTGAGAACGGGAACCGGAGCGGAGGGCAGGTCCGATTTGTTCCACACCAGGACCGTATCCGCCCGGTTCAGACATGCCTCCAAAAGCCCGGCGTCCTCCTGCGTGAAGGGCGCAGCGCCGTCGCAGACCATCACAATCAGATTGCTGCCCTCCAGCGCCTCCCGGCTGCGCGCCACGCCGATGCGCTCGATGGGGTCGTCGGATTCCCGGATCCCCGCAGTGTCAATCAGGCGGACCAGCACCCCTTTGATCTGAACGGATACCTCCACAGTATCCCGGGTAGTGCCGGGGATGTCGGTGACGATCGCCCGGTCGTAGCCCGCCAGGGCATTGAGCAGGGAGGACTTGCCCGCGTTAGGCCGGCCCACGATGGGGCATTTCAGGCCCTGAGTGAGCAGACTGCCCCGGTGGCCGGAGGAGTACAGCTTCCACAGCCGGTCTGTCTGTTCCTCCAGTGTCCTGGACAGCTCCTCCATGCGGAAGGGGTCGATATCCTCGTCAGGATAGTCCAGCACGGCGTGGAAGTGGGCCATCACATCCACCAGGGCAGAGTAAATGTCCCCGATTTTTTTTGACAGTGCCCCGGCCAGCTGGCCCGCCGCGTGGCGGGCCCCCTCACGGCTCTGGGCCTCCAGCAGGTCGCCCACCGCCTCTGCCTGGGCCAGGTCCAGACGCCCGTTGAGAAAGGCACGGCGGGTAAACTCCCCCGCTCCGGCCTGACGGGCTCCGGCGGCAAACAGGGCCTCCAGCCCCAGGGTCAGCACCGTGGGGGAACCATGGCACTGAAATTCCGCCGTGTCCTCCCCAGTGTAGCTGGAAGGGCCAAGGCTGTAGGTACACAGTACCCGGTCGATGGCCTGGCCCCCGCTGTCCAGCAGGTCGCCATAGACCAGCCGGCGCGGCTCATGCTCCCGCAGTCCTTTGGACCCCAGCGGCTTAAAGCATTGTTCCGCAATCGTAATTGCCAAGGGGCCGGACAGGCGCAGGATGCCGATAGCCCCCGCACCGGGAGGGGTGGAGATGGCGGCAATGGTGTCTGTTTGGATGGACATGGCGGAGCTCCTTTCACCGTTCGACGGAAAGCGTGCCTTCCCTTGCAAAAGTTTCGCCTGAGAAAGTTTGTGAATATTTTTGCCTTGACAGATTTTATGGAAACCAAATAATAAATATTTGTTTCCCGGGGGCTGTGAGGCGGATGTGGAAAACACTGTGGATAATGTGGGAAACTCCCGCCATTTCAGGAAAAGCGGCTGTGGAAAACTGTGTGGATAAAGTGGATAACAGGTTGCATAGGGGATGTCAAAAATAATATTATGTCCTGGGCGGGGAAGGGACGATGGGTGACGGTCACCAGTCTTTTTGCAGGAAGGGCACAGCCAGAGGGCTGCGTCCTTCCTCAGCGTGTCAAAAAACGCGTGCTCGTCCTTTTATAGCAATCGTCAGAATTGCTGTCACTTGTAGGGGCGGCCTGTGACCGCCTCCCTCAAGGAGGGAGGCTTTTTGACAATCTCCTGTCTGAGACATAAACTGCGGCGGAAGCCTTGGATTACTCCGCCTTTTGGCTTTCCAGGTACTCGTCATAAGTCATTTTCCGGTCGATCAGCTTGCCATCGGCAGTAAAATCGAAGACCCGGTTGCACACGGTCTGGATCAGCTGATGGTCGTGGGAGGCTACCAGCACATTGCACTTGACGGCCTCCAGCCCCTTGTTCAAAGCGGCGATGGACTCCAGATCCAGGTGGTTGGTGGGCTGGTCCAGCATGAGGACGTTGGCCCCGGACAGCATCATCCGGGACAGCATGCACCGCACCTTCTCCCCTCCGGAGAGGACCTTCACCGGCTTGTAAACCTCGTCACCGGAGAAGAGCATGCGGCCCAAAAAGCCCCGGAGGTACTGCTCCTGGGGGTCGGGGGAGAACTGGCGCAGCCACTGGACCAGGTTGTCGTCACAGTCCTCAAAATAGGGGGTGTTGTCCTTGGGAAAGTAGGAGAAGGTGGCCGTCTGTCCCCATTTGACATTGCCCTCGTCGGGCTCCATCTCCCCGGCCAGAATTTTGAACAGGGCGGTGTGGGCGTTCTCGTTGTCCCCCACAAAGGCAATCTTTTCGTCGTGGCCCACAATAAAGCTCACCTTGTCCAGCACCTTCACCCCGTCAATCGTTTTGGACACGTCGGTGACAAAGAGGATATCCTTGCCCACCTCCCGGTCGGGGGAGAAGCCCACCCAGGGGTAGCGGCGGGAGGAGGCGGGCATCTCTTCCACGGTAAGCTTGTCCAGCAGCTTGCGCCTGGCGGTGGCCTGCTTGCTCTTGGACTTGTTGGCGGAGAAGCGGGAGATAAAGTCCTGCAATTCCTTGATCTTCTCCTCGTTGCGCTTGTTCTGGCTCTTGATGAGCTGCTGCACCAGCTGAGAGGACTCATACCAGAAGTCGTAGTTGCCCACATACATCTTGATCTTGCCGTAGTCAATATCCACAATGTGGGTACACACGGTGTTGAGAAAGTGGCGGTCGTGGCTGACCACAATGACGGTGCCCTCAAAGTCCAGCAGAAAGTCCTCCAGCCAGTTGACGGCGTCAATGTCCAGGTTGTTGGTGGGCTCGTCCATCATCAGCAGGTCGGGATTGCCGAAGAGGGCCTGGGCCAGCAGCACCTTCACCTTCAGCCGGGCGTCCAGGGTAGCCATATCGTTGTAGTGCAGCTCTGTGCCCAGTCCCAGGCCCTGGAGGATGCGGCTGGCGTCGCTTTCCGCCTCCCAGCCCCCCAGCTCGGCGTACTCCTCCTCCAGCTGGCAGGCCAGAAGGCCGTCCTCGTCAGTCATCTCCTCCTTGGCGTAGAGGGCCTCCTTCTCCTTGCCGATGTCATACAGCCGCTGGTTGCCCATGATAACGGTGTCCATCACGTTAAAGGCGTCGTAGGCGTTCTGGTTCTGCTTCAGCACGGACATGCGGGTATTGGGCAGGATATTGACCTGGCCGGAGGTGGAGTCCAGCTCGCCGGACAGGATTTTCAGGAAGGTGGACTTTCCCGCGCCGTTAGCGCCGATAATGCCGTAGCAGTTGCCCCGGAGGAATTGCAGGTCTACATGGGAAAACAGCGGTGTGCCGCTGTAGTTCAGGCTCAGATCAGTGACAGTAATCATAGCTTGTCGCTCCTTTTTAATGCTCAAAATATACGTTGACCATCATAACATAACTGCGCAGAAAAAGACAGCGTTTTTTTACAAAAGCGCTGTCTCAGATTGACGAAAAAGCCTCCCTCTTTGAGGGAGGCGGCACGGCGAAGCCATGACAGAGGGAGTTTTACGCAGGGAGATGATAAAAATTTGCTGACACCGGAGCTGCAGGGGCGGCCTGCGGCCGCCCGCAGAAACAAATAGCCTTTCTGTGACAGTCGGGCGGCCACGGGCCGCCCCTGCACACAGCAGTATGGATATCGTTTACAGTTCAGCCCTCTTGCCGCTCAATTTTAATGCCCAGCTCCTGATAAAACAGTTGAACCAGATTTTCCACGCGCTGGACGCACGCCGTGTCGTTCAGCCTGTCATTTTCCAAAATACAGCGAATGGCCTCCAGAATCTGGATTGCCCGGTTTTCCATAGCCTGTGAGATCACCGTGGGATGTATCCGTTCCACATGGTCCAATACCATTTTGCCTACCACCCCATAGTAGAGGGAATTTGGAATTTCGGACCCGTCGTAGTTATGCATCACCGTCCCCCCTTTCCAGCTTGTAGTGCTCCAGGGCGTACTCTAAAAACAATCCAATCAACTCATTGCGGCTGCGGCCGGCCTCTTTGGCAATCTCATCCATTTGACTGACAATCGGCTCCCTCAGCCTAACCGAAAAAGTTCTGTATCCATCCTCGCCTTTTGGTCTTTTTACCCTGACAACCAATGTGTCTCTTACCATGGGACCACCTCGATTCGACTATATTCCCAATTATCGTATCACTAAGTCCATGATAAAAATATGTTAAAAATTATGTTTACTTTCTAACATAACGGCAAATTGTTTGTATTTTTTTGAAAATAAAAATATATTTTCTCTTGTAATGTGCATCAGACTGTGATATAATTTCCATGGTCGAAAGGCCGCCTGTGCATATTGCCCTTGCGATGACAGCTGGGCCTCCTCCCGGCTGTCATTAAAAAACATCAAACGCCGGGAGGAATCTGTTTCCTCCGGGTGTTTTTTATGACAGACCTAAATTGTAAATGCGGTTGGCATTTTGGAAAAATACCTTCTCCCAGTGCCGCTCCGGAACCAGCCGCTGGATAAAGCGGATATATTCCCCCAGGTTGACAATGGGCCAGTCGGTGCCGTACAGAATGTCGTCCCACTGGCCAATGGCGGTGAGCCAGGTGGTCAGCAGCCCGGCGTAGCCCGCCTGCTCCTGGAAATAGCGGCCGATATCCACCCTTCCCTCCAGCAGGCCGGACAGGTCGGCGGCCACGTTGGGATTTTTCTCCACCACTGCGGCGGCGCTCTCCAAAAAAGGGTTGCCGAAGTGGCACATGACAAAGCGGGTGCGCTTGTGGTCTGCCGCCACCTCGTCCAGAGTGAGGGGGTGGGCGTATTTCAGGTGGGCCCGGGGAAAGGCGGTAAGTCCCATATGGACGGCTACCGGCTTGTCATACCGGGCGGCCAGCTCATACACCGGCTGGTAGATGGGGTCGGACAGCCAGATTTTGTTGTACCCTGGGTAGAGCTTTACCCCGCAGCAGCTCTCCCGCTTTAAATTTTCCTCCACCTTGTCCACAAAACCGGGGACAGGCCGTTCCCCACGGCCCATCAGAACGCTGTCCAGCCCAATGCAGTAGTGAAACAGATCGTCGGGGTAGCTGTGGTAGGAGGGCTCCAAGCTGCGGTTGCCCATGACCACGCCGTGAACCATGCCCAGCTCCCCGTAGACCTGGCGCAGATGGCCGGTGGAGTTCTGGTGGCCCACCCCCTCCGCCATGGCGTCGGTGTCGGGGGAGGAGGGGAAAAGATGGAGATGGGCGTCGATAATCTTCATATGCGTGCTCCTTTATGGGTGATGGCCGCGGCTATAAAGTCCCGGAAGAGAGGGTGGGCCCTGTTGGGCCGGGATTTCAGCTCCGGGTGAAACTGTACCCCCACAAACCAGGGGTGGCCGGGCAGCTCCACAATCTCCACCAGCCGTCCGTCCGGGGACAGCCCCGACAAAGTGAGGCCGGCGGCGGTGAGCTCCTTCCGGAAGCTGTTGTTAAACTCATAGCGGTGGCGGTGGCGCTCGGCAATTTCAGGCCCGCCGTAGGCGGCGAAGGCTTTGCCGTCCTCGCCGGACAGTTTACAGGGGTAGGAGCCCAGCCGCATAGTACCGCCCTTGTCGGTAACCCCCCGCTGGTCAGGCATCAGATCAATGACCGGATGGGTGCTGGAGTGGGAGAACTCGCTGGAGTGGGCGTCCTTCCAGCCGCAGACATGGCGGGCAAATTCCACCACCGCCATCTGCATACCCAGGCAAATGCCCAGAAAGGGGACCCCGTTCTCCCGGGCGTACCGGATGGCGGAAATTTTGCCCTCAATCCCCCGGTCGCCAAAGCCGCCGGGAACCAGAATGCCGTCCGCACCGGCCAGGATTTGGGCGGCGCTGCCGTCGGTGACCGTCTCACTGTCCACCCAGCGGATGCTGACCTTGAACTGGTTCTCAATGCCTCCGTGGGTCAGTGCCTCGACCACCGACAGATAGGCGTCGTGGAGGGACACATATTTACCTACCAGGGCGATTTCCACCGTCCCGGCGGGATGCCTGGCCCGGTGAACCATGGTGGCCCACTCGGTCAGGTCGGGCATGGGGCAGATCAGCCCCAGCCGGCGGACCACCGCGCTGGCCAGCCCCTCCCGTTCCAGCATCAGAGGGACCTGGTAAAGCAGGTCTGCCGTCAGGTTGGGAATGGCGTTCTCCCGGGGGATATTGCAGAACAGGGCAATCTTATCCAATATCTCCTGGGGAATGGGCAGATCGCTGCGGCACATGATAACGTCGGGCTGGATGCCCAGGCCCAGCAGCTCCTTGGCCGAGTGCTGGGTGGGCTTGGATTTCAGCTCCCCGGTGCCAGGGATGGAGACAATGAGGGAGACATGGATGAACATCACATTGTTCCGGCTCCGCTCCGACGCCACCTGACGGATGGCCTCCAGAAAGGGCTGGCTCTCAATGTCGCCCACCGTGCCGCCAATCTCCACAATGGCCACGTCGGTGTCGGGGGTGTCCAGGGTGTAGATATTGCGCTTGATCTCGTCGGTGATGTGGGGGATGATCTGGACGGTGCCCCCCAGATAGTCCCCCCGGCGTTCCCGGTTCAGCACGTTCCAGTACACTTGGCCTGCGGAGACCGAGGAGTTTACGGTGAGATTTTCGTCAATGAACCGCTCGTAGTGGCCCAGGTCCAGGTCGGTCTCCGCCCCGTCGTCAGTGACGAAGACCTCCCCGTGCTGGTAGGGGGACATGGTGCCGGGGTCCACATTCAGGTAGGGGTCCAGCTTCTGAACCCTCACCTTCAGTCCCCGCTGCTTCAGCAGCCGCCCCAGGCTGGCCGCCGTGATCCCCTTGCCCAGCCCGGACACCACGCCGCCGGTTACGAAAATATATTTTGTCATAGATTTTTCCTCTGTTTTCAAATAATGCCTGCAAGAACTAAACTTTACCCGGTACATGAATACGGATAGGCTCTTTCCGATAGGGAGAATGATCTGATTTTTGCCACATGTTTTTTAGAGAATTAACGGTTGCAACAAAACGCTCTCCTTGTGCTTCCGGGTTAATATACATAATGGGTGAAAGTCTTGGACGAATAGTATATTGATACAGCATTATTTGAATCAAACCGGATTTTTGACTCAGACTGGGCCAGATATCAGCGCAGATATAAGATGCGGTCATGTATTCATGAAAAAATCGGAATTCAAATAATGTAGGATATTTTTCCTTTAATTGCGTGAGCTTTGCTGCCATCGCAGTATGTACAGAAATGTCCTTTGCAAAATTTCCATGTAAATACCATTCCAGTTCATTAAATCTGCCCTGATCCAGCAACATATAGCGAACATGCAATCCGGATTTCAGTTTATCTTCGATATCATCTCCGTACTCCTTAAAAAAATTGTTTCCCACACCGACAGCAATAAAAATATCACTCTGTGCTTCCTTTATCACATTTTGGCGTTGGAAGGATTTATCGGAATAGGAAAGAAAATAGGAATCTACACTCTTTTTAATAAATCCTCCCGCAATAAATGCCGCCAAAACAGTTCCCGCTGCTTGGATAATTGCACTTAAAATTACACTGCAATCCATAACATTACCTCTGAATTTATATATTTTTATATCGCTTTAAAGCAAAATTTTTTCAAAATATATAAATTTACTCCCATTCTATGGTGGCTGGGGGTTTACTGGTAATATCGTACACAATCCGGTTGATTCCCTTTACCTCGTTGACGATACGGCTGGAGACTTTGTCCAGCAGGTCATAAGGGATGCGGGCCCAGTCGGCGGTCATGAAGTCGGAGGTGGTTACCGCCCGGAGGGCCAGGGTGTAGTCATAGGTGCGGCCGTCCCCCATCACGCCCACGGAGCGGGTGTTGGTGAGTACGGCAAAATACTGGTTCAGGTGTTTGTCCTCCCCGGCTTTGGCCATCTCCTCCCGGAAGATAAAATCGGCCTGACGGAGCCGGTCCGCCTTCTCCTTGGTGATGTCCCCAATGATGCGGATAGCCAGGCCGGGTCCCGGGAAGGGCTGGCGGGAAACCAGATACTCAGGCAGGCCCAACTCCCGGCCCAGCTGGCGGACTTCATCCTTAAAAAGCATCCGCAGAGGCTCCACAATCTCCTTAAAGTCCACATAGTCGGGCAGGCCGCCCACGTTGTGGTGGCTCTTGATAACGGCGGCCTCCCCCGCCCCGGACTCTATCACGTCCGGGTAGATGGTGCCCTGGGCCAAAAAGTCCACGGTGCCGATTTTTTTGGACTCCTCCTCAAAGACCCGGATGAACTCCTCGCCGATTATCTTCCGCTTGCGCTCCGGCTCATCCACGCCGGCCAGTTTCAGCAGAAAGCGGCTCTCCGCGTCCACCCGAACAAAGTTCAGCTCCCATTTGGAGAAGGCCTCCTCCACCTCGTCCCCCTCGTTCAGGCGCATCAGGCCGTGGTCCACAAAGACGCAGGTGAGCTGGCTGCCCACCGCCTCGGCCAGCAGTGCGGCGGCCACCGAGGAGTCCACCCCTCCGGACAGGGCCAGCAGGACCTTTCCCGCGCCGATTTTCTCCCGCAGCTGAGTGATGGCGGTGTTTTTGTAGTCACCCATGGTCCAGTCGCCCTTGGCGTGGCAGACTTGATAGAGGAAATTGCGGATCATGTCAACCCCGTGCTCTGTATGGTTGACCTCCGGGTGGAACTGGACGCCGTAGAAGCCCCGCTCCTGGTCGGCAATGGCCACGTTGGGGCAGGCGTCGGAGCGGGCGGTGAGGGTAAACGAGTTGGGGACCTTTGCCATGTAGTCCCCGTGGCTCATCCAGGATACCCCCTCAGAGGGCAGGCCCTGGAAGAGCTTGCAGTCTGTATTGTAATAGGTGGCTGTCTTTCCGTACTCCCGGGCGGAGTCGTCCTGGGCGGGGGTGACTTCTCCTCCCAGCAGGTGGGCCATAAGCTGACAGCCGTAGCAGATGCCCAGGATGGGCACACCCCAGGTGAAAATGTCCGGGTCCACCTGGGGGGAGCCCTCCAGATAGACGGACTGGGGCCCGCCGGTGAAAATAATCCCAATGGGATCAAAGGCTTTCAGCGTTTCAAGCGGCGTGGTCCAGGGCTTGACCTCGCAGTACACATTACACTCCCGAACCCGCCGGGCAATGAGCTGGTTATACTGCCCGCCAAAGTCGATAATCAGGATTTTTTCCATAATGTCCCTCCATCTGTTCCATATTTTTGCAGCGTCCCAAAGCCCCCCTTCGCAAAGGGAGGTGGCATTTGCGAAGCAAATGACGGAGGGTTTTCCCCACCGAAACGCAGCGATATCTTCAGAGTCCCCCACCCGGCTTCGCCGGGAGCCCCCTTTTCGAAAGGGGCCTTATGAAGCGACAGAAGGACTTTTTAGTCTATACCCCGCTGTCGCCGTAGTTGGCCAGTACCCGGGCGGAGGGGTCGTCCACGTCGCAGCCCTCCCAGCTTTTGTTGGGCATCCAGAAGTCTGTGACCATGCCGCTCTGGCCGGGGTAGTACTTCTCAAAAATCTCCCGGTAGAGCAGCGACTCCTTGGTAAAGGGCGCGGCGTGGCTGTACTTTTGCCGCCGCGCTTCAAATTCCTGGCCAGTATACCGCCCCTCGGCGTACTCCTTCAGGTCGTCCACCAGGGAGTGGCCCACCGCGTCGGAAAAGGCGGCCTTCTCCCGCCACAGGATGCTGTCGGGCAGCCAATCGCCCTGGAAAGCCTTCCGCAGCAGATACTTGCCCTTACTGTAGCGGTTGCGCTTCTTCTCCGGGTCAATAGACATGACATAGCGAACAAAGTCCAGGTCGCCGAAGGGCACCCGGGCCTCCAGGGAGTTGACTGAAATGCACCGGTCGGCCCGGAGCACGTCGTACATGTGCAGCTCCCGCATCCGCTTTTCCGCCTCCTGCTGAAAGGCCTGGGCGGAGGGGGCGTAGTCGGTGTATTTGTAGCCGAAGAGCTCGTCAGAAATTTCCCCTGTGAGGAGCACCCGGATATCTGTCCGCTCATGGATGGCCTTGCAGATGAGATACATGCCCATGCTGGCCCGGATAGTGGTGATGTCGTAAGTGCCCAGCAGCTCAATCACCGTCTCCAGGCTGGACAGCACGTCCTCTTTGGTGATGATAATCTCTGTGTGGTCGCTGCCGATACAGCGGGCCGCCTCTCTGGCGTATTTCAGGTCAATGGCGTCGGTGTCCATGCCGACAGCAAAGGTTTGAATGGGCGCTTTGCTCCGCCGGGCGGCGATGGCGCACACCAGGGAGGAGTCCAGGCCGCCGGACAGGAGAAAGCCCACCTTGGCGTCGGCCACCAGCCGCTTTTCCACCCCGGCCACCAGCTTTTCCCGGATATTTCTGCAACAAATTTCCAGTTCATCATAGCAGAAATGTTCCACTTTGGCAATATCGTGATAGCACACAAATTTGCCCCCCTTGTAGTAGTGCCCCGGGGGGAAGGGGGTGATTCGCTCTGTCAGGCCCAGCAGGTTTTTGGGCTCGCTGGCAAAGAGGATGGTCCCCCGGCTGTCATACCCGTAGTAGAGGGGGCGGATGCCAATAGGGTCCCGGGCGGCGATAAACTCGCCGGACTGGCCGTCATACAGGATGCAGGCAAACTCCGCGTCCAGCATGGCGAACATGTCTGTGCCGTACTCCCGGTATAAAGGGAGCAGAATTTCGCAGTCGGACTGGCTCTGAAATGTGTATCCCCGCTCCAGCAGGTCTTGCTTCAGCTTCTCAAAGCCGTAGATTTCGCCGTTGCACACGGCAAAGCTGCCCTCCAGCTCAAAGGGCTGCATTCCGGCGGGGGTGAGACCCATGATGGCCAGGCGGTGAAAGCCCAGCAGTCCCTGGCCGGCCCGGATCATCCGGCTATCGTCCGGCCCCCGGCTTTTGGTGCGGTCAAAGCCCGCCTGAACGGCGGCCAGATTGGCCGCAGGGCCGCAATATCCTATAATTGAGCACATATATGCTTCCCTCCGTTTTTGGAGATTGGCCCTGCATAGAGGCGGCCTGCGGCCGCCCGTGGAGGGCTTTTTTAATTGACGGGCGGCCATAGGCCGCCCATACAGAATGCTTACCGCACCCCGAACAGCAGATCGCCGTAGGTGGGGAAGGGCCAGTATTTTCTGGCGGTGAGGGTTTCGGCCTCGTCACAAGCCAGGCGCAGCTGGCCCATTCTGGGCAGTACCGTGTCACGGATGGCCTCGGCCTCCCCTTTGATGCCGCCGGCCTCAGACAGAGCCATAACCGCCTGCTCCAGCTCCGCCGTTCTGGCGGCCATCTGGTCGGTCAGGCCGGCCAGCTCTTTCACCAGCTCTGTCTCATAGGCGCAGGGGCATCCGGGAATCAGGTTCTTTTTGGCGGCGGCGGCCTTGGCAGTATCCAGAGTGAAGGCCTCCACAGCGGGGATAATCTCGGTGCGGGCCATGTCCACCATGGTGTTGGCCTCAATGATGATGGTCTTGCAGTAGTTTTCCAGCGTCACCTCATACCGGGAGACCAGCTCCGCCTTGGTAAATACCTTGTGGGCGGTAAGCAGGGCCACGTTCTTCTCGTCCAGCAGATGGGGGACGCAGTCGGGGGTGGTGCGGTAGTTGGACAGTCCCCGCTGTCCGGTGGCCTCCCGAATCCAGGCGTCGTCATAGCCGTTGCCGTTGAAGATGATGCGCTTGTGGTCCTGAATGGTCTTGCGGATCATGGCCTGGAGGGCGGATTCAAAGTCTTCAGTCCCCTCCAGCCGGTCGGCGTAGATTTTCAGGCTCTCAGCCACGGCGGTGTTAATCATAATGTTGGCGCAGGCGATAGAGTCGGCGGAGCCCACCATGCGGAACTCAAACTTGTTGCCGGTGAAGGCGAAGGGGGAGGTGCGGTTGCGGTCGGTGGTGTCCCGGCGGAACTTGGGCAGGACGTCCACCCCCAGACGGACCTTGCCGGTATCAATGCTGGTGTAGGGGGCGTCGTGCTCAATGCAGCCCAGGATGGCGGCCAGCTCATCCCCCAGGAAGATGGACACCACAGCGGGGGGCGCCTCGTTGGCCCCCAGGCGGTGGTCGTTGCCGGCGGTGGCCACCGAGATGCGCAGCAGGTCCTGATAGTCGTCCACCGCCTTGATAACGGCGCACAGGAACAGCAGGAACTGGGCATTTTCATAGGGGGTCTCTCCGGGGGAGAGGAGGTTGACCCCGGTGTCGGTGGAGATGGACCAGTTGTTGTGCTTGCCCGAGCCGTTCACCCCCACAAAGGGCTTTTCGTGGAGCAGGCAGACCAGTCCGTGGCGGGCGGCCACCTTCTGCATAATCTCCATGGTCAGCTGGTTGTGGTCGGTGGAGATGTTGGTGGTGGTGTAGATAGGGGCCAGCTCGTGCTGGGCGGGGGCCACCTCGTTATGCTGGGTCTTGGCCAGGATGCCCAGCTTCCACAGCTCGTCGTTCAGTTCCTCCATGTAGGCGGCCACCCGGGGCTTGATGGCACCGAAGTAGTGGTCGTCCATCTCCTGGCCCTTGGGGGGCTTGGCCCCGAAGAGGGTGCGGCCGGTAAAGCGCAGGTCCCGGCGCTGCTCCCACATTTTGGCGTCCACCAGAAAGTACTCCTGCTCCGGACCTACGGCGGTGTTGACGTGCTTCACATCCGTGTTTCCAAACAGCCGCAGAATGCGCAGGGCCTGCTTGTTCAAGGCGGCCATGGAGCGCAGAAGAGGGGTCTTTTTGTCCAAAGCCTCCCCGTTGTAGCCGCAGAAGGCGGTGGGGACGCACAGGGTTTTGTCCTTGATAAAGGCGTAGGAGGTGGGGTCCCAGGCGGTGTAGCCCCGGGCCTCAAAGGTGGCCCGCAGTCCGCCGGAGGGGAAGGAGGAGGCGTCCGGCTCACCCTGGATCAGCTCCTTGCCGGAGAACTCCATAATCACCCGCCCGTCGGGAGCGGGAGAGATAAAGCTGTCGTGCTTTTCGGCGGTAACGCCGGTGAGGGGCTGGAACCAGTGGGTAAAGTGGGTGGCCCCGTGGGCCACCGCCCAGTCCTTCATGGCGCTGGCCACCGCGTTGGCCACGCCGATATTCAGCTTTGCCCCCTGGTCAATGGTCTTTTTCAAAGACTGGTATACGTCAGCGGACAGATTGGCCTTCATCACCCTGTCGTCAAACACCAAGCTGCCGAAATACTCCGGTACTGCTGCCATCTTTGTTCACCCTTTCATTGTTTCGGTTTTTGTACGGCTCCCTCCTTGCGGGAGCTGCCGCCGCCAGAGGCGGTGAGGGAGTTACTCCCTCCGGCCCTTCGGGCCGCCTCCCTTGGAGAGGGAGGCATAAAAAGGGGCAAAGGCGCCTTTCAGGTAGAAACCTAAAAGACGCCTTTGCCTTTATGGGCGCATTATACGCTCTTCCTTGGGGAATTGTCAACTGTTTTTTTTGGAAATTTTGAAATCCTGTTGAGGGTGGTGGAAAATTCCCGGGAGACGTGCTATAATATCTGGGAATTTTAATCAAAGAAAGCGGGAGCAGCTATGAAGTATTCCGAGCAAGAGGTCATCCAATATGTTCAGGAGGAGGAGATCGCCTTTATCCACCTGGCCTTCTGCGACGTGTTTGGCAGGCAGAAAAATATTTCTATTGTGCCTGCGGAGCTCCCCCGGGCCTTTGAGTATGGCATTGCCTTTGACGCCTCCGCCATCGCCGGCTTTGGGGACGAGGCCCGCTCCGACCTGCTGCTGCGTCCCGACCCGGACACCCTGATGCTCCTCCCCTGGCGTCCGGAGCACGGGCAGGTGGTGCGGATGTTTTGTTCTATCGTCTACCCGGACGGGCAGCCCTTTGAGTGCGACACCCGGGCCATGCTGCGGAACGCGGCGGCCCGGGCGGAGGAGAAGGGGTACTCCTTTCTCTTCGGCGCGGAGCAGGAGTTCTACCTGTTCAAGCGGGACGAAAACGGCGAGCCCACAAAAATTCCCTATGACCGGGCGGGCTATATGGACATTGCTCCCGACGACAAGGGGGAGAATATCCGCCGGGAGATCTGCCTCACCCTGGCCCAGATGGGCATTTTCCCCGAGTGCTCCCACCACGAGGAGGGGCCCGGCCAGAACGAGATCGACTTCCGCTACTCCGACCCCCTCACCGCGGCGGACAACGTGATGACCTTTCAGTCCATTGTGAAGTTTATCGCCGAGCGCAACGGCCTCTACGCCGATTTTTCCCCCAAACCCCTGGCGGAGGAGCCGGGCAGCGGCTTCCACATCAATATGTCCGTCAAGGCGGCGGACGGCCGGGACCGGCTGTATGAGATGGTGGCCGGGGTGCTGGACAAGGTGGAGGAGATGACCCTGTTCCTCAACCCGGTGGAGGCCTCCTACACCCGCTTTGGCGGCCACAAGGCGCCCCGGTATGTGTCCTGGTCCCGGGAGAACCGGTCCCAGCTGATCCGAATTCCCGCCGCCGTGGGGGAGTACCGCCGGGCGGAGCTGCGCTCCCCGGACCCCGCCGCCAATCCCTATCTGGCCTTTGCCCTGATGATCCAGGCCGGGCTGCGGGGCATTGAGAGGGGGCTGGAGCTGCCCCCCGCCGCCGGCCTCAATTTCTATCAGGCGAAGGGGGAGACTTTATCCCGGTTCCGCCGCCTGCCCCATGACCTGACGGCGGCCGCAGCTGCCGCAGACAGCCCCTTTATCCGGGAGCATGTTCCGGAAGCGGTAATTGAGGAGTACCGCAAAAAGCGGTAAAACCAACGGAAAGGTGGGGAGACTGTGAGCTTGAAGGAGCGGGTGTACAGCGTACTGATTGTATCGGCCTCAGAGAAGTTTCAAAACTCCCTCCTCTCCCTTCTGCCTGAGGCTGTATATTCTCCCATTGTCACCACAGCCAGCGTGGGCGGGGCCGAGCGGGCCCGGAACCAGCGGGAATTTGACTTTATCTTTATCAACTCCCCCCTGCCTGACGACGCCGGGATTCACTTTGCCATAGACAGCTGCCGGCAAGGGGGCACGGTGACGGTGCTCTTCGCGGCGGCGGCGCTGTACGATCAGGTCCATGCCCGGGTGGCGGAGCACGGGGTGTTTGTCCTGCCCCGGCCCATCCCCCGGGACGCCATTTTCCGGGGGCTGAACTGGATGACCGCCGCCCGGGAGCGCCTGCGGGGATATGAGAAGAAGGTCCGGCCCATTGAGGAGAAAATGGAGGAGATCCGCCTGGTCAACCGGGCCAAGTGGCTGCTCATCAGCGAGCTGAAGATGTCCGAGCCCGACGCCCACCACTATATAACCCGTCAGGCCATGGACCGGTGCGTCTCCAAGCGGGCGGTGGCGGAGGAGATTATCAGACTCTATTCTTAAACGGCCCTTTATATGCAGGGGCGGCAATTTTGAACGCAAGCCCCCTTACACGGAGGGGGCTTGCGGCGTTTCTGGAAAGGATACCGTGATATACAGCCGCCCCTCCCGATGTTCCGCCCGGATGGCGCCGCCCAGGCGCTCGGTGAGCAGTCTGGCAATGGACAGCCCCAGGCCGGTGGAGCCCTGGCCGGTCTCCACGGTGTAGAAGCGGTCAAAGAGCCGGGCAGTGGTGATCGGGTCCAGGGCGCGGGCGGTGTTGGAGAAGGTGACGTTCCCTTCCCGGTCCAGGGAGACGGCCAGGTCGCCGCCGCTGTATTTCAGGGCGTTGCTGATGATATTGCCAAAGATGCGCCCCACTGCGGAGGGGTCCAGGCTGCGGACCACCGGCCCGTCGGGCAGGGAGATGTCCGGGGTGATGCCCCGCTGGCTCAGGCTGGCGTAGAAGGAGACCAGGCTCTCCTCCAAAATCCGGCGCAGGTCCGCCTCCTCCCGCACCAGCTCAGGCTGGTCAACGGCCAGGGAGTAGCGGAACAGCTCCTCTGTCAGCCTGGTCATGGCCTCCGCCCGGTTGGCGATCTGACACAGATAGCGGCGGGCATTTTCAGGCAGCTCCTCCCGCTCCATCAGGTCCAAGTAGCCCCGGATGGCGGTAAGAGGGGTGCGCAGGTCGTGGGCAATGTTGGTGACCGCGTTTTTCAGCTCGGTGTCCCCCTGCTGGAACCGCTGTCGCTGGCGGCGCAGCTCCTTGAGGTGGATGTTCAGCTCCGCCGCCAGCTTTCGGGCGTGGGCGTCCCGGGTGGACAGGAAAATGGGGCTGTTGGTGTCCTGGGTCAGGCGCTCCCCCAGCTGGTCCAGCATTTCATCTAAACTGCGGCGGAGCAGCCACAGCTTGACCAGCAGCACAATCACAATTGCGGCCAGTCCGCCGCAGATCAGCCAGGGGAGCATGGTTGTCACCTCATTTCAGGTCTTTTTGCCGGAACAGGGCCAGCCCGGCGGCGGTGGTTACGGCGAATACGCCCATGGAGCACAGGGCCATCTGGACGGGGCGGGTGACGGTGCCGTCGGTGAACTGAACGGCCTGCCCCACCGGGTTCAGGTCCAGCAGGAGCTCATAGATTTTTCGCTCGTCCGGCTGGAGATAGCGGGGATTGCGTACCATCTCCGACACCATCTCTCCGTCCACCAGCTGAAGGGACGGGTAAAACTCCGGGGCCTCCAGCACCTGATAGACCGTAAGCGCGGTACCGAAAATCAGCAGGAACAGCAGCATACAGCACACCGCCGAGGCGGCCTTGCGGCTGAAATTCATGATGACCAGGGTGAATATGGCGCACCAGGCCGCCGCCATGAGCAGGGAGAGGATCAGGCTGGTCAGCAGCGGGCCGGGGGCCTTGGGCCCACCCAGCAGGGGGACCCCCACCGCCAGGGTACACAGAATATACCCGCCGCAGAAGATGAGGGCAGCGAACACGGCGGTGATCAGATTGGCCAGGTAGACGGACAGCCGGGTATGGCCCGCGGCCAGCTTGTTGCGGATGGTTCCGTCGCTGTACTCTGAACCGAAGAACAGGGAGAGAAAGACGGACAGCAGCAGGCCGATGAGCATGGCGTAGACAAAGAAGATAGAGTCCAGGGGGAATTTTCGCTGGTATTCCAGATAGGTCTGGAGGGGCTGCCAGGCCCCGGCGGCGGCGCACAGCAGCAGGGTCACCCAGAACAGGATGCTCTTTCTCAGGCGGAACAGGTTGGCGGACAGCAGGTTAGTCACGAGGACCACCTCCCACCAGGTTGATGAAGTAGCTCTCCAAACTCTCGTCCCGCTCCTGGGCGGAGAGGAGCTGACAGCCCTCCTTGTCCAGCGCGGCGGAGAGCTGGGAGATCACCGGCTGGGCGAAGATATCAGCCTTGCCCTCGGACAGGATTTTGTACTCGATGCCCATGCTGTCCAGCACCCGGGCCAGGACGCGGGTGTCGGTGACCTCCACCCGCAGGCACTTTCTGCATGCGGCCTCCAGCTCGTGGGCGCTGATTTCCTTTACCATGCGGCCGCCGTCGATAAAGCCGTAGTGGGTGGCCAGACGGGACAATTCGTCCAGAATGTGGCTGGAGATGAGGACGGTAATCTGCCGCTCCCGGTTCAGCCTTAAAATCAGCTCCCTGGTCTCAATGATGCCCTGGGGGTCCAGGCCGTTTACCGGCTCGTCCAGCACCAGAAGGTCCGGGGCGCCGGCCAGGGCGATGGCGATGCCCAGCCGCTGGCGCATGCCCAGGGAAAAATTCCGGGCCTTCTTTTTGCCCGTGCCGGACAGGCCTACCAGCTCCAGCAGGCCGGCCGCGCCGTCGTCCGATGGGATGCCCAGCACCCGGTACTGCTCCTTGATGTTGTCAGCGGCGGACAGGTCCAGGTAGATGGAGGGGGTCTCCACCACCGCACCTATGCGGCGGCGGGCCTTGTGGATGCCCTTGTCCCTGCTGTCCAGGCCGAAGAGGGTGTATCCGCCCGAGGTGGGGGCCTGTAAGCCGCAGATCAGGCGGATCAGGGTGGTCTTGCCCGCACCGTTCCGGCCCACCAGGCCGTAGATGCCCCCCTTGGGCACGTGCATGTTGAGACCGCTCAGGGCGTGAAACCCCTTGTAGGATTTCCAAAGGCCATCGGCGGTGAGAATATAGTCCATAGAAAGAACCTCCTTTTCTTGAGTGGCCCCAGTCTACCCCCAAAGGGTAAAGAGGGCGGATAAGAAAAGGGTAAAGAATTGGGAAAGGTTTTATCCGTTCAGCTTAAAGCCGATCCCCCACACCGACTCGATATGATCCTGGCCGGTCACATCCCGCAGCTTTTTGCGCAGGTTGCTGACGTGGATTTTCAGGGAGCTCTCGGTGCAGTCGGGAGTGTCGGCGGAGATGCGGTCCAGAATGACCGACTTGGCAATCACCTGCCCGGGGTTCTGGAGGAACAGCTTTAAAATGGCGTACTCCGTCTTGGTCAGCCGGACAGGGACGCCGTCCGCCGTGACGGCGTGGGCGGTCTGGTCCAGGCGCAGGGGACCGGTCTCCAGCACGGGGGCCAGGCCGGGGGCGGAGCTGTCCCGCAGGCGGACGGCGACCCGGGCCAGCAGCTCCCGGGTGTCAAAGGGCTTGGTGATGTAGTCCGCCGCCCCGTTTAAAAGCAGCTTTACCTTGTCGTCCACCCCTACCTTCGCGCTGACCACCATCACCGGCACGCCGCTGATTTTAGTCAGCACTTCCTCACCGGACAGGCCGGGCAGCATCAGGTCCAGCAGCACCAGATCAGGCCGGTTCCGCTCCAGAAGGAGCACCGCCTCCGTCCCGGAGTAGGCCCGCAGGACGGCGTAGCCCTCCCGCTGGAGCAGCTCCTCCAGAAGATTGCCGATATGGATGTCGTCATCAATGACCGCGATAGTCTTCATGCAGACCTCACCCCTGTGGCGTTTTTTCTATTGTACTTCATAAGTTCATCCGCCGCAAGCCCCTTGTAGAGAGCTGGTTTTAATGGTATAATATCCCCATCAACAACAGGAGGACACAATATGTTTCATTTTACCTATTATACCCCCACCATGGTGGTCTTCGGCAAGGGCGCGGAGGAGCAGACCGGCGCGCTGGTCAAGGCCCAGAACTGCAAAAAGGTGCTCATCCACTACGGCGGCGGCAGTGTAGTCCGGTCCGGACTGCTGGAGCGGATCAAAACCTCGCTGGACCGGGAGGGCGTGTCGTATGTGGAGCTGGGGGGTGTGGTGCCCAACCCCAGGCTGTCCCTGGTGTATCAGGGGATTGAGCTTTCTAAAAAGGAGGGTGTGGACTTTGTCTTGGCGGTAGGCGGCGGCAGCGTGATCGACTCCTCCAAGGCCATTGCCTACGGCCTGGCGGAGGACGCCGACGTGTGGGAGCTGTATGACCGGGCCCGGAAGGCCAAGGCCTGCCTGCCTGTGGGCGCGGTGCTGACCATTGCCGCCGCGGGCAGCGAGATGAGCAACAGCAGCGTGATTACCAAAGATGAGGGCGGCGTAAAGCGGGGCTATAACGACGACATTTGCCGGCCCAGGTTTGCCATTATGAATCCTGAGCTGACCATGACCCTGCCCCCCTACCAGACAGCCAGCGGCTGCGTGGATATCCTGATGCACACCATGGAGCGGTACTTTACCCCCAACGGCACCATGGAGATTACCGACAGCATTGCCGAGGGGCTGATGCGCACGGTGATGACAAACGCTGAAATTCTCCATAAGGACCCCCAAAATTACAATGCCCGGGCGGAGATTATGTGGGCGGGCAGTCTGTCCCACAACAACCTCACCGGCTGCGGCAGCGACGGCGGCGACTGGACCCCCCACGGCCTGGAGCACGAGATGGGCGGTATGTTTGACGTGACCCACGGCGCGGGGCTGGCCGCCATCTGGGGCAGCTGGGCAAGGTACGTGTACCGGGACTGCCTGGACCGGTTTGTCCGCTTTGCCGTTAACGTAATGGGAGCGGAGCCTGGGGGCACAGACGAGGAGACAGCCCTGAAGGGCATTGAGGCCATGGAGGATTTCTACCGCTCTATTGACATGCCCACCTGCTTCTCTGAGCTGGGCATCTCTCCCACCCGGGAGCAGCTGGAAAAGATGGCCCACATGTTCCACATTGCCTGCGGCGGCCAAAAGGGCGCCGCTAAGGTGCTCTACGAGGCGGACTTCCTGAACATTTATGAGATGGCAAACCACTGAAAATACAAGCGGGCCCCCGGCGAGAGCCGGGGGCCTGCTGTCAGCTTTGCAGCATAATCTGCAAAATTTCCTTGTCGGTGGAGCGCATACCGATTTTGCCCAGGCGGCCCACGTTGTCCAGGGTCTTTTCCACGCCGTGGGAGAGGATGCCGTCTCCGCCGTAGAACTGCTGGCCCTGCTGGTACATGCGGTAGCCCAGCACACCGGCGTCGATAGCGGCGGCGATTTTTCCGGCGCAGGAGGCCTTGGCCCCATCGCAGATCATGCCGGACACAATGGCCAGGGCGTTGACCACGGTGTGGATGACCTCCTCATAGCCGCCGTCGTCCAGATAGGCGATACCCGCCCCCGCCGCCGCCCCGGCGCTCACCGCGCCGCAGTAGGCGGACAGCCGGCCAATGCGGGTCTTCTGGTGGATGGTAATCAAATTGGACAGCGCCAGCGCCCGGTAGAGCTTTTCTTCGCTTGCGCCCGTCTCGCGGGCGTAGACAATAACCGGCACCGAGGCGGTCATGCCCTGGTTGCCGCTGCCCGAGTTGATGATGACGGGCATCTCGCAGCCCCCCATCCGGGCATCCGACCCGGCGGCGGCGGCGGACTTGGCCTTGGCAATGAGATCGTCGGGACGGGAGGAGGCCCGAATCACCTGGCCAATGTTGGCCCCATAGCTGTGGGTCAGGCCCTCCTGAGCGATAGCCATATTGCATGAAATCTGGCGGTCCAGCAGCTGCTTTATGTCGGCAATGTCCACCGTCTGGGCAAAATCGTAGATGTCCGCCATGGAAAGCAGGGTGCGGTCGGTAAGGCCGCTCTCGTCGTCCGCCTCCACAGGCAGGTCCAGCAGTACCTGGCCGCTGCGCTCCGTGTGGACAATGTTGGTGTGGTAGTTGGCGATTCGGACCTGGGCCGTGTCGTCCCCCCTGCGCAGGGTGAGGCGGATGTCAAAGACCAGATCGCCGTCCAGAAACTCCACCCGGACGGGGTGCTCTTTTAAGTAGGTGCGCATCTCTCCCCGCTGCTTGTCGGTAACCTGGGAGATAACCTCCAGCAGCAGTTCGGCCCGGCCGGCCACCACGCCGGCGGCGGCGGCCGCCTCAATGCCGTGGAGTCCGCCGGTGTTGGGCACCACAACGCTCTTTACATTTTTGATGATATTGCCGCTGGCCTCCACAACAATTTCGTCGGGCAGTGCGCCCAGCACCTCCCGGCCCTTGGCGGCGGCGTAGGCAATGGCGATAGGCTCGGTACAGCCCATGGCGGGCACCAGCTCCTCCTCCAGAATGCTGATGTAGGCGCTGTATTTCAGATCGGTTTTTTTCATGATGTTCCTCCTTGCTTCCGGCAGGGTCTTTGTGCTTATTATACAGGATTTGAGGGGCCAGGTCAAACAGTTGCGGCAAATACTTTCCTGTGGTATTATAATAGCGCAAAATAAGGAGGGATCTTATGTTCAAAGCGGTATGTTTTGATTTTGATTACACACTGGGGGACTGCACCGACTCTATTGTGGCCGGGTTTCAGCACGCGCTGACCAGCCTGGGCTGGCCCGCCCCCGACCGGGAGACGGTGCGCAAAACGGTGGGCTTTCTGCTGGAGGACTCCTATTCCATGCTCACTGGGGACCTCAACCCGGAGCACCAGGCCCAGTTCCGGAGCCTGTTTTCCGACGTGGCGACGGAGCGGCAGCAGCGGGAGACCGTCCTGCTCCCCGGCGGGGAGGAGCTGCTGCGGGGACTGCATGCCCGGGGGATTAAGGCTGCCATTGTCAGCACCAAGCGGGGGGATACCATTGAAATCATCCTGGACCGGCTGGGGCTGGCGGATACGGTAGATCTGGTGGTGGGCAGCGCCGATGTGACCCGCCACAAGCCCGACCCGGAGGGGCTGCTGCTGGCCCTGGACCGGCTGGGGGTCAGGCCGGAGCACGCCCTGTTCTGCGGCGACACGGTGATGGATGCCGGAGCGGCCCGAGGCGCCGGGACCCATTTTGCCGCCGTTCTGGGCGGCACCACCCCGGCGGAAGCTTCAGTCCTGACCACATCTCTCCCGACCTGTGGGACCTGGCCCGGTGGCTGGGGCTGTAGCAGTCCCTACTCGGAGGTGGTTTTCAGCTCCATATGGTCCAGAGCGTATTGCAGGGCCATACCAATCAGCTCGTTCCGGGAGCGGTTGGTCCGGGCGGAGAGGTCGTTGTACCGCTCCTGGAGGGCCCGGTCAATGCGGATGGTCATGGTAACGGTTTTGTCCTCCCGGGGGGTGACGATAAATTTTTCCATAATGTCTCACTTCTCACTGTTTTTGAGTACATTATAGTGTGAATTTGCATATTTAATCCATGCCACAATCTGCGTTGAAAATTCAATGCAGATTGTGATTGACTTTTGCGCTGGAACGTGCTATCTTTGGGTGGCGGGCTTGAGAAAATTTTCATTTGACTTCTGCCTGTCCCGTGCTACAATATACAACAGAAACTGGGCGCTGTCCCAGGAAAGGATGATGACTGATGAAGAAGTTACTTACCCTGCTGCTGGCCCTGGGTCTGCTGGGGAGTACCATCCCGGTGCTGGCCGCAGAGGAGGTCCAGGCCGAGCCCATTCCCGCCTGGGCCTACGGCGAGGTGGCCGACATCTACGCCATGGGTCTGGTGGGGGACGAGATCTACACCGACCACAGCAAGCCCGTTACCCAGGAGCAGCTGGACAAGATGACCAAGGTGGCCGCCGACAAGCTGGTCCTGCTGGAGGTGGAGCAGCGCTCCAATGCCGGCTCCTTTGTGATTGACACCACCCGGGGCGGCGTGCTCAACGCCCTGTACATGGAAGCCCTTCCCTACGCCTTTGCGGGCATTGACGCCGGGCCGGTGGAGTTTCTGTCCTCCCTGGGCGTGATCCACGGCAGCGGCTCCGACCTGGCCCTGGACCGGCCCTGCACCCTGCTGGAGGCTGCCTGCTTTGCCGAACGGATGATCCTGGCCCTGTATGACCAGCAGAACGCCGGCTCCCTTGGGCTTTTGTGGAAGGCGGAGGGCAACGGCAATACCCTGTATCTGCTGGGCTCCATCCACACCGACCGGAACAACCTCTACCCCTTCCACAAGCAGCTGCGGGACATTATCACCGGCGCCGAGCTGGCCGCCTTTGAGCTGGACTTCAACAACCAGGAGGGCATCGACGAGTTCACCGCCATGCAGATGTATTCCGACGGCACCACCCTGAAGGACCACATCGACCCGGAGCTCTATCAGGAGGTGGTGGAGGCCCTGGCCCCCTTGGGCATGCCCGAGGAGCAGATTGCCAACTACAAGCCCTGGGCGCTGGCCAACACCTTTACCGCCCTGTCTATGACCGACGACACCTCCAGCGAAAACGCTATGGCGCTCGACCTGTATGTCAGCGCCAAGGCCAGCAACCTGGGCATCCAGGTGGAGGGCATTGAGACCTACGCCTTCCAGGGCAAGATCTTTGACGACCTGTCCAACGAGTACCAGGAGAACTATCTGGCTATGACCCTGAGCATGTACCTGGGGATGGACGCCGCCGAGGGTCTGAGCGAGGAGGAAAAAGCGGCGTATGAGGCCGCCCTGAAGGAGCAGGACGAGGCGGTGAGCCGCTGGATGGAGCAGTGGAAGACCCGGGACACCGAGGCCTTCGCCAACGACTACCCCAAGGATGTTATCCAGTCCAACACCACCGACGAGCTCAACTCCAAGCTCTTTGAGGGCCGCGACCCCAACATGATCGCCTGGGCGGACCGCTATCTCAAGCAGGAGGGCTCTCACACCGGCATTATGACGGTGGGCGCCGGCCACATGATTGGCAAAACCGGCATTGTCCAGGGCCTGAAAGACCTGGGCTACACCGTGGAGGTTGTCCCCGCTCCCTGACGCGATACAATTCAAAAAACGTCCCAATCCGATTGGATTGGGACGTTTCTCCTTGGAGTAAACCTTACAGCTGATGCCCCCAGTCGATCCCCGGGTAAAATTCGCCGGTCCGAATAAAATATTCCACCGCTTTTACACCCGCCTCAAGATCCTGAAGGGCCAGTTCTTTTTCAATAGGGGTCTGTCCATTGCTTAGCAGCGGAGTCTTTTCCGTTACACCGGCAAAGGAGGGGTTGTAGGAATAGTAGTTATTCTGCCCGAACTCGCCGCAGAAGCCAAGGGCCAGCCATTGGCCGTCGCAGAGTACCTCCATCCAATCATCCTCCCCGTCCGGGTCCAGGTACAGGATGGCCTCAATCCCGGCGGGAATCTGCTTGAGGATTTTTGCGATCAACTCCTCGGTAATTTGATCGCCGCTGTAGTGGTGGTCGTATTCAATATACCGTACGGCGATTGCGTGTGAGTCAAATTCAGGGATGGCACCCTGCTTGGGAATAATTTGAAGCTCCATAGCAGCGTTTCCTCATTCTGCGGAAATCATAAAGTAATACACCGGCTGGCCCCCGGCCAGCATGGTGATCTCGGCGTTGGGACAGGCGGCGGCGAAGATTTTTTCTGCCTCCTGGGCCTGCTCCTCGGTGACATCCTCGCCGTAGAAGATAGAGATGAACTCGGCGTTCTGGTGGCTGTCTGACTTAGCCAGCCGGTCCAAAATGGTGCTCAGGTCCTGGTCTGTGCCGAAGAGCTGGTGCTCCTCCAGGGCCAGGTAGTCCCCCTGATGGATGGCGAAGCCGTCAAAATCGGAGTCCCGGGCGGCGTAGGTGATCTCACTGGTGCGCACATTGGCAAAGCCATCGGTCATAGCGGCGGTGTTGTCAGCCTCCTCCGCGTCGGGGTCGGCGGACAGCATGGCAGAGATGCCCTGGGGCACCGTTTTGGTGGGCAGGACAATCACTTTTTTGTCCTCGCACAGGGGAATGGTCTGCTCGGCGGCCATGATGATATTTTTGTTGTTGGGCAGCACATAGACAATCTCCGCCGGGGTGGCGTCAATGGCCTTGAGGATGTCCTGGGTGGAGGGGTTCATGGTCTGTCCGCCGCCCACCAGGCCGTCCACACCCAGGTCCTGGAAGACGGCCTCCAGTCCGGCCCCGGCGCACACCGCCACATAGCCGAACTTCTTTTCCGGCGGGGCGTGGACCGGTTCCCCAGCGGCGCCCTTCTCCAGCTCGGCCTCAATGGCCTCCAGGTCGTCGGTGCTCTGAACGTGCCTGCCGGCGGCCAGGTCCTCCGCCTGGGTGCGCATGTTCTCGATTTTGGCCAGCTCCAAGGTGCCGTACTTCTGGGCCTCGTTCAGGGCGCTGCCCGGGGTGTTGGTGTGGACATGGACCTTAAAGGCCTCATCATCCTCGCCGATCACCAGACTGTCACCAATGGAGTTGAGATACTTGCGGAAGGGGTCCAGGTCCACATCCTCTTTAAATTTGCGCACGATAAATACTGTGTCAAAGGCAAAGGTGATGTCCTCTACGCTGACGGCCTCAAAGTCGGCCTTGTCGTTGGGGACGGCTCCATCGCCGGCGTCCTCAGGCATGGGCAGGCCCCGGACCTCATCCAGCATGCCCTGGAGAATGACGAGAAAGCCCTTGCCGCCGGCGTCCACTACGCCGGCCTTTTTCAGCACCGGGTTCTGGTCAATGGTGCGGGCCAGGGCCTGCGCCCCCTCCTGGATGGCGGCCTCCAGCACGCCCTCAAAGCTGTCGTCCTCCCGGGCCTGACCGGCGGCACGGGCGGCTGCCAGACGGGAGACGGTGAGGATGGTGCCCTCGGCGGGCTTCATCACGGCCTTGTAGGCGGCGGCTACGCCAAAGTCCAGGGCGATAGCCAGATCCCGGCCGTCCATGGTCTCCTTGTCCTTGATGGCCTTGGAGAAGCCCCGGAACAGCAGGGACAAAATCACCCCGGAGTTGCCCCGGGCGCCCCGGAGCAGGGCGGAGGCGGTGCCTCCGGCGGCCTGGCCCACAGTGTCGTAGTGCTTTTTCCGCATCTCGGCGGCGGCGGCCCCGATGGTAAGGGTCATGTTGGTACCCGTGTCGCCGTCAGGGACGGGGAACACGTTCAGGTCGTTGATAGGCTGTTTTTGGGCGTTGATGGCGGCGTGGGCGTGAATCATCATCCGCTGAAAGACCGCCGCGTCAATATTTTGTACCATATCGGCAAATTTCCTTTCTGCGAATAATCAGAAGCGCATGGAGTCCACGCAGACATCCACCGAGGCTACCTCTACCCCGGTGGTCTTGCTGACCACATAGCGCACCTCGCTCATGATGGAGCGGCACACGGCCATTAGGTTGACCCCGTTCTCCACGATAATATGCAGCTCAATGGAGACGGTGCCGTCCGCGTTGTAGTAGACCTTGACACCCTTGGACATGGACTCCCGCTTCAGCAGGTGGACCAGCCCGTCGGTGGTGGAGCGGACCGCCATGCCCTTCACGCCGTAGCAGTTGGTGGCGGCGCTGCCGGTGACGGTGGTGAACACGTCGCTGCTGATGCGGATCTCGCCCAGCTCGGTTTCCAGTTTCATAGGAAAGTACCTTCCTTTCAGTCAGGATAGGGGAACCCATATATATATTTTACATTGTATTCGATTTTACGGAAAAATACAAGCCTAAAGTTAAGCGGGGCCCGGCTGGAGCGGGGAAAGATTTTCTGGGGCAAGGGGAACCTTGGCAAATTTTTTGCGTCTTTCATAACAGAGCTATACAGAAGGAGGTATTCTTATGCGAAAAAAAGCGGTTGGAATTGTGCTTGCCGCACTTTGTTACAGCATAGCGCTGGCGGGGGTGTTTTACTTTGTGGGCTATAAAGCGGCCTATGACCATATAGAGGCGTCCGCGTCCACCCTCACCCCCCAGACCTTTTATGCCACAATCACCGACATTCGGGATCACACGTTTGCCGTGACGGGTATGGAGGTCAATGACATCAACTTTAGAGGGAAATTTACATGTTCCATTGTGGAGGAGACAAAGATCACATGGAGATATACGGATATTTCTATCAATGATTTAGACGTTGGTGACCACATCTCTATTACATTTACAGGCGAAGTCCTGGAATCAGACCCGGCTCAGATCCGGCATGTGGATGTTATTCAACTGTTGGATGACGAAGTATAGCCCGTAAAACAATCAGGCCCTTCCCGCTTGAGGAAGGGTGAAATTTCACATCAGACTGGTTTCGACGCATAATTTCCAGAAACTGGAATATAATGGGCTCCAACATACACCGGGGCCCGTCCGAAGACTGTGGAGCGGGCTCCCCAGAGGAGGAGACCGGCATGACAGCCAGAACCATTTACAGCAAGCTCAGCGGCCTGCGGGGCCAATCCAAATCGGCGGAGCCCATGCGGACGCAGGTGTCGCCCCTGGCGGTGCTGGCGGAGGCGGGCATTCACCTGCTGCTGGCGGCGGTACTGGGCGGGGCGGTGGTCTTTGGCAACCGGGCTCCTCTGGGGGTGGCCTTTGTGGCGGCGGCGGGGTCGGGGCTGTTTGGCGGAGCCTCGCTGGTGGGGGCATGCTTTGGGGCGCTGACGGCCCTGGACTTCTCCACCGGCCTGCGGTACGCATCTGCCGCCATCCTCACCTTTGCCATCCACTTCGCGTTCTACGACTGGAAGCTTCTCCGCCGCCCCTGGTCCATGCCCATAGTGGCCGGGGGACTGACCGCCTTTACCGGATTTATCGTCCAGTCCCAGACGGGCTGGCGGACGGTGAACGCGGTCTACCTGGTGCTGGAGACCGCCCTGGTGGGGGCGGCGGCCTGGGCTTTCCGGGGGGCGCTGGCCCCTATGGCCCGGCGGAGACGGGACAGGCCCTCCGCAGCCGCCCGGCGGGTGGGACCGCTGGCCCTGCTGTGCGCCTGCCTGACAGCTATTGCGCCAATGGAGATTTTTGGAATTCCAATGCTGGCGGTGGCGGGGGTGGGGGCCTGCGCTCTGGCGCTGTTTGTTCCGGACAAGGTACTGGGCTGGCTGGGTGTGTGGTCCGTACCGGAGACGGCGGCTGATATCCGGGCCCAGCGGCTGGTCCAGCAGAAGCTGGAGCGGACGGCCCAGGCCTTTCGAACGCTGTGTGACTCCCTCCGCTCCGCCTTTCGGGGGCCGGACAATGACAATGATGTGGCCACCGTCTTCGACCGGGCGGCGGGGAGGCAGTGCCGGGCCTGCACCCTGCGGGACCACTGCTGGAAAACGGACTACAACACCACCTTCAACGCCCTGAACGACGCAACCCCCGCCATGGTGGAGCGGGGCAGGGCGGAAAAGGGGGATTTTCCCCGCCACTTTGCCGACCGGTGCATCCACTTCCCAGACTTTGTGGCGGCGGTGAATGAGGAGCTCACCGCTCTGTTTTACCGCCGGCAGTACAATGCCCGCATTCGGGAGAGCCGGGCGGCGGTATGCCGGCAGTACGCCCAGCTGTCCGATCTGCTGGGTGAGGCGGCCGCCGAGCTGAGCCGGGAGCTCACTCCCGACGTAATTGGTGACCGCCGCCTGCGGCAGCGGCTGTCTGAGTGGAAGCTGGACGTGCGGGCCGCAGTGTACCAGGACGGCCGGGGACTGCTCCGGGTGGAAGCGGAGGGGCCCCAGTGCGCCGCGCTGGCCCGGCCCAGCCGGCTCAAGGACCTGTCGGCGGTTTTGGGTGTCCCTCTCCGGGTGGAGCTGGAGGGGGAGGAAGCCATTTCCCTGATCCAACAGGAGCCGCTGATGGCGGTGGCGGGGGTGGCGGCCCGGAAGAAGACCGGCGAGACGGTAAGCGGCGACGCGGGTACCTATTTTAAACGCCACGACGGCAAGCTCTACCTTTTATTATGCGACGGCATGGGCAGCGGGCCGGAGGCCAACCGGGAAAGTACCCTGGCAGTCCGTCTGCTGGAGCAGCTGCTCCAGGCGGGGGTGGAGGCCCCAAGGGCGCTGACCACCCTGGCCTCCGCCCTGGCCCTGCGGGGGGAGGAGACAGGCGGCTTTACCACCGTGGACCTGCTCCAGCTGGACCTGTTCACCGGAGAGGGGGAGCTGTTCAAGCTGGGAGCGGCCCCTACCTATATAAAAAAGAGCGGCGAGGTCCAGCGGCTCAGCGGAAAATCACTGCCTGCCGGGCTGGCGGAGGGGGAACCCGCCGCACTGGACCGGTTCTCCCTGCGGCTGGCGCCGGGGGACTGCGTGCTGATGATCAGCGACGGGGTGTGTCCCGGCCCGGAGGACGGCTGGCTGCGGGAGCGGCTGGCCAGGTTCAGCGGGGAGAGCCCCAAAGACCTGGCCCGGGAGCTGGTCACCCGGGATTTGAAGGAGGCCACCGACGACCGCACCGCCTTGGTGATCCGGGTGGACCGCCGGACGCAAAAAGATCAGGCGGAGCGGGCAAAGAGTTGACAAGCCTCAAAAAATCGGATACAATAGAATTATAGAAAATACGAAAGGGGCTGTTGAAATGCCGTCTGAGAAAGAGCTGGTTATGTACCAGAAAGCGACTATTTATGACGTAATCCGGCTTATTAAGCGGGAACCGGACAGAACCTACACCGCAGACGAGCTGGAGGCCCTGCTTAACACATATGCCGAGGGTCTGGAATAGAAGTAGCTGTCTGTGAAACAAAAACAGCCGCCACCCGGCAGGGTGACGGCTGTTTTCACCCCTCCGAGGGGGGTCCCTGTAACACTTCTTACAGTCTGTTACGGCAATGTTACCGTTCTGTTACACTTCCCCCTAAGGTGTTGACTTTCAAAATTCGGTTTGCTAGAATGCGCATAGAGGTTGGAAGACCTTTTGCCCGGTCCAAGGCCGTGCCTGACCCGAAAGCGTTCGACAGGATGCAAGGGGAGTGACACGGAGGTGGAGGGTTGAAAAAGTCGAAATACCTCGAAATTTTTGGTCAAAACGCAGAATTTTCCGGCAAAA
>NZ_CALPCP010000008.1 GCF_943192995.1 Flintibacter muris
TTGCGCCCGGTAGTCTGCCTGGATGAAACAAACCGGCAGCTGGTTGAGAAACAGCGCATCCCAGCAAAACCAGGAAGTGTGGAACGGGAAGATTACGAGTACCGCCGCTGTGGCGTGGTGGATTTGTTTGTTGCCTTTGAACCGCTGGCCTGCAAAAGGGTTGTGAAACTTACACACACTAGAACTGCAGTAGATTTTGCCCATTTTCTGCATGAACTGGTGGATGTCCATTACAGCCATTGTGAAAAAATTGTGCTGGTCATGGACAATTTGAACATTCACTCGATTGCGTCCTTGTATAAAGCTTTTGATCCTGCTCAGGCCAGACGGATCATACAGCGGTTGGAAATTCACTACACTCCCATTCACGCCTCCTGGCTGAATATGGCAGAGATTGAAATTGGTATCCTTTCCAGACAGTGCCTGTCTCAAGCCTTATCTTCTTTCGAGACTATGCAGCGCCAGGTCAACGCATGGGCGATGTACAGAAACTCCGTTTGCTCTACTGTCCGTTGGAGATTTTCCTCTGATGACGCCAGGTGCAAACTCAGAAAACTATACCCTATCATCTTCTAATTCCTAACTTGGTAGAGTACTAGGTATGTGGTGCTGTTAACACAGTTGTGTATGGATGGCCCGAACATCCTGCACAGGGGATAGGGGGCGGCAACCCTCTATCCCTGCCCGCACTACCCGTTACCTCGTATTCTCATTTTACCGCATGATACTAACTCCGTCAATAGCATATTCATAATTAAAAGGACACCAACTAATATAGTAGGTGTCCTCTCTATTTTTTGGGGAACTATTAAAAATCTTAGCCCCAGTACATTACAGATTATCAAAGACCTTTATTTTTGGGCATATGTTGATTTATCTTCTTTTATTTAATGTTTTTGTGGCGTTGGGGCAGGTTTAAATTTTTTAATTTTAATGCTCTCCATCTCAAACAAAAATGTTATACATATCAACGATATTGTTTCACAAGTTTAGTTGTAAGTACATCTTTTTGTGATTAGGTTATCATACCTGTGCGAATTAAAGCTTGCAACCGAAGTCTAACAGTACTAGGCGAACAAGAAAGGGCTTTTGCAGTTTTCCTAATAGAGTAACCTCTCCTATAAAGTTTCAGAATTTCCATATTGTCGATTCTCTTTTTATATGCCGGAGTTTGATAACCATGTTTAGGAATATCCTTGAACGACTTTTCCTCTGCTACCTCGTCCATATGTTGTTGTAAAAGCATATCATCCAATTCGTCTTGGTATTCATCTCTTTCACCAGCATTATAATTATATTCCATAGTTTCTATTCCTCCAAACAGACTATTTATTTTTTCAAGTATTTTATCCTACTTACGCTCTACCCAACTTTTAAAAAATCCATCCTTCCTAAACCCCAATTTTTGCACCCTACTGCATACGAAATTTTTCTTTCATGTATTCGTTGACGTACTCTCAATTTTTCAAAAGCGGAATGACTAATTTTCTGCTTTTTACATTTTATTATTCTAACCCCCAATTTATTTAACTGTTGAATCCTCCTTACTGCATACCACTTTTTCAACACAGCAACCCTTAACTGTATTCCTTGCAAAATCCATAAACTTTAACCCTCCTCCATCATGTCACCACCTCTATTTCTCATTCTGGCCTCCTCTGGCCCTCTCCATTTCTTCAGCATACCCCTTACCCCTCCGGTCCCTTCCAACCCCTTCAGAGCCATCCAGAACACCCTACGCTTTAGTAATTACCACCTCTCTTTTTTATCTACTATAAATATCAACTAGCTATAAAAAAAGCACCCACTTCAAGAAGTGAGTACTTTTTACTTTATCTATGCTCTTTTAATAGTTGTACCAAATAACCTCTATACGCTTATTATCTTTTTTACTTCCTACTCCTGTAGTCGTATGAAATTCTTCCCGGTGCCAGCCTGTTTCCTCATTCAAATATTTGTTGTATAGCTGTAAATCATAGTTTGATACCAAAATCCTGCATTTCGCCTTTTGAATACAACGCAAAAACTTTTCCTGATCGTCATATCCAAATGACATTGCGTATACCTTACCTAAATTCGTAGGCATTTTTTTGCCGTCGTATTTCCGTCTTATTGCGTCAGCTAAACGTGGTGTATGGTCAACATCAATATCTTCCAGCATTTCCGTTTCTTTTTCTACGCTGATATATGATGGGTCGCAGTACATCATAACTCTTGGATTGTTTATCCACTCGTTTAAAACTCTAAACGCTGGCGGAAGTTCACCAAAAGAAGTATTTATATCTACAAACATCATGCGTCTAAAAAAGGCCATAGCGTCAATTTGATATACTTCTACGCCCTCCAACCTTTCCGCACAGTCAAACAACTTAGCGATCTGCCGCTTGTACTGGTCGTTTGTTTTAAACTTCTCGGCGCTCCACGTTTGCCCCATTCCGTCTCGTGACTGTTGGAACACTACATAAGTAGCTAGGGCTAAATCCATGTCAGACACATATAGTCCCAAATCAGAAGAGCGTTCCAAAAACCCGGTATTTTCCTTGACCTGATACGCTTCTACCCAGTCAGCAAGACAATTCTTCAATTCCTTTTGAAACTGCCGACGATCTTCAAAGGGGGTTCCTTTTGCTTGCTCTTCTTCATCCTGCAATACTTCCCTTAATCGTGTTAAACTCTCCTGAACTGCTGGCGCAATTTTATGAGGTGGGGTTTTCCGTTTTGGATTAACTGCTTTTTCCGCCATTTCGTATGCTTGCCACAATATTTCATCAAGTAAATTATTTGCAGTATAAGGTTCTACTATTTTCTTCTCAATCAATAACTGTCGTAATCTCTTTTTGGACTGTACTTCTAAATCATCTTCTGCACTGTCAAAAACAGCCTTCTGCTTATTAAACTCTTCCTCACTGTATACTGTTTCATCTTCCAGCCTATGTATAAATTCAATCGACTTAACCGGATCGGACAGTATGCGCATTAGAGCAGTTAGTCCCGCACTGTAATCATTATAACACTCGACTTTATGACGAGGTTTATTTAACAACACCCGGCACATACCACCAAACGGAGTTACAAAGATGTCGCTATCATCATAATTAAGCCGGTCAGCTATAAAATGAGCCATGCGACCCTTACCGCCGTAGTATGGTGCAATCGAAATAGTGTCCCGCTTATTCATCCCCGTCACCCTTAACTTTTTTTCGCTTCTCCTGCTTAATTGGCAGTGTAATGCCTAACTTTTCTCTATAAAAAGCAACTACTCTTTCCGGCTTGTTTGATAATCGTTTTAATATTGCATAACGTCCAGACACCACATGAATATATCCACCCTGCGCAAGCTGCGTGCGCAAGTTTTTCATTTCATATTCACTATATCCACAGTCAGTAAAAAGTTCATTAAACATATTTACAGGTACATAACAGAAATCATCTGAAATGTATTCTGTACTGCCTATAAAAAACTCCTTGACTTCTCCAAGGAAATCACTATACCGGGTGTCACCTGTTGCAAAAGTTACTGTACTAACTTCAATATTAACATATTCTTCCTCAATCCTGCGGGCCAAATCTCTATAATATGTGTCTCCCATCACTACGCCGAACCTTTTAAAGTCCTTAATATCTCGGCCCAAATCAACAATAGATGTAACAATGGAGCCATTCTCGTTTCTGTCTTTAAAGTTGGTAATCTTCATGCTTTCGACATGAGTTTCACTGTCCTTATAAACTTCCAGCTTAAAAGAAAACCTTGCCTCAATATCAGCCTTATTGCTTTTATTTACATCAACACTCATTACACCTGTTTGCCTATCAAATATCCAAACTACATTCTTCTTATCTTCTTTTCCTGCCATAATACAGCCCTCCATTTTATGTATCGGGTAACTGTATTAAATGTAACATATAGAAAGATTTTTGTCTATATAAAACGAAAAAGATACTCGCTTTAATCAAGCAAGTATCTTCACAAAAATAATATAATGGTTACAGCGGTTAATGCGGTTACATTGGTTACAACCGCTAAACAAACTGACCTATATAATTAAGATAGCAAAATTAACTGCGATTGTCAAGCCCTAATTTTTTCCATTCCCCCCTCGCCCTATTTGCACACAGGTGAGAATAAAGTGAAACTTTTCCCCAACACTTACCTATAGTACTCAACACTTATCAATAGTAATACCAAATGCTTCCAATTAGTCTCAACTATTCCTAATCGCTCCATCCATCAGAAAAATACTGTATATCGTTTCAAAATTGAGGTATCGCACAATATATAGTATAAAACAACAAAAAAGAAGATAGAGATTAGACGTCTCTACCTTCTTTTCACTGGTTGCGGGGACAGGACTTGAACCTGCAACCTCCGGGTTATGAGCTGCGCTCCGAAGTCCGGTTTAGACGTTTCCAGCGCTTTCGGAGCCTATTTCATCCAGATTGAAATGCTTTCCCGACATTTTTGTTCCGTTGTCTCCATTGATTTTTTCCTGTTCTGGGTCAAGTTATGGGTCAGAAGGCATTGGCAGCTCAAAAATTGTCATGGAGAAAACAAAGGAGAGGTCCCGAGGATCAAGGAACTGGAAAAACCCCTGCATCCACAGTCCCCAAAGAAGGAGGATCAGAAAATGCAAAATCATATGTCGGGAGTCTAATTAGCGGCAAGTAATCAAGAAATCTTATCCGAAATGCATAACATTTGATTAATCACAGTTATGATGTTCCCAATGGGAGTATCCAAATCACGTTCCAGCATTACAAGCAAATGATCCTGTTGGTCTGGAGTCAAAATAGATGAACTTCGGAGGTAAAACTTATTTCTTATCCATTCCAAATCTACATGGTCCGTGTGTTCTCCGGGGGCCGCATAGACCTGAGATTTAAGATTATTGCCATCCTTCAGTTTGATTTCCACCCATGCAAGCCGTTTTTCAGGAAACTGAGCTTCCATTTCAGGATCAACTACAAAGGAAAGCCGCCGCATCATATCCAGCACACACTGATTATTGAGCGCAGGCTCTATAACCTGATCTATGCCCACATCTCCATAAACCAATGCAGATGCCACCGGCCAGGCAATGTTGTACTGGGCTTCATCTGTTGTTCGAGGTTTCATTTTGCTTAGCTGTGCAGCCGAATCAAAGGTATGCACGCAGACCCGCTCCACATCCTCGTGTGTGAAGGTATAGGCTTTCATAAGGTCGATACAGGCTTGTATGGGCTGATGAGCCCAGCGGCAGCAGGTAAAGGGCTTGAAATAGAGATTCATAATCTCGTAAATCTTGCCCAAGGAATCCAAGTGCTTCTGGTACTCCGGAGTTTCCAGCAAGTATCCACGGGCGGTGCTGCCTTCCAGGGTTTCCAGCGCTGCCTCTGCACCTACTAAAGCGCCAAAAGGTACGCCGTCTTTGTTCATGGAAGGATACTGGACCGATCGCATTACCGGGGTAAGAGGAGCATGAAACTCAGCCATAGATAAAGCATTGTTCATCTGTTCCTGCGTAAATCCCAGCAAACGTCCCATTCCTGCGGCGGTACCAAATGCGCCATATGTGCCAGTGCTGTGGAGATATTGATAGTGATCCTGCACTGCCAAACCACAGCGGATCGCCGCCTCATAGCAGACTACCAAGGTGGTGAGATACTCCCGGTAGGTGACATTTTCCTCCAGCGCCGCAGCCAGTACACCAGCCACGAAAGATGTTCCGGGGTGCCCCTTAATCATATTATGGCCATCATCAATATCAAAGGAGTTTGACGCATGAGACATGGCTACTACAGCGCCTAACAGGCCAAAATTCTTGTCACTGCCCACAACAGGAAGATTGCCGCCCTTATAGTAAGTCTGAGCAATGCGGATACCCGCCTGGAACTGCTGCCCCTTGCTGCCCAACAGCAGGGCGATCATTAAATCAATACCGCAGACAATGGCGCGCTCTTGAACCTTGGCGGGGAGGTCTTCCCATGTGGTGTTGAGAATGTAGTCTTCCAGTCTATAATCGGTGATAAAATCCATAATATACACCTCACTTTTCACTTAGACAGAAATATAAATATGGCTATCGTCCTTCTCCTCGTTTTTGGACAGAGGAACATTTATTTTTCCCCAGCTTTCGGCTGTGTCAAATAAGTGGAGACCACCGCGGCAATCAACGACGCGACTACACCGACCCACAGAGAAGAGGCAATGGCATCCATTCCGCTGACGATCCAAGCAACAGTAAATACTAGCCCTACAGTAATAGTGCACAAAGCAGCCTTTCCGGTATATTTCTTCCAATACAGCGTCAGCATAGAGCATACAGCAAAGGGAGAACCTAAGCCGGCCCATACCCAGCTAATAATTACACTGATTAATTCACCAGATACTACAAATGTCAAAATAACTGCAATAATCGCAATTATTATCGTGACCGCCCGAGAAATAAAGAGCATCTGCTTTCCATCCAATTCTCCATTTTTTATTCTGGGCTTAATTATATTTTCCGATACCTCGCTGGAAGCCAGTACTAAAACAGAATCAGCGGTGGAAATCATGGCGGCAATAATTCCGGTAGTAAAAACAGCCGCCAAAACAGGGGGCATCAGACGCATGGTCAGCAACGGAGTTACCTGCTCAGGATTATCCAAATTGGGACCCAGAATAAAGAAGCCTAACAAGCCAATAAGGATCGCACCAATATAAGCCACCAGAATGTAACTCACAGAAATAAAACGCCCCAATTTAAAATTTTTCTGATCTCGAATACAAATATACCGCGTATTAAGTTGAGGCAAACCGCCCAGATAAGCCCAGCACCAGGAAAAACCGTTGCCGAAAACCATACCGGCCGCTAATCCTCTGGCACCGCCAAACATATCAAAATATCCCTCTGGAGCTTTAGTCATTGCCTCAGCAATTGTAGCAGCGTAGACTGCGTCTGGATTTGTTACCATTTCGATAATTGCTGCTCCGGGCACGCAAACGAGCATAGAAAAAAGGACAATAGCTTGCAGACAATCCGTATATACTACGCTACCGAATCCCCCATATAGAGTATACGGGATGACAATAGCCACTGTAATAAACAGCCCGGTTAGAGGATTGATTCCCAAAAGGGAATTCAGTGTGCTTCCTCCTCCCAAAAACTGAGCCGCAACATAAACTGTAAAGAAAAACAAAATAATAATGCCACCAACAAGCCGGATCCGATTGCTCTGATCTGGAAACCGTTTGGACAACCAATCCACATAGGTATTGGCACCTAATTTTTCCGCATCCTTCCGCATTTGTCCGGATACCATAAACCACACAGCCACCGAACCAATTACACTTCCGATTGCAGGCCAGAGCCCCAACATACCAGACAGGTAAATCCCGCCGGGCAAGCCCAGCGCCATATACGCAGACATATCAGTGGCACGCTCTGAGAGCGCCGCCGCCCATCCTGGCACATTATGGCCCCCGACCGCAAAATCTTCGCTATTTTTCACTCGGCGACCCGCAACAAAGCCAATCGAAAGCAGGATGGCAAAATAAATCACTAAAACAATAACCGTCGAACTATTGGTTACATTAATTCCAGAAAGCATATCAAATCCTCCTTATGCAATCTTTTACAATACAGCACTTCCATTCTTAACATTGTTCTAATCGCCTGGTAATAATTGAAGACGGGGTGAAGCAGGACGCTAAACCCCGTCTTCGGAGCTCCTTACAGAATCTGCAGTGACTTATCCATAACGGTGAGATACTCAAAGCCGTCTTTCGTAACCACGATACTGTCGCCCACACGGCCAGCCACACCATTGTCCAAAGACACGGCTCCGTCTACGGCAAAGGTCATACCCTCCTCCAGAATGGTATCATCATCCACCCGCAGCTCAGGCTTCTCCAGACGGGAATAACCAACGGAGCGACCGGTACGGTAACAAATGCCATAGCCCTGATCGGCATAGTACTGCGCAGAGGCTTTATGCACATCAGACGCCTTAACGCCGGGACGAATCATTTCCAGAGCAATCTTCTGTCCTTCAAGCGCCTGATAGTAAACCTTCTCCTCCTCCTTGGTGCAGCTGCCAATGAAGTACTGCCGGTCAAACCCCACCTTCATCTGCTTAAACTCCGCCAGGTTGCAGAAACACATATAGACGGAATCTCCCTTATTTACCGGTTTAATGCTGGCACGCTTGTGTACCATGTGCATATTGGGACCGGTCTGAAGGATCTGAAGATCATGTGTTATAGGAGAGTAAAACGCATTTACACCAGACTGATCTTCAGCGAGCAATTCGGCATATTTACGGGTACCGCCATTGATGATAGCCAGAGCGATCTCATACTCAGGTACACCGGCGGCAATGCAGTCACGGGCGGCCTGACACATGGCCACAGCTACCTGACCGGCCTTACGCATAATGACAATCTCATCAGGGCTCTTGACCATTCGCTGACGGCACATGATGCCATATACATCCACAACCTTAACCTCCGGGAACTGCTCTGCCAAAAAGCTGCCCAGCACAGGATGGGTCTTGTGGACCTCCAGGCCCACAGTCTTCTTGCCGCGGACCGCATCCTTAATGTAGCCACGCCACTCCTCACCGATCCCGTCGGTCCAGGGCAGAAGCCTTTCAACCCAAGTCATGGCCCGCCCCATGTTCTGCTCCAAGCTGGGGATGACCACACTAATCTCACCTTCCTGCGGAATAATCGCAATGGTGGGGCGGCCAAAATCCATACCCAGATAATCATGGATGCCGGTAAAGTAGTACACGCTGTCGGGATCCATAACCAAAACCACATCAATGTTTTGTTCAGTCATGCTCTTTTGCAGGTCTTTAACCTTAGACTGCATACGATTAAACATAAATTTTTACTCCTTTACAAAATAATGTCTATCTTATTAAAGATTTAAATAATTTTTCAAAATCGTCTGTCCAGCACCGAACTGTTCGTTAGCCCACTCGGGGTGGAACTGCAGACCAAAGACGGGAGATCCCTTTTTCTGTATGCCATGGATTTGGCACACATCGCCGTAGGCAACTCGCTCAAAGCCCTCTGGGATTCTCTTTATCTCATCCCGGTGCATACAGTTACAAAAGAACGGGGATTCCAGCCCCTGGAAGAGAGGACACTTGTTATCCTCAAAAATGCGGATGAAACCGGATTCCACAATGTCAATGTCATCACAGGGTATCATTTTATCCATTCCGCTGCCATTAGCGATGCCCAGCAGTTGATGTCCTGCGCAGATACCCAGAGTGGGAGCGGTGACATGGCGGAGATACTCCAGCTCAGAGCTGTAGGAGGAGAGAATCTCCTCCATGGACCAGTGATGGGTCACGCGTCCATAAAGGACTGTGTGTGTAGGAGCAATCTTCTGTACAGTTTCTTCATTGAGCTGACTGTGATGAATCACAGTCACTTCAATACCGGGCTGCGCCCGCTCCAACGCGCGCCTGAGATAGGGAATCCAACCCATATCATCAGCGTCACGTTCATTATTGACCAATAAAACGTGGCTCATAACTTCCTCCTGTTTGGTCAAGTGTTTGAAAACTCAGGCCAGCACGCCCTCATTCAAATAAGCCAGCAGATTCTCCTTGGACATATTGCCAATGCCCAGATAGTCCAGGGTGTAGCGGCTGTCCTCAAAGAAACTCTTTTTGTGCATGGCGCCGGCCAGGACAATCATGGAGTCGATGATAGGAGTGGGCACACCGTACTGCACGCCCAGGTCGTGGTAGATCTTGCAGCCGATGGGCACATCCTCGGTCATGTAACGGTGATGGATGGTGTTGGGGCCGGTGTTGCCCTCGTTGGAGGGCTGATCCAGCGGGAAGACCACATTGTCGTTGCCGTTCTCGTCCAGGCCCATGTACTCCTGGGTCAGCACGCTGCGGCGAGAGAAGAACATCTCATACTTGTACTCAGGACAACCCACGCCGATGGCTTTGGCCAGGGCAATCTCCTCATTGTAGAACTGATACTGCACCTCGCAGATGGAGGGGCAAAGGCCGTGGGAATACATGGAATAAGAGGTCTTATCGTGGCCGCAGAAGATAACGCCCCAGTTCTCCATGGTGGACACGCCCAATACAGTGGCGGGAACGTGAATGACGGGATTGACGTTGGCAAAGTCAACATCCAGGATGGTGTTGGCCTTGGAGGGACCATCGCCTTGAGTTACAGCGTCCATACAAGGAAGATACTTGGAAGCCTCCAGGAAGTCATCGGTGTCTTTCATAGGAAGAGCCGCGCCCCGCAGGGTGATGGCGCGGTACTTGGCGCTGACATGGGGGAACTGGAACTTACCGATGGACTCGATTCGGGTCCCATAGGGAGCGGAAGACCAGCCGCCCACGATGACCTTCTTGGTGCAGCCCATTTCACGCATCAGGCGGCGCAGAAGCAGGCAGCCGAAGTTGTCGGCGAAGACGTTGACCACCTGACCATCCTCCAGGTGAGGGATCAGGGCCCGGAAGGTGGCCTCGTGGCCCCAGGAGCCCATAGCGACGACGATATGGCCCGCACCCTTCACGGCGGCGGCGATGTCGCTGGTCACCAGGTCGAAGAAGGCCCGCCCGGAGCGCTCAAAGCAGTACTTGTTGCGTTGAACGCCATCCAGAAGGATACCGGTCTTTTCCACGTCCTTCAGGGAACTGGCGGCGAAGGGCATGGCGTCATAGAGGCGGACCTCCTTGCCGGCCAGCTTCATGTCAGCCGCGCAGGTCTTGCCCACGGCGCCCCCGCCCAGTACCGCGACGGGCATGTCCTTCAAATACTCCATTTTACTCATGGCTCACTTCATCCTTTCACAGTTGCAATTTTTAGGGAATAACGGCATTGGTCTGTTTACAAATTCAGTATATTGTGTTAATATCAATTTGTAAAGCGAATAGATTAGATGATAGTAATTTGATTTTTCGATTAAACGGGAGGATGGCTTATGGATGAGCGCACACTTCGCGCATTTACAAAAGTAGCGGATTTACAGAGTTTTACAAAAGCCGCGGCCGAACTCGGCTATGTGCAGTCCACCGTCAGCAATCAGATCCAGCAGTTGGAATGCGAACTGGGATTTCCACTGTTTGACCGAATTGGCAAAAAAATATACTTGACCTCTCTTGGCCAAGAATTTCGCTCCTATGCCGATTCGATTTTAGAAAGCATACATCAATCTGTCATGTTAGGAAAGTCGGCCAGGGAAATACACGGTGTTATGCGTGTGGGCGTTTTGGAATCGCTGTTGTTCAGCACGTTGGTCGATATATTGCCGTATTATGCCCGCCAATGGCCCAATATTGAGATTCAAATTAAAATGGGCCGGACAAAGGATCTCTTAAAGTGGCTTAGGCTAAACCAATTAGATATGGTTTATCTGTCTGACGACTTAAATTCTGATCCGGATTTTTTCTGTGCCCATCAGCATGAGGAGACGCTTGCTTTTGTGTCCGGCCCTAACCACGAACTGGCCGGTCACGAGCAAATCACCGTGGAGGAATTTTTTTCGCATCCTCTGGTCGTGACAGAGCGCTCCGGCATCGTTTATCGAAAACTGCAAAGCCTTGCGCATTCTTGCGGGATGCTGCCTAAAAATTCACTGGTGGTGGACAACACAAAAGCGATTGCTGAAATATTAAAAAGCAGTGAGGGCCTGTCTTTCCTTCCCGAATATTCAGTCAGACGCGATATAGAGAACCGTGCCCTGGTAAAATTGAACGTCAACGTCGCACCGCAAATTTATTTCAGTCAAATCATTTACCACCGCGGAAAGTGGATGGCGCCATTTATGGAAGGCCTTATAGATTTGGTTCGATGGTCAAAAATGGCTCCAGGGGTATCTTCATAAATTTTACCGCTTCAATATGCCAGGAAGTGTGCAGCCAATATGTGGTATCCAATGGCTTCGGCAATCGCAACGAACGACGAGATTAACCGAGGGGGCGAAAGGAAAGCAGGATAAATGCGTGCCGCCTTGTGGGCGTCCCGCAGGTTCACACCGTCCCGCAGTGCGGGCCGGGGAACGGATATACGGGGGCTTTTAGCGAAATATCATCATCTTTTCTGAACTTCTGTGCAAATGGTCATGTGACGTCAAATACAGGGACCAGCTCCCGCTTTGACGTCTTGTTTGCCGTGACGCTTACGGCGGCAACGAATTCGGCGGGGTCAACAGCGGCTCAGCTAAAAAATTCCCGGCTTTGCCGCAAAGGTAAGAATCTGAGACTTCGGTGTAGTGCAGAGAAAAGGAAGATACCAACAACCCAGTGAATCCCCCGCGTTTCGCGCTGTGGACCGCTGTGTGCGGGTTGGCTGGGGGGACAGCCCCCAGGTCCCAGCCGGAGATCAAAGCCATGTGTAGAGGCTTTGTAAGCGACTTTCAAAGAAAGCAAAAGGTTGGAATATTCAGCCATGAACTGCACCAGCGTTACCAAAGAGAATAAGGCGAAGTGGTATGCAGATTTTGATACGCAGGAAACAAAGAGAACCCCATCCCGGCAAATGATAAGTTTCTGATAACTCTACCCCGATCCCCTGGCTATTGGACCGGAGCTGTGGTATGTTGTGTCGCTGAATGGAGGTGATACAAATGGCAAAACGCAGAGCCAATGGCGAGGGCAGTATCCGAAAGCGGTCGGATGGTCGATGGGAAGGCCGCTACACCGCCGGACGGGACCCGGAAACCGGTAAGACCGTCTACAAAAACGTCCTCGGAAAGACCCAGGCGGAGGTAAAAACGAAACTGAAGCAGGCGCTCCAAGAAAATGCGGAGGTAGATACCCTCAAGGCGGCGCAGTACACAGTCGGGCAGTGGATGGACGTCTGGTTCGAAAATTACGCCAAAATCAAAGTGCGGCCCTCCTCCCACCAGACCTATCGGGGCTATATCGACAATCACATTAAGCCCAACATCGGGAACATCAAACTGAACAAACTGACCACCCTGGATCTGCAAAAGCTCTACAAAAAGCTGCTGTCCAGAGGCAGAATAGAACGAATTGAGACCAAAGGGCAGCCGAAAGGCCTCAGCCCCAAGACGGTGCGGAACATCCACCAGGTCATTTCCTCTGCAATGGACTTCGCCAGGAGCCAGAAGCTGATAGCCGTCAACCCCACAGACGGCTGTGCTCTGCCAAAGCTGGAGCACCGGGAGATGAAGACACTCCCGGTGGAGCAGCTGGCCTCCTTCCTGCGGGAAGCCAAGGAGAGCGGAGTGTTCGAGATGTACTATATCGAACTGGCCACGGGGCTGAGGCGGGGAGAACTCCTCGGGCTGAAATGGGAGGATATTGATTTGGAGCAGGGCACCCTCCGGGTTCAGCGGCAGGTCTCCAGAATCAATGGGGAGGTGGTGGAGGCCCCGCTGAAAACAAAAAATTCCTACCGCGCCATCTCCCTGGGAGCGGACGCGCTAGGAATCCTGAAAGAGCAAAGGAAGAAATGCGGCGACAGCGAGTATGTGTTCCCGTCCACGACAGGCGGACCAATCTCGCCGGACAGCGTGATCCAGATGCTACACCGAGTGCTAAAGCGTGCAGGACTGCCTAAAGTGAGATTTCATGACCTGAGACACACATTTGCCACAGTAGCCCTGCAAAACGGAGTGGACATCAAGACGGTCTCTGGGATGCTGGGGCACTACTCAGCGGGCTTCACGCTGGACACTTACGCCCATGTGACCACGACAGCACAGCGGGAGGCGGCGAAAACGATGGGCAGCGTCCTCTCTGGTGCTCTCCAGCCCTGAACGCTCCAGGTTCCCGTATGGGTCAAAATATGGGTCAGAAAATAACCGCAAAAATAAAGCGCACGAAAAAGTTCTGGAAAACAGTGAAAGCCCTCGGATTTCAAAGGAAATCCGAGGGCTTTTGGTTGCGGGGACAGGACTTGAACCTGCAACCTCCGGGTTATGAGCCCGACGAGCTACCAATTGCTCTACCCCGCGTTATTAAGTTTTCGCGTCCCCCGGTGCTGCCCCGGAGGGATTGGTAGCTCTAAGAGTTATGAGCCCGACGAGCTACCAATTGCTCTACCCCGCGATATGGTGCCGGAGACCGGGGTCGAACCGGCACGGGATCGCTCCCACGGGATTTTAAGTCCCGGGCGTCTGCCAATTCCGCCACTCCGGCATGGGTGGCTTCCGGTCTTAGATGCTAGACTAGTCTAGCACAAATCAGATTGTCTGTCAAGAAAATTTTTTCGACATTCTCTTTAAAAATGGCAGATGGATGAGGAACCCGGCAATTTCACGAAAAGGGCTTGCGGGGGATTATATTCTGTGCTAAACTTAACGGCATAAATTTAACGGAATAAATTGGTAACTAAAAGAGAATAAGGGCAGCATTACATGCGCTGAAAGGGAGACAAGCAAAATGACGGACTTGGAGCTGAGAAAAGCGGCCTCTGAGAATCGAGGCCCAGTTCAGGGATAAAACCATACCGGATGAGGAAATTATTCTTCAAATTAAGGAGATGCCTGAGCTTGTCCATACAAAGTGTCTGTCGGGCTCAAATCTGTTTCTTGATGCGGTACTTGGCGGCCGGTTCCCGGTGGCGATGGCCCTGAGCGATATGGAGGCGGATATCCATTGGACAAACGAGGCCAGCAGGATTCATGGGAACGCCTTAAAAGTGGCCCATACTCCCCGGCAGGCGGAGCAGCTGCTGGCCCTGGGCCTGAAGATTGAGCGGAACCTGCTGTTCTCCAAACCGATTGAAAACCCCGCCGTTGTGGCGGCGGAGCACAACGACGCGCCCATGCTGCTCTACTGGCTGGCAAAGCAGAAGGAGGTTTTCGCGGACGACGGGGAATATATCCAGGCGCTTTACTATGCGGCCATGGAAATGGTGTCCATGATGAATCAATACTAATATGCTCTCCTGCGTCATGGCTCATGACGAGCTGTTCCCGATTCTCAAGGACATCTATTCCCGAGTTGAGCATGTCAGCTCCATCCGTTTATATCTCCGGGCGATGGGGCACATTGACGACGAGGGCCTGGACGCCAGAAAAAAGGAGCTGCGGAAGGTATTGAATACACGCAAAAAGGAACTGTCCTCAGCGCTATAATTTTTCGATGATTGGGGGGCGTCTTTGGGGCGGCCCCCCAATTTTGTCTTTTTTGATAAACTGCGGCCCTTTTGCTCCATATATTGGGGCATATTTTTTAAAAATCCCAGTTGACTTTTTCAAACTATTGCACTACTATGATAAAGTAAAATGAAAGAAGCACCGCACCGCCGCCTCTGTGGCAGATAAACGCAGTGCGGGAGGAGGAAGACCATGGAACCATCGCGCACCGAACAGGTGGTACAGCAGCTGCGGGAGCTGTACCGCCGTTATGGATACACGCAATACAAAATGAGCAAATTTGAGCCCTACGACCTCTATGTCCACAACAAAAGCTTTCTGGTCAGTGAGGACATCCTCACCTTTACCGACGCGGACGGGCGGCTGATGGCTTTAAAGCCGGATGTGACTCTCTCCATAGTCAAAAACGCCAAGGAGGGAGCGGGGCTGCAAAAGGTCTATTACTGCGAAAATGTGTACCGCACCTCCCCCATGACCCGGGGATTTCGGGAGATCATGCAGACCGGGCTGGAATGCGTGGGGGAGATCGACCTGGTGGCTATGGGCGAGGTGCTGCTGCTGGCTGCTAAAAGCCTGGAGACAATCAGCGGCGACTATCTGCTGGATGTGAGCCACCTGGGCTTTGTAGCCGGACTGCTGGACAGCGCCCAGGTGGCGGAGGAGTGCCGGGCCGGACTTTTGAAGCACATGGAAGAGAAGAACGTCCCCGCTCTGGGAGTCTACTGCCGGGAACTGGGGCTGGACCCGGAGGCGTCGGAGGATCTGTGCCAGCTCACCGCGCTCTACGGCCCGCCCGCCCAGATGCTGCCTGTGCTGGAGGAGATGGTCCGGGGAGAACGGATGGAGCTGGCCCTGGCCGAGCTGCGGGATGTGTGCTCCCTGCTCCCTGAGAGGCATCTGCGGCTGGACTTCTCCATTGTCAACAACATGGACTACTACAACGGCTTTATTTTCCGGGGCTATCTGCCCGGACTGCCCAGCGGGGTTTTGTCCGGAGGGCGGTACGACAATCTGCTCCACCAGATGGGCCGGGGGGACGGAGCCATTGGCTTTGCCGTATATATGAACCTGCTGGAGCGGCTGGAGGGGACGCGGGAGCGCTACGACGCCGACATGCTGCTGCTCTACGACGACAAAACTCCCGTCCCCGCCGTGCTGGAGGAGGCGGAGCGCTGCCGCCAGGGGGGCCAGAGCGTCCGGGTGGAGCGCCAGAGGCCGGAGGGGCTGTCCTTCCGGGCGGTACGGAAGGTGGGGTGAGGGCAGATGATGAATATCGCCCTGCCTAAGGGCCGACTGGGGGAGCGGGTCTACCAGATTTTGGAGGAGGCCGGCTACCCCTGCCCCTCCATCCGGGAGGAGAACCGGAAGCTGGTCTTTGAAAATCCCCAGGCCGGTGTGCGGTATTTCTGGGTCAAGCCCAGCGACGTGGCCATCTATGTGGAGCGGGCCGCCGCCGATATTGGCATTGCGGGAAAGGACATTCTGCTGGAGTACCAGCCCCAGGTCTATGAGCTGGCCGACCTGGGCGTGGGGAAGTGCAGGATGTGTGTAGCCGGGAAGAAGGGGGCCCGGGAGAGCCGGGAACAGACCCTGCGGGTGGCCACCAAGTTCCCTAAAATTGCCAAGAGCTACTACAGTGCCCTCAGCCGGGACATTGACATCATCAAGCTCCACGGCTCTATTGAGTTGGCCCCTCTTCTGGGGCTGAGCGACGTGATTGTAGACATTGTGGAGACGGGGAAGACCTTGCTGGAAAACGACCTGGAGGTCAAGGAGACCATTGTCCCCATCAGTGCCCGGCTCATTGCCAACAAGGTGAGCTATAAGTTTAAATATGAGGAGATCACCCGGCTGTGCCAGCGGGTGGACGAGCAGAAAAAGGAGGCGGTCCAATGAGCCGGTATATGAGTTCCCGCTTCGACGGCCTGGAGGCCTATGTCCCTGGGGAGCAGCCCCAGGATATGGAGTATGTAAAGCTGAACACCAACGAATCCCCCTTTCCCCCCTCCCCCGAGGTGCTCTCGGCGGTAAACGCCGCCGAGACGCGGCGGCTCAACCTCTATCCCGACCCGGAGGGCAAAGTGCTGCGGGAAAGGCTGGCAGACATGTACGGCGTAAAGCCGGGCAATGTCTTTCTGTCCAACGGCTCTGACGAGCTGCTGTCCTTCGCCTTTATGGCCTTCTGCGATGAGACCCGCCCTGTGGCCTTCCCCGACATCAGCTACGGCTTTTACCCCGTCTACGCCAACCTGTACCGGGTGCCCTACAGGGAGATTCCCCTTCGGGAGGGCTTTGTCCTGGACCCGGCGGACTACTGCGGGCTCAACCGGAACATAGTCATCGCCAACCCCAACGCCCCCACAGGGCGGGCCATTTCCGTGGCCGGCATTGAGGAGATTGTCCGTACCAATCCAAACCACGTGGTCCTGATTGATGAGGCCTATATCGACTTTGGCGGCCAGAGCTGTCTGCCTCTGATTGAAACATACGACAATCTGCTGGTCTGCCAGACCTTTTCCAAGTTCCGTTCCCTGGCGGGCGGGCGGCTGGGCTTTGCCCTGGCCAGCGAGGGGCTGATTGCCGGCCTGGACAAGATGAAATACTCCACCAACTCCTACAACATCAACCGCCTGACCATGGCCGCCGCCATTGCCACCCTGAACAGCAACGGCTACTATGTGGAAAACAGCAAAAAAATCCAGGCCAACCGGGCCTACACCACCCAGCAGCTGGCCAGGCTGGGCTTTGAGACCCTGCCAAGCCTGACCAACTTTATTTTCACCCGCAGCAGGAGCGTAGACGGCAAAACCCTCTACTGGGAGCTGAAATCCAGGGGCGTACTGGTGCGGCACTGGGACAAGGCCAGGATCGCAGACTGGTGCCGGGTGACCATTGGGACCCGGGAGCAGATGGATATTTTCCTGGAAAAGGTCCGGGAGATTGTAAAGGGGGCGGGGGCTGATGCGTAAAGCGGAGCTCACCCGCAGGACGGCGGAGACAGACATCACCCTGTCCCTGGAGCTGGACGGCGCCGGTGTGAGCCAGATTGACACCGGCTGCGGCTTTCTGGACCACATGCTTACCCTCTTCGCCCGCCACGGCCGGTTTGACCTGACCGTCGCCTGCAAGGGAGACACCTATGTGGACGACCACCACACGGTGGAGGACATTGGCATCTGCCTGGGGGACGCCTTTGCCCAGGCCCTGGGGGACAAGCGGGGAATTGTCCGCTACGGCTCCTGCACCCTGCCCATGGACGAGGCCCTGATTCTCACTGCCGTGGACATCAGCGGCAGAGGAATGCTGTGCTGCGGGCTGAATATCCCCACGGAAAAGGTGGGGACCTTCGACACTGAGTTGACCAAGGAGTTCCTGATCGCCTTCGCCCGGCGGTCGGATATGACCATCCACGTTACCCAGCTGGCCGGGGAAAACAGCCACCATATTATTGAGGGGGCCTTTAAAAGTCTGGCCCGCTCCCTGGGGGCGGCTGTGTCCATTGATCCCCGGTTTTCCCAGGAGATCCCCTCCACCAAGGGGGTGCTGTGATGCTGGCCATTGTGGATTACGGGGTGGGCAACCTGTTTTCCCTCACCTGTTCCCTCAAGGCGGCGGGGGCGGAGGTGGTTGTCACCGGAGACGAGGGTGTTCTGGCCCGGGCGGACCGGATTATCCTCCCCGGCGTAGGGGCCTTTGGAGATGCGGCGGAAGCCCTGCGCGCCTCCGGCCTGGACCGGGCGGTCCTCCGGGAAGCGGCGCGGGGAAAGCCTCTGCTGGGCATCTGCCTGGGAATGCAGCTGCTCTTCGACTACAGCATGGAGTATGGCCGGAACCAGGGACTGGGCCTGATCCCCGGCTCCGTCCAGCCCATGCGTCCGGTGGTGCCGGCACAGTACAAGGTGCCCCATATCGGCTGGAACGCCCTGCACTTTCCCAAGGACAAGCCGGTCAGCCCCCTGTTCCGGCACATCCGTGAGGGGGACTGCGTCTACTTTGTCCACTCCTTTTATGGGGCGGACTGTGAAGCAAACACCATTGCCACCGCCGAGTACGGCCCGGAGCTGACGGCGGCGGTGGCCAGAGACAACATATACGGCGTCCAATTCCACCCGGAGAAAAGCGGGCAGGTTGGACTGAACATTTTAAGCGCTTTTTGTAAAATATAAGGAGGAACATATTATGATTATCATTCCCGCAATCGACTTGAAGGACGGCAAGGTTGTCCGTCTGCTGAAGGGTGACTTCAACACGGTCCAGCAGGTGGCCGACGACCCCGTCACCACCGCCCAGGCCTTCTACGAGGCGGGGGCCCGATATCTCCACGTGGTGGATCTGGACGGCTCCAAGGACGGTGTGCGCAAAAACTCAGAGCTGGTCAAGGCTGTGACCCAGGTTGGGCTGAAAACAGAGCTGGGGGGCGGCATCCGCTCCATGCAGGACCTGGAGGAGGTCTTTGCCCTGGGTGTCTGGCGGGCCATCATTGGCTCCGCCGCCGTCAGCGACCCGGATTTTGTCAAAGCCGCCGTGGAGAAATTCGGCTCCGAGCGGATCGCCGTAGGGGTGGACGCCAAGGACGGCCTGGTGCGAACCGCCGGCTGGGTGAAGGAAGAGGGCGTCAACTACCTGGACTTTGCCAAGGAGATGGAGGCCCTGGGGGTCAAGAACCTGATCTTCACCGATATCGACACTGACGGCGCCCTCACCGGCCCCTCCTTCGCCCGGCTGAAATTCCTGCTGGAGGGGGTTGGCTGCTCGGTCACCGCCGCCGGGGGTGTGTCCTGCAACGCGGACATCCAGTCGCTGGTCCGCATGGGGGTGGACGCCGCCATTGTGGGCAAGGCCTGGTATGTGGGGGCCCTGGACCTGAAACAGGCCATTGAGGAGGCTGGACCCCAGTGATCACCAAGCGGATCATCCCCTGTCTGGACGTGAAGGACGGCAGGGTTGTGAAGGGGGTCAACTTCCAGGGTCTGGCCGACGTAAATTCCCCGGTGGAGCTGGCCAAATTCTACAGCAGCTGCGGGGCGGATGAGCTGGTGTTCTACGACATCACCGCCTCCGCCGAAGGGCGGTCTTTGTTCACCGGAATTCTCCGGGAGGCGGCCTCCTCCGTCTTCATCCCCCTCACCGTGGGGGGCGGCATCAACACTGTGGACGACTTTGACCGGGTGCTGAAATGCGGTGCGGACAAGGTGAGCGTCAACTCCGGGGCCATCCGTGACCCCTCCCTGATCCATCAGGCGGCCAAGCGGTACGGCGACCAGTGCGTGGTGCTCAGCGTAGACGCCAAGCGGGTGGAGGGACAGTTCCGGGTGTTCGCCAAGGGGGGGAGGGAGGACACCGGACTGGACGCCATTGCATGGATCAAATCCGGGGTAAAAAACGGGGCCGGGGAGATCGTGCTGAACAGCATTGACACCGACGGGGTGAAGGGCGGCTTTGACCTGGAGATGCTGTCCGCCGTCTGTGAGGCGGTGGACGTGCCCGTCATTGCCTCCGGCGGGGCGGGGTGCGTGGAGGACTTTGTCACCCTGTTTGAAACCCTGCCCAAGGTGGACGCCGGACTGGCCGCCTCCATCTTCCACTTCGGCGAGGTGAAGATCCCAGAGCTCAAGCGGGCGCTGGCGGAGCAGGGGATACCGGTGCGGATGTAATAGCCTCCCTTCGCAAAGAGAGGTGGCATTTGCAAAGCAAATGACGGAGGTTTTTCCCCAACGAAACGCATCTGTTTCTTGGGGAAAACCCCCACCCGGCTTTGCCGGAAGCCCCCCTTGCGAAGGGGGCCTTTTGTGCGCTGAAAAAGTTAAGAAAGTGTGATACCATGCTGAACATCGACGAGCTGAAATTTGACGAAAAGGGCCTGATCCCCGCTGTTGTGGTGGATGCGGAGAGCAAAAAGGTGCTCACCCTGGCCTACATGAACCGGGAGAGCCTGGAAATCAGTATAAAAGAGGGCCGCACCTGCTTCTGGTCCCGCTCCCGGCAGGAGCTGTGGCGCAAGGGGGAGACCAGCGGAAACGTCCAGCACATTGTGGACATCACCGCCGACTGCGACCGGGACGCCCTGGTGGTCCGGGTGAACAAGGAAGGCCCCGCCTGCCATCTGGGGACGGACTCCTGCTTCAACGACAGGCTCTTTGAGGGCGGGGCGGCGGAGCCCTTCTGTGTGAAGGGGCTGTACGACCTGCTGGAGGGACGGAAGGAAAGCCTGCCCGAGGGGTCCTACACCACCTACCTCTTTCAAAAGGGTATAGATAAAATCCTCAAAAAGGTGGGGGAGGAGTGTACCGAGGTTATTATCGCCGGCAAGGCCGGGGACAAACGGGAGACGGTTTACGAAATCGGCGATCTGATGTATCATGTGATGGTACTGATGGTGGAGATGGGCATCTCGGTGGACGACGTGCTGTCTGAGCTGGCCTCCCGCCACGTCATAGACCATAAGGTGAAACAGGAGAAAATGACATGATACAAAACCTCCACACCCATGCCACGTTCTGCGACGGCAAAAATACCCCGGAGGAGCTGATTCACGAGGCCATCCGGATGGATATGGACTCCCTGGGCTTTTCCAGCCACGCTCCCCTGGCCGGGCAGGAGGATTGGACCATGTCTCCGGAGGACGTTCCCCGCTACCGGACAGAGATCTTGAGCCTGCAGGAGCGGTACACCGGACGGCTGGAGATTTTTTTGGGCCTGGAGCAGGACTACTACTCCCCACCCCCCGGAAACGGGTGGGATTACCTGATCGGTTCGGTTCACTGCGTAGAGAAGGGAGGCAGACTGCTCCCGGTGGACTACCTCCCCGAGGATTTTGTTCGCAGTGTGCGCCAATATTACGGGGGGGACTATTACGCCTTCGCTGAGGACTACTACCGCCTGGTGGGAGGCATTGCGGAGCGGACCGGCTGCCAAATCGTAGGCCACTTTGACCTGATTACCAAGTTTAACGAGGGGGACAGCCTCTTCGACACCGGTCACCCCCGGTATATCAACGCCGCCCTGGAGGCTCTGGACCGGCTGGCACAGCATGACGTGATCTTTGAGATTAACACCGGGGCCATGTCCCGCGGTTACCGGAGCGCCCCCTACCCCGCCCCGGCGCTGCTGCGGGCTATGCGGGAGCGCAGTCTTCCCATCTGCATCACCAGCGACTGCCATGACCGCTCCAATCTGCTCTACGCCTTCCTCCAGGCGGAGGAGCTGGCCCGCTCCTGCGGCTGCCGGGAGCGGATGGTGCTCACCGGCCAGGGCTTTGTGCCGGTGGAGCTGTAACCACTCTGATACACAGTCCCCCGCCCGCCGGCGGGGGACTGTTATTTTAACAAAAGCTTCACAATTCCCGGCTTGACAGTTAGTTGTGCCTTCTGTATAATACATGACAGCCTGTCACAATGCGGCAAGCTGTCGCAATAAGGAGGGGAACTATGCCCACTGCCACATTTTTTCGATTGCCGGAGGAAAAACGGGAGCGGCTGATTGAGGCCTGCTGGTCAGAGCTGACCCGGGTGCGCTTCAACGAGGTGTCCATCAACCGGATCATTGCCGCCGCCCATATCCCTCGGGGCAGCTTTTATCAGTATTTTGAGGACAAGGAAGAGCTGATCCGCTACTTATTGGAGGATATGCGGGAGTATTTCATTTCCCTGCTTCAAAATATCCTGCTGGAGGCCAAAGGGGACCTGTTCTCCCTCCCGCTGATGGCCTACGACCGCCTTTTAGACCATCAGGGCTACACCGACCCCATGCTGGAAAAGTTCATTCGGATTATGACGTTGAACAAGGGGATGGATATGCAGAGCTTTGTGGGCGGCCCCTGTGATTTTCTGCCGGATCAGCTGTGGAAAGCGACGGACACCTCCAAGCTGCGGCGGAATGACAGGGACTATGTCAGCCAGGTGTTCCGCATGGCCTGCGCCGCGCTGGCCTTTGCCGTTGTGGAAGCGCTGCACCAGCTGGAGCGTCCGGAGGATACCCGAAAGTCGCTGCAATTATGTATGGACCTGCTCCGCTATGGCGGGGCGGCGGAGGAATACAAGGAGGTAGCTGTATGAAACAACGAACGCTGGCCCTGGTGCTGACGGCGGCGCTGGCTCTGTCGCTGCTGGGGGCTTCTGCCCTGGCGGCGGAGGGAGACCTATCCGCTCCGGATACCTCCACGGCTCAGGCGGAGGAGACCCGGGAGAGAGAGACCCGGGAGGAGCCCGAGCCGGGGGAGGAGCCCTCTGGGGAGGGGGGGAGCGGGGAAGAGCCTGGCAGTCTCCCCGCGGAGGAATACATACCAGACCCGATAGGGGCCATCTCCTTTGCCAATCTGGAGCGCCGGATGCACGAGGGCAATCTGCAAATTCTGGCACTTCAAGAGAGCGTTGACGTGGTGGAGGAGATCGACTACGACAAGCTAAAGGCGCAGCTGTGGGAACAGCTCAACGAGCTGGCCAAAACCCAGTGGAGCCTGGTGATGGCGTCAGACTTTATGAGCGACTACGAGTATCACAGCGCCTACGACCAGCTGGATAACGCCTATTCCGCCGTCCGCAAGCAGTTTGACGCCATTAAGGACGGCGACATGCAGGAGGACAACGCGGATACAGTCCGTCAGCTGCAAAGTCTGCAAAACCAGATTGTGGCGGCGGGAGAGGCCACCTATATCGCCCTGGCCGCCATGGAGCTGCAGGAGGACGGCCTGGAGCGCCAGCTGTCCGCCCTGGACCGCCAGCTGGAGGAGCTGGAGCTGCGCTATGAGCTGGGCCATATCTCCTCCTCCACCCTGAAACAGGCCCGGGCGGGCTGGGCCGCCCTGACCAGCGGCCTGTCTACCCTGCGGATGAACCTGAATGTCTACAAGGGCCAGCTGGAGCTGCTGATCGGAGCGGACATCACAGGGGAGATTTCTCTGGGCGCCCTGCCCAAGGTGACCCAGGAGGACCTGGACACCATGGACCTGGAGCGGGACATGGAGACCGCCAAGGAGAACAGCTGGGATATCTATCAGGCCACCGAGACTGTGGATGAGGCGCGCAAGACCTATAACAACAGCGGCGGCGACTACGGCTATAACACCCACCCCGGCGACAGCACCTATATGCGCATCCGCCACAACTGGAACACCGCCAAATACACCTACGACAACACCATCCAGAGCTTTGAGCTGGGTCTGCGCAACCTGTATCTCAAGGTGATGGACTACAAGCAGGTGCTGGACGCCGCCAAGACCGCCCTGGCGGTAGAGCAGGACAACTACGCCGTGGCCCAGCTGAAGCAAAGCCAGGGCACTCTGTCCCAAAACGGGCTTTTGGAGGCTGAGGACAAGCTGAAGGAAGCCAGGGAAAAGGTGGCCGGCGCGGAAAACGACCTGTTTTCCGCCTACAACACCTACCGCTGGGCCGTGGACTACGGCATCATGAATTAAAGGAGACCGACCCATGAAGCAGAAACGAATTTTTTCCATTGCCCTGGCCGCCGCCCTGGCTCTGTCCCTGACTGCCTGCCAGTCCGGCGGAGAGGAGGACGGCTCCCAGGGGGTGGCAGCTCCCGCCGGCGTGGCCGTCCAGGTTCAAGAGGTGGCGGTGGACACCATCTCCACCGAGAACAAGGTGTCAGGCAGGGTGGTTACCGACGGGCAGGAGTCTGTCTTTGTAACGGCCAACGCCCAGTGTCTGGCTGTCTATGTGGAGGTGGGGGACTCGGTGACCGCCGGGCAGACCCTGTGCGCCCTGGACCTGGCCAGCACCCTGTCCTCCTACAACGCGGCCAGTATCAGCTACACCTCCGCCGTCCAGAGCTACCAGGATCAGGCGGCCATCTTCGATAAGCAGATCGCCCTGGCGGAGAAGAATGTCAGCGATTTGAAGGCCCTGTTTGAGATCGGCGCCGCCTCTCAGATGGAGATCGACCAGGCGGAGCTGTCTCTCCAGTCCGCCCAGGCCCAGCGCAACTCCACCCTGGCCCAGCTGGAGGCCGGGATGCAGAGCTACAAGTCCAATGTGGAGCAGCTGGACGCCGTGCTGGAGCATGTGGACTCCCGAGGCAATGTGATCGCCCCTGTCAGCGGAACTGTCATCTCCCTGAGCGCCTCGGAGGGCGGGTTCATCTCCGCCTCCGCCCCGGTGGCTGTGATTGACGGGGTGGACCGGATGGAGGTGGTGGTCTCCGTCTCCGAGGCCCTGGTGCCCAAGCTGGCCCGGGGGGATGAGGCGGATGTGTCCATCAGCTCCCTGGGGGCCAATGTGGTGGGCACTATCAAGAGCATTGACCTGGCCGCCAATATGCAGACCAAGCTGTATAACGTCACCATCTCCATCCAGGAGGATGTGGCGGGACTGCTGGCCGGTATGTTTGCTGACGTCTCCTTCCGCACAGATACCTCCGCCGATACCATTGTCATCCCCACTGAGGCCATTCTTACCAGCAACGGCCAGCAGTATGTCTTTGTGGTGGACAACATTGCCGGGAGTAGCGGTACCGCCCGCTACGCGGCGATCGGCACCGGCCTGACGGGCAACGGCGTGACCGAGGTTACCTCCGGCCTGGGGGCGGGGGATATGCTGGTGACAGTGGGCCAGGCCTATCTGTCTGAGGGCGACGCGGTGCGCATTGTCTCTGAGGAGGACTGAGGCCTGTGGATAATATCGCAAGATTTTGTATCAAGCACAAGGTTACCACCCTGATGGCGGTGATTATGATCTCCATTTTCGGCGTGGTCTTCACCACCCGGCTCCAGCTGGCCCTCCTCCCCGACATGGAGGCCCCCGCTGCCCTGGTTATGTGCTACTACAACGGGGCCAGCCCCAGCGACATGGAGGAGCTGGTCACCCGTCCTCTGGAGTCGGCCATTATGTCGGTGTCCGGGGTGGACGGAGTGCAGTCCACCTCCTCCGACGGGGTCAGCCAGCTCCAGATTACCTATGTGGAGGGCACCAATCTGGACATTGCCGCCACCAAGCTGCGGGAGCAGTTTGACCGGCTGTCCCTCCCGGACGGGGCCATAGACCCCATTATTGTCAATATTAACATTGGCGATTTGATGCCCTCGGCCATGATTGCCCTTCAGGGGGAGGACCTGGCCTCGGTCCAGGCTCTGGCGGAGGACATGGTGTCCCCCGCCCTGGAGCGTATCGACGGGGTGGCCCAGGTGACCATCTCCGGCGGCGTGGAGCAGCAGATTACCGTGGAGGTGGACCCCACCCGGGCGGCAGGCCTGGGGCTGTCCAACAGCTATATCGCCCAGATGCTGGCGGCGGACAACCTGCTCTATCCCGGCGGCGATATGAAAAACGGCACCCAGACCCTCACCGTCACCACCGACGCCAAGTTCCAGACGGTGGAGGATGTGGCCAACCTGATTATCCCCCTCCAGACCGGGGGAACGGTCCGGCTGTCTGAGGTGGCCAGCGTCTTTTTGGAGACGGGGGACCCGGAGGCCGTCGCCAAGACCGACGGCACCGCCTGCGTGGTGCTCCAGGTGTCCAAGCAGTCGGGGGCCAACGAGGTGGCCACCGCCGACGCGGTGGTGGCCGAGATGGCCAAGCTTCAGCAGCGCAACGGCGCGGTGGTCTACACTGTGCTGTACACCGCCTCTGACTACATCAATATGGCAGTGAACGCCGCCGTGCAGAACATTGAGATGGGCGTGGTGCTGGCCGCCATTGTGGTCTTCCTCTTCCTGCGCCGGTGGGGGGCCACCGCCACCATCGCCGTGTCCATGCCCGTGTGTATTCTCACGGTGTTCGTGCTGATGAACGTGTTCCACCTCACCCTGAACATGATGTCCCTGGGGGGCATTGCCATGGGCGTGGGTATGATTGTGGACAACTCCATTGTGGTGCTGGAGAACATCTACCGCTACTCCGCTGAGGGGCACAGCCGGATGGAGTCCTGCGTGGAGGGGACAAAGGAGGTCTTTACCTCTCTCACCGCCTCCACCCTCACCACCGTGGCTGTCTTCCTGCCCCTGGGCCTTACCGGGGGGATGGCGGGCATGCTCTTTGACGACTTCTGCCTGACCATCTCCTTTCTGATCCTGGGCTCGCTGGTCATTTCCGTCACCCTGGTCCCCCTGCTGTGCTACTTTCTGCTGGACGAGAAAAAGGTCCATCAGCACGCCCTGAAAAAGGCGGAAAAAAAGGCCAAAAACCATGCCGCCGGCAAGGTGGGCCTGGGCGTCCGGCTCAACCGGATGTACACCGGCCTGCTGGGCTTCTTCGTCCGCCGCCTGTGGGTGGGGATGCTGGCCTCTGTGGCGCTGGTGGCCGTCTTTATCGCCGCCTGTATGTCCACCAAGATGGTGCTGATGCCCGAGATGGACCAGGGTATGATTCAGATTTCCATCAGCACTCCCGTGGGTACCGAAGTGGAGGCCACCGCTGCCATTGCCGACCGGGTGGTGGACATCGCCATGGAAAATGTCCCGGAGCTGGAGTCGGTCTACCACCTGTCTCAGCCCGAGTCCTCCACAGTGGGACTGGTGCTGGTGGACAAGGAGGAGCGCAGCCGCAGCAGCAGCGATGTGGCCCAGGCTATGCGGGAGCTGACCCGAAATATCGCCGGATGTGAGATCACCGTCTCCTCCTCTGACATGACCGCTATGATGGGCAGCGGCGCGGATATCAGTGTGGACATTACCGGCAACGACTATGACACTCTGGTGATGATCGCCAACGACCTGGCCGCCCAAATTTCCCGGCTGCCCGACGCGGTGGACGTGAGCACCTCTGAGGCCAAGGAGGTGGAGCAGGTCACCGTCACCATGAACCGGGAGGCCGCCTCCCAGTACGGCCTCACCGCCGCAACGGTGGGCGCGGCGGTCCGTTCGGAGCTGTCCGGCTCCACCGCCACCACCGTCACCATCAACAACAAGGAGCTGGACGTGGTGGTCCGGGGGGACGGCAAGGCCGCCGCCAGTCTGGACACCCTGAAGTCCATGGCCATCCCCTCCGCCTTCGGCGGGACAGTGCCCCTGTCCGCCGTGGCCAATGTGGATATTGAACTGGCCCCCCAGAGCATTATCCGGGTGAATCAGTCCCGCCAGCTCTCCGTCACCGGTGACACCATCAGCGGCGACACCACCGCCATTACCCGGGAGATTCGGGGCATTTTAGACGGCTACACCCTCCCAGACGGCTACACCGCCCAGATCTCCGGCGCCTACGAGGACATGATGGAGAGCTTTGGCGACCTGCTGCTGGCCCTTGTGGTGGCCCTGGGTTTGGTCTACTTTGTGCTGGCCTCCCAGTTTGAGTCCTTTGTGATGCCTGTTATCGTCATGATGATTCTCCCTGTGGCCTTTACCGGGGCTCTGTTCGCCCTGCCCCTCACCGGGCGGGACCTGTCCATGATCTCCCTGGTGGCCCTGATTATGCTGGCCGGCACGGTGGTCAACGCCTCCATCATCCTGGTGGACTACATCCGCCAGCGCCGGGAACAGGGAGAGAGCCGGGTGGACGCCATCCTCCACGCCTGTCCCCTCCGTGTCCGCCCTGTGCTGATGACTGCTCTGACCACCATCCTGGCCCTGGTGCCCATGGCTCTGGGCATGGCCGAGGGGGCAGCGGAGATGATGAGCGATATGAGCATTACCATGATCTCCGGCATGGTGGTATCCACCATCATCACCCTGCTGTTTACCCCGGTTTACTACTCCGTCATTGACAACCTGAGCAGCCTCTTCCGCCGCAAAAAGAAGAAGGCACCCCCCGCACCGCCCCCCGCCGGGGAGGAGGCTGTTCCCCTCGCGGTTGAGTAAACATAAGGCACTGAAAGCTCTGTCTTTCAGTGCCTTTTCTTATTTCGCTTTTGGGTAGGGCCTCTGTTCGTCGGTGAGCCCCAAAAGATAGTCTGTGCTGGTGTGATAAAACGCCGCCAAACGGATCAGCACATCGGTGGGAATGTCCCGCTTTCCCCGTTCATAGAGTGAATAACTCACCTGACTGCACTGCAAATACTTTGCCAAGTCCCTTTGAAACAGATCGTTGTCTTCCCTCATGTCGCGTATCCGTCTATACATCTGTGCTGCTCCTCTCAAAGAATTATAGCAATCATCTGATTTGCCGCCCCTGCGGAGCCGGTGTCAGCAATTTTGAAGCTTGCTATAGGTCACACAAAAAAGTATAGATAAAACATTTTGTTTTATTGACTTATAAAGCAAAATGCTTTATAATGGAGCGGCAGCGCTGGACAAATAAAAACAGAAAAGAGGTACAGCATATGAGTTTATCTGATTTGTTACCAATGTTCTTTATCCTGGCCATCATAGCCGCCTTGATAGCTTTTGTGGTGTTATATTGCAGGGCATTTTACGCCGGACGGGCGAAGCGGCAGGAAAAGGTGGAGCAGCAGCGCAAACGCCACGGCGGAGAGTATGTTCTGGAGTGGGACGGCCCTCTGGCCCAGGGGGCGGCAGATCAGGAATTTGGCAGGCTGGTTGTTGTCATCCCCAGAAAGCGTGGAGAGGACGGCGCCCGCTTTTATGAAAAAGGTGTGATTGTGGATCAGAAACGGGTGCCCTATTCGGAAGTAAAGGATATTGTCTACCTGAAGGGCCGCCCAGGCAGAAAATACACTTTAAAAGCCGCTGTGAGAGATTCGGCGGTTATGTGGATTTACCGCAAAAAAGGCTCTACCATTGGAATCCGGGATTTCGGTTATAAGTTTGACGACCAGACCATGGAGAATATTCGAACAGGATTGGGATACTGAACAGGAAAAGGCCCCGCCGGTTGGCGGGGCCTTGCTGTTTATATAATCTTCTTGTCCAAAACATATTTTTGAAGCGCATCCGTCTTCAAAACTCCATCATATTTGCTTTTGACCTTTTTCACTTTATTGTCCTCGTTTATAGAATCAATAAATGCTTTAAAATCGGCATTTTCTCCCACCAAACGGTCAACCATGCTCCAGTCTACGGCGCTCCGGGTCTTGGCTGGGATTAAAATCTGGCTTTGTTCAATATGCTCAGCATCTAATTGAATAAATCCGATTCCAAAGGCAACGCTGAGGCTCTGCATTTCATCCATCAGGTCGTCGCTATCCTCATATTCCAGCGCAACCAGGTATCCCTCGTGCGCCCAGCTGGAGTTGGAAACCGCCTGGAAATAGTTCTCCCGCAGGTCGGCCAGGGTGACCCTTATCTTCATCTCAAAGGAAAACAGCTTGATGGCACTCTCACTGAACGTTTCCAGCACGGACATCGTACTGTCACGGTAATTGCCAAACGGAAAATACACTCCCACCAAGTCTGGATGCAGCCACTTGTTTTTCCCCTTTTTCTTTTTGTCCGATTTCTCATGAAATATCGTTTTTGTATAGCAAAGGAAATGCTGGTCACTGAAGACGTAAGCGCTGAGGAGCGGATGCAGGTCCCGCTCATGAAACCTTCGTACGCTGTTGTCTGAAGTCTCCACAGGTGCGGGGAGAGAAGTTGAGCCCTTCAGTCCAAATCTTGCAGGCTTGATGGAAGCCTTATAGAATTTAGACTGGTTATCCCCTTTTATGCTGACATAGATCTGCGCGCTGATAGACCGCCAAGGAGTGCGTCCGCTGGAACCGCACTTAGCTTGAATGCCCAGCACAGCGGCCTCCTTCCAGATTTCTTCTCCGGAAAGGGGCTTGCCCGTTTTGCGGAGGACCTCCTCTGCCAAATCCAAAAAAGTATAGCTCATATGCCCCTCTCTTTCTCTGCTTTAAAGCTCCAGCCCCTCCAACTCCTTCATCCACAGAGCATTCACCGCGTCGGAGGGCATGCGCCAGTCTCCCCGGGGGGAGAGGGCCAGGGAGCCCACCTTGGGGCCGTCTGGGAGGCAGGAGCGCTTGAACTGCTGGGCAAAGAAGCGACGGTAGAAGTTGTTCAGCCACTTGACAATGGTCTCCCCGCTGTAGTCCTCCCCCAGGGCGGCCAGGGCCAGGCGGTACACCTTTCGGGGACCAAATCCCCAGCGGACGGCGTAGTACAAGAAGAAGTCGTGAAGCTCGTAGGGGCCCACTAAATCCTCAGTGCGCTGGGCAATTTCTCCCTCCTTTGGGGGGAGCAGCTCAGGGGAGACAGGGGTATCCAGAATGTCCAGGAGAACGGCGGCCAGCTGGGGGTCGCTGTCCTGGGCCTGAGCGGCGGCATAGGCCGTCAGGTGGCGGACCAGGGTCTTGGGGATGGAGCCGTTGACCCCATACATGGACATGTGGTCGCCGTTGTAGGTGGCCCAGCCCAGGGCCAGCTCGGACAGGTCGCCGGTGCCGATCACCAGGCCTCCCCGCTGGTTGGCCAGGTCCATGAGTACCTGGGTGCGCTCCCGGGCCTGGCCGTTTTCAAAGGTGACGGACAGGTCCTCCATGGACTGGCCGATATCCCGGAAGTGAACCCGCACCGCCTCGCCGATATCCACGATGCGGAAGTCGGCGCCAATGCGCTCAGCCAGGATTTGGGCGTTGGACTTGGTGCGGCTGGTGGTGCCAAAGCAGGGCATGGTGACAGCCAGAATATCCGTCCGGGGACGGCCCAGCAGGTCGAAGGCCCGGGCGGTGATGAGCAGGGCCAGGGTGGAGTCCAGCCCGCCGGACAGCCCCACCACCGCGCAGGAGGCGTTGGTATGCTCCAGCCGCTTCTTCAGTCCCAGGGCGGCGATCTGGAAAATCTCCTCACACCGCTCCCTCCGGTCCCCGTGGTCCTGGGGGACGAAGGGGTTTTTGGCAATGGGCCGGGTGAGCCGGGTCTCGTCGATCTCCAGGTCGAAATATTGAGGGACCCAATCGGTCTGTGTCCAAGATGGGAAGGTGTTCATTTTCTGTCGTTCATGGGCCAGTCTGCCCACATCGATTTCCGAAATGGTCAGGCCAGTGCCAAAGCGTTTCTCCGCCAGAACCGTCCCGTTCTCTGCAATAATATCGTGGCCCGCAAAGACCAGGTCGGTGGTGGATTCCCCCTCGCCAGCGTCGGCGTAGACATAGCCGCACACCAGCCGGGCGGACTGCCCCGCCACCAGGGAGCGGCGGTAGTCAGCCTTGCCCGCCACCTCGTTGGAGGCGGACAGGTTCAAAATCAAAGTAACGCCCATCTGGGCCAGCTTTATAGAGGGAGGCTCAGTGCTCCAGAGATCCTCGCACAACTCCACACCGATGGTCAGATCCGCTATACTTTCGCATTTGAAGAATTGGCGGGTGCTGACAGTGGCGCTGCGCCCGGCGAGATAGACAACCCAGCCCCGTTCCGCCCCCCCGGCGGGCTCGAACCACCGTCTCTCGTAGAACTCACCATAATTGGGGATATGGGTCTTAGGGACAAGCCCCAATATTTCATCCTTGAAAATGACCGCCGCACAGTTGTAGAGCTTGCTCCCAAAACGCACCGGCAGGCCAAGGGCGGTGAGCATATCCAGGTCCTTGGTCTCCTCCAGAATGCGGCCCAGGGCGTCCTCCGCCCCACGGAGGAGGGTGTCCTGCAAAAACAAATCCCCGCAGGTGTAGCCCGTGACGCACAGCTCGGGCAGGGCCAGCACCTTTACCCCCTGGGCCGCCGCCTCCCTCATCAGCGCAATGATCTGCTCCGCGTTATATGCGCAGTCCGCTACCTTGATCTTCGGCGTCCCCGCCGCTGCCTTGATAAAACCGTCCCGCATGTTCGGGCCCCCTTCGGTCGTGTATTTTCAAGTACCATCATATCCCATTTGCACCCCGATTGCAAGACAAAAAGGGCGCAGTGCGCCCTCATTTCCATTAAATGTATACAAACGTCCCACTTTGGGGCGTTTTCCTTCGTTATATAGAGGGCCCACCCGCCGCAGCGAAAGGAGCCTTTTTTCGGGCTCAATTACATTTTTGTTTTGAGGAGGAATTTCTATGTCCAGCAAACACACAGCCAACTACCAGCTCTGCCAGTGGGAGGCGGAGGACGCCGTGCGGCGCACCGACTTCAACGAGGACAACTTGAAGATCGACAGTGCCATCAGGGCGGTGGACAGCAGGGTAAGCAGTCTGTCGTCAATGGTGGCCAGCCAGGGAGGCTCACTGAGCAGTCATGGCAGTGCCATTTCCAGGCTGGGTAACTGCGCTATCCAGACCTTGACCTACACCGGAACCAACACCACCAGCAAAACGGTCTCCTTTTCCGGGTACCCGGTGATGGTCATTGTCCGGGGCGTGGGCGGCATCGGTTACATGATGTTCATGCGCGGCACCGACACGCCCCTTACCCCCTACTCAAACCCCGATAAATACCCCACCACTTGGGGCTCCAGGTCCTTCACTTGGTCGGCCTCCAGCGCCAGCTCCGCTATGAACAGCTCCGGGTCGGAGTATTATATTTTGGCCCTGCTGGATATGAGTAAGTGATGCCCCACCATAGCCAGTGTTCTCAATCGCCGGCAATAAACTTATACAGCGGCCGCCCTGACAGTTTGTCAAGGCAGCTTTCCCTTTGCCTCCCTCTCTGAGGGAGGTTTTTGGGCGGTGACCAGGGGGGCTACAAAAGGGACCCCGGGCCAAAGCCCGGGGTCCGCTTGATTCACCACATAGCTATAAGCTCGTGGTTTTTATTCGGAGAGAGTAACTGTTATAACACTCACAGCACCAGTGAAGTTACTAACAGTGAACTCCAGAGTAGCAGCAGTATCGGTGGTAAATGCCTCGCCTGCAGCGAACTCCGCGATAGCAGCCGCAGTCTTGTAGGTGCCTTCCGCATCCGCGCCATTAGCCGCAATCAGAGCCTTCACGTCTTTCGTGCCGACAGTACCATTAGTGGTAAACTTCAGAGTGACTTTCAGGGTCGCGTCGGTTTTAACCAGAGTGTCAGCGCCCGCAGTCAGCTTGTCAGCCTCATTAACAACCAGCTCCATAATGGGGGCGTTGTTGGTGGTGTCAATGGAATCGCCGGTAGTGGTAGTGTGCGTACCAGCGGCAATAGTGGTGGCGGACAGTTTGAAGTAGCCCTTGGTGCCGTTGGTCTCAATGACTGCACCATTCGTGACAGCAGCAGTAGAGTCACTGGACGGAATAGCAGTCTTCGTGCCAGCGGTATCCTTATAAATGAAGATGTTTGCACCAGCGTTATCAATAGTAATATTAGCCAGGGTCAGGAAGTCGTTGGTTTTCACATCATCCTTATTCTTGGATACGACGTTCACACCGTTTACTGTGGCCACAACCAAGTCATTGGCAATGTTGATACTGTTAGCAGCAATGTCCCGACCATCGACCTTCAGCCCAGCGGTGGAACCGTCGCGGTTTGTTACAAGCTCAACATTCTCGCCCTTAGACTTGAGGTACTTATAAGCAAACTCGAACTTCTCCTCGTCAGTATCCAGGTTGGTAGCCACCTTGTTGGTCTTGATGTTTACCACGGAGTAGTCATTGGCGATGAAGTAGGCCACACCGTCAATCTGATCGTTGGTCGTGACAGTGATAACCGCATCCTTCGCAGGCATCTGGAAGTGGAATACGCCGGTGGAACCAACTGCGGTCGCCTTACTCTCAGCAGCACCGTACTCTTTCTCAGACCACTTGGCACTGGCCAAATTCACACCTTCCACAGCGGACCGAACCAGGACGTACCTGCCCTCGGCGGCGGTCACAGAACTGCCCCATTCCTCGTCGGCGGGGATGGTGCCAGCAGTGGGAGCATTATCCATCACGGCGAACTCCAGGGTATCCTTCACGTTGGGGCCAACTTCGACAGCATAGGTGGTGGGCTTGGGAGCCTCAGGCTTGATCTCGGTGTCCTTGATGATGACATACACGAAGTCGCCGCCAGTGGCCTTGAGGCCAGTGTCAAAGGTGATTGCAGCGCCGTCGGTCGCGATTGCACCGCTGGTTGCAGTAGTCTCACCATCCGCCTTGGTGGCGCCTACGATCTCGTAGCTCGCCTTGTCAGCGGGAGCCTTGTACTGACGGGTCTCAGGCAGAGTGAAGGTGAACTTGAAGCCAGCATCAGCAGTGCCGACCTTCATGCTTCCGTCGCTGTCGCTGTCGATTGTACCCATAGCAGCAGTAGCGTCAGCGCCAGTCTTGGTGTCATAGACATACTTGACAGCGGCGTTGGTCCACTTCACATTGCTGATCTCAGCCTTGAGCTGGCTGGCGTCGATCAGGCCCTTATCAATGGCGCTCTCCAGGTCACTCACTCCAGTGACGCCAGAGAAGGAATAAACATCACCATCGCCAAGAGCCTTGGTGCCAAAATTTCTCTCGGTCAGAGTCTTAACCACACTCACGTTGTCGCGGATGGTGACATCGAAGGTTACCTGATTTGCACTGTTCACCTCAGCAGCCCACTCAGGAGCCTTGAAGTTCACAGTCAGGCTGACCTTGCCCAGGCGGGTGGTGTTGATGTTGCCGCCGATGCTGCCCTTGGCAATAGCAGTACCCTCAGCCGCAGTAACCTTGCCGCCGGTCTGTTCCTCATCACCGCCGGTAGTCGGCTTGTTATCGGGGGCGGCGTTCTTGTCGTTGATGATAATAACGGTGGCGGAGTTGTTCACCAGAATGGCGTTCAGCTCGACCAGAGACCACTTGTTGGTCCAGTTGGCCTTCTCATACTTGACGTTCATGTCTTTCAGAGCGTTGCGCAGGCCATTGTAGCCGGAGTAGACAGTGCAGTCCTCAACGGAGTCGAACAGGCCCACAGTGCCGTCGCTCTTCAGCTTGCTGCCCAGAGCCAGAACAACCTTAACGTCGGGGGACACGGCAAAGCCCTTGGTGATGTCGTCCTCGGTGTACAGGGTGCCCTGCTCATCAAACTTGATGGCGGCGGGCAGAGAGACGTCGTGGAGCAGGACATTGTCCTTCTTGGTCACGGCCTCGCGGGCATCCTTGATGTCCTGGATAAAGCCGTCGGTCAGGTCGCCGTCCTCAATCTTGGTCTTCAGAGCCTCAGCGCGGCGGACGTTGCCGTCAGCGTCGAACTTGATTTCGTAGCACTCGCCCTGGAGCATATTGTCAGTGCCGATCTCCTTCAGGGTCTTGCCCACGTACTTGATCTCGGTCTTCTTACCGTCGATGATGACCTCACGGCTCCAGGTCCACTTGCCGTCGTTGTCGGCGCGGGTGGTGTTGCCGTTGTAGGACTCCCACTTCACCTTGCTGCTGTTTACATAGGCCCAGTTGGAGGAGATGCCCTCGTCCTCGCCGATGGTGACAACAGCAATGATGTAGTTCTTGTCGTTGTACAGGGTGTAGATTTCCTCGGCGGGAGCCTCGTAGAGGTTGCCGTTCTCGCTGACGTCCTCGCAGTTCTTCACGGAAATCTTAACATTCCGGTGGCCGGTCACCACGGAGGTCACATCACTGATGATGCGGCGGCTGCGGTTCGCGCCATTGTAGTCCTTGGCGGGGATGTTATCCAGCTCCACGTTCAGGTACACGGTCTTGTCGTCGCCGTAGGTGACGGACTGAGCGGTACCGGCGTAGTCCTTCACGCCGCCGGTGGTGGCGTAGCTGGGCAGAGAGATGTGCTTTTGATCAATGGTGGTCTCGTCACTGCCGGCCACCTTGTCAGTCTTCCACTGAGCGGCCTTGGCGGTGGTGGGACGGGGGGACTCGGAAATCTGGTCCAGAGTGTACACGTCGTTGGAGTCCACGCGGTAGGTGCACCAGGTGTTGGCCTGAGAGGGCTCGTCAAAGCGGCCCAGGGCGCTCTCCTTGGTGTCCACCTTCACGGTCTTCATGGTGCCGTCCAGGTGGATCACGTTGGCGTCTACCATACGGGTGGACAGGTTGCTGTAGCCCTGCTCAATGCCGGTCAGGAACACGTACTGGTCGGGATCCTCATTCATCTCCAGACCGATAGCATAGCCGTACTTGTCCAGAATCACATTGTAGGTGACATCCTTCATGTTGACCTTGTCGTACTGATACAGCACCTCCACGTCGTAGCGGGCGGTGGAAGCGTAGTCATACTGGGTGCCGCTCAGGTTGATCCAGTCACGCTGAGAGAAGGAGTTAATCACGGTATCGCTGACAACCTCAGGAGCAGCCATGGTCTGGATGGCGCTGTCGGCCACGGTGACCAGGAACAGATCGTCTTCCTTCACGTCCTTGATGTCGAAGTCATCGCCGTCAACGGTGATGGTCTCAACAACAGAGGTGGTGTCGTTGGGGTTCTTCTTTGCGTAGACACGGGCCTGCACATCATCTGCGATAGCATAGACATCCAGCCGCACATCATCATCCTTGGCATCATAGTCCTCGGTGGCCTTGGCCAGGTAGGTGTTAATGACGGAGATGTAAACGGTATACAGGCTGGGATCGGTGTACTCAGTGTCCACAAAGACCTGGGTCAGAACACCCTTGCCGGTGCCGCCCACGCCGTCCTTGTTGGTCCGGTACAGGTCATTCTTGTCAAAGTAGGAGCCGGCATCCTTCAGCACGGCAGCGCCCTTGGCGTCGTCATACTGCACGCCGTCAACAGCGATCTCGAACCGATAGGTGTCAATGGTGTTCTTGGTCAGCAGCTCATACAGAGTCTGGCCAGTGACCTTGGTGGTATACTCCTGCTTCAGCAGCTCCTTCTTCACATAGGTGCCGATTTCGTTGCCCTTGTACTCCCAGATGCGGGAAGGACGGTTGAAATCATCGACCTGCTTGTCATACAGCTTCAGCTCGCCGTTGTACAGCTGCTCGCCCAGTTCCACAATGGGGGCGTCGTTGGCGGAACCCATGGAGGTAGCGCCCACGCTGCTGATAGAACGGGCAAAAGCCTTGTTGCTGGTGACAAAGACGTAGTTGACCTTGCCGCTGGTGGCAATCACCTGACCGTTGGAGTCAAAGTAGTTCAGGGTGTTGCCGTCGGCCTGGACCATGCCGCTCTGGAGGGCGTTCAGCACCATCTGAGCCACCTGATTACGGGTCATGGGCTCGGTAGCGCTGGAGCCAACACCGTCAAAGATGCCGATGTTGTTGCCCTGGAGGACGGTGGAGACCTCAAAGCCGTTGGCGTAGTCGCTCTGGTACTTGAAGTAACCCAGGGCACGCATCAGCATAGAGGCGGCCTCCACAGCGGTCACAGTGGCGCCGGGATCGTACACGCCGTCGCCGCGGCCGGACACAATGCCGTTGGCGGCGCAGGCGCCGACCCAGCCCCGGGCCCAGTCGTACACGTCGTCAAAGGGACAGGTAGCAGTATAGTAGTTGTAATCCAGGTTCAGCAGTTTGCCCATGACAACCGCCATCTCAGCGCGGTTGACGGAACGCTCAGGGCCAAAGCCCCGCTCGTCGCCGACCATGACTTCGATGGTCTGCAGAACCTCGATCGCTTCGACGTTGTCAGTTTCGCTGACATCGTCGTAGCCCGCAGCCGCGCTGGAACCGACAACCATCATGCCCAGGAGCATGACAGAGGCCAGAGTGAGGCTGAGGGCCCGCTTCAGGTTTCTCATTCGGATTTCCTCCTTTAATTTTTTTCGGCCTGAGAGGGGCCGGTCTGGCCGAAACGCATCCTCATCCGATCTTTGGTAGACCCCGTAAGTCCAACCCTTTTGCCGGAAAATTCTGCGTTTTGACCAAAAAATCAGAGGTTTTTTAACGTTCCCGCCCTGCCACCGCCGTGTCACGCCTCTTGCATGGCGTTAAAGATTGCAAAAACGAGTAGAAATCCGCAAAAATCACCTGATTCGATATAAAAAAGTGCAAACTGGTAGACGCCTGGTAGATGACCTGGAAAATGGAAAACCAGCCAATCCCTTGCGCCGCAGAGGATTGGCGGGTTTTGAGGTAGACATTTGGTAGACTTGATGGCCCAAGTGCTGCCATGCAAAGAAAAAAGGGCGCAGTGCGCCCTCATTTCCATTAAATGTATGCAAACGTCCCACTTTGGGGTGGTTTTCTGTGTTTTATAGAGGACCGATAAGCCTCCCTTCGCAAAGGGAGGGGGACCGCCGCCGCAGGCGGTGGCGGAGGGTTTTCTCCAACACACCGCCGTAATTCGGGGAAAACTCTCACCCGGTTTCGCCGGGAGCCCTCTTTGCGAAGGAGGCCTCAGGGGTGTGCTCTTCGCAAGGGGCCTAGAGGTTGTCTGAAAAATAAATATTGTACAAGTCGTTTGAAGGTGCGAAAATAGGTATATGAAACGATATGAATTGACAAAAAAACAATGGGAAAGCGTGAAAGCGATACTTCCGGCAGAAAGGACAGGGCAGCGGGGCCGTCCTCGGAAAGATGATAGGAAAATGCTCAATGGGATGCTCTGGATCGCCCGTAGTGGAGCCCAGTGGCGAGAACTGCCGGAGGCGTATGGCCCCTGGCAGTCTGTGTACGCCCGATTTGCCAAATGGCGGGACGATGGCACATTGGAAGCCGTATTTCGTGCATTGTCCGCAGATACGGATATGGAAAACCTGAGTTTGGACTCTATTTGCATCAAGGTTCACGAAAGTGCCAATGGAGAGGGAAAAAACGGCGGATAAAGCAATCGGGCGAACCGAAGGCGGGTTGAATACAAAACTGCATGCCATTGTGGATGGGCTGGGAAATCCGGTTGAATTCATGCTGTCTGCGGGGAATGACCATGATTCAGTCTATGCTGTTGAACTGCTGGAAAAGGTGGAGATTGGCGGTAGCAATGTATTAGCAGACTGTGCTTATGGGGTAAAGACGATTCGAGCTTATATCTCAGAGCAGGGCGCCAGCTATGTGATTCCGCCACAGAGCAATGTTTCTGATCCGTGGCCGGTAGATTGGTGGCTGTACCAGAAAATACCTGCCCAAATTCATCTTGACAAATTGCGCAGCCCTGCTATAATATAAAGCCGTAACAACTGAATAGCCTTATCAAGAGCGGTGGAGGGAACGGCCCGATGAAGCCCGGCAACCTGCGAAAGCAAAGCTGATTTGCGGACGCAAGGTGCTAAATCCGGCGGTAGTGTATCGAAAGATGAGGGTGCATCCAAACATAACGCTCCGCCATCCGGCGGGGCGTTTTTGCGCTCCCAAGAAAAGAAAGGAGAAAAAATCATGGCAAAACGACTGTTTACATCCGAATCCGTCACCGAGGGGCATCCTGACAAGATCTGCGATCAGATCTCCGATGCGGTGCTGGACGCCATCTATGAAAAGGACCCCATGGCCCGGGTGGCCTGCGAGACCACCGCTACCACCGGTCTGATTCATGTGATGGGTGAGATTACCACTTCCTGCTATGTGGATATCCCCAAGGTGGCCCGTCAGGTGGTAAAGGAGATCGGCTACGACCGGGCCAAGTACGGCTTTGACAGCAACACCTGCGCGGTAATCACCTCTATCGACGAGCAGTCCGGTGATATCGCTATGGGAGTGGACAAGTGTCTGGAGGCCAAGGAGGGCACTCAGGACGACGGCCTGGACAACGGCGCCGGCGACCAAGGCATGATGTTCGGCTACGCCTGCGACGAGACCCCGGAGCTGATGCCCCTTCCCATCTCTCTGGCCCAGAAGCTGGCCATGCAGCTGACAAAGATCCGCAAGGAGGGCAAGGTGGACTATCTGCGGCCCGACGGCAAGAGCCAGGTCACCGTGGAGTACGACGAGAACAACAAGCCTGTCCGGGTGGACGCAGTGGTGGTTTCCACCCAGCACGGCCCCGAGGTGGAGCTGGACCAGATCCGCAAGGATATGATTGAGCTGGTCATCAAGCCCATTATCCCCGCCAATCTGCTGGATGAGAACACCAAGTTCTATGTCAACCCCACCGGCCGGTTCGTCATCGGCGGACCCCAGGGGGACTCCGGCCTCACCGGGCGGAAGATTATTGTGGACACCTATGGCGGCTCCGCGCCCCACGGCGGCGGCGCTTTCTCCGGCAAGGACCCCACCAAGGTGGACCGCTCCGCCGCCTACGCTGCCCGCTGGGTGGCCAAGAACGTGGTGGCCGCCGGTCTGGCCTCACGCTGTCAGGTGCAGCTGGCCTACGCCATTGGCGTGGCCCGGCCTGTGTCCGTCCGGGTGGACACCTTCGGTACCGGCGCCGTGGCCGATGCCAAGCTGGAGGAGGCCGTGGAGAAGGTCTTTGACCTGCGCCCCGCCGCCATCATCCGGGATCTGGACCTGAGAAAGCCCATCTACCGCCAGCTGGCCGCCTACGGCCACTTCGGCCGGGAAGACCTGGGCGTGGCCTGGGAGAAGACTGACCGGGTGGACGCACTGAAGGAAGCCCTGCGATAAGCTGAGACAGGCTGTCGAAAAGACCAAAAGGTACTTTTTGACAGCCTGATTTTTTATCTTTTTTCGTCTGGACAATGGCGGGGGAGGGGAGTAAAATAGTACAGCTTGAACAAGTTGAACAAAAAATGTCGGTTATCCGGCGTGGAAAGGATCGAAAATATGAATCAGAATGAAATACTGCGGCGGGTGGACCACACCGTCCTTACCCCCACGGCCACCTGGGAACAGGTGAAGCAGGCCTGTGACGACGGCAGGCGGCTGGAGGTTGCCAGTGTGTGCATCCCGCCCCGCTATGTGAAAAAGGCCAACGACTATGTGGGAAACACTCTGAAAATCTGCACGGTGATCGGCTTCCCCAACGGCTACTCCACCCCCGAGGTGAAGGTCTTTGAGGCGGAGGACGCCATCCGGGACGGCGCTGATGAGATCGACATGGTCATCAACCAGGGCCTGGCCAAGGAGGGCGACTGGGAGGGCGTGCTGGCTGAGATCAGGGCGGTAAAGGAGTCCTGCAAGGGACGGATCCTGAAGGTCATTGTGGAGGCCTGCAACTTTACATATGATGAGAAGATCGCCCTGTGCCGGGTGGTATCCATCTCCGGGGCGGACTTTATCAAGACCTCCACCGGCTTTGCCTCCGGCGGGGCCACGGTGGAGGATGTAAAGCTTTTGCGGGAGCACGTCAGCCCCGACGTGCGGGTAAAGGCCGCCGGCGGCATCCGCACCTTTGAGCAGGCCCAGGCCATGCTGGAGGCCGGCGCTGACCGCATTGGGGCCAGCGCCCTGGTGGGGCTGATCTGACAGTCCTGGAAACAAAGTGCAGATGTGAGTTGCTTCAGAAATGTTGACTGTATAAGAAAAAGCCTCCATCCGGTTGGATGGAGGCTTTTTGTATTTTTACGCGCTGATAAAGTTCATGCCGGTGCCACGGGAGACGGTCCAGCCCTGGACGGCGGCGTCAGCCAGCTGCTCATAATCCTGGTTTTGCAGGGCGGCGGCGGTATTCTGTTTCCAGACAGGGTCGTTGGTGGACACATAGTACATGATATGCCAGCCGTACTCGGTCTTGACCAGATCCACATCCCCCTCCTTGCGGGCGGGGTCCAGAGCCCAGTTCTTGAAAGCCTCCACATAGCTGGAGCCGGCGGCGATATTGGAGATCAGGCCGCCGTTGGCGGCGGAGCCGCTGTCGTCGCTGTTGGCGGAGGCCAGAGTGATAAAGGAGTCCTCAGTGGCCTCCCCCGCCTTCCACTCGTCCAGCAGGGACTGGGCCTTCCGCTCAGCCTCGTCGTACTGCTCCTGGGTGGGATCGGTGGTGGTGGAGTCGCCGGCCCGGACCAGCAGGTGGCGCACGTCGTGGGTCTGCTCCTGGTTCAGCTCGCGGCCCTCAAAGCGGAGCACGTAGTAATAATAGTAGGTGTCGCCCCCGTCCTCAAGCAGGGTGATGTCCCCGGCCTTGCGCTGGCTGTCAATCAGCCAGTCGGCGTAGGCGAAGTAGGCCAGCTCGGAGTAGGTGGCGCTGCTGCCGGTAGAGGAGCTGTACAGCCGGTCGCTGTACTCCTCAATCAGGTCGTCATAGTCCGTGCCGGACTCCAGCTTGGCCTGGACCTCCTCGGCCAAAACCTTCTGCTCGGCCTTCATGGTTTCCAGCTCGGCGGCCTGCTCCTCGGCGGTGCGATCAATGGGGTTGCCGTCCGCGTCGGCGGTGGACAGGGTGCAGCGGAAAGTGATCTGGGAGTAGGTGATGGTGTCCATCTGGTCGGCGTGCTCCTGGTAGTAGGCCTGGTAGTCGGCGTCGGAGTGCTCAATGGCATCTACCTTGGTCTGGGCGTAGTCGCTGGCCAGAAACTCCATGTTGAGGAGGGATACCAGCCTGTCATAGGTCATATAATTGCCAAAACTCCCCCGGATAAAGGCGTCCCGGCTGGCGTAGCCGTAGCTGATCCAGGCGGTCTCCAGCTGGGCCAGGGTGGTATTCAGGTTGGTCTGGGACTCCTGAGAGAGGGTGTAGCCCTCGTCCCTGGCCTGCTGGGCCAGGGCGGTGTTCCGGGTCAGCTGCTGGACGGCCTGGTCCATCAGGTAGTCGTACCAGGTCTGGCCGGTGGCCTCGTCGTAGACCTGCTTTTTCGCGGAGGTGCTGGAGTCGAAGCGGTAATACTGGGCGTTTTCAGAGTAAATGCTGTTGTAGTAATACTGCAAGTCGGCGGCGGTGTACTTGGTGCCGTTGACGTCCAGGGCGGTCATGCTGCGCTGGAGGATGCCGCTGCGCCAGAACATGGCGGCCACGGCGGCAATGACCACCACCACGGCGACCACAGTGTAAATGGCCGTGGACCGGCGGTCTTTCTGTTCCTCCTGACGGCGTTTTTCATCCCGTTCAGCCCGGGTCTGGGCTTTTTTCTCTGCACTCACGGTTGATTCAGTCCTCTCATTGTTTCAGTTGTGTCAATCGAAGATGCCGGGAAGGGCATTTCCGAAACATTATACTAAAAAGCGCCTCCGATTGCAAGAGGGCGGGTGGAGTTTTACACATTATTTAAATATGGCGCAAATTTAATAACCGCCATAGAAAAGACCGCGGCACAGATGCCGCGGCCCAAATGCTGGGGTCACTATGGCTTTTTATACCCCGCTCTGGCCGTGTGGACCCGTTTAAAACCTGCACGTAATGGCAGGTGGGTCGCCTCCACTGCGTTTTACTGCTTCCAACGTCCAGCTGACCTCATAAGGGGGCCGGGAGGCCTGCAAGCCGCGCAGTGAGGTGGGCGTCCCGTTTTAGAAATGTGGGTTTAAAAGAGCCCATCACGCACCGAGCAGGAAGTATAAAGAGACCAAAGGGCTTGGGGTCAGCTCTCCTCGTCCTCATCCTGGAAAAAGCGCTCCATAAACAGCTCATACACCGTGTCCAGTTCCTCGTCAGAGTCCAGGGTGGACAGCAGCTCCTCGCCGTTTTCCTCGATTGCCTTCATGATGACCAGGCCGTACTCCTCGTCGTCGGCGTCCACGTCCTTGGGCTGGCCGGAGGCTTCATCCTCCTCCACGGCGGGGAACATGGCGTAGTAGGTGACCCCCTGATGCTCCAGGGTATCCACCAGCTCCAGCTCAAAGTCGTTGCCGTCCTCATCCGTGACGGTGATAAAGTCGGGGCCGAAGTTCTCTTCCATAGATGGACGTCCTCCTGTCATTTTGTGCTTTTATTTTACCCCGTTGTCGGGAAAAATGCAATAGGGGAGAGCAGGTAAATTTTAAGAAACTTTGAAGATTGCGCCTTTAAACTGATTATGGGTGGACAAGAATGAAAAATCTGGTATAATACTTATGCTGGGTTTACTATAGCCGCAGTGTTGTCTATATAGGCTTGGCGCGGTTCAAGCAAACATCCGGGCGGACGGTGTCCGTCCAAGACCGCCGGAAGAGGGAAGCTCCCCTGACCGGCTGGAGGTATTTAACGTGTCTGATTACAATGAACATTCCTCACTGTATGAAAACAGCGACTATCCGTCCCGCCGCCAGGCGCCCTCCCGGCGCTCCTCGGGGGGAGCCCGCCAGGCGCCCAACGCGCCAAAGAAGCGCCGCAGGAAAAAGAAGCGGGGCGGCGTCACCGCGGGCCGGGTGATCGGCTGGTTTTTCAAGGTGCTGGGCACCCTGATCCTCATCGGGCTGTGTACCGGTTCACTGCTGGCCTGCTTTGCTATGGTGTACATCAACGAGGTCATTATCCCCATTGCCGACGTAAGCCCGGATGACTTCTCCTGGAACGAGGACAGCATCATGTACTACCAGGACAAGAACACCGGGCAGTATGTGGAGATGACCAAGCTGAACAACATCACCAGCTCGGTGTGGGTGGACTACGACGAGATCCCCGAGGACCTGATTAACGCCGCCGTGGCCATTGAGGACAAGCGCTTCTGGACCCATCCCGGTGTGGACTGGCGGCGGACGGCCTATGCGGTATACTCCATGTTTACCGGCAAGGAAATCTCCGGCGGCTCCACCATCACCCAGCAGCTGCTGAAAAACACCACCAACTACAACGAGACCACCGTTAAACGGAAAATCACCGAGATTATACGCGCCCTCCGCTTTACCCAGAACAACTCCAAAGAAGATACCCTGATGTACTACCTGAACGTGATCCCCCTGGGCAGCAAGTACAAGGGGGTGGGCGCCGCCGCTCTGGGCTACTTCGGCAAGCCGGTGTCTGAGCTCACCCTGGCCGAGTGCGCCAGCCTGATTGGCATCACCAACAACCCCTCCAAATACGGCCCCTATTCCTTCAGCCGCTCCCAGGGCTTTAACACCGACGAAATCTGGACTGCCCGGCAGTGGAACAAGTACCGGCAGGAGGTCATCCTCAACCAGATGCTGGAGCAGGAGTATATCACCCGGGCGGAGTATGACGAGGCCGTGGCTCAGGAGCTGGTCTTTGTCAAGGACCTGGGGGAGGGAAACACCGACGAGCTCTATTCCTGGTATGAGGAAACCGTGGTTTCCGACGTCTATGACATCATGGCGGACAAGTACCAGTGGTCCAGGGAGCTGACCCAGATGGCCATGCAGCGGGGCGGCCTGCGCATCTACACCTGCTATGACCCCGACGCCCAGGCCATTGTGGACGAGATCTACACCAACCGGGAAAACCTGGACTACACCTCCAAGGACGGCCAGCAGATGCAGTCCACCATCGCCATCATTGAGAATGACACGGGCAATCTGGTGGCCATTGCCGGTCAGTTTGGGGAGAAAACCGTCAAATTCGGCAGCAACTACGCCAACGACGGCCACCGCCAGCCCGGCTCCTCCTTCAAGCCCCTGGCGGTCTACTCCCCGGCGCTGGAGTTCAATTTGCTCAACCCCTACTCCGTACTGGACGACTACCCCTATCAGATGATGGGCGGCAAGGCCTGGCCTCTGAACTCGGGCACCACCACCTACCGGGGCCACCTGACCATGCGTGAGGGCCTGATGCGGTCGCTGAACACGGTGGCGGTGCGCATTATGCTGGACTACGTCACCCCGGAGGAGAGCTTCAAGTTCGTCCAGGACCGCTACCACATTGACCTGGAGGAGGGCCGCATGGTAAGGGGCGAGTGGAAGACGGACATGACCTCCTCCCTGGCCATGGGCGGCCTCACCGACGGCACCAATGTCCGGGATATGGCTGAGGCCTACTCGGTCTTCCCCAACAACGGCGTGTATCAGGGTTCCCGCACTGTGCTGAAAATCACCCAGCTGGTGGACGGCCAGGAGGTCCTCCTGGTGGACAACGAGCTGGAGCAGGAGCCGGTCATCAAGCAGACCACCGCCTGGTATATGAACGACATGATGCAGCACGTGTTCGACGCCGCCGGCACCGCCTACGGCCTGGACATCAAGGGCCAGCATGCCGCCGGCAAGACGGGCACCACCAGCGAGAACTTTGACCGATGGTTTGCCGGTTACACCCCCTACTACACCGCCGTGGTCTGGGTGGGCTATGAGAACCCCTACAAGATGAGCCTGGCGGGTAAAAACCCCGCCGCCGTGCTGTGGAACAAGGTGATGGTCCCCCTCCATGAGGGCCTGCCCGACAAAAACTATGACGATCCCGGCGGACGGCGCACCATCAACTACTGTATGGACAGCGGTTATCTGGCCACCGAGTACTGCGCCATGGACCCCCGGGGCAGCCGGGTGGCCTCGGGCAGTATCTTCCCGGAGAGCTTCCCCGAGGGACAAAATTGCCCCTACCACACCGCCGAGACGGTAATTACCATCTGCGTGGACTGTCCCGTGCTGGATGACAGCGGCAAGGAGACCGGCCTGTACTACCAGGCGGGAGAGTTCTGCCCGGAGGAGAGCCAAAAGCAGATCTGTCTGCCCAATTTCGGCAGGGAGCAGCTTGGAACCGCTGTGGCCGGGGACGCCCAGTGGGACTATGAGACAGCTGCCAGCTATGGAACATGTACCCTCCACACCAGTGAGCCTGTGACAGAACCGGATGACCCCTTTGAGCCCGGCACCACCACAGACCCCAACAGTCCTTTGATTCCCAACTTCCCCATTCCCGGCGGTACAGCCACAGACCCCGGCAATTCCGGCACCACCCAGCCTGATGACCCCGGCGGCGTGACTAACCCCACAGACCCGGATGAGCCCCACGATCCCCCTCCGCCGCCCGGCGTGATGGTGGGGTAGAAGACCAATTCTCCAGCGCCGCGGACAGCTGTCTGCGGCGCTTCTGTCTGCGGTGACTGTAAAAAATGACAAAAACAGCCTGTTTTATTCAGGGAAAGTTCCACAATTAAGACGATGCTTTTTGTGTTGCGGCCAGAGGCGGGATATGATACAATAGACCACGGCTTAAAAACAAATGACCGCGCAACACGGACAGTGTTCGGATGCGGACGGGAGGAGACTATGAGCGAGCCGGCAAAGTATTTTATTGTGGAGGCCCGGGCCATGCCGGAGATATTCCGGAAGGTGGCCGAGGCCAAACGGCTGCTGGAGACGGGGGAGGAGAAGACCGTCAACGCCGCCGCCCAGGCGGTGGAGATCAGCCGCAGTGCTTTTTATAAATATAAGGATGCGGTGCGGCCCTTTAACGACATGCTCCATGGCCGCATTGTCACCTTTCAGGTGATGCTGAAGGATGAGCCGGGCGCTCTGTCCGGGGCGCTGAATGTGCTGGCGGACACCGGAGTGAACATCCTCACCATCAACCAGAACATCCCGGTAAACGGTTGCGCCGTGGTTACCATGACAGCGGAGACCTCCGCCCTCCAGAACTCCCTGGAGGAGGTGCTGGCCAACCTGTCAGCCGGCCCCGGGGTCATTAAATGCGAGATTCTGGCGGGGTAGCATAATAGCCACCCTTCGCAAAGGGAGGGGGACCGCCGGCTAAGCCGGTGGTGGAGGGTTTTCCTTCAGCAGTGTGCTGTATTTTAGGGGGAAACCCCCAGTCATCCGCTTCGCGGATGCCAGCCCCCTTTGCGAAGGGGGCCTTGTGAAGCGGGAACGAACAACATTTTAGGATAAGGAGAAAAAGCAATGGTAAACGTAGCGATTTTGGGATTTGGCACTGTGGGCTCCGGAGTGGCAGAGGTGCTCACCACCAACGGCGGGCTTATTGACCACCGGGTAGATGATCTGGTGCGGCTGAAATACATTGTGGACGTGCGGGATTTTCCGAACAGCCCCTATAAGGAGCTGTTCGTGAAGGACTTCGCCGTAATTGAGAACGACCCCCAGGTGGACATTGTGGTGGAGACCATTGGCGGGGCCACAATCGCCCGGGAATTTACCACCCGGGCCCTGAAAGCGGGCAAGAGCGTGGTTACCTCCAACAAGGAGCTGGTGGCCACCCACGGCTATGAGCTGCTCCAGCTGGCGAAGGAGCACGGGTGCAGCTACCTCTTTGAGGCCAGCGTGGGCGGGGGCATCCCCATCCTGCGCCCCCTCACCTCCTGCCTGGCCGCCAACGAGCTGGAGCAGGTCACCGGCATCCTCAACGGCACCACCAACTATATTCTCACCCGGATGATTAAGGCGGGCCTCACCTTCGACCAGGCCCTGGCCGAGGCCCAGGCCAACGGCTACGCCGAGAAGGACCCCACTGCCGACGTGGACGGCCACGACGCCTGCCGCAAGATCTGCATCCTGGCCGCCCTGGCTTTCGGACGGCATGTCTACCCGGATCAGGTGACCACCGAAGGCATCCGGGGGGTCACCCTGGAGGACGTGGCCTACGCCGACTCGGTGGGGTATAAGATCAAGCTGCTGGGCCGGGCGATCCGCCAGCCTGAGGGCAGGGTGTGCGCCTTTGTTGCCCCCCACCTGGTTTCCAGAGAGAATCCCCTGTCCGGAGTGGAGGACGTGTTCAACGCCATCGCCGTCACCGGCAACGCCATTGGCGATGTGATGTTCTATGGCCGGGGAGCGGGCAAGCTGCCCACCGCCTCCGCCGTGGTGGCCGACGTGATCGATATCGCCAAGGACCTGAAAAAGGACCGGCACAACGGCTGGGAGGAGGGCGCGTCCGATTTGGTAGTGTCCGCCGTTGGCCTGGCTTCCCCCTGGTATGTCCGGGCCCAGCTGTCCGCTGGCGAGGCCAGGGAACGCTGCGGTGACGTCCAGCTGCTGGCCCGCAGCGGCGCTCCCGCCGGTGAGACCGCCTTCCTCACCGCGCCTATGACCGAGCCGGAGATTCTGGAGAAGCTGGCCGGAGTGGATGTGAGCTCCCGGTTCCGGGTGCTGGTCTGAGAGAATAGAATGTAGGGGCCGGCGATCCCGGCGGCCCGCTGTGCCCAGATGCTGCTGCGCGGCTCGTTTGCGCGAAGCGGCCCGATATGCCCGATTACTGCTGCGTGGTCCGCCTGCGCGAAGCGGCGTGCCGGGGGCGTCGCGCCCTACGATGCGAATTTTTATCTCAAACCTTTAGGGGGAATACCATACATGGCACTGATTGTACAAAAATTCGGCGGAAGCTCGGTGGCCGACGCCGACAAGATCCGCAACGTGGCCCGGATTGTCACCGAGACCTACCGCAAGGGCCACAGCGTGGTGGTGGTCCTGTCCGCCCAGGGGGACACCACTGACGACCTGATCGCAAAGGCCCATGAGATTCATCCCGGCGCCTCCCGGCGGGAGATGGATATGCTGCTGGCCACCGGCGAGCAGATCTCCATTGCCCTGTGCGCCATGGCCATTGAACGCATGGGCTACCAGGCCATCTCGCTCACCGGCTGGCAGGCGGGTATGCTCACTGACTCGGCCTACTCCGCTGCCCGCATCAAGCGGGTGCGCACAGAGCGCATCCAAAAGGAGCTGGACAAGAAAAAGATCGTACTGGTGGCTGGTTTCCAGGGCATCAATAAGTATGATGACGTCACTACACTGGGCCGTGGGGGGTCCGACACCTCCGCTGTGGCCCTGGCCACCGCTCTCCACGCCGACCTGTGCCAGATCTACACCGATGTGGATGGCGTCTACACCGCCGACCCCCGCTGCGTCACAGGGGCCCGGAAGCTGGAGGAGATCACCTATGACGAGATGCTGGAGCTGGCCAGCCTGGGAGCCCAGGTGCTCCACAACCGCTCGGTGGAAATGGCCAAGCGGTATAACGTCAATCTGGAGGTGCTGTCCAGCTTTAGCGGCAAGCCCGGTACGAAAGTGAAGGAGGTCGTCAAGACTATGGAAAAAACGCATGTCAGCGGCGTGGCCAAGGACAAGGATGTGGCCCGCATCGCCCTGATCGGACTGGCCGATCACCCCGGTATCGCCTTTAAAATCTTCTCGCTGCTGGCGAAGAAGAATATCAACGTGGATATTATCCTCCAATCTATCGGCAGAGACGGAAGCAAGGATATCAGCTTTACCATAGCCAGAGGGGATGCTCAGGCGGCCAAGGAGCTGATGGAGGAGAGTAAGGAGAGTATCGGCTGCAAGTCGGTGGAGGTCAACGAGCAGGTGGCCAAGGTATCTATCGTGGGCGCGGGCATGGCCAACAACGCCGGCGTGGCCTGCAAGATGTTCGAGGCCCTGTTCTCCGCCGGTATCAACATCAACATGATCTCCACCAGCGAGATCAAGGTGTCCGTCCTGGTGGATGAGCGGGACGCCGACCGGGCCGTCCAGGCCATCCACGACCGCTTTTTCAGCGAGTTCGGCAACGCATAAATGGTAAACAGGCCGCCCTTTTGGGGCGGCCTGTAATTTATAAGACAAAGAAGCTGATAACTCCCACAAGTCCCACCAGAATGGACAGCACCCCGCCGAACCGGGTGCTGCCGATGAAGAATTTGGAGGGGGTTCCGACGGCGTCGCTCCGTAAACCTTCTTGCAGCTCGTAGACGAACTCTGGGGAGAACGCCATAACCAGGCCGGCAAAGATAAGAATGATGCTGAGAATCAGATACATAATGCCGCCTCCCTTGATTTTTCTTCTCTGGTGGAGTATACTGCCTATATTGTAACAGCCCTCCGGCTTTTCTGTCAAGCCGGTTGTATCAGGAGGTATGTGCCATGCGTTTATTCGACACCCACGCCCATTATGATTCCGGGGCCTTTAACGCCGACCGGCTGGAGGTGCTGGCCTCCATGCCGGAGAAGGGGGTGGAGCTGATTTTGAACCCGGGCTGTGATCTGGACAGCTCCCGCGCGGCGGTATCGCTGGCGGAGCAGTTCCCCTTTGTTTACGCCGCTGTGGGGGTCCACCCCTCCGACTGCGGGTCCTGGGAGGACAGCTGGATTGAAGAGCTCCGGGCTCTGGCCGCCCACCCCAGGGTGAAGGCCGTTGGAGAGATCGGTCTGGACTACTACTGGAAGGATAACCCGCCCAGGGAGTTTCAGCAAAAGGTGTTCCACGCCCAGCTGGAGCTGGCGGAGGAGCTGGGGCTGCCCGTGATCGTCCACGACCGGGAGGCCCACCGGGACTGCCTGGAGGTGGTGAAGGCCCACCCCAACGTCACCGGGGTGTACCACTGCTACTCCGGCAGCCTGGAGGACGCCAAAACCCTAGTCAAGCTGGGCTGGATGCTGTCCTTTACCGGGGTGGTCACCTACAAGAACGCCCGGAAGTCCCTGGAGGTGATCGATTGGCTGCCCATGGACCGGATCATGGTGGAGACCGACTCACCCTACCTCACCCCGGAGCCCTTCCGGGGCCAGCGCAACGACTCGGGCAAGGTGTACCGTGTGGCGGAGACTATCGCCCAGGTGAAGGGACTGTCCCCCGAGGAGACGGCGGAGATTACAATGGAAAACGGAAAGCGTTTCTTTAAAATTATATAGAAGCAAACCGAAGTTTTGTCTGCTTGTCAAAAAAGCATATAATAGCAAGCGCTGATACTGCCCCTACAGCTGTAGTTTGCGAGGAGGAAACATGATCGTCAAACAATGTATAAAAGAGTCTTTTGTTGTAATAGGAAAAGTGGGGTCTACTTTAGACGGAGATGGCTTTATTCAAAGATTATGGGCTGATGCAAATTCCCATTTTAAAGAAGTTCAGCATTTAGCGAAAAAGGACACAAATGGAAACATAATTGGTATATGGGGGGCCATGTCCGACTTCTCACATTCATTCAACCCCTGGGAGGACTTCAGCAAAGGACTTTATCTTGCCGGAGTGGAATGTTATGATAGTGCGGAAGCTCCTAGCGGTTGGACAAAATGGACTGTTCCTGGCTATGAATATATTTGTGTGGAACGTGAAGATGATGATACATTTTCAAGGGCAATAAAATATCTGAACGATAAAGCCATTCCATTGGTGGGGGCGGTCCACGATTTTACTTTTCCGCAGACGGGAAAAAACTATATGCTTTTTCCAATTAGAAAGCTGAAAGTACTTGAAACTACACAGTAATTAGTTAAGGCTGTACCGGCGTCTCTATAATGGAGAGATAAAGGGACAAAACAAGGAGGAGACATGATGACCATCACCTATGAATATGAAGACGCTCTGTATGTCAATCTGACCAACAAGTGCAACTGCGCCTGTGAGTTCTGCCTGCGCCAGGGGAAGGCCCAGGGGTCCATTTACACGGAGGACTCCCTGTGGCTGGAGCGGGAGCCCACCCGGGAGGAGGCGCTGGACAGCTTCCTCAGCTGGGACGTGTGCACCTACCGGGAGATTGTCTTCTGCGGCTATGGCGAGCCCACCTACCGCCTGGACGACCTGCTGTGGCTGGTGGATCGGCTGAAGGAAAAATTCGGGGACAAACTGCCCCCGGTGCGCATCAACACCAACGGCCACGCCAACCTGATTAACGGCAGGGACGTGTGCCCTGAGCTGAAGGGGCGGATTGACACCCTGTCCATCTCCCTGAACAACGACAACGCTGCCGACTACACGGCCCTGTGTCACCCCGTTCAGGGGGAGGCGGCCTATCAGGCCATGCTGGACTTTGCCAAGGAGTCCGCCGCTTACGTCCCCAATGTGGTGATGACCATTGTGGACAAGGACAAAACAGAACAGGAGATTGAAAACTGCAAGAAAATCGCCGCCGGTCTGGGGGTAAAGCTCCGTGTCCGCAGCTTTATTGATTCCTGATTTTGGTCATATCCCGGCCCGCCGGGCCATATCCTCATGGTGAGGGACAAAGTTTTTTCCCGCCGCAGTTGTCAAACGGGGGAAAGTGTGGTAAAATAACGGTAACCGTTTTGAAAACTGGGAACAGGAGTGGTATCATAATGGGCGAAAGCAAAGATTACGTCTCCCGCTCTGATGAGCTGGGCAACATCCACATCTCCGAGGAGGTGCTGGCGGCCATCTCTGCCGCCGCCGCGCTGGAGGTGGAGGGGGTCAGCAGTCTGACCAACCCGAGCAAAAAGAACGCCGCCAAGGGTGTGCATATCAAGCTGGAGGAAGAAAAGGTTGTTGTGGCCATGTCCGTCCTCATGACCTACGGCCACACCATCCCGGAGATGGGCAAGGCCGTTCAGGAGGCGGTAAAGAACGCCATTGAGTCTATGACCGGCCTGGAGGTGGCCGCCGTCAACGTGAGCGTGGGCGGAATCGTCTTCCCTCAGCCGGAACAGTAAGTAGAAAACAGCGCCGGGAAAGCTTCCCGGCGCTGTTTTTTACCATCTTTGCAGCTGTCTCAGCAGAATTCCGGCGATATCCTCGCAGGAGCCCTGGATCTGGACGGCCCCGATATTGTAGGCCACCATGGGCATGCCGTATACCACGCTGGATTCCTTGTCCTGACCTATGGTATAGGCCCCGGCCTGACGCATTTTCAATAAACCGTCGGCGCCGTCCCGGCCCATGCCGGTCATGATGATGCCGGCCATCTTGCACCTGACCTGCTCCGCCATGGAGAAGAACAGGGCGTCTACCGAGGGCCGGTGGCCGCTGACCTTTTCTCCGGTGGTACAGCTTACGGTGTACTTGGTCCCGGAGCGGACCACGCGCATCTGAAAGTCCGCCGGGGCCAGAAGGGCCAGGCCGCGGCGCAGCTCGTCGCCATGCTTGGCCTCCCGCACCTCCATGTGGCACAAGCGGTTGAGCCGGTCGGCGTACATCTGGGTAAAGCCGACGGGCATGTGCTGGACGATAAGCATGGGGGGGATATCGGCGGGCAGGCGTTTCATAACCTCCAGGGTGGCCTCGGTGCCGCCGGTGGAGGCCCCCAGGGCAATGATGGTGGCGTCCATAGAGGGCCGGTTGCCCAGCAGAGGGGGCGCGGGGAGGGCGGGCTTGCTCACGGTGGAAGGCATGCGAAATCCACCTGGAGGTGCCGCCCCGCCGGCGGCAGGCCGGGGAGGCGTGAGCATAGGGCCTCCGGCTCTGGGGCGCACCTTGGCCCCGGCGGCGGCAATTACCTTGTTGGTGAGGGCCTGAATAAAGGCCTCATTTTTGCCCGGCTCAGGCTTGCGGACAAAATCCACCGCACCGGCGGAAAGGGCATCGAACACCCGCAGGTCCAAAGAGGACACCAGAATAACAGGCAGGGGGACAACGGGCAGCAGCTGCTTCAAAAAGTCGATGCCGTTCATGCCGGGCATCTCCACATCCAGGGTCATTACGTCGGGCTTGACCTGGTCGATTTTGGCGCGGGCGTCCTTGGCATTGAAGCTGGTGGCCACCACCTCGATACGGGGCGAGGCGTTCAGTCCGTTTGAAATCATGGTGCGGGCCAAGACGGAATCGTCTACCACCAGGACGCGAATTTTTTTATTTGCTGGCCACATGACAATCTCTCCTTTGACAGAGATTCAAGCTTATCCCGGCCCGGAGGCCGGGATAACTCACTTTTTCTGGAAGGTGGACGGAGCCACGGTCGCGTAGGGGGCGTCTTTGCTCAGGTTCTCCGAATGGCTGATCATCAGGTAGCCGCCGGGGTTGGTGGCGTCGTAGAACCGGCGCACCAGCGCGTCCTTAGTGGGCTGGTCAAAGTAGATCATCACGTTGCGGCAAAAGATCACATCGAACTTGGTCCGGAACTTAATGGGGTCCATCAGGTTAAAGGTTTGGAAAATCACATTATTGCGGACATCAGGGGTGACAGCGTACCTGCTGCCCTCGATTTTCTTGAAATATTTTTTGCGCCAGGTCTCGGGCACGGTGTTGGGGACCTCATAGATGCCCTGCTTGGCCTTGGCCAGAGCCTTTTGGGAGATATCGGTGGCCAGAATGCGGGTATCCCACTGGCTGGCCTGCATTCCCAAAAACTCCTTGATGCACATGGTGATGTTGTAAGGCTCCTCGCCGCTGGAGCAGCCGGCGCTCCAGATGGCGATAGACTTTTTGTGCTGGTATTTGCGCACCAGCTCAGGCATAATGACCTTGGTGAAAAAGTCGAAGTGCTCTGTCTCGCGCATGAAGAAGGTGTAATTGGTGGTCAGGCGGTTGAGCACCTGTTCCATCTTCTGGGGGTCCTTTTCCTTCAGCAGCTGGGAGACGAACTGGGAAAAACTGGTATATCCCTGTTCTGTCAGCATGGAGGACAGCCGGCTGGTAACCAGCTGCCGCTTCTCCTGCAGGGTAATGCCGTATTGAGTCTTGATAAAGTTTGTCAGTTTACGGAAATCTTCATCCGAGATGGTCTGTATCACCTCAGAGCTCCCTCCCTTATTATGTGATGGAATCGGCGTCAGTCGTGGAGCAGCTGCTCGCAGTCCAGCTCCAGCATGGTGTTGCCGTCGGGCAGGGTACACATGCCGGAGACCATGGCGTGGCTGCCGCCGCTGTTGGTGGGGACGGGCAGGATGTCATCCAGGGGAATGTCCACCATCTGTTCCACCATGTCCACAACAATGCCCACCATGTTGCCCTCAACTTCCACCACAATGCTGCAGAAGTTGTCCTGGGGCATCTTGCCCAGGCGCAGGCGGATATCCACAATGGGGATGATCTGGCCCCGCAGGTTAATCACGCCCTTGACATAGCCGGGCACCTGGGGCAGGTAAGTAATGGAGTAGCCGGTGATGATATCCTTGACCAGTTCAGCCTTAATGCCGTACATCAGGCTGTCGGAGGAGAAAATCAGGTATTTTTCGGTGGCGATCTCAGGGATCTGGTCGTTGTACTCGTCCACCTGAGCCTCAGTGGCAAACATCATTTCTTCAACTTGTGCCATAGTTTATTCTCCCTTCATATACGGCCGCCGTTAATAGGCGCTGTGGGCGGCGGCGTAGACGTTGACCACGTCCAGGATAATGCTGATGCTGCCGTCGCCCAGGATGCTGCACCCGCTGATGCCGTAGTTCTTCACGCCAAAGTTGTTGATGTAGTTGGGCATGGGCTTGACGACGATCTGCTGTTCACCCATCAGCTTATCGACGAACAGGCAGTAGGAGTGCTCACCGGCCTCCACCCACATGAGGATGCCGTCCTCAATGTTGTCACAGCCCTGGTCCATGCAAAACAGGTCCTTGGCCCGGATGATGGGGTAGAAGTTGTCCCGGATCTTGACCATTTCGCCCTGGGCGGGGTCGTGAATCACATCCCCGGCGGTGACCTTGAGGGAGGACTGGATGGTGTTGATGGGGATGGTGAAGATGGAATCGCCCACGGAGACCTCCATGCCGTCCATGATGGCCATGGTCAGGGGAATTTTCAGGGTGGTGGTCATGCCCTGGCCCCACTCGCTGGTGATGGTGACAGTGCCGCCCACGTCGGCCACGTTCTTTTTCACCACGTCCATGCCCACGCCTCTGCCCGAGTACTCAGTGACCTCGGTGTTGGTGGAGAAGCCGGGCATCATCAGGAAGTTGAGAATCTCCTTCTGGCTGTACTCGTGGTCGGGGATTGCCAGGCCCTGGCGGATGGCCTTGTTGAGCACGGCCTGGGTGTCTACCCCCTGGCCGTCGTCCTTGATCTCGATAATGACCTCACTGCCGGTGTGGCGGGCGGAGAGGATGACCTCGCCCACCGGGTCCTTGCCGGCGGCGATGCGGTCGGCCTCGTGTTCCTCCAGGCCGTGGTCCATGGAGTTACGCACAATGTGCATGATGGGGTCGCTGATGGCGTCTACAATGGTCTTATCCACCTCGGTGTCCTCGCCAATAAGGGTGAGCTTGGCCTTTTTGCCCAGCTTTTTGCTCATGTCACGGACGATACGGTTCATCTTCTGGAAGGTGCCGGACACAGGGACCATGCGCAGGGACATAGACACGTCCTGCAAGTCATCGGTGAGCTTGCGCAGGTCACGGGCGGACTTGGTAAAGTTGTCCAGCCGCAGCCCCTTCAGGTCGGGGGAGGAGGTGACCATAGACTCGGTGATGACAATCTCGCTGACCACCGCCATCAGCTGGTCCAGCTTGGACAGGTTCACGCTGATCAGGCTCTCCTTGGCGTGCTGCTGGCCGCCGGCGGCGGGCTTGGCCGCGGGAGCGGGGGAGGCGTCAGCCTTGGGGGCCTCCTTGGCCGGAGCGGCGGCGGGGGCGGTTGGGGCCTCCGCCGGGGCGGGGGGCGCGGGCTTGGCGGCGTCCACCGGCTGATACTCCCGGACAGAGCTTCCGTTTTGCACGGCGGTGATGGCGTTGTTGCGCTCGTCGGCGGTGCGGAACCAGACCAGGAAGCCCTGGTCCGCGATGATGTCGGAGGTGGAGGGGTCGGTCTCCACATTGGCCGGAGAGGTGATGAAGTCGCCGCAGTAGTCCTTCACGCTGTTGGTCAGCATAAAGGCGCGCAGGTTCTCCATCCCGCTGCCCTCGTCAAAGAAGACGTGGATGCCGAAGAGGTAGTCCGGGTTGACGGCGCTGACATCCGCCGCGGCCGCCTCGCCCCCGGCGCTTTCCCCGGCGGCGGGCGCCTCAGCCTCGGCATGGGCGGGATTGCCCTGAATTTTATCAATCAGGCTATTAATTTTATTTACAATGTGGTCGATAGATTGAGAGAGCGGTTCGTCGTTTTCTACCTTCTCGATCTCGCCGCGGAAAAAGTCCACAGCCTGGAACAGCATGTCAAACAGGTCTGGCCGGGTCGCCTCCGGGACCACGTCCATGCCCTTCTCCCGGACGATAAAGAACATGTCTTCGATCCGGTGCGCCACCGTCATCAGGGAGCTGAACTCCATCATGGCGGAGGAACCCTTGATTGTGTGCATGATACGGAATATCTCGTTGACGCTGTCCTCAGAGAATGTATCCGCCTCTTCCGCCGTCAGCAGGATGCCATCCAACTGTTCCAGCAGGGTGTTGGTCTCATATAGATACATATCCAGAATGCTGTCGTTGCCGCTGCCCATAAAAACGCCACCTTTTCTCATTTGGTTTTTGGATGCGGGCGGGGAACCGGCCTGCGGGCATAGTAATCCCACCCATATCTAATCATACTCGATATATCGGCAGTGTCAATTAAAAAATTAAGTTTTCCAGAAAAAAAACTGGGGATAGACTTTTGGCCGGAGCTGGTTTAAAATAATCCTGACCAGACCCGGCCCGTTTTTATCGGGGCGGGAGGCCGCCCCGCTTGAACTTGAATGTGAAATGGAGTGTCGCCGATGCCAGATCTGCTTGGTGTGACTAACCCGGTACCGGGCCATGACAACAGCAACGTAAACCGAAATATGCCCGTATCCCCCAGCGATACCCGCATCCAGAACGCCCCGGACCTGAACCGGGTGGTCCGTTCGGACAACCGCACAGAGCAGCAGACGGCCGGCGATTCCTCCGGCAGCCAGGCTCTGCGGTACGACTCCAACTTTGCCGCCTTCCTCCAGCGCCTGGCCGGCACGCCGGACCTGCGGGAGAGCCTGACCACCCTGTTTGCCATGTTCCAGGGCACGGTGGTGTCCTCCGGCATTGAGGAGGGGCTGGCCGCCGAGATGGGCGCCCTGCTCAACATGCTGAAAATGGACGAAGGGGCGCTGAACAAATTTTTAAACGCCCAGCTGGCCAACGGAACCCGCTTTGGCGGGGCGCTGTTCAACATCCTGCGGGAGGCCTTCGCCTCAGGCAACTCCGAGGCGGTGCGGGGCAATATCCTGCAATTTTTAAAGAAGTACAGCGACTACTCCTCCACCAGCCATATCCAGGGCAACCTGCTGCGCACGCTGACCAAGCTGACCCGGGCCATCCCTGCCAGCTGGGGCAGCCAGCTGCTGCCCATGGTGTCTGAGCTGGAGGAGAAGATGAACGCCGGAGACCGGCAGGGGGCGCTTAAGCTGCTCCAAAGCAAGATTCTCACCTTTCTGGCCGGCTACACCAGCAAGACCAACGACATGGGCCTGTCCCGCACGCTGATCTCCATGCTGGCTCTGGACGTGTCCCGCTACGAAAACGGCAGTGAGGACAGCCTGCTCCAGGCCTTCCACCAGCTGATGAGCAGCCCGGGGCTGCGGGAAAAGCTGGGGAGCCTGTCAGATGATGCGCTGCTCAGGCTGCTGCAGAACACCAGCTTTGCCAAGGCCGCCAACGGCGATCAATTTGCCGCCCAGCTGGCCAAGGCCGCCCAGTCCGCCCTCCAGAGCGGCGCGGGGGCCGAGGTGCAGGAGGCCTTCCGCAATATCGTATCCGCCTTTTTGGTGAACGAGAGCGTCCACATGCCCCTGAACCACATCCTCCTCCCGCTGGAGTGGGACGGAAAGATGGTCTTTTCCGAGATGTGGGTGGACCCGGACGCGGAGGAGAACCTGAAACGGGGCCGGGGAGAACGGGAAAACGTGCTGCGCTTCCTGTTCAAAATCGATATCCAGAGCCTGGGCTTCTTTGACATGGTGCTCACCTGTCAGGGGGAGCGGGTGGATGTTCAGGTGTTCTGTCCGGAAAAGGTGGCCCCCTTCTCCCAGCTGGTCCAGGGGGAGCTGCACCGCATCATCACCGATAACGGCTTAAAGGCAGAAACGGTCCAGGTTCAGCAGATGAGCCGGCCGCTGACTATCTCCGGGGTATTCCCGAAAATCTTTGAGGGGGGAAACAGCGTCAATGTCACGATATGATAACCGGGCCACCAACCGGGCTGTGGCCCTGAAGTACGAGGGGGAGGGCGCCCCGGTGGTGGTGGCCTCCGGAATGGGCTTTCTGGCCGAGCGCATGGTAGAGGTGGCCACCGAGAGCGGCGTACCCGTCTATGAGGACAACTCTCTGGCCACCATGCTGTCCCAGCTGGCCCTGGGGCAGGAGATCCCGGACGCGCTGTATCAGGCCATTGTTGAGATTTATGTCTATTTTTTGAATTTTGACCCTAACGACCCGGACAAGGCCCGGCGTGAGCGCCAGGCCCTGGCAGAGCAGACGGCCCAGGCCTCTGCGGAATAGAAAGGAGCGTTTTAAATGGCAGACCGGCTGTATTTGATCCTGGACAGCCAGGGTGTCCCGCTGGCCAACGCGGTGCTGGAGTCGCCCCCCAACTCAGAGGTGCTGCAGATCCGCATCCTGGGCGGCAAGGAGGAGGCGGTAGCCGCCCACCGGGAGATCCAGATGATCGGCATGGACGACAGTACCCCCAACCAGGTGGGCGTAATCATCCGGCAGCGGGATGACAAGATGGTCATCCAGCCCACCGCTGCCCTGGGCCCCAACGCCCGGGAAAACCTGCGTATTGTCACCGACTTTTCCAGCGTTATGTACCCTGTCACCGGGCGGTGGAAGGGCCAGCGCCCCCTCAGGGCCAAGGACCTGAGCTGCGGCGGTATCGCCTTCTGGTCCAGCCTCCCCCTGGATGAACGGGAGATTGTGGAGATGGTCCTGCCTGTGACCGATTCCCCGCTGGTGGTCAAAACCCAGATTCTCCGGGAGCTGGAGGACGAGACCTCGTCTGAGCCCCTGTACGCCTCTAAATTTGTGGATCTGATCCAGGATGAGGAAACCCTGATCCGCAAGGCGGTGTTCAGCATCCAGATTGACAGCGCCGATTGACCAAATAAAATCCCGGCCCCCTGGGGCCGCCTCTGTTTTCCCGTTGGAAAGAGAAAGGAGAACCTCATATGTCCCACACAACCGGTAAACAGCGCCGTACCTGGAAGGAGCGGGCGCTTTCCCTGCTTTTGGCCGCCGCCATGGTGGCGGGGCTTGTGCCCGCGCTGACGCAGCCTGCCTCGGCGGAGCACTGGGCCGACCCCTATTTGGACCAGATGGTGAACTGGGGCGTCATGCGGGCGGATCAGACCTCCGACCCGGATGCCGCGCTCACCCGCGCGGAGTTTATGGCCATTGTCAACCGGGCCTACGGCTATACCGAAACCGGGCCCATCCCCTTTACTGATGTAGCGACCACCGACTGGTTCTATGATGATGTGTCCATCGCCTATACCGCCGGGTACATGGCGGGCACCTCTGAGGCCACCGCCTCCCCCAACGCTACCCTCACCAGGGAGCAGGCGGTGTGCATCCTGGGGCGCAACATGATGCTGGCGGAGACGCCGGGCGAGAGCCTGGCCTTTTCCGACAGCCGGGATGTGAGCGACTGGGCCCGGGGCATTGTCAAAACCGCCGTGGACAACTATATTATCTCCGGCTATACAGACAACACCTTCCACCCCCTGGCCCCCATCTCCAGAGGACAGATGGCCGCGCTCATTGCCCAGTGCGTGGGCAATCCCATCCAGCAAAGCGGCTCCTATGAGATGGGCGGCGTGTTCGGCAATGTCACCATCACCTCCCCCGACGTCACCCTGCGCAATACCACCATCAGCGGAGACCTGTATGTCTCCGGCGGCGTGGGCCTGGGCGGCATCAGGCTGGAAAATGTGAATGTGCTGGGGCGGATTATCGTCAGCGGCACCGGCGAGAGCGAGGGCGGCGACGCCAGCGTGGTCATGCGCAACGTAACCGCCGGAGAGATGCTGGTGGACAACATGCGCAACAAGACGGTCACCATCCGGGCGGACGGCATTACCGATATCGCCAAGACCACTGTGCGCACCTCCGCCTATCTGGAGGACAACAACACCGACGACAAGGGACTGATGCGCATTGAGGTGGACGGCGAGCCCGGCACCCATCTGTCTCTGGCCGGACGTATCAAGGAAGTTGTAAACAAAAATCCCGACTCCACCATCCAGGTGGCCAAGGGCACTGTGGCCAAGCTCACCGTGGACGAGGCGGCCACCAACTCCCTGGTTCAGCTGGACCGGAACACCTGGGTCAAGGAGATGAACCTGGACGTGGCCACCAACGTCATTGGCGATGGCGCCATTGCCCAGCTCAACATCAACGCCCCCGGCTGCGTGGTCTCCATGCTGCCCGACAATATTTACATCCGTCCCGGCCTCACCGCCAACATCGCCGGTGTGGTGATGGACTCCCTGGCGGCGGAGGAGGGCTCCTCCGACCCGCGCCTGCTGGCCGGCTATCCGGCGGCCAAGGACATTGCCCCCACCGGCCTGCGGGCGGATTTCTCCGGCAATAAGAAGGGCACCATCTACTGGGCTGTCAGCAGCATTACCGACGGCTCCATTGGGGAGGAGGACCTGATCTCCCCGCCCTCCTACGGCTCCAAGGCGGTGCGCAACGGCTCCGTGGCCGCCCCCGCCGGCGACACCGTGGTCAACGCCCAGATTACCGGCTTGACAGTGGGCGGCTCCTACTACCTGTCCGCCGTGCTGGTGGACGACCAGGGCAGGCGCAGCCCGGTGAAGGTGACCTCCTTCACCACCCCGGACAACACCGTGCCCGCCTTTGGCCAGAACTACCCCTATATGTCCTTTGTGGGCAAGGAAAATCCCAGCGATGGCTATATCACCGCGCAGGTCGCCGTGCTGGCCACCAAGAACTGCCAGATGTACTACGCCGTTTTGCCCGAGGGAGCGGCGGCGCCCACTGAGAACGAGCTGAAATCCGCCGCCGTCAGCGGCAACCTGGGCTACGGCATTGTGGAGCTGGAGAAGAATGTGGCCCGGACCGACGATCTGGCGATTATTGTCAGCCGCCGCCTGGAGGAGCAGAAGAACTACGTGCTGTACCTGTGGCTCACCGACGTGGACGGCACCAACAGCTCCGCCATCACCTCCCTGCCCTTTACCACCCCGGATGTGACCCCGCCTGAGTTTGTGGTGCATCCCCATGTAAATGGTCAGGCCCAGGCCACCTCTGTTCCCATGGCGGCCACCCTGAAAGAGAACGGCACCATCTACTGGGTAGTGGTAGAGTCGGGCACCTCCTATCCCAAGCCGAATCCCAACAGCCAGGACGGCAGCGACAACTCGGAAGACGGCAAGACGGCCAATCTGGACAGCGACTATGCCAAGCTCCAGGTAGCCAATGGCATGAACGCCTTCCGCAGCGGCCGGGTGAACGCCACGGCGAATACCGAGGTTGCCATCAATATCACCGGCCTGGAGGCGGAGAAGTCCTATGACCTGTACTATCTGGCCCAGGACACCGCCGGGAACTACTCTGTTCAGGTCTACAAGCTGGAGGGCGGTATCCGCACGCTGGATAACAACCCGCCCACCGTGCGCCAGTTCTTCACCAAGTATGACGGCCAGGACAACACCCAAAACCCCATGCAGGACACTGATATCGTGCTGGAGTTCAGCGAAAACGTCTGCTTCACCAGCGCGGGCGGACGGGACATCCTGTCCTTGTACGAGGACGCGCGGACAGGCACGGAAGAGGACCAGAACAAGTTTATTCAGGCCCTGCGAAGCAGCATCACCTTTAAGGTGTGGATATACGGCATGGATACCGTGGCGGATATCAAGGGCGACGATGGAGTTGGCGAAAACTGGGTGATTGACTATTCCGTAGAGAATATCAATGTATCCAATGTTAACGGCAGGATTCAGCTCAAGTTCCTCAGTGACGGCCTTCAGTTGAAGGGCGGCGGTATCTACAGCTTTGAGATCACCGGGATTGAGGATATGAGCGGCCACGCCATTGATCCTTCTACGGTGGACTATCAGCCGGAGTCGGTGAGCAAGGGCCACAGCGTACCCATTTTCACGGTGGTGTTCGCCCGGATCAGGCTGACAGGTGACTTCCAGCTGCCTGAAAATCAGATTCCGGAGGGAATCAAGGCCCTGAATACAGACGGGGCCAGCACCGGAACCTACGGCGTGGACTTCAAGTTCCGCATGATGCCGGAGGAGACCGACACTGTCGCGGACGGCATGGCCTATGACCTGCTGCTGTGGAGCGACACAAATATGGAGTACGACCTGTACTACCGGGCGGTTACCATTGACAAGGACCAGACGGTTACCGTGCTGACGCATAAGGAAGAGGACGGAAAGTTTGCCTACGGCATGCCCAACATGAGCGCGGCGGAGGATAAGAGCGGCTGGGTTCTGCTGGGCAGCAGCGGCTTGTATTACCCCCTCCCCGGTCAGTTGGCCGGGATGAGCCTGCACAGCAAATTCAATGGCTGTTCCCAGACCATCCCCTTCCCCGATTTGAACACGCTGCGTTCCGAGACGCCGGATGGGCAGACCGTCTACTACGACTTTGTGGTCTCCATCCGCCGGATTGGAAGCCTGACAGATCCTGACACCTGGAGCGGCGACATCAACTTCTACGTGGATGTTGCGGCGGGCAACTCCTCCGACCTGTACAGGCTGGCCAGCAACCTGACTGCGGCAAGGTGGGATCAGTTCCTGGACAACGGCCTGAACAACGGGGGCGGCGAGTCCATCGGCTCTACGCAGAACCAGGAGGACCCCCGGCGGCTGCACCTGTGGATCAACCGTGAGGACTCTGTCCAGCCTAAATTTGCGGACGATTTCCCCTCCTTTGAGATGGATGAGAACTCCGTGACCATGAACCTGACCCTGACCCGGCCCGGCACGGTGTACTACGCCATTGGCTATGCGGATGGGCTGGGCAACGAACCGGCGGACACCTCCTTGTGGAACCCCTCCATCCGCACGATTACAGAGCAGAATCAGCGGATCAGGCCAGAGCAGGTCCCTGAGAGCGGACGGGACCGGGATACTATGGATATGCCGGTGCTGTTGAACCCGCTGAAGGGTGACATCCAAAACCCGAACTGGGCGGAGGGCAGCTCGATCATCCCGCCCGGCAGTCTGGAATACCGGGGCGTGGCCAGCGCTACGGTGGAGATTGAAAACCTGGCCCCCAACCGGACCTACTATGTCTACTTTGTCATCAGAGGGGCCGGAATGGAGCCCTCTGAGGTGGAGATTTACAAGTTTAAGACCGATCCGGTGGCCCGGCCCGAGATTTCCATAGTCGGCCAGCCGCCAACGGTGACGGAGCCCGGACGGGCGGGGCTGTCCACGGATATAGGCTCGGAGCTGACTTATAAGATTTATTCGGAATCCTCTATCCGTGAGCTCCCGTATATGAAGGACACCGACCTGCTCAGCAGTTATCTGTATCCCGGCCGCACCCTGCCTGCTGCCTATAAGAATTACACCGTTTATGATGCATTGAAGGAAATCTACACCTACCGGAAGGCGTCGAATGAGGGGAATGATACCTCCGGCTACTTCCCGACAGACGGTTCGGGCAACCCGGAGCGGTTCAACAAGCGGTACTCCGTGTTTGATATCTATGCCAATGAGACGATAAAGGACGATATCCTGGAGTGGCTGGAGCGAGATGAGGCGTCAGGGCCGGCCACCCAGGGCGGACCGGAGCACATTAACGCCAACGCCTGGCTGTACAGTGACCGCGTGCTCCAGGCCGACCAGACCTACTATGTGATTTCCATGGCACGAAAGGACCCGGAGGATGCCAGCATGACCAACACCACCACCGGGATTCGCTACTCCTTTATGGGCAACGAAATCAAGCTGAGCGACCAGAACCCGCCCCAGCTGATTAACGCCACAGGCAGCTTTACGGTTGCCAAGGATGCTAATGATGCGAATGTTGTGACAGGAGGATCGATTACCCTTACCTTCAACAAGGAACTATATTTCCTTAATGGCGGTACAGACGCTGATGGTAACCCGACAATAGCTAAAGTTGAGAAAAGCGACCTGCAATCCATATTTAATCCCTCCATTGGCGTTAATTGGACTGCCAATACACACAATATCCAAACCTCTCAAGCCGGCTACTCCACAATCACCCTTCCGTTGAGTGGTCCCACCGTTTCCATTGGCATCAGCAACGGCTGGCTGATTAACTCCAGCAACGTTGCGGGATCGGAAGGTATGCAGATTGTACACTCGAGCAGGTGGCCGGACACGACCACCGCCACAACGACCCAGGGCACCTACTATCTGAACGTTTTCTGGGGCTCGACGATCAACGTGGGCAACGAGGCCAGCGCCGGCTGGACCATCCAGGGCATGGGCCCGGGGATTCCGGCGCCCACCACCCGCACCGCCATCCCCCAGGCCCAGGGCGCCAGCACCACCTTTAGCGTGAGCAGCAACAACACGGTGGACGGAACCAGCACCATCCGCTTCAATGCCCCGCTGTACCTGGGCGGAAGCGAACCGGCTACCCTCCAAGAGTTGCTGAACGCGGCCAACGTGATCGGCGGTATCGACACAAGGAATAGCAGTCTGGTCAACAGCGCCAACGGCGCCACGCTGACCCTCAAGCTGTCTGGCAAGGTGGATGACGTGGCCCTGAACATCCCCGCCGGCAAGCTGACTAACTCCGCGGGCGAACCGGCAGCCAACGGGCTGAGCATTAAGGTTCAGCAGCGGACTGAGAACTCTCTGGCGACATTCAAGAACTTCTACACAGATATTTCTTGGGGTAGTCAAACTTGGACAAGTGCAGGACGCAATAGTTGATCCCGGCACGGGAGCGAGCCCCGGCTCGCTCCCGTATCCCTATCCCACCTGAAAAAGGAGTGTTTAATATGCGGAAAACCTTTGTCCAGTGCTGTCTGGCCCTGCTTTTGGCTCCGGTTCTGGTATGTATGCTTACTGGCACAATCGCGCTTGCGGCGTCTGGGGCCAATCTTACTGCTGCCAGATCCGGCAGCGGCGCGTCCGGGGGCAATACCAGCACCACTACGCCTGATACAGCCAGGAGGCTGCGGATTGAAGTAATCGGCGACGCGGAAGCCACATTGAAATATGGTGAAGAAAAGCGGCTGGCAGTCAAGGTCTACACAAAGCTTGGCGAAAACGGCAGCGAGAGAGACGTGACCCGTGATACCTCCTACTTCTGGTCCAGCAGCGACAGCAGCAAGGTGTATATCCCCATAAATACCGTAGGCGGCGTCAGGGTTGTTGGCGTAGGAGAAGACCCGGCGGATAATCAGATTGAAGTTACAGTCGCGGCCACATATGGGGGCATTACAGAGACAGAAACCTTTACGATTACGGTTGTGGACGACCGCCATGTGCGGATCGAGGAGCGCACCGCCGCAGTGGAGCAGGTGTACCTTACCGCGGGCACCTCAAAAAATTTGATGGCCTATGTTTCCAAAAACGGAAGCAAGGAGACAGGCACTGATATCGCCTGGACCAGCAGCGACCCTTCTGTTGTCAGGGTGGAAGCGAATACGGACGGCTCTGTCGCCACGCTGATTCCGGCCGCCGACATTACAGAGGAGAAAACGGTAACAATTACCGCCTCCTCCGACGACGCGGACCCGGCAGCAGTGACCTGTATCATCAGCCCCAACCCCACCACCGATCCGGACGACCCGGACGACCCCAATAAGCCTCCGGCCGGGGATACCCTCCCGGAGGGGAATGTGATTAAGGGGATTACCATTGAAAATCCCAAGCCCAGCGGCACAAATGAGACGTATGTCATGAATCCGGGCTCGGTGACCATGCAGATGAAGGTGACCATTGAGTATTCGGATAAGAGAACGGAACAAAAAGAAGTGATGTGGAACAGAAACGGCAAGGCCATTGCCCAATTTTCCATACAGGGCCAGACCTATGATATCGAAGTTGCCCTCAGCAGCGACAAAAAGGAGGTTGCCAGCACAAGTGAGCTGAAACTGATAGCCTCCAAGCCTGGCGAGGCTGTGATTACCGCCAAAGTGGCGGACGGAAAAGGCGGCTGGCTGAGTGACACAGCCGAGCTCAAGGTGACCGTAAGCGGCTATGAGCTGCTGAAAGATGAGGTTACGATTGAGGAAAACCAGAGCATTGATCCGGTGGAGGAGGGGATTGTCAAGGCCTACGGCAGCGCCAGCACCGGCCAGCTGACCTACTGGTCTGATGACTCCCTGATCGCCACCTACATCAACGGCGCCATTGTGGGTACTACCCCGGGCACCACCCAATTTACCGTCAGCGCCGGCAGCGCCTCCTTCCGGGGCACCTTTAAGGTCACCGTAATCTCCGACCCCAACGCCACCATTGAGGAGGGCCCCATCAAAAATACCGACATACTGAAGTTCAGCACCCTGCTCACAAAAATCCGGCGGCAGGCCGGCGGCAACCTGTCCCACATCACCGGCCTGAACGTAGACCCCAGCCAGGGCACGCTCTACTATAAGTATGTCTCCGAATCGGTTACCGGCTCGGGCGTGGGCTCCGGGAACTACTATCACCCCAGCCGGAGCGGCGGGGTTCCCTCCGGGCAGAGGTCCATTGCGGACATCACCTTTGTCCCCAAATCGGACTACCTGGGCGGCCAGGTGACCATCAGCTACACCGCCGTGTCTGAAGACGGCAAGAACTACTCCTGTAAAATCCTGGTCACCGTGACCTCGGAGAGCGGGTCCGCCGCCGGGATTACCTGCACCACCGATTACAACACCCCCATCAAGTTCAGCAGCGACGAGTTTAACCGGGTTTGCCGGGAGCGGCTGGGGATTAACCTGAGCTACGTGGTCTTTTCCCAGCCCCCGGAGCGCCAGGGTATGCTGTACACCAACTACTCCGGCTCCGGGAACTACGGCAGCGTGGTGGATATCCGCCGCCAGTACACCCTGAAAGAGCTGGACGACGTCTGGTTTGTCCCCGCCCCGGGCTACAGCGGCTCGGTTACTGTCTATTACACCGCCTACGGCGTGGGCGCGAATGGCGGCTCCTACTCCGGTCAGGTGAATATCACCGTGAATCCGGAGGGCAGCGTGGAGATCGGCGGACTGGTCTACGACGTGTTCCAGGGCGGCGTGGCCCACTTTGATGATGAGCACTTTAACAGCTACTGTCGGGACGTTCTCTATGAGGAGAACCGCTATGACCGGCAGACGCTCAGCTACATCCGCTTCGATTCCCTGCCCGCCGAGAGCCAGGGCGTGCTGTATTACGACTACCGCTCCTCCACCAGCAGCGGCAGCCGGGCCAATACCGGAACCAGCTACTACTACGGCGTCCGCAACCCCCGCATTGACCGGCTGGCCTTTGTTCCGGCGGCGGACTTTACCGGCACCCTGCGCCTCCCCTTCACCGGCTGGACTGCCGACGGCACCCGCTTTACCGGCAATGTGGAAATCAATGTCCGCAGCGGCTCCGGCGGCGCCTCCGGGGATATTTATTACAACTGCCAGCCCGGACGAACCGTCAGTTTCCGGAGCAGCGATTTTACCAGCCTGAGCCAGGCCCAAGCCGGCCGTACCCTGGACTATATCGTGTTCCAGAGCCTGCCTGACTCCATGGAGGGCTCGCTGTACTATGGCAGCACACGGATTACCACCGTGGGCTCCCGGTATCAGAACAACAATATCAGCCGGCTGTCCTTCCGGGCCTCCACCAGCTTTTCCGGGCTGGTGAATATCCCCTTTGAGGGCCGCGCCGCCAACGGCGTAACCTTCCAGGGAGTGGTGACCATTGGCTCCGACAGCTCCGGGAGCAGTAATTGGAGCAATATCCGCTATACGGCGGACTCCAAGACCCCGGCGGTCTTTGCACGGAATGACTTTGACGCCTTCTCCCGGTGGGAGACCGGCAGAGATATCAGCGCTGTTCGCTTTACGATCCCCTCCTCCGGCCAGGGCACGCTGTACCGCAGCTACCGGTCCAGCTCCAGCCCCGGCACCCGGATTACCTCCTCCAATACCTCCATTACCGCCAGCGATTTGGACCGGGTGGCCTTTGTCCCCGTCTCCGGCTACACCGGAACGGTCTATATCGACTTTACCGCCACAGCCGCCAGCAGCGGCGGAAGCTTTACCGGAACGGTGGAGATTGAGGTGGGCCTGCCCCCGGCGGACGTCACGGCCCGGTACTCCACACGGACGCAGCCGGTGTATTTCTACTCTGGCGATCTGGCCCGGAGCCATTACACCCTCAGCTCTGTCCAGTTTAACGGCCTGCCTGCCGCCAGCGAGGGGTATCTGTACTACCAGTACACCAGTCCCACCCGCTATGGCCAGCTGGCCGGGACCAACATTGCCTACCGGCCCAGCGGCAGTTATCAGATCTCCGAGCTGGCCTTTGTGCCCCGGGCGGGCTTTACCGGAACGGTGACCATCCCCTACACTGGCACAAATTCCAATGGCTCCACCTTCGCGGGAGAGGTCATCATCACCGTCTCGCCCACCTACAGCTCCGCCTATTTCAGCGACATGGCGGGCTACAGCAACGCCCAGCGGGCGGCAGTGGACTTCCTCTACGACCACAATATCACCCAGGGCATGACTACCACCCAGTATGGGCCGGAGAGCTCCATCCGCCGGGGAGACTTTGCCCGGATGCTGTATCAGGCCTTTGAGCTCAGTCCCAGCGGCACCTACGGGGCCTTCCGGGATGTATCCAGCAGCGCCTACTACGCCGAGGCGGTGAATACCCTGTATAACCGGGGGATCGTCAGCGGGATCGGCAACGGCCTGTATGCCCCCGACAGCACCCTCACACGTCAGGACGCCATCTGTATGGTACAGCGGGCCATGAAGGCGGTGGGCTGGACCGCCAACGACGGCTATGCCAGCGCCCTGTTCGGATACGGCGACAGCGGCAGTGTCTCCGGCTACGCCCAGGGGGCTATGTCCTTCGCGGTTCAGCGGGGCTATCTGCCCACCAGCGGCAGCTGGCTCAACCCCACCCAGCCGCTGACCAGAGTAGACATGGCTGAGATTATCCACCGTGTATTGACCTATTAAAGCAAAAAATCACCCCGGCTAATGGCGGCCGGGGTGATTTTTATTAAAACCGGTGTACCCATCCCGACAGGAACCACACAGGGGCCAGCCAGGTGAGCATATAGATAAGCAGGTTCAGGGGGGACAGGGAGGTATAAGCCCCCACAGAGGTGAGGTAGGCGGCCAGAGCCATCCCCAGCAGGGAGGCGGCGCAGCACAGCGCGGCCCCCAGACGGGTGGCCCAGCGCAGGCGCTTGGCGGCGGTGATGGCCTCAGCAAAAGGGAGCAGGCCCTCCCGGCACAGCAGGGCAGTGAGCACGCCATCGTGCTCCTGGTCCGGGTTGGACAGCTCCCGGCGGCGTTCCACGCCGGGGAAGGCCATCTTATCTGCCGCCAGCTTGAACCGCTGCTGGAGCATGGCGGGGATCAGGTTAAAATCCCGTGTGGCCAGCACCGGCTCCATCTTCTCCAGCATCAGGGACTCCAGGGCTGGGAAGACGGTGTCGGGCAGGGTGTAGCTGAGGGCAAAAATACCGGCCAGCTTGCCGTCAATGGCGCAGAAAACGGCGTTTTTCACGTTCAGCCCCTGGGGCAGGCGGACCTTCATCAGCTTCATAAAGGCGGCGGAGCCCACCAGCACCTGGTCGCCCCGGATGTTGGCGGACAGGCCGCCCCCCTCATGGAACTGGAGGCTGCCGGCGTTGCGCATCAGTCCGCCCATAGAGCGCAGCTGGTTGTGGAACAGGGTGGTCAGCCCGCTGCCCGAGTCCCGGATGAGGGTTGCGGTGTAGGCCACCACCCGCTCGGCGGGGAAGTCAGACATCACCTTGAAGCCGTTGAGCTCCACATAGCCCGGGGGGAAGAGGTCGCCATCGGTGATGAGGACGCAGCACCCGCCCCGGGAGGCGGCAATCCCGGACCAGCCGGCCAGGGCGGCCCCGTCGGCGGCCAGGCGGCGGGCTGTCTTGTGAAAGGCGCGCCCGTAGGCCAGCGCGCCGCCAAAGGCGGAGGTGGCGGTGAACATGGCGGACAGAGCCCAGATAAGCCGCTCAGGATGGTCCGCCCCGGTGGAGGCCATCAGGGCGAAGACCAGGTTGCCAATGACCAGCAGGGGGCAGAAGCGGCGGAAGATGCGCTGAGCGCCGTCGTCAGTCTGGACCTGGCTGCCAAAGCCCTCCTGGGTGCCTGACCATTTGGCGTAGGTGTCCTTGTCATTCCACTTTTCCGGGTCCAGAGTGATGCGGTAGGGGGAGGCGGAGGCGGCGGCGGTGCGGCAGGACAGCCGCAGAGCACAGCGCTTGTGGTAGGAGCCGTGGAGCAGGAAGAACAGTCCCGCCAGGCACACCAGCGTGTAGGGCAGGCGCTGGACCTCCTCCTGGGACAGGGTCAGCAGTACCCCGTCGGCCAGGGTGAAGATACAGGCCAGGGCGGCCAGGGTGTCCATGCCGGTTTTCAGCCAGAGGGCCCGGGCCAGGCCGGTGAGCAGTACGTCCATGGCCAGCAATACGCCCGCTCCCAGCAGTCCGGTGGAGATCAGACACTGGAGCCTGGGCTGGTCCAGCGGCTCCGGCCAGGCGAGCCCCGTCAAAGGGGCCATGGTCTGGGCCAGAGCCAGAACGGCCAGCAGAAAGACCAGCAGCACACGGGTGCGCATCCACTTCAACCCCTTGCCGTACTGACGGGCCAGGTCGCCGGGGGCCACATCCGGAGGAGGCGGCTCCTGACGTCTGGGCGGGGGCCGCCACCGGCGGACACGGTCCTCCTCATCCGCCTCCCGGTCGGTGCCGGGAATCAGACGCTCCAGGCGGCGGACCTCCGCTTTATCAATGGACTCGTCCTCCTCAAACATGTGCTCGGCGTAGTCGTCCGCCATCTGGTTCAGGTCCCGGACAAGGGTGGACAGAGCGCCGCGCTTTCGGGGGAGGGGAGTGATGTTGGATTCATCCGCCTGGGGAGCGGGGGGCTCCGGAGGCAATTCCTCAGGCGGCTCCTCGGGCGGTTCCTGGGAAGGTTCCTCCTTCTCTTCCGGCTTGCGGACGCCGGGAAAGGCCACCACCTTGCCCTGGGGAATGGGGGCCTCCCCCCGAGAGGACTGGGACGGGCGGCCATACTCGGCCATGATGTCATCCAGGGAGAAGTCCCCCCCGTCGGCGTCCCCGATCAGCGATTTGATGTCGATCAGCTCACCGTTATTCTGTTGTTTGTCTCGGTCGCTCATGAGCGGGGCTCCTTTAGGGTGTAGGATTACTCAAAAGCCCCCTCTGCGAAGGGAGGGGGACCGCCGCCGAAGGCGGTGGTGGAGGGTTTTCTTCTTGCGCTTTTAGAAAACCCCCAGTCAGCTTTGCTGGCAGCCCCCTTTGTGAAGGGGGCTTTTTCCCGCAGAAGACGAGGACTATCCGCCCGTGCGCTGGCGTACCGCTTCATACAGCAGCACAGCGGCGGCGGCGGAGGCGTTGAGGGAATTGATCTTGCCGAACATGGGGATGGATACGGTGAAATCGCAGTTTTCCTCCACCAGACGGCCCAGGCCGGAGCCCTCGCTGCCTATGACAATGGCGGCGGGTCCCTTTAAATCGGCCGTGTACAGCGGGGTGGACCCCTCCATAGCCGCGCCGAAGACCCAGACCCCCTCCTCCTTCAGCTCCTTGAGCAGGGCAGGCAGGTTGGGCACCCGGGCCACCGGCACATGGGCCACCGCCCCGGCGGAGGTTTTGCCCACAATGGCCGTCAGCCCGGCGGAGCGGCGCTTGGGGATAATAACCCCGTGGGCTCCGGCGGCGTCGGCGGTGCGGATGACCGCCCCCAGGTTGTGGGGGTCGCTGAGCTCGTCGCACACCACGATCAGGGGGGCCTCCCCCTTCTCCCGGGCGGCATTGAGAATGTCGTCCACGCTGGCGTACTCCCGGACGGCGGCCTGGGCGATCACCCCCTGGTGGGAGTGGGTGCGGCTCATGCTGTCCAGCTTGCGCCGGTCGGCGTCCACCACCACAATGCCCTTCTCCCGGGCGGAGGAGGCGATGTGGCCCAGGGTGGCGTCAGTCTCACCCCGGGCAATAAAAATCTTATCAATGGTCACCCCGGCCCGCAGGGCCTCAATAACCGCGTTGCGGCCCTCGATAATGCCGTCGTTCTCCTGCTCCACAGGGGCGGAGCGGCGCAGAGGGGGGCGTTTGTTCATAAGCGTACAGTCCTTCCGTATCGAATCACATACAAAACATAGTGTATCACATTTTCCCGCCGGTGGGAAGTGGAAATTTGACAGCCTCCGGCAAAAAACGGGTCACAGAAAATTCACCGGAAGTTTACAAGGGATTTTCTTGTTTTTACTTCCCAACTGTGGTATGATACCCTTTGATCTATTGCAAAAAACGCGAAAAATGGAGGTACGCTCCTTTGAAACCAGATAAAGGAAATAACAAAAAGAACGCCTTTGGCCTGATTTCGCTGATTTTATGGGCGCTGATGCTGACGCTGCTCTTCCGCAGCTGCACCAGCAGCTACAACAGCTCCAATCAGGTCCAGGTGCCTTACTCCACCTTCCGCCAGTGGGTGGTGGCCGACCTGGTGGAGTCGGTCAAAATCGAAAGCAGCCTGTTCACCATTACCCTGAAAGAGGGGGTGGAGGAGGAGGCCAAGGCCTATATTCCGGAGGACGACAAGGCTCAGCAGAGCAACAATATGTTCGCCTGGATGCCCATCCAGAACGACCGGGAGACCGAGTATGTCACCACCCCGCTGCCCATTGCCGACCTGGAGCTGGAGAGCCTGTTGGACGACCACAACGTCCGCCACTGGACCCCTGCGGTGGATAACTCCTCCCAGATTCTCTATCTGCTCATTACCACTGTGCTGCCCATTGTGATTATGGTGGGAGCCATGGTCTTCCTCATGCGGGGCATTGGCGGCAAGGGGGGCATGGGCGGTATCGGCGGCGTGGGCAAGGCCAACGCCAAGGTCTATGTGGAAAAGAAGACCGGCGTTACCTTCCGGGACGTGGCCGGTCAGGACGAGGCCAAGGAGTCTCTGGAGGAGATTATTGATATCCTCCATAACCCCCAGAAGTACACCGAAATCGGCGCTAAGCTGCCCAAGGGCGCGCTGCTGGTGGGCCCTCCGGGCACCGGCAAGACCCTTCTCGCCAAGGCCGTGGCCGGAGAGGCGGGGGTGCCCTTCTTCTCCATCAGCGGCTCTGACTTTGTGGAGATGTTTGTAGGCGTGGGCGCGTCCCGTGTCCGGGACCTGTTCAAAGAGGCCAGTAAAATGGCCCCCTGCATCATCTTTATTGATGAGATCGACACCATTGGCAAATCCCGTGACAACCGCATGGGGGGCAACGACGAACGGGAACAGACCCTGAACCAGCTGCTGGCTGAGCTGGACGGCTTCGACCCCGGCAAGGGGGTCATTGTCCTGGGGGCCACCAACCGGCCCGAGGTGCTGGACAAGGCCCTCCTCCGCCCGGGACGGTTCGACCGGCGGATCACCATCGACCGGCCCAATCTGGCGGGCCGCCTGTCCACCCTCCAGGTCCACACCCGGAAGATCAAGCTGGCCGAGGATGTGGATTTGAAGAAAATTGCCCTGGCCACCGCCGGTACCGTGGGCGCCGACCTGGCCAATCTGGTGAACGAGGCCGCACTCCGGGCCGTCCGCCACGGCCGCCGGGCCGTCAACCAGGAGGACCTGCTGGCCTCCTTCGAGTTTGTCATTGCCGGAAGCGAGAAGAAAAACTCCGTCCTCACTGAGTTTGAGCGCAAGCTGGTGGCCTACCACGAGGTGGGCCACGCCATGGTGGCCTACAAGCAGAAAAACGCCGAGCCGGTGCAGAAAATCACCATTGTCCCCCACACCGAGGGCTCTTTGGGCTACACCCTCCTTATGCCCGAGGAGGACAAAACCAACCTGCGCACCCGGGAGGAGCTGATGGCCAAAATCGCCGTCTCCATGGGCGGCCGGGCCGCCGAGGAGGTGGTGATGGACACCATGACCAACGGCGCGTCTCAGGACATTCAGGAGGCCACCAACATTGCCCGCAACATGGTGGCCATGTACGGCATGAGCGAGGAATTTGGCATGATGGCCTTGGGCTCTGTCCGCAACCAGTATCTGGAGGGCGGCTACGGCCTGGACTGTGCTCAGGACACCGCCGCTGTGATGGATAAGGCCGTGAAGGCCATCCTGGATGTGTGCTACAAAGACGCAGTGGAGGTCATCCGGGCCAACCGGGAGGATATGGACAAGGTGGTGGCCTATCTGCTGGAGAAGGAAACCATCACCGGCGGCGAGATGGTGGCCATCATTGAGGGCCGGGACCCCACCACCGTGGAGGACGCCTACGCCTCCACCCGCAAGGCAGTGCCCGGGGACATTGAGCCCCCTGCCAAGTCCATCCACATTATCAGCGAGGAGATCAAGCCCCCCGCCCTGGAGGAGCCCCCCGCCGAACCGAAGGAGCCCCCCGAGGATGAGGAGGAACCCGTCCCGGCGGAACAGCCCCAGTCGGATGGGGATGAAAAGTCCGAATGATGCGAAAGCGCCGCCCTTATGGGCGGCGCTTTCTCTGTCAAACTGTGTTCAGGCAGGCGGTCAGGCACTTTTGAAAGTCCTGCTCAGCCTCAGAGAGGTATTTCCAGACCGCATATAACGCTCCTGCATACTGATGGTTCATCCCGTCCAGCCCCAGGGCCATAATGTGGATCGCCGACAGCCCGTCTGAAATCCGCTGGACGAATTCCTCCAATTCTATCAAACTGCGCCGATTCAGATTTTGACCGGCTTTTGTGTCACTTTATATGGGCATATCAAACCGCATGGGCAATTTACGCCCTTAACAGCAGCGGCTGGAGCTGCTTTCCCTCCAGGGCCGCCTGGGCGGCGTCAGCTACCTGAGAGAAGTCGGATACCAGGGAAGTGGGCTTTTTCTCAAAATCGTCCTGGCCAAAGGGGACAAAGTAGATGTATTTTCTGGGCAGAAGGGTGCCAATACTGGCCGCCGAGGCTGCCAGGCCATCGTTGGTGGAGGGTGCGATGAGCAGCGGCTTGCAGTTGCGCAGGTGGGCTTTGGCTGCCATGGTGACGCTGGTGTCCGTCACCCCCGCCGCCAGCTTGCCCAGGGTGTTCCCTGTGCAGGGAGCGATAATCAGCAGGTCAAGCAGCTTTTGAGGGCCAATGGGCTCCGCGCCTTTCACAGTGCAGATGACCCGATGGTCACAGATGCGCTCCATCTCCCGCATCAGGTCATGGGCTTTGCCAAAGCGGGTGTCCGTACTGGCCGTGATTTCGGACACAATGGGTACCACCCGTTCAAACCGGGCCTTGACCTGTTCCAGCGCCTCCATCGCCTTAGCGTGGGTACAAAAAGATCCGCATACGGCGAATCCAACGGTTTTATCTTCCAAAGAAAGCAGTCCTTTCCAATATGAGATGAGAAAAATGGGGTGAGGATTCTTTTTTAAAAAGAATCCTCTGTGTCAAAATCCAATTTCCCGCAGCATGTTATAAATCGTACTCTTGATGGCCGCCCCGGCGGTGATGGGGGCCACCTTGCCCGGGAGGGAGAGAGCCCAGATGACGGTGAGGCCCAACTCACCCGCCGCCCCCAGGTCCACGCCTCCCGGCTTGGAGGCCAGATCCAGAATGAGGCAGTCGGCTTTGACATCCTCCAGCTCCTCCCGGCCCAGTATCTGAACGGGAACCGTGTTAACAATCAAATCATAGCCGCACAGCCAGCCCTTCAACTGGGCCAGATGCTCTCCACCAAAGCCCATAGCCTGGGCCCAGGCCAGCTGGTCATACTTTCGGGCGGCTACGCTCACCCGGGCGCCCAGGGCCTGGAAGCGCTGGGCGGTCAGCCGTCCCACCCGCCCAAAGCCGATAATCAGAACCTTGGAGCCGTGGATGGTAATGGGCAGATGCTCCATAGCCAGCTGGATGGCTCCTTCCGCTGTGGGGAGCGCATTAGCGATGGGACACAGTTTTTGCATAATCAAACTCTCAGCCGATAGCGGCTCTGGCCCGGCAGCAGAAGTCATTCATACAGCTAACGGCGGTGGCTCTTGGAATCTTCAGAAACCGTGCGGCCTCACGAAGCGCAAAGCCATCCACCAGGAGCCGAATGATTTTCACTTCCCTTGGCGTAGCCATACTTGCGACCTGTTCCAGAAGGACCTTGCCCTCAATTTGCCGCTCGGTATCTTGCCTGGGGTCTGTAAGCGGACTGCCGGCATCAGCCAGCCCCACAGTCACGCCGCAACGTTTCGCACGGGCATGATACTCACCCTCCCGAAGAACGGAATCCTTCATAGCCCGGAACGCCATAGCCTTGAACGCTACTCCGGCAGGAGGATTGCGGAAATACTGCTGCACAGCGGAGAGATAACCAAAGATTATGATGTCATAAAAATCATCCATCGGGAGACGTTTGCAGCGAAGGTAATCAATGACCATATCGTGGTGTTGCTCCGCAAACTCCCGTTCCTCCTGTGTCATAGGGCGCAAGGCCCTCATGTTTATCACTCCAATCAGTTAGTAAAATAGAGGGAACCCTTTGCGGCACAAGGGATTCCCTCAAAGATAGGTTTGCTTAATCCACCTCCAGCGGCAGGCAGACGATACGGCCATCCATGCCCCAGAACATCTCCGGGGTGTAGAATTGTTCCCGGTACTGCTCAATCTGCTCCGAGGTCAGACTGGTAAAGTGGTCACTGTCCGGCGGAGCGTTGCACAGGAAGAACGTACCGCACACAATATCACATAACTGCCCGTTCTTGTCCCGCAGCCCACGGTTTGCCGGAAGGTCCAGCAATTTGCCCTCGTCATTGCAGACCAGCACGACAGAGTTCTCCAAGTAAATGGGTTGAATTAACCCACCCACGATACCCTGCATAGAGTTCAGAGAATCGTCGATTTCCTTCTCTTCCGGCCTCTGCTCAGGTTCAACTACTAAGACACGCATAGCAACTCTCCCTTCCCCATTCTTAGCTGGCCTGTGCCAGTTCCGGCACCATCTGGGCAGCGTTCACGATCTCCATGAACTGCCGACCGAACGCCTTCGCCTGGGCCGTTTCCTCCGGGCTGAGAGTGCTGACCGTCTGGAAGTTGAACAGGGCGTAGGGCTTGCCCTGTTTGCTGGTGGCCTTCTCCAAGGTGATCTTCGTGACCACGCTGGAGATCGGCGTCAGGGTGCTCAGGAGGCGGGTGGAATACTTCAGGAAACGGGGTTTGCTGGTCACGGGGACACGCACCAGCAGAGGGATAATGCTGTTGGGCCGCAGAAGGAACAGGAGCACCGATTCCTTACACGCTTTGGCGTTGCTGTCCCCGTCCTTGGAACCGAAGTCATTGTAGGGACAGTGCGCACAGGCTTTCCCATCGTGGGAAATGATGCTGTTCTGGCTCATACAAACAGGCGGCGTACCCTCCACCGGATCGGGCGTATCCCAATAGGCCCGGGGCGTGGTGTAGTCCAGCACAATGCCCGTCAGTTCCATGGCGGCTTCGTTTCCCGCCAGCCCCGGCACCTCAAACACCGTAGCCCCACCGGACGGAGATTTGACCACATCAAACAGGTCGAGGGTCAGCGGCTGGCTCTTCAAGTTAGCCCGGATGATGTCCAGGGCGTTGCTGGTCAGGGCCAGATAGGTGGAATCCACCGGGGCCAAAGAGTTTTCCGGCGCAGAGGTAACAGTGATAGCCTGATTTCCAGTGGGCTGCTGCAACTCCTGCACCTTGCCGCTCATACGGCCTTTGAGTCTTGCGTTATCCATGATTGACCTCCATTCAGCTTGCCGACTTGATGGTAAAGCGGCGGTACGATGTCTTGTTGATGTACTTCTTATAGAGAGTGGGATGCTCGGCTTTTAAGGTCTTGCTGTCAAGCCGCTCCTGGGCCACGCTCTTCCAAGTCACGATACGACCTCCGGCAGTCCCTACCTCGTTCTCACCCAGCATCTCCTTCAGCAGATTTTCGGCCTTCTGCTTTCGCTCTGTGACAATCTCCAACTGTGCACAGGTTTCATCGTACTGCGAAAGAAGATCAGCGGCGATGTCCGGCAGGGCGATGTGAGACTTGGGGATACTGTCATGAAAGCGGTCAGCAAGGAATTTGGCGGTTGCATTGGAGTCATCCAGCGGCGGGGGTGTGCAATCCTGCACATGATTCCAGAAATCGGTTTCCAGCTCAATGAGCATAGAAATCAATTCCTCGTCCCGTTCCACGAACTTCCAGCGGAAGGTATTGCCGCCAATGAGAACGGCGATATAGGCCCCGGCATAGCCAGTCACCGCCATGTAGTGCTGAATCTGGCACATATACTCGTCAGGAATCGTATCTTCCCATTCCCCAGCCTTGTAAGCGGAGGCTGTCTTAGCCTCGAAAATATAGGTGCCATAATCCGGGACTTCACAGATACCGTCCAGATTTGCCAGCATGAAGGGATATTCCTCGCTCTGGAGCAATTCACTCTTGTGGCTGACCTCAATTCCGGTGCGCTTGGTGAACTCAGCCCGGACGAACGGTTCAAGCTGCGTCCCCCAGTAGGCAGCTTCCCCAGTCTTTTGGGACGGGAGCTGACCCGTCTTATCCAGCCACAGCTCCACAGAGGATTTATAGCGGTTGATGCCACAGACCACAGAAGCGTCCGAGCCGCCGATGCCCTGCTTCCGATACTCCAGCCAGTCAGCATAGGGCATATTCTCGGTAGAAACAAGGATTTTTGCAGACATTTTGACAGCCCTCCTTTATGCCGCTTCCAGCACCATCTTATACGCCTTGTCGATCATGGGGTTGCCCTCCACGGTGCGCAGGAACAGGTTTTCGTTGTAGTTCTTGGTCTTGCGGATAGGGTCGGCGTGGGTGGCAAAGTCGCTGATGGCATTGACGAAGCGGTAGCCGTTCTTCCCTACGTTAGAGAGATCGGGAGCCTCCCAGTACCGGGCCTTCATGTTGTTCAGCAACCTCATATTGTTCTTACGCTGAACGTCAGGCATATCCGGGGTAACGGGGAAGAACTCAGCCATGAACTCCATGACCTTCTTATCGGTCAGCTTGATCCTGGACAGGGTATCAATGCCCCGGCCCAGCTCGCCCATGTACTTCTCGGCCAGTCCCAACGTCTCTTCTGCCTCATGGACACGGCTCATGACGTTCTCGGTGTGCTTGGTAGTCCAGATACGCTTTGCACTGTTCAGAGCCAGATTCAAGGTATTCTGGCAGACAACCCGGATAGGGGTCATGGCGACCTTGATACCGGAGCTGCCATCGTGGGAGTTCATCACCACCAGATAGGGAGCGATCTCGTCCCCAGCAATGATGTAGCGGTGGGGCATCCGGGCCAGCATCCAGACCTTGCGGCCACCCTGCAAGGCCCCGGCAGTCTCGTAGGTCACGCCAGCGCCCAGCAGATCGTCGGTAAACTGGAAAGCGTCCTCGTTCTGGACAACCTTGTAGCGGTCAGAGACGATACCCAGGGCGGCGTTGTCGATGCTGCGGAGATTGACCTTGTAGCCGGAGATTCGGGAGCCATTCTCGGTGTAGACATCCTTCTGGATGACCTCCCAATCCAAGCCAGCGTAGATCAGGGCGTCGGCGGAGGTAGGAGCCTCCTGCACCTTAGTACCCAGGCCGTGCCAGGGTTTCTCTCGGACATAGAACATGGTTTCGATGTTCGCGGACATTATAAATCCCTCCTAAATATGAAATGAGGCCCCGGGGAATTACCCCGAGGCCTTCGTAGCTATAGTATATATTTGAAAAACAGGTGGGATCAAATGAAAAAACTACTTTCATCTGAATTGTTTACAAAGAGTACGGAACTACATTGCAGCCGACAGAGCAACCAACTCGTCCACAATCTGGAGCAGCAGTTCTTCCATAGATCGCAGGTTTTTGGTATGCTCCGCGCAGCCGCTGTCCACCTCAGCCAGAGCCTGGTCAATTTTCTCCAACTGCGGCTCATAGAACCGAGTCAGAAAATCGTTGACCGACTTTTCATAGACGGCTTTTATTTTGATCTCCTGATCGCGGAGTTCGTTGAGCCACTTGTAGTAGTTTGCCAGTTGTTCCTGACTCCGGGCAGCGGCGGCGTCCTCTGATGTCTTGCCTGAGAAAAGATGGATGATTACCCGTATTGCTGCTACAATAACGGACATAGGAACAGGGACCGGAATCGGAATCGGTGCAATATCTATGATAAAAGAGGCAATTTGTGCCAAATCTCCAATGGCAGAATCGTTGTCATTCTGGGTAATTTGACCTGTTTCACCTGAACTTTCTGGCCTGTAATCCGGCATGGCCTCCAGCTTGATTTCGTTCTGGAGAACAATATGCTCCTGTTCGGCCGCTTCTTTCAGCAGGGTATTCAGCGTTTCGCTGATTCGCCGGTCTACGCCCTCTACCGGCTGTCCTCTGGTCACGGCGGCTTTTACATCTTCCAGGATCGCTTCAATTTTTCTCAGGCCGTCGGCCATAAGGCGTTCGTGCAGGCGCTGGCGAGAGGCAAGCAGGGCTTCCCGGTTCTTGGCCATGTCCTGCTTTTCACCATAGATTGGGTCTATCTGGTATTGTTTGATGGCTTCACGCAAACTATTCTGAAGGTTGGTAAGGGGCGTTTGCAGCATGTAAACGGCTTCCGATTGACGAATAGCACCGTTGAGGGCATTGCACAGAGAAGGAAGACCGGAGAAAGAGTGAAGGGGTTCACGTCCTGCCGCTTCATACGCAACCAGAGCGTTAACGGGAAAAATGCCTAAAAAATGTTTCAGTTTCCCGGCAATCTGCATTTGATTACGGCGGCCCTGGACCTCCAGATTAGAGGCTACCTTTTCCCTTACCGTCCGGATAGAGGACTGCTCCGGCACAGAGATATTGGGATCCTCGCTGCCGTCTGCATTCTTTTGGTTTATGATAATGGCAAGGGGCTTTCCCTTTTTCAAGATATCCACAATCGCCTGATAAACTGCCACATTGTCGAAGGTATCCGCATTGTCCATAACGAAGAGAATGACATCGCTTTGAAGAATTTCATGTTCAGCAATCGCGGTGTGTTCGGTATGAGCGTCAATACCCGGTGTGTCGATCAGTGTGTACCCCTCCCAAGGTACCGTTTGGATTTTATCCGTTGTGGGGACATCTCCGGTAGGCGCGATCTCTTTTTTGCACAGAGCGTTGATAAGCGTACTTTTTCCTGCGTTATATAACCCGTAAAACATGATAACAGGGGATTTTTTCTGTTCGGCATCTAACCGTGCGCTCTGTACATTCCGAGCGTGATCCGGCAAGCCTGACCGCTGTAAAATGGACTCCCCCTCCTGCAGCAGGCTTATAACGGTTTGCTTGTGGTTGTTAATTTGCATAGTTTCCATCTTTTCCCTCCGTCAGTTTGTAAACCGCAATTTTTCCAGCTCTCCAGCTAGCCTGACCAACTGCCCGTCCAACTGCCGGTAGCAGTCAGACAGCGGGGCAATACAAGCAGAAGCCATACGGTCAATCGTCTCGGATACATATCTGCGCACCTCCGGGCGGAGATTTTCTACCTGAGCGTCAAGAAAAGCGCTGAAATTATCTCCAGTGGCAATCTTTTCCGAACCAGAGACGTTTTTGTAGAATTTCTTGCTCTTATCGAAGAAGTACTGAATATGCTCCACCAAGCCCTTGGCGTCACGCTCTACCCGGCAGGTCACGGTCTGGCTCACATACTGAATCTGATACTCTGTGCTGTCAGCGGCTTGCGCGTCCAATTGGGGCAGCTCCAGCTCCAGAGATACCATCCCCAGCTTCTCCGTAAGAACCTTTGTACACGTTTCCGCAGTCAACCTGGAAATATCCTCCGACATCTCCCTGCTGACAACCTCTGCATCTCCCAGCAGTTTTCGGTCCCGCAGACTGCGGAACAGCTTGCTTAGGCTGATTGGGAACATCTGTTCAATCTCGGCGCAAACAGTGGCTTGCGCATTCTGGCACTCAGTCAGAATATGTTTTAAGTCCGCCTGCTTTTTTTCCAGTTCGCAGCGCAGTTGCCGGATGGTCAGAATGTTACCGTTGTCCGCCTCGTCCAATCCGGTCAGGCGGTCGATAAAGGCGCTGATCTCCGCCTTGGGGCGGCGCATTTTCAGTTCGATTGCTCTTTCGGACAGGATATCCCCCATTTGTACCAGAAATTGGTCCAGATTGCTATCCTTATATAGCTCCATATCCTGTTTTGCCGCAGCATCCCGGGCCAGCATAACGGAAAGGCTCAGGATGCGAGTATTTTCCAGGTTTTCGTTATTGTTAATCTCCTTCGCCTGTTCAGTTACATACCGCTCCTGAGCCTGCCGGTCCTTTGCTGGTTTGGGGATGCGCTTTCTGATAATTGAGCCGTCTTGCACTGTGTGCTTGAAGGTATCCGATTTCGTAATCGCCAGAATCACTGGTTTCCCCATCCGGAACAGCTCGGCCAGCATTTCACGCTCATCCTTTTTGAACGGGCTGCTGGAGGGCGTCAGGTAAATCACCAGGTCGGCGAACTGGATATACTCCTTAGCCAGATCGCCGTGCTCTGTGGTCAGGGAGTGCAGCCCCGGCGTATCCACCCAGGTCAAACCCTGGGCCAAGGTGTAGTGCTGGATGGTGGAGGTGGCCTCAACGGCGTTTTCCGCGAAGTGATCGATTTTGCGGACGCTGCGGTCCTCGCCGCTGGCCGCGCTGTAGTCCTCAATCTCGCAGTCGTGGGGAATATAGAGGTCTTCATAGGATGTGCCACGGAAACTCCAACCGCCCACAAAGTTTCCCAGAGAACTTTTTCCGGCGTTCACATCGGCAAATACCAGGGCCAGGATGCTCTTTTCATGCCGGTTGACAAATTCGGAGCGTTCTATCTGCCTGCGTACCATGTCCTGCCAGCCTCGAAGCTGAAGCTTGGCATGTTCCATCGTTTCACGGCAGAGGTCCTGGTACTCCCCCGCGCCTTTAGGTGGTTCCGGGACGGTAATGCCGGTTTCCAGCAGCATTAACATCTGCGCCTTGCGGTCCTCAATACAGGCGCGGTTTTCGTTGAGGAGACGGTAGGAGTTCCAAATATCCTCATAAAATTGGGTAAAGCTGTCTCGGATCAAATCACTCATTGGGATATCTCCTTCTCCAACGCAGCCAAATGTTCTAACGCCTCGCGCAGAGGCTTTTCGGCGGACCTTTGGGAATTGGCAATGCTGGCATCTGCGGCCTTGCGCATTTCCTGAAAACGTTTGTCAGTTTCTGATTTGAGTGTTTTTAGAAATGGATTCCAGTAATATGATGAAAGGCTATCCCGTGCTTCTTCTACTTGCTGCTTGAATGTATCTGAAATTTCCTTATAGATGTTGGAAGTTGCGTTATGCGTATATATTACGTACTTTGGCTTTTTTATCACAACTCCAAACAGGCCACGTTCCTCGTACCAGTTATCGTATTGGTTGACCTCGATACGGTCTTCATTCACATTAAGATACATACCGGGGGACCAATAATCCCCATTATCGGCAATCCTTGAAAGATCAGCATCTACTTCGGAGACATCGGGAGTGATTGCAATTTCCTCCACTGCTTGGATGTAAATGCCGTGCTGGCCAAGGCTTACCTGAAGTTCTTCTAACAGCTGATTTACTGTGCTGCAAAGCTTGAAGTACTCACTGTCGATCCCGGTTGTACCATAGTCTTGTCTGGCTTTCTGAAATATTTGTTTAATTGCTTTATGAGCATCGCTTACTCCGCGCTCAGCATATGAACGCATGTGATCTCTTGCCTGTCGTTTCAATGAGCTTCCATCTTTTCCCTCAAATGACTTATCTCTACCACTAAGGGAAAGCGACCCATATAAACTTACCCCAACATTGATTTTCTCTGTAAGCATCTCTTTCGTCCTGGAAAACATCGCTTTTATCTGATCCTGCTGCTTCCGGGCAGACAGATTTGCCATTCGTTCCAAACAGTAATCCTTGCAACGACCGACCTGCTTCAGAAGAGCCTTCCCCCGTGCATTCAATTCCGCTTCATGGGCCTGTCTCAACGTCTCCCCGGTTCCCGAAATCAATTCCGCCAAATGGGCCTGGAGTGGAGGAAGCGCACTGTGCTCTACCAGAAGAGGCTTGTCCTCAGCAATCCCTTTCTGATAAACGACGGAATCTACGCAAAAGATTGAGTCGGGCGCAAATCCGAGAATTTTTTCCAGATCGGCGGTGGTTTTATTCCGGATTACCGCTACCTGCTCCGGTTCAATCTGCCCGCAGTGGGTCAGGACATAGACCATCCGCTGCTTCAGACTGTCCGCTGTATAGTGATCCCGCAGTCTATTCAGCCAGACGGCCTCCACCTCGCCAATGCCTCCGTTTTGAGCACTGGACACGAAGATGATAAAATCCGCCGACTCATAAGCTGCCTGCGCCTCCTGGTCGTCCGAGCCCTCGGCGTTGAGCCCGGGGGTGTCGATGTAGACCGCGCCGCCAAATTCGGCCTGCGCAACAGCTTTCGTGGTGGGGACATCCCCGGTGGGGAACCTCTCCTCCCCACATAGCGCATTGAGCAGGGTGCTCTTTCCCGCATTGTAAATTCCGGTGCATACGATATTCGGGATATGACGGACCGGATTTGAAACAGCGGCCTGATATGCGTCCCAGGCTTTTTCCAAGCGCTGAATATCCTCTTGAGGAACTCCCGCTTTTTGCAGGATTTCTTTTTGCAATAACATTGTCTTTCCTCCCAATACGATTATTTGAAGATACCGGCAATTGCGGATAGCTTACATTTGTCGCAGACGGGACGAATTTCCAACTGCATTTGTTGTGGACTCATGACAACTCCACCCACCGCCTTTGTAAATCTTTTTCCGCACTTTATACAAGTAAACGTTCTCCAATCCAACATTTTCCTACTCCTTCAAATCAGTTTCCATTCCGCTGATGTCGATTACTTCTTTGTGTCTCAGCTCCAGGATTTTCTGGGGCTTGGGTGGGTCACCTCCCGCCGCTTTCCATCCAGCCACGAAAGCGATCCGCACCATGGCAAACAGAGCATTTTCTGCTTGGTCATACTCCCGGCGTTCCAAAAAATCACTGAACGCTTTTTCAAAGTCTACTTTCGTCATAATACCAGCCCGTTCTTATAAAAATGATTATATCATACTTATAAGTATGATATCAACATAAAATATTTGCCGCAACTTCGGCGTTCCCGTTTAGCTGCCATCCGAACGACCGGCGTCTGGCAGGTATTTCAACTGCTGTCCCCGCAAATAGAGGCTGGTCAGCCAGTGCAGGTCGTTTTTACGAAGGTTTTCCGCAAATTGCTGAAACTCACCGTCCGGCGAAACCGGTATAACGGTGGACGGAATGGCTATGCGAGACAGGCGGTACAGTTCTTCCATTTCGGAATCGTGGAACAAGGCCAGCTTTGCTTTCTGTCCGTGCGCCAGTAAAATCCCTCGAAACGGCTCGTCCTCGCCCAAGTCGATATGAAAAATCAGGCTGACCAATGCAGGGCCGCTTAACTGTTTGTCAATCACCTCCAGTTGATTTCCCTTCAAGTGAAAAAATAACGGTTTTTGCACCGTTCTACCCTGAATTTGGCAGGAATTGCCCAGCAGCTCCAATTCATATTCCGTAATGCTGCAAAAGCGGTTTCCGTAGAGGAAGTATCCACCCTGGGGTGTCAGCAGAAACGCCTTTTTGCCGTTCCGGTCCGGATCACGCTCGTATTGCTCCAGTGCGGTTAAAATCGGGTTTTTAATATCTTTCGGCACGGTATTCACCTCCTTTTCCGCATTTTATCCCAGAGATACCCATATGGGAATATAGGTTACTTCAAAAATAAAAATATTATTTTTGAAGCAACTTCGGTAGCTTCTGGAGGGAAAATATGCTATCCTAAATATGACATTCCATGATTTTGAGGTGAACGCCATGCTGTCTCTTGATAGAAACGACCCGCTGGACCGTATGATTTTACAGGAATTGAACGGACAACCTGTACTTTTTGATACCTGGCTTGACGCAATGGACGAACTGGCCGATGAACCGGATTGTGACCAGATTTTGCGAGAAAAGGGGCTTGACCAGGAGGATGTGCTGCGGAGAGCAGAAGCTTATAAAGCGGACTTCCGCCGCCGCCTGTCGGACAGGGGCCTTCCGGTCTACGACCGCTTTGAGTTGTGTCGCCTGCTCAGTGAACAGGCACAATCGGTGCCGTCTGAGGAACTGCTGCATATTTATTGCGGGATACTCTGTGACCCCGGTTTTTTACTGGATCACGAACCGGAACTTACTGACGATGAAGATCAAGCAGACTATGAGGAACAAATTATTTGGCAGTATTTTGGTTTTTTGGAGGAGCAAAGCAAGCTGATGCAGGCACTGACACAGCGCAGGAAATTAGCCAGGAACTTTGAGCAAATCGTAAAAGGAAAACGCAGTCCCAAGCCTGTGGACTGCGATACCGAACGGAGGTATGAAATTTTACAGTGCTTTGCGGAACTGTTTGATATGCCCCGAAATGGAGGGGAACGTATCCTGCTGGATAATTTGTCCCACTATATGCAAATTGCCGCAGCATCCCCTGTACTTAAATCGGTAGAACCGCTTTTCCTGTTCCGTCTGCTCACCCGCCGCCAGAGTTATATGTGTTCTCAGCCAGGCTTTGAGGCCAAATTGCCGCCGCTTTGGAAACGGAACAACAATAGGGTCGACGAAAACAACGGCCGAAACTTCAAACAATACCGGCTCAATCTACAACTGTTTGATCATCTTTGCTATATTTACCGCAAAGACGAATCAGTCGATTTTCCTCTCTGCTGGTATGGCCTTGACCAAATCACTGTGCTGGGCAATTTCTATCGGCAGGAGATACAGACCTTAGAGTATAATCCGGATGACATTCCCTTTCCTCTCACTGTGGAAGAAATGGTAGAGGACTCTCTGTTCTCCTGTTTTGAAAACGGCTATGGCGATAATGTGCTGTTTGTGGACAGCGACTTAACCTATAGGGAATTGGAACGCTTTCAATGCTCTTCCAATCCGTTAATCAGTCACGCTCTGGAAAAGCTCTCGGACTATATGAACTGCCATGCGGCTGAATTGACAGAACGGTTTTTACAAGCCGATTCACCGCAGGTCAAATTACTGTGCCAGGATATTCTGGAGCAAGCCGGAATTGAAGGAATATACCAGCCGAAATCAGAACATGACCTCGCTCTGTTTTTAGCATCCATCAATGGAGGCTTGATGGAATTGCAGGACTATCTTGCGGGACAGCATTTGATTCAGGCAGGACATGCGTTGTCTTCTACGGTTTAGGGAATGCCAGAACGGCTTGGATCATATCTGACAACTTGTTCAGCTGCTCCGCAGAGAGATCACGCACCAACAGCTGGAGCCGCTGCATGGCAGCCTCCCGGGTCTGATCTGTTGCGCCGGTGTTCTCTGCGAACAGCTCTTCAAAGGTAATGCCCAACGTCCTGACCAGCTTATCCAAGGTCGTGATCGTGGGGCTTTTCAATCCCCGTTCCAAATGCCCCAGAAACGCCGGGTTGATACCTGCTTGCAGCGCAAGCTGTTCCTGGCTCAGCCCTCGCAGATGCCGGAAATACCGCACTCGTGCCCCAACGTCCATCCGCTCCATACCCTCACCGCCTTTTGTATGTAGCATACCCGGTCTTTTGGTATTCTACAAACGCTTAAAAGTATTTATATTTAATACTGAAAAGAATTAAATGATTATAGGTCCCGCGATCAACATAGGATGGATATCTGAGTCCATCCTATGTTGATCGCGGGACCGTCCAAGGGGGTAACAGGTTGGAGTTTGATATTGGTCTGTCGAACGGAAGTCAAAAACGGTGACCACATCGAAAATGAATGTCCACCCAGCGAGAAATAGGAAGGACATTCCTTTCCGCTGCGCTCATCCCTTTTTGACCTCCGATTCTCCAGAAAATTCTCCAGGGGGGAGTTCCCTCCTTTATATTTTAGAGAAAATTACCCCCCTCGAAAATACTCCACTAATTGTCAGGCACACTCCGGTTGGACTAACACATAAGTACAGTTTCTGCCGCGTCCATGGCGCTCTATGTGATATTCCTGAAGTAGAAGTATAAACCGCTTATCTTTCGTCAAGTCCTTCCATGTGTCCAGGCTAGCACCCAGATGTTCCCGGATTTCCGTGCTTCGGACAGGCTGGCCATCCCATTTCTGGAAAAACAGCTCCAGCCGAGCCAGGAGCGTGGGACCACCCTCATACTGCCGGGTCCTGCTTTTGCACAGTTCAGCGTGTCCAGGCAAGTCATTGTGATAGGTAAGTATGACATTACCCGGAAGCCGCTGGGATAACAGCTCCAGCACATCCAGCGGCGGACAAAAAAGATAAATACTGATTGTCCCATCAAACCCTGGATTGCGCAGCGCACAACGGAAAATTTCCTGCTCCAGCCGGGCGGCTAAATGGTGAGCGATGTAGGTCTGCACAGCCGGGATGGAATACAATACGCTCAAATCTTTTGAAACTAACCGTTCTGGCGGCAGCTTCTCCAACACATCGTAGAGACAATCCGAGCCGTAGGCGGCGGCAGTATGAATCAGATAGTCCCGAGGATTCAGTCTCGGAAAGCCCAGCATAATCACGGTCTCCGCATTGTGGAACAGGTTACTCCCATTGGTACCCCCCAAATGGGGAAGCACAGACCTTCTTTTGCTCTCCATCAGAAGCACACGCTTAAAGTCGTCCAATGACATCTGCCCCTGCAATGTGTCCTTCATCGTCTCCGCTTGCTTCTGATAGGTGCAAAGGAACACATCGCCTTTTGTTCCGGAAATGAGGTCTGCGGCAAGTTGACTGAGCATCGGAATCTTCCAGGGGGCATTCATGGCGCTCTTGGAGACAGATAGATTACGGTGAGTATAAATATTGAGATTTATGTTGCAAGCTTTCCGCTTTGGCATCTGTTTCAACCATTGCACATGATCCAGCATAGCGTAGTCTTGGTCCACTTCGGCCGTCGCGTCAAAAATGAGTGACTGGCACTGTCCATATTGCACAACCGGAGGCTGGATGCTGGCAATGGCAAAGCCGTTAACCTTGGAAAACAGACAGGGCTTTCCAGCGTAAAGCTCATCCATCACCGCGAAAGCAATCCGCAGGTTTTTGGTCGCAAATTTTTTGTTTCGCTCTAATACAGAGTCGCGGAACGCTTCATACTTGATTCGTTCCATGGACTCCACATCCTTCATATCGCAGTAGCCAACCTGGATATCTTCCATCCTATAGTTCATTTCCAGGCGCAGCTTACTGCGAAGGTGTTGATAGGGTCGGTTAATCTGGTAGTCCAACTGTTGCTGGTAGTATCGGACTTGCTGATCCGAGACTCCCTTTTTCTCGATCAGCCGGGTCAGTTCCTTGGATGCCTCGTCTATGACATTTTTATCCAATACCTGAGTCGGAGCCATCTGGAATTTCTCGTCGAAGATCAAATAGCGCCTTGGATAGGGGCGACCGTCTTTCCCGATCCGGTATAACACAGAGCTCAAATATCCAGAGTCCCGGAGCATTAAAAATCGCTCTTGCGTCAGGCCAACTATCGGTGCTGTCAAAGCCTGTTCACGAAATTTCAGAATTCTACATCGATTGGAAAAGGAACAGGTAGATGGATTGCAATCCTCGAAGGACTTAACATCCTGATTCATGCAAAAGCCCATCCGTTTCCCGGATTCGGTCAGCGCTTGCAACGCCACCATATTGGGTCGGTCTTCCTCGGTCCCTTCATTCAATACCTCCGCTAGCCGGTTCAGGTCCTCCACTTTCTGGAGTACAACTGTAATCCCAATCAAATTATCTGATAAATCTGGCTCATCGCAGAATAATTCTACCATCGCCTGATTGAACGCTTCAATCCAAGTTGATTTCCCTGAACCGGCCGGAGCGGGAATAATGATTGCCTCCTTTGTTGAGTGCTGGCCTAGAATTTTTCGGGTGCAGTACTCCCAGTAGTCCAGGTCCAGCTCTGCGCCCCGTTCCCTGCACAGGCGGCTCATATGTTTCATGATCCGCTTGGTAATTTTTTGAATCAGATAGTCGCTAAGGGCTTGGAACCCACGATTAGGGTTAGGGAGAGTTGGACAGAGCCTTTCGGGAACTGTGGGAACTGTGTTCTCTCTAACCCCTTCAACAGGGGGACTCTGAAGTGCTCTTAACACATAACCGCCGGAGGCCTCCCAATTTTTTGCCGGGATATTTGCATCTTTTACTTCCGCCAATTTATTCTGATTTTTATCCATATTTCTCCATTATCTATCTATATTTTGTTCTACATTCTTCTGTGCTGTCCGGCAACCCTCCCGGCAGCACGCGTTGCCGGAAGGGTTGCTGTTTTGCTCAGATATTTGCCGGGTTTTCCAGCAACTGGGCTGGGATCGCAACCACGTAAGTGCTGTCCCGTGTCCCGTTTGCCATCAGATCATACCGGTACCGGTATCCGGAAGACGGAGCTTTGATTAACCCTTCCCCAGCCAGGATTTTCTGCAAATCCTGTGTCCACCTGTCCCGTTGAAAAAAAGAACAGTCGAGACCTTTTTCTTTCCGTGCAGTGCGCTTGTACTCCACGGCCCAAGTATCTTCTGGGAAGATCAAGAATCGCTCTCCGCCGATAACACGCCACGCCGCCATAGGCTTGTCCGCCTTGACAAAACGCCGGTCCTCCGGGACAACGGCGCTGCCTCGCTCACTGATCAGGTTCCTCATCAATTCCAGAAAGACATCAGATTCTTCCACATGTCGGAGTTTCACGTTCTGTCCCGGCTCAGGGTCAAATACCTCTTTTGCACCTTGGCGGTACGGCTCCAGTTCTTCATTGGACATCAGTTTTGCTTTCTGCAGTTCCACCAGGAAACTCAGTAATACCTGATACCGGATGGCATCCCGCAGTAGCTTGGGGTCTAATGTCGCTTGAATGTACCGGCTGTCTGGTTTCCCGAAAGACAGCCTTGCCTTTTGAACAACCTGCCTGGCCCAAATATCCTCATCTTCCAGGGCTCCATCCCACCACCAGTGCAGCAGCACGGCAATCCTCGAAGTTTCCTCCCTGAGCTGAGCGGCAATTTGGGGATCATAGCCTGAGATGTTTGCCGTGTCGGCGCGAGCTCTGTCCGGGCGCAGTTGAGAAAAATAACCGATGCGTCCTCAATATACGGGGTCAGTTCGTTGATCTGTGGAGACGATGCGCCAATCACCAGAGCAGACGTGTCGGTATAGGGCATAGGAAGCGTCAACTTGGTTTCTTTGTACTTGACTTTTAGCCTGGTGTGATCCTGAATGTGCAGCGGCAGATATTGCTCCGTCCGATAGTCCAGCACCGCACCCCGCTGGACGCTCCAGTTCTTTCCTTTCCATTCTCGAATCGTGGTCACTGCCCGTACTATGCCGCACAGCAGCGATTCGACCTCCGGATTGCTGGAGGATGTCGCGCTCATTGCGTGGAAGGACGGCTCCGCCGTCCGCAAAGCCATAGCGTGCTGTCCGCACAGGATATCAGTTATGAGTCGGTATCCTGTTCTTTGGGGATCAAACAGCTCCAAAACTGCCAGGAAGGTCTGTGCAGCCTGCCGAAAATCATCCTCGGTACTTATCCTCTTGTGCCCATCTATCCTGATTTTTCTCCTGGTATTAGGCAGTTGGGGGCCGCACTCCACACAGCAGATGCGGTACACATCGTTCTTCAGCCACTTTTTGAAATGTTTTTCCCGGGCCTCCAGGGTCATGTCCGAGAAATTAGGGATATATTTCTCTAATTTTTTTTCGGTCAACAGGGCAACAGATTCATTCTCCACTACAAAAAACTGCTGCTTATTCGTTACGATCTCAATCACCTGAGTTTTCAAAATGATCCTCCTTTGCTTATTGAGCAGGCAAGGGGGAGCCCTGCCTGCCTATGCCTTCACTCCGTGACCGGGCGGCACTCGGTGACGCTTACCTTGTAGCCCCGCCCCGTGCCGCTCCCCCCGGCACGAACCAGAAACCGGATCGGCAGCTCCGCCACTTCGACGATGAAGTAATCCGGGTAGACGGTGATCCGCTGGATCACTTCATCCAGGACAGCATCACCACCCGCCAGTTCCCGCTCCAGCAGGACTCGAATTTCCGCTAATCGTTCCGTATTGTGGCTCAGACGCTTTTTCTCTTTCTCGACTTCCTCAAGCTGTGTCCGCAGCCGTTCGATCTCTTCGTCACAACGTGTTAACATTCGCTGCATGTCATTTTTGCTCAGGCTACCGTCCAAAAAAGCCTCCAATGCCCGGTCCCGCCGGTCCGACTGTTTTTGAATCGCCTGTTGAATCCGCTGAGTCCCGCCGCTGTCCTCTTGCCGCGCCTGCCTAAGCTGTTCCAGCTCCTGCAAGAGGCCGCCAATGATGGCCTCTCCGTCCAATGCCAGCTCCCGGAGGACACGCTGAGCGCAGGCTAGAATAACCGGCCCGTGAACCGCCCTCATCTGACAGCCGACGGTGGTATCAAAATGTCCCCGGCAGACGAACCGCTGGTAATCCGTACCGTTGGCCCGGCGTGTGCGCTTCACCGTGAAGCTGCGCCCGCACGCACCGCAGCGGACCTTTCCTGAAAACCAGTACCGGGCTGAAAACCGGCCCTTGTCCTCCACCATACTGGCCCGTTCCGACAAAGCTGACTGAACGGCCTCAAACTGCTCCCGGCTGACGATGGGCTCATGGTGGTCCCGCAGAAGCACCTGTTCTTCTGTTCCGTCGTTGAGTATCTTGCGGTGGCTGAGATAGTCGGTCGTCCGGTATTTTTTCTGCAGCAAATCCCCACAATACTTTTCATTCCTGAGGAGTTTCACTATCATTGTGGAGGACCAGGCCCCGTTGGGCCTGAGGGGCGGACGGATACCCGCTTCGGTCAGCTCCCGGGCAATGGTATGAGACCCCTTGCGTTCCACCAGAAACTTATGATATACTAAGCGTACCACCTCCGCCTGTTCCGGCTCGACGGTCAGCTGGCCGTTGGCCAGGGTGTAGCCATACAAGGATTGATTTCCAAATACTACCCCCCGCTTCATTGCCTGGAGCTGCCCCCATCGTGTCCGCTCGGATATTTTCCGGGACTCCTCCTGAGCCACACTGGCCATGATAGTCAGTCGGAACTCGCCGTCGTTGTCCCTTGTGTCGATGTTGTCATTAAGGAATAGGACGCCCACTCCCTTTTCTTTCAGTTTCCGGGTCACCTGGAGGGTATCCACAGTGTTCCGGGCAAACCGGGAGACTTCTTTGGTGATAATCAGGTCGATCTCACCGTCCAGAGCGCGGCTGATCATTTCCGCGAACTGGGGCCGGCGTTTGATCGAGGTGCCGGACAAGCCCTCGTCCGCGAAAACGCGGACAAGGGACCAGCCCGGATGCTCCGTGATGTACTTCTGGAAAAACTGCCGCTGGGCGGACAGAGAGTTCAGCTGATCCTCTTTGTCCGTAGACACCCGGCAGTAGGCCGCCACCCGCAGCGGGCCGTTAAGTGGCAAGGGCTTCATACTCTTCCTTGGTGATAAGCCCCGCCTTCAGCAGACTGCGCAGCAGCGCGATACGAAAGACAGAGTTCAAGGAATTCCCTCCTTTCTGTTTTTTGGGCCCAGGAGCATCGTAACAAATTTTGGCGTTTTTAGCGCAGGGGCTGCAATTTCCACTGATATCTTTTGTATTTCTGAAAATAATGCGTAAATTTCAAACTTTTGGTGGTGATTATATGGATGGTTATTATAAATTGATTCGTCGGGTTTATTCTGAAAAGCGTATTCAGCCCACGGAATATCTTCCGTGGGCCGAATATCTTTCTCGGTATAATGTTTCCTTTACCATAGGGAACTCCATATATTCCAAAACCGAAGGTGTTCATGCTTTGCTCTGTGCTGTCGAAGCGGGTGGGTGTGATTCCGAACTACTGGATTGGGCCAGGATATTCCTGACAGATCGCGGCCTCCTGTTTCCTCAAACAAGGGAACGGTTCTATGATTCTCCGAATCGATCCATGAAACGGCACATGTTAGCTTGCGGTGCCGGTCAAAAGGTCACAGAGTATTGCCCCTCTCTTGCATACGAACAGGAGAGCGCCATCCTGAATCAAATCGAAGCCTTCCATCAAAGTACTTTGTCCGAGTGGAAAACCGCATTACCGGCCTTGAAACAGTACTTGTATCTGGATATGACAAGGTTTCAGCACCGCTTTGCAGAACGATCCGTTACAGGGGGGAAACTGATCCCTTATGTGGACAGACTGAACAGTGCGTTCCAAAAGTATCTTATCCAAATGGAGGCGTTTATTTCTCCAAACGTCAACACGGAGGATATTGCGTACTATTTTATATGCAAGTCCTTCATGAAAAGTAAACAGCCGGTTTATCTGAACCGACCCGATATTATCTTTCAAATGTTCCGTTCCCCAGTTCACCGGTTTCTGTATCAGGGTAACTGGGGCGTTGCTAACGCAATCCAGGATGGATGTGTCCGCCGTCCGCTTCCGATTACTGTCCAGTCCCTTAACGCAGATCAAGAACTGTTTCAGCAAATCACTTCGATCTGCGCCGAAGCCTGTGCGAGGTGTGGGCTCGACTTTTCCAAAGAATCTTGGGATGCCCTGTGGAGGTGTATCGAAGCCTGCGTTCAGTGTTTCCCTTATCAGATCGCGGACTTATTTTCTGTTCAATATATGTTCCGTCAATTACTAAAATTCCGACGATCAGGATACCCTGTCTTCGATCAATGGCTGGAGCAGAAACTGTCCGCCAAATCAAACCCGATCTATATCGCCCATTGGAGCGCCCTTGTCAGAAAGCTGTATGTTATGTCAAAGCAACAAGGAGATGCCACCGATTTATGGCTGGACAGTATCCATAAATACCGTAAGCTGTTGGAATCTCCTGAAACAGACGATTCCGAGATTTTTCCTGTCATTGAGCCGTTGGCCGCGAGAGTACCCCGCAATCAAATCTCAACCACACCGGAACAAGCTGAACTGGAACGTATCATTGCAGAACTGAATCAACAGGCGGATGAAGTCAACAGAATACCGCCGTTGAAAGGGCGGTCGCGAAAAGGACCCTTGGCAACGATGCAGACAGCCCGAATGAGAACATACTACAAGACAACAGACGCGGCCCGTGCAATTGACGCTGTCCACGCTGAGTGGCTCCTTCTTCAATGCGTCTGTAGTCAGGCCCAGCGCGAGCTGATGGAGGCCATCTATCTGCTGCTTACCAAAACAAACGGAGGCCCGGCGTGAGCACATGGCTCAGCCGGGCCTCCGGTCTGGTTTCTCATCAATATGAGTCAATTTCAGGATATCGCTCCACAATTTTGCGCTCCAATCCCTGGAACACAGGAATATATGAATCAATGATAACTCGGGCCAGCCTCTTGGCGGCATTTCCGTCGTACACATGGCTCATGCTGTTACGGTCATTAAGCATGGCGATCCATATATCCTCGTCAATAAAATCGTAGACTTGAAAAGCGGTTTTTAATATCTCCCGAGGTGAACCAGATTTAGCCTCAATCCTGCCCTCATACTGAAGTAATTCCTTCAGTACTTTCCAGCCTAGTTCAAACTGGATCATAAATTTGTCAATGATTCCGCCCGTGACAAATTCGTTTTCCAGGTCCTGCTGGTCCGCTTGGGACAGGACCACCAGATTGGCCCGGTAGTGATCAAACTTTTTCATAGAGAACCCGTCCCTCCTTTTGGACTGACGCCAGCAGATCGGAAGAAATATCCTGCCCCATGTCCACCACATCATATTTCAGCAGGGTAGACGTCTCCTCATCGATATCCACCGCAAACCGCGCGATTCTGCCACCCCAGACCGCCAGATCAATGTCGCTAGCCCGGTGATAATCCCCTCTTGCGCGGGAACCGAACAGAATCACCTTATCCAACTGATGCCGTTCCGCGAACCGACAGATTTCTGCCTGCACCTGATCTTTGATTCCAGTATTGGACAGCATACCCTTCACCTCGTTCCTTAAACGCTATCTTCAGTTTACTCAAATTCTCGCAGCTTGTCAATCAAACTTTTACCTGTGTCCCACCGCTAACGCCGTGGGGACGGCGTTGGCCACAGCCAGCTCCTCCCGGGCAAAGTAGTCGTAGATAACCAGCCCCCGTTCCTTGGCCATGGCGTAAACCGACTGATCTACCCGTCCGCCGCAGAGAAACTGGTGGGGAACCAGCTGATCCAGTATGGGGGCAAGGGGATGCTCCAAAAGGGACAAAGGCGCGTTGAGCAGTCCGTTTCCGGCGGAGATAGTGAGGGGGAGTACCACACAGTCCGCCTTGTCCACCCGGCGCAGGGTGGTTTCTACAGTGAGGTCGGGAACCGGTTCCTGGGGCTCCCCCAGAGCGTAGGTATGGACGGTGTGGCCATCCTCAGCCAGCAGCTGAGCCAGCTTGGCCTGCCGCAGGTCGCCGCCCACCACCCAGATGTTCAATTCGTGTTTCATAGGACAATACCTCCAGAACCGCCCGGAGAGGGGCGGTGGGTTTCTACCCCATTGTATGGAAAAGAGGAGGAGATGGTGCAATGGAAAAGGCCGGGGCTTTCGCCTCCGGCCTTTTGGGAATAGTGTGGAATTTGTCAAGGGATTTTGTCTGTGAAGAAGGGTCCTATTGCGCATTTTATAGCAATCATCAGAATTGGTGTGATCTGTAGGGGCGGCTTTTGGCCGCCCGCCTGATACAGGAAACGCCATCTTTTTTTGCGGGCGGCCGCAGGCCGCCCCTACATTAAAATCTGTAAAAGGGACACTCCCTACTCGCCTGCCCGGTCGTACCGGCTGTAAAAATCCTTGACCAAATCGATGAAGGTCCGGGCGGCGGGGGACAGAAAGCCGTTTTTCTTGTAGACCACCGCCAACGGACAAGTCAATGGCGGCTCGCCCACTGTGAAGCAGGCCAGCCGGTCCAGATAGGGAGTGCGGGAGACGCCGCTCTCCTGCAAAAAGGCAAACCCCATTTTCTCTGCGGCCAGGTTGATGGCGGTGGTGGTGTTGGTGGTCACCAGAATATTATGGGGCTCCACGCTGTGGACAGAAAAGGTGTTGTACAGCAGCTTGGACAGCCGCCAGTCCGGGGGAAGCATCACCACCCGCTCGTGCTCCAGAAGGCGCAGATCAGGGAAGGGCTTGGGATTGTCATAGGTGCTGTCCAGCTCCTGGAGGAGGGGGTGGTCCCGGTGTCCCACCAGGAAGATGTGCTCCTGCATCACCGGCTCGTAGGTCAGCTCGGCTAGATCGTTTGGGGGCTGCATCACGCAGAAGTCGATCACATTGGCCGCTGCCAGCTCACCCAGCTCAGGGACGGGAGCCTCGTGGAGCACCACCTGAACATCCGGGTACTGCTCCTCAAACAGGGGCAGGATATCGGGCAGAAGGGTGGACCCCCGCCAGGGGGACACCCCGATGTGGAGCAGAGGCCGCTTCTTGTTCTGCAAATCCCGCAGGTCGCTGACCAGCTGCCGGTCCAGAAAGCTCTGCCGCTCCAGATAGGCGTGAAACAGCTCCCCCGCCGGAGTCAGCCGCAGCGGGGAGTGAGAGCGGTCCAGAAGGACCACCCCCAGGCCGGCCTCCAGCTTGGCCAGATACTGACTCAGATAGGGTTGGGACAGGTACAGCCGCTCCGCCGCCTTGGAGATACTCCGCTCCTTGACAATGGTAAGGAAGTAATCCGGATTTTTGACGAACATAGCCGCCTCAGCCCGGAGGCCAGGTCATGTCCCGGCCGGACAGCACGTGGAAATGGAGATGGGGGACGCTCTGCCCCGCCTGGTCCCCGATGTTGGACACCACCCGGTAGCTGTCCAGCCCCAGCTTTTTGCATTGCTGGGCGATAACGATGAAGATGTGGGCCACTACAGCGGCGTTCTCCCCGTTGACCTCAGCCACAGAGCCGATGTGAGCCTTTGGGATTACCAGAAAGTGGGTGGGTGCCTGAGGGTCGATGTCGTAGAAGGCCAGGCACTGGTCATCCTCATAGACCTTGTTGGACGGGATCTCCCCGGCGATAATTTTGCAAAATAAACAGTCGGACATTGAGAAAACCTCCTTTGTTCTTTGGTAAGACCATTATACCTGAACTTTCTTAGATCGCAAGGATTTATTTTTCTTTGTTACGGCCTTTGTCAAATAAATAACTACGGTCATTTTTTGGACATATAAAAACGTCCGCACAGCGCAAGGCCATACGGACGTGTCGGGGCGACAGGATATTACAATTTTCACAGTTGTGGTCAGGGATTCCCGTCAGAGGGGGCGGGCTTTTTTTGACAACAGACTGCGAGAAAAGGACATGGCATTACCTCCCGGATACTGTCATGTCCTTAAAATGGGCGGGTTTACCGTGACCCATGGCTTTGTGAAGTTTATCACGCTGTCTGGCGCCGGCTGTACCTTGGGCGCAATCATCTTCATGGCTTTCTTCGCCAAGTCCACCCGGCTGAAAAGCCTGGGACGGCTGGGTTTCCTGCCCGGCTGCTTCAATATCAATGAGCCTGTCCTGTTTGGTACGCCTTTTGTACTCAACCCCTTGCTGACTGTTCCCTTTATCCTGATCCCGGTGGTCAACACCACGCTGGCCTAGGTCACACCGCTGCCCCTGATGCTTCAACGCATCAAGTTGCATCGTTATCACATAAGCTCTTTTTAGTTCTTTTTCGCTCGAAAAAAAGAACGCCCGCCCGGCGAGGGTGCGTCCCTCATTCCAGAGTCCCATCGCAGAAGGCGCAGCAGTCCACGCTGCCGTTCTTTTTCACCAGAGGGGGGAGGTAGTGTTCAGTCTGGGTGATGCACCGGGGGTTGCGGCAGACAGGCTTTGTGCCGATCTCCACCGCCTCGGTCCGGTCCAGGCGGGGCTGGTTGGCCAAATCGGCCAGCAGGGCCATGCGGGCGAACATGCCGTACCGGGCCTGCTGGAAGTAGGCGGCCCGGGGGTCGTCATCCACGTCTACGGTGATCTCATCCACCCGGGGCAGGGGGTGCATCACCAGCATCTTCTCCTTGGCCCGCTCCAGCTTCCGGCGGGTGAGGATGTAGATGCCTTTGTTCCGCTCATACTCCAGAGGGTCTACAAACCGCTCCCGCTGAATGCGGGTCATGTACAGCACATCCAACTGGGGGATGACCGCTTCCAGGCCGGTGACCTCAGTAAAGCGCATATCATTTTCCCTCATGAAGGCGCGCATATAGTCGGGAACAGCCAGCTCACGGGGGGAGATCAGGAAAAACTGGATATTTTCAAACTTGGCCATGGCCTTGATAAGGGAGTGGACGGTGCGGCCGTTTTTCAAATCGCCGCACAGGCCCACAGACAGCCCGTCCACATGGCCCAGCAGGCGGGTGATGGTGGTCAGGTCGGCGGTGGTCTGGGTGGGGTGCATGTGGCCGCCGTCACCGGCGTTGACCACCGGGACGTGGGAGTACAGCGAGGCCGCCTTGGCCGCCCCCTCCCAGGGAGTGCGCATGACCACCACGTCGGCGTAGCCGGAGACCATCTTAATGGTGTCTTTCAGTGTCTCGCCCTTGGCCACCGAGGAGGAGTTGGGGTCAGCGAAGCCGAAGACCGTCCCTCCCAAACGGAGCATTGCGGTTTGAAAGGAGAAGTTGGTGCGGGTGGAGGGCTCATAAAACAGGGACGCCATCACTTTACCCCGGCAGATGTCAATAAACTTCTGGGGATCGTCCATAATCCGACTGGCCCGCTGGTAAAGCTCGTCCCACTCCTGGCGGGACAGGTCCCCGAAATCAATCAAATGTCTCATTCCATTTTCCCCTCTCTTTTTTTCACGATATCTTACCATAAAGCGCCAGTTTGCGCAAGGAGTGAAGCCTACAATTTGCAGAGATCAATGTAGGGCGTGACAATCCCGGCGTACGGTTGGAATGGCTCCCATCTGGCGGCCAATCCCGCCGCGGAAGGCCGTATAAATCCGCTCTGTCTCCACACCCTAACGGGTGGAACGGAGGGAATCTATGTTGGTCTGGCTTTGGAATTTTATGGTATACAGCTTTATTGGCTTTCTGCTGGAGGTGGCCTTTGCCAGGCTGGTGGGCGGGCGCGCCGACCGGAAGGGGCTGCTGGTGCTGCCTCTGTGCCCGGTGTACGGGGCGGGGGCCTGCCTGATCTTAGCCTTGCCGGCCTGGGCAGTCCGACAGCCCTGGGCGCTGTTTCTGCTGGGCAGTCTTGCCGCCACGGCGGCGGAGTATCTGGCGGCGCTGTATCACGAAAAGGCGCTGGGGGTGTCCTTCTGGAACTACGACGGCCTGCCCGGCAATATCCAGGGCAAGGTGTGCCTGCCCTTCTCCCTGGCCTGGGGGATGCTGTCTTTGGGGCTGGTGTACTGGCTCCACCCGCTGCTGTCCCCCTGGCTGGTCCGCATTCCGCCTCTGGTAGGCTGGCTGGCCCTGGCCACCCTGCTCACCGACGGCTGCTTGACCGCCGCCATGCTGCGGCGGTGCGGAGATGTATCCTGCCTCCGGTGGTACAGCCGGGCAAACTGACAAAAGACAAGACCGCCGGCAAAACCGGCGGTCTTTTTGGATTACTCCTCGTAATCGTCGTACTCGTCGATGTGGGCGGAGCGCTGCAGCTTACCCTTAACGGTGCAGCACATATCGGCGAGGCCGTCCCAATAGGCAATAATGGCACACACAGCGGCGGCAGCAGCCAGGGACAGCGCCACGATCTTCAGTACAAAGCGGGCAACCTTCATGATTGTACCTCCTATGAAAAACTGTTGTCCCCAGTTTACACGATTACCGCAAAAAATACAATCGTTTTTGGAAAAATTTAATTTATTTTTCTGTACCGCACCCCTGCCTCCGGAACAACGCCCCGTTCCTCCATCAGCTGTTCTACGGTGACAAAGCAGTAGCCCTTGGCCAGCAGGGCGTCTACAATGCGCAGGGCGGCCTGGGCGGAGTTGGGAAACAGGTCGTGGAGCAGGATGATATCACCGTCGGAGGCCTGCTCTACCACGCAGGCCACTATCCGGTCGATATTGTTGTCCTTCCAGTCCTCCGGGTCCACCGACCACAGGATGACAGGGCCGCCGCACCAGCTCTTCGCCCGCTCGTCCATGAGCCCGTAGGGCGGACGCAGCCAGTAATTCCCCTCTCCCGCCAACTCGGCAATCAGGGCCCGGGTCTTGCCCACCTGAAGGTCAAAGTCCCGCCGGGACAGGCCCTTCAGCTCCACATGGTCGTAGGTGTGGATGCCAATCTGATGGCCCTCCGCCGCCATGCGGCGGACCAGCTCCTCGTTGCCCGGGATGCGGTTTCCCACCAGGAAGAAGGTGGCGGGCACCTCCCTAAGCTCCAAGCCGTCCAGCAGGGGGCCGGTGGTGGAGGAGCGGGGGCCGTCGTCAAAGGTGAGGGCCACCAGGGGCGGGGTATTCACCTCTATCTCAACCGGCGCCCCCGCCGGTACCGGCGTCCCCTCCCCGGGAAGACCGGTTATCAGGGCCAGAAGGCATAAAAGAGCACATATTTTTTTCCCGTTCACCGCCTCATCCTCTTTCCTGACGCTTTTGCTGTCAGTATGTGCGGCGGAGCGGAAAACTTACGTTGAAAATTTTCTCTGTTTTCGATTGGGAATGTCATCCCGTCCTACCAGATAGTCCAGGCTGACGCTGTAAAAATCCGCGATTTTAATCAGCTGTTCAACGGGAATGTTAATCACACCGCGCTCGTAATCCGAATATGTGCTTTGGTCCACATTCAGATACTTTGCCAGTTCGATCTGCTTTTTATCCTTATCTTCACGCAAATCTCGGATCCGCGGAAAAGTCATACCGATCACCCAAAAAGACTATAAAATATGGGTAACGCCGATATTGACAAATATGGTCAGCACCCATATAATTGTCGAGAGGGGTAGTATGCCCGACTGCAAAGAGATGTATTTAACCTTGTTCAGAGCCAGCGAGGAGGCGCTGGATATTCTGATTGCCGCCCGGCGGAAATGAGAAAAAATGTACATTTCTGCTGACGGAGAAGAAACCGCACAGGCGGAGAAAAGGGCCGGGGAATGATTCCCCGGCCCTGATACATTATATTGAAATTGACAGCAATCAATAAGATTTGCCGCCATATCCCGTTCCGTAAATTCCTCCGGGGGTTTTCCGTGAAAGGCAGAGCGCACGGTTTTGTTTTCGTCCATCTTGTAGCGGCGTGGAGCCCGTCCCGGCATGGTATCCTTCCTTCCAGACTTCGGGCCAGCTTGGCCCGGAGCAATAAAAAACCGCCAGCGTCAGCCAGCGGTTCCATCGTTACTATATTTTGTTTTATCCTTCGTTGTCATTCTGCGGCAAATCAGGAAACAGAATCCGAAGATAATCCCGTCTGCCGTAGAGAACACGGTCAATGTACACATCCTGCCCATTCACACGGTAGAAAACCATGTAATTTCCACTGATGAGAAATCGGTAGTCGCTTTCTATATCTGTCACAGAGGACAGCGGAGCGCCGATTTCTGAAAAATTTTCCAGTTCATCAACAGTGTCCATGATTTTGTTTACGGTGTTTTCAGCGGCTTGCGGATTACATAATTCAAAGGTAATATACTCCCAGATTTCGTCCAAATCGTTCTGGGCTTCCGGGGAGTAGTGGGTGCTATTCATCATTTGCCTTTGCCCGAAAATGTGCTCTCACATCCGAGGACGAAAGCCATCCCTTTTCCTCTCCAGATTTTTTCCCTTTTGCAAGCTCGCCCATGAGCTTCAGAGTAGCCCGTGTTTTTTCATAGTCCTGCATGTCAATGATTGCATAGCGCCCGCGTCCGTTTTTAGTGAGAAAGACCGGTGCGCCCACAGATACGTCACGGAGCACATCACTGTAATTCCTCAAATCAGAGATCGGTTTGATATTCGGCATAATCATATTCTCCTTTCCTGCCCTTAGTATACCCTGATTTGATGTAAAATTCAACAGCATATTTTACAACAGTATTTTAGTGAGCGCCCCATATGGATTTCGAGAGGCTCCCGGTCTTGAAGAGAACGAAACACAACAGCACCGTGTACCCCATGCAGGTCCAGATGGCCCCCATCATGTCGCTGCCCGCCGCGATACCCTGCACCAGAACGGCGTAGATCGCCATGCAGACCATGATAAGCATCCCCTGGAACCCCACGGCGAAAAGGGACTTGAAATAGTTGTTCCCCATGTGCCCGGCCTCCCGGTTGGCGATAGTGGCGAAGGGGATAGGGGCAAGGCTGGTCATCAGTAGGGTAAGCGCCCAGCGCCTTACCGTATTGCTACGGCAGGGTTCCAAACGCTTCCCTCCGAACCGGACGTACACCTCTCAATGTATCCGGCTCTCCAGATGTCAGCTTAAAGAGCTGTGCATTTTGGCGTGGCATTCCAGGCATAGCGCAAGTGTTTTCCTGCGCTTATAAAGCATATCTGTCTTTTTTTTTGCGCAACTTATTGTACCTTATCGAATGGCAAGGCATAATTAAGATTGCCGTACTTTCTGAAGCAGGGGAACTTATCAGAGACAAACAAAGGACCCCGCCAGCAAGCCTGTTGAGGGCCTGCCGGCGAGGGTGCTTTTATTTATAGTCAATTTCCAGATAGACTTGAATTTATCTCTTGAACAATAGCACTTAATTGTGCTTCTAATTGTGCAATGTTATCAGTATTTTGATTGAGATTGTATAATAAGGTTCCAATGTCTTCATGCCATATTAAAACATATTCAATATCATTGGTATGAACTTTGATAAAGTCAAAGAAAATACCCTCAACTTTTTTATCTGCCTGCATTTGGTATTTTTTACAAAATAGTTTTGCTAAATAATCAATACCGTCGAAATAATCAAAATTAGTGATCCAAAATTCTACCCTGTTCCCTTTGCTTGAATTGAAGTGCTTTTCGTATGTTATTTCGTTTAGCATTTTCCCAGTGCCTCCACCTGTGGATTTTCCGGCTGGAGCACCCACGCCTCCGGGGACGGCCAGGGCGGGGGTCACACTTTGCGGTTACAGCTTGTCGATCTCCTCCTGCTCCACCGTCTTGATGCCCCGGGCGGAGAGGGCGGCTGTGGCAGCGGAGTTGTCCTCCACCCGGAAGATCATGTAGGCGTGGTCCACATCCTTGCCGCCCAGAAAGGCGTACATATACTCCACGTTTACCTTGGCGTCGGTAAGGGCCTGGAGGACCTTGTTCAGCCCGCCGGGCACATCGGGGATGGCCACCCCCAGCACCGGGGTGATGTTGTTGATAAAGCCGGCGTCTTTCAGCACAGTGGTGGTCTTATACACGTCGTCCACAATGATGCGGGCAATACCAAAGTCGCTGGTCTCGGCCAGGGAAAAGGCCCGCATGTCGATTTGGTTCTGGGCCAGCACGCCGGTCATGGCGTATAGGGAACCGGGCTTGTTCTCCAAAAAGACAGAAATCTGCTTAATCATAATGGTACCCTCCTCAAATTTTCCGCTTGTCGATAACCCGGACCGCCTTGCCCTCGCTGCGGACAATGGACTTGGGGGCCACCAGGGTGACCTTGGCGGTGATGCCCAGCATAGAGCGCAGGCCGTCCACCAGCTCCTTCTGGCGGCGGTTGATCTCGCCCATGTTGTCGGTGAACATCTCGGGGGTCATCTCCACCTGGATGTCCAGGGTGTCGGTGGACTTCACCCGGTCTACGATAATCTGGTAGTTGGCGGGGTAGCCGTGGTTGAGCAGGACGGTCTCAATCTGGGAGGGGAAGACGTTAACCCCCCGGATGATGAGCATGTCGTCAGACCGGCCCATGGGCTTGCACATCTTCACGTGGGTGCGGCCGCAGGAGCACTTCTCCCGGGTGAGCATGCAGATATCCCGGGTGCGGTAGCGAAGCAGAGGGAAGGCCTCCTTGGTAATGGAGGTGAACACCAGCTCGCCCTTGGAGCCCTCAGGCAGGACCTCACCGGTGTCGGGGTCGATAATCTCGGCAATGAAGTGGTCCTCGTTGATGTGCATACCCGTCTGGGCGGAGCACTCAAAGGACACGCCGGGGCCGGAAAGCTCGGTCAGGCCGTATATATCGTAGGCTTTAATACCCAGAGTATTCTGAATGTCCCGGCGCATCTCCTCGCTCCAGGCCTCCGCGCCGAAAATGCCCGCTTTCAGGGGGATCTGGTCGGGGGTGAGGCCCATCTCCTTCATGGTCTCGCCGATATAGGCGGCGTAGGAGGGGGTACAGCACAAAATGGTGGCGGACAGGTCCTGAATAAACATGATCTGCCGCTCGGTGTTGCCCGAGGAGGTGGGGATGGTGAGACAGCCCACCTTGTGGGAACCGCCGTTCAGACCGGGGCCGCCGGTGAACAGGCCATAGCCGTAGGACACCTGGCACACATCCTCCTCGGTGCCCCCGGCGGCCATGATGGCCCGGGCGCAGCAGTCCTCCCACAGGTCAATGTCGTGCTGGGTATAGAAGGCCACCACCCGCTTGCCCGTGGTACCGGAGGTGGACTGGATGCGCACGCACTCCTTCAGCGGCTTGGCTACCAGCCCGTAGGGGTAGGCCTCCCGCAGGTCGGCCTTGGTGATAAAGGGCAGCTTGTACAGGTCGTCGCTGGACTTAATGTCGTCCGGGGTGAGGCCCTTCTCTTCCATCTTTTTCCGGTAGTAGGGCACGTTGTCCCAGACGTGGCGCACCTGCTTCACAAGCCGCTCGTCCTGCCAGGCCTTGATTTGTTCCCGGGACGCACACTCGATCTCGGGCTGGTAGTATCTTTCCATGGGGATCATTCCTTTCGGATTATGTGTATGTTCTTTTTCTTGAAAGAAAAAGAACCAAAAAGAACTTTGCCAGACTCCCCCGTCACAAAGAGGGGCTTTTCCGTGGACGGGGAATCAGCGGGGAAATGTTCCTGCCGGGAGTATATACTTGGGAGAACCATCCCGAAACATCAGCGCAAAGGAGAGATTGACCGGAATGGGCGGGTTGCTGAGATACGCCTCCCCAATCCGGAGAGCCTCCTGCTGCAGACGGCCGGTGGTCTCCTTGCGGTTGAGGTCGATCCCCGTGGGGTCAAACCCATCCAGCCGCAAATCCAGGGTGATGGTCGCATAACACAGCCCCTGGTACCAATCGAAATAGACGTCATAAACCGGGGACTTGACATACCGCTCCGGCAGGTTTTTCGCGAAGTAGGGCGGCAGCTTTCTCTGTTTTATTTTCGCCCGGGCAGCGGCGGCAAGGCCGTAAAGCAGCCAGCCCAACTCCTTGAAAAATTTCACCACTCTTATCGCACTGCACCTCGTTTACGCGTTTTTCCCCAGCTCAAAAGCCTTTTTGTTCAGCTCCAGGAATTTGGGGGGCACCATGGCCTCCAGAGATTCCTGCCAGGCCTGGTCGGGCAGGTCGAAGTAGTGGGACAGCCGGCCCATAAGGACAATGTTCACTGCCTTGGCTGAGCCGGCCTCCTCGGCCAGCTTGAGGCAGTCCAGGGCGTCCACCTTAGCCCCGGCGGAGCGCATCTTCTCCACCAGGTTGTCGGGATAGACCGCCGCGCCGGTGATGACGGGCATGGGGTCGATCTGCTGGGTGGAGGTGACGATCTGGCCGTCGGGCTTTAAGTAGCTCAGCCACCGGGCGGCCTCCAGCAGCTCAAAGGAGACAATGTAGTCCGCCTCCCCCTTGTCAATGACAGGGGAATTTACTTTATCGCCGTAGCGCACGTAGGTCACCACCGACCCGCCCCGCTGGGACATGCCGTGGACCTCGGACACCTTCACGTCATAGCCCTGTTCCATCAGCAGGTGGCCCAGCAGCTTGGAGGCCAGCAGAGAGCCCTGGCCCCCCACGCCGACAATCATAATATTTTTGGTTTCCATTGCTCAACCCTCCTTCCCGGTACTCTGGAACGCCTTCACGCCGCACAGCTGTTCGCACACGCCGCAGCCCACGCACAGGGTGGCGTCCACATGGGCCTTGCCCTCCCTGATGGAGATGGCGGGACAGCCGATTCTCATACAGCTGCGGCAGCCCACGCACTTGACCACGTCCACCTTCAGGGGAGCGCTATGCTTGACGTATTTGAGCAGTGCACAGGGGCGGCGGCTGATGATGACGGAGGGCTCCTCCACGGCCAGCTCCTCCTTTAAAACGGTATCGCAGGCCTTCAAATCGTAGGGGTCCACCACCCGGACCCGTGTAAAGCCCATAGCCTTGCACAGGGCCTCCAGGTCAATTTTTCCGGCGGGGTCGCCCTTGATATTGTAGCCGGTGGTGGGGTTTTGCTGGTGTCCGGTCATGCCGGTAATGGAGTTGTCCAAAATAATCACAGTGGAGTTGGACTGGTTATAGGCGATATTGGCAAGGCCCGTCATGCCCGAGTGCATAAAGGTGGAGTCACCAATGACGGCCACGGTTTTGCCCTCGGCCTCCGCACCCAGAGCCTTGTTGAAGCCGTGGACGGCGGAGATGGAGGCCCCCATACACAATGTCATGTCCATGGCGGCCAGGGGGGCCACCGCCCCCAGGGTGTAGCAGCCGATATCACCCAGAACGGTACATTTGTTTTTACTCAGGGTGTAGAACAGTCCCCGGTGGGGGCACCCGGCGCACATGACGGGAGGACGGGGCGGGATGGGGTCGTCAATGGCGCGGCCCTCATAGACCTCCTCCCCCATCTTTTTCGCGATGAGGTTCTGGGAGAACTCCCCCTCAACGGGCAGGAAATCCTTGCCGGAGACAGCAAGGCCCAGCGCTTTACAGTGGTTCTCTATGACGGGGTCCAGCTCTTCCACCACAACAAGCTTTTCCACTTTACAGGCAAAATCCTGAATCAGCTTGACAGGCAGGGGGTTGGTCATACCCAGCTTGAGAATAGAGACAGCGTCCCCAAAGACCTCTTTTACGTACTGGTAGGAGGTGGAGGAGGTAATGACGCCTACCGTGGTATCGCCCTTCTCCGCCTTCGACATCTCCACCCGGTTGATGGAGGCGGTCTCCGCCCACGCCTGAAGCCTGCGGGTGCGCTCCTCCACAAAGGGGTGGCGGCGGATGGCGTTGCCGGGCATCATGACGTACTTGGCAATATCCTTCTCATAGGGCTTTACGGCGGGCTCCATCCGGCCAGAGGTCTCTACCAACGACTGAGAGTGGGCCACCCGGGTACACATCTTTAACAGCACCGGGGTGTCAAACTGCTCGGACAGCTCATAGGCCAGCTTGGTAAACTCCAGAGCCTCGGCGGAGTCGGAGGGCTCCAGCATGGGCACCTTGGCGGCAATGGCGTGGTGGCGGGAGTCCTGCTCGTTCTGGGAGGAGTGCATCCCGGCATCGTCGGCCACCCCCACCACCATACCGGCGTTGACCCCGGTGTAGCTCATGGTGAACAGGGGGTCGGCGGCCACATTTAGGCCCACGTGCTTCATGGCACAGAAGGACCGCTTGCCCGCCAGACAGGCCCCGAAGGCGGTCTCCATAGCCACCTTCTCGTTGGGGGCCCACTCACAGTAGATTTCATCATACTTGGCGGCCTCCTCGGTGATCTCGGTGCTGGGGGTGCCGGGGTAGCTGGAGATCACGCAGCAGCCCGCCTCATACAGTCCCCGGGCAACGGCGGCGTTGCCCAACATCAGTTGCTTCATATCGTTTTCCTGCTTTCTTCCTTATAGTGGCTCCCTCCTTGAGGGAGCAGTCACCGCCAAAGGCGGTGACTGAGGGAGTTTTTGTCTGACGCACTCCCTTCGCCGCGGCTCCGCCGTGCCACCTCCCTCTCAGAGAGAGGCTTATTCCTTTTCGTGCAGCCCTTCCCGGGCGATAACCTCCCGCATCACGCCGCCCGCGCCGTTGTCCAGCATGGACCGCCGGACCCGGCTGATGGTGGCGCTGGAGGCCCCCGTTCTGTCCAGAATGTCCAGATAAACCAGCCCCTGCTGCAAATACACCGCCACATCAAAGCGCTGCTCCAAAGAGCGCAGCTCTGTGGGGGTACACAGATCGTCGAAGAACCGGCAGCACTCGTCCAGATCCTTCAGTTTCAGGATGGTCTCGTACAGGGCCATGCTCCGCTCTCTCCTGTCCCCTTTCGCCATGATAACCCCTCCTTTTCCAGCAGCTTTTCAGCGCAAAATTCACCGCTATAAAGTTTAGCATAGGAAAGTGCGAAAGTAAAGAGCGGACGCGGGAAAAATTATGGGTTTATAGCAATCATCAGCTTTGCTGACATATGTAAGGGCGGCCTGTGGCCGCCCGCCTGTCACGGGCAGACCTGTTTATTTCTGCGGACGGCCCCGGCGCGCCCTTGGCAGCAGCCGCCAACCTGCGGTGACCAAGTCGTCCCGCCCTGCAAATATGACGGTTTCTGTGGGGTTCGGGAATTTTCTTGACAGGACGGGAAATATGCGCTACAATACTTTAACGGTTAAAATCAATAAAGTTTCGCGGGTATCCGCCCGCTTTTAGAAAGGAACATGCGCAATGCCTATCACCGACCTGTTGGAGCGCAACAGCAAACTGTACGGCGATGAGGTCGCCCTGGTGGAGATCAACCCGGAGGTCCGGGAGGAGCAGCGGGTCACCTGGAAGGAGTATGAGCTGATCCAGCCCACCGGCGACGCCCCCTACCGCCGGGAGATCACCTGGTCCGTCTTTGACGAGAAGGCCAACCGGGTGGCCAACATGCTGCTGGGCCGGGGCATCCGAAAGGGCCAGAAGGTGGCCATTCTGATGATGAACTGCCTGGACTGGCTGCCCATCTATTTCGGCATCCTGAAAACCGGGGCGGTGGCCGTCCCCCTGAACTTCCGCTACACCGCAGACGAGATTGAATACTGCCTCAAGCTGGCCGATGCCGACGTGCTTTTCTTCGGCCCTGAGTTCATTGGGCGGATGGAGACCATTGTCCCCAAAATTTCCAGACAGATGCTCCTCTTCTTTGTGGGGGAGCACTGCCCCCCCTTCGCTGAGGACTACCTGTGGGCCACCGTCAACTGTTCCAGCCGCCCTCCCAAGGTGCTGGTGGACGACGAGGATGAGGGGGCCATCTACTACTCCTCCGGCACCACCGGCTTCCCCAAGGCCATTCTGCTCAAGCACACCGCCCTGATGCAGTCCGCCCGGATGGAGGCCATCCACCACGAGACCACCCATGAGGACGTGTTTTTGTGCATTCCGCCCCTGTACCACACCGGGGCCAAGATGCACTGGTTCGGCTCCCTGTTTACCGGAAGCAAGGCGGTTTTGCTCAAGGGCAACTCCCCCTCCGCCATTTTCCAGGCGGCCAGCCAGGAAAAATGTACCATTGTCTGGCTGTTGGTGCCCTGGGCCCAGGATATTCTGGCTGCCCTGGACCGTGGAGAGATGAATATCGAAGATTTTCACCTGTCCCAATGGCGGCTGATGCATATCGGGGCCCAGCCGGTGCCCCCCTCCCTTATCAAACACTGGCTGGAGTACTTCCCCCACCACAAATATGACACCAATTACGGCCTGTCCGAGTCCACCGGCCCGGGCTGCGTCCACCTGGGGGTGGACAACGTCCACAAGGTGGGGGCCATTGGAGTCCCCGGCTATGGCTGGAAGATTAAAATTGTGGACGAGCAGAACCAGCCTGTGAAGCAGGGAGATGTAGGCGAGCTGTGCGTCAAGGGTCCCGGCGTGATGGTGTGCTACTACCACAACGAGGAGGCTACTGCCGAGGTGCTGGAAAACGGCTGGCTCCACACCGGCGACATGGCCCGCCAGGACGAGGACGGCTTTGTCTTCCTGGTGGACCGGAAGAAGGACGTCATCATCTCTGGCGGCGAGAATCTGTACCCGGTGCAGATTGAAGACTTTTTGTCCGCCTACCCCAAGGTACATGACGTGGCCGTGATCGGCCTGCCCGACAAGCGGCTGGGGGAGATTGCCGCCGCCATTATCCAGGTGAAGGAGGGCATGAACTGCACCGAGAGCGAGATCAACCAGTTCTGCATGGACCTGCCCCGGTACAAGCGGCCCCGGAAAATCATCTTCGCCAGCGTCCCCCGCAACCCCACCGGAAAGATCGAAAAGCCCAAACTGCGGGAAACCTACTGCGGCGTCCGCCTGGTGGAGGCACAGAATCAGGGATAATACTTTCAAAAACAGAGGGATGGACACAGCATCCCTCTGTTTTGTTTTTCTGTTGACAGATACGTAAAACACGTATATACTGATATATAGAAACGGAGTGATGTCAAATGCCAATGACCCCGCGGGAAATGGTTCAACTTCTCCGGGCCAATGGGTATGTGTGCATTAACTCCAACGGTTTACACCGGAAATTCTGGAACGAAACGACCAAAAGGACGGTTATTGTACCCTATCACACAAAAGACTTAAAAAGGGTCTGGAGCAAAAGATATTGAAAGACGCAGGACTGAAGTAATTCAAACTGTCTGCAAAAGGAGCGCTGCACTATGAAAAACGCATATTATCCAGCCGTGTTCCATCCCGAGGAGGTGGGTTACTCGGTCTTTATCCCGGACATTGAGGGCTGCTCCACCCAAGGCGACACCATAGACGAAGCGGTGGAGATGGCCAAAGATGCCATTGGGCTGATGCTGGAGGGGATAAGCGAATACCCCCAGGCCACCACTCCCTCCGCTCTTTCTCCGGAAGGAGAGGATTTCGTGGTCATGATTCCGTTCAATGCGGCGGAGTACGCCAGAAAAAACAACCGGTCTGTAAAGAAGACGCTCTCTCTCCCCGCCTGGCTCAACGAGGCAGCGGAAGCCGCTCACCTAAACTTTTCCGGCGTACTTCAGGAGGCACTGAAAGCCAAGCTGGGCATGGAAGGACAGAACCAGAGATGAAAAAATATATCTTTTGCTTGCTGCTGGCTCTGTGCCTCACCGGTTGCGCCCCCGCCGCTCCACCCTCCTCTGCTTCCGTCTCTGTTCCCTCTCCCGCCATCACTGTTCAGGAAGAGACAGAGCCCTCCCGCTCCCTGCCCCAGACCGCCGATGTGCCTCCGGGGGATTATGCCCCCTGGCAGGAGGCCTACACCGAATTTTTAGCAAACCTGCGCTCGGCGGAATACCAGCATACGATGGGGGAGCTGTCCTTTTCCGGAGATGATATGCCCAGCGACTCCTACTCCCTCTACGACGTGGACAAGGACGGCGTCCCTGAGCTCTTTTTGAAGTGCGGCAACTGCGAGGCGGACTATTACACTCTGGTCTACACCTTCCACGGCGGGCAGATCTCCAGCCTGGGCTCCTTCCAGTCGGGCCACTCCTCCCTGTACACCGTCCCGGAGGAGGATGGGGTAATCATCCGCTTCGGCCACATGGGCTATGGCAGCATTGAGAAATTTTCCATAGGGGAGGGCGGGGTCATTGGCCCCTGGGAGACCCTCCTCACCGAAACTGAGGAGGACACCCGTGAAAAGGGCTACACCGATCCTGCTCAGCTCATTCCCGGCGCTCAGCTTGTCCCCTCCTGCTATACCTGTACCCAGCTCCGCCCGGCGGACAGCCCCGCCCTGGTACTGCCCGTCTGCGATTACCAGAACCGGGAGCTCCCCGCCCCCATGGACGAGGTTCAGGTACGGGCTGTCGTGGAACAGGTTCTGTATGGGAACGCTCCCTTCTTTGGTGTGTCCGGGGACGGCTTTCACGGGGACACCGGCCTGACCACGCTGGAGGAGTATCTCCGGCCCGGGGCGGCCTACCCTTACGGGAAACAGCCTCTGGAGCTGAAAGAGACCGCCTGGGCCGACGTAAACGGGGACGGCCAAACCGACTGCCTGCTCCGGCTGGAGCAGGAGGAGGAAAAATGGATCAATGTCCACTGCGCAGTCCTCAGTGTCCAAGAGGAGGAGGTCTACGCCTATTTCTTCGACAATATCCAGGATGTGACGGTGGAGCCCAACGGCGCGGTGACCTTTCAAATTTACCAGGACTGCTGGAAGCGGGCCTCCTTCTTCAAAAATCAGAGCTATACTGTCCCCACGTCTGAGCCGGTTCAAGGTGACGGCCTGGCCTGGGACCCTTTTCAGTAAAAAACGCCCTGCGGACTGTGCCGCAGGGCGTTTTGATTACAGATATTCCACACAGGTCTCCAGCTCACTCCAGGAAAATTCCGGGTCCTCAATGGACTTCCAGCTGGGGAAATTGGCCTCCAGTTCCCTCCAGGTGAGGTACCAGAAGTCGTATTCAATGCCCAGATGGGTGGGCAGGATGTCCTCAATGATCTTTTTCAGCTCCTGAAAGTTGCCCGGCTCCCCGGCCACACCGGGAAAGGAGACGGACACCAGCCCCTTTCCCCGCTCCTTCACCACGGCGGGAACGCCGCAGCCGGAGATGGTGTCGTTAATGGCATCCAGGGTAAAGCTGTCCCCGCCGATACGCAGCAGGGCGGCCAGGGCGGCGGCCATTTTTCCCGGATCGGCGGCCACCGGGCGGCGAATCAGCAGGGAGGCAATCTTTTCCAGCCCCCAGCTCTCCGCCGACGCCAGGGAGGACTCCCGCCAGACCTCCTCCAGCCAGGCCATGATGTTATCCAGCGCCTCCCCCTGGGCGTCCAGTTCCCCGCCATTGAACACGGCCTCCAGATTGTACACCCCTAAAGGGCGCAGCAGCTCTCTCAGGCAAATTGCGTGCTTCATGCCTTTTCCTCCACACTTAGCGTACCCAGTATAGGCAGCTGGTCCTCCCCGATTGCCACGTCAGCCGCCGGGGTTGTGATGGCGTAGTTGGCCACCCCGTCGCAGTGGTAAATGATCTCGCCCAGTTTGGCCCGAAGCACCCGCTGGCCCAGCAGTCTGCCGGTAAACCAGCCCCGGATGGCCTCCTCTACCCGGGCCAGCACCTCCGCCCTGTTCCGGCCCTCCCCGGGCTCCACCTTGACGGCGATATGCACCGTCACCGTCTCGGGGGCGCGGACCTTCAAATCCACGGCGATCTCCCGCCGCTGCTCAAAATAGTCCTCCAGCTCTTCCAGCAGCTCTTCTCCGGGCAGACCGGCCAGAGTAGCGGGCACAATATCCACCGAGCCCACCCCTCTGGGCCGGGGAATGACTGCCGCCGCCGCCACCTGGTCAAAGGACAGCGCCCCCTGCTGGTAGAAGGCGCTGTTGGCCCCGTTGGGCAGGCGCTTAAAGGTCTCCAGCACCCGAACCCGCAGGGCCCCGTCCTCCTCCCCATCGGCCCCGCCGGAACAGGGCTCCGGGTTGGAGCACACGGAAATCCCCACAGGGGCCACCGCCATGGAGGTGATAGCCCCGGCGGACACATTTCCCAAGCTCCCGGCCTCCAGCGCCCGGATAGGGACGTCCACCGCCAGCTCTCCCGCCGCCAGCACGGCGGGAGCGGTGGTCTCAAACCGGACCAGCCCCGCCGTCATGCACACCGTTCCCTGGGGGATGTCCCGCGCGGCGGCCGCCGCCTCTCCGGCGGTAAAACGGACTGTTCCCACGGCGGCCACCGCCGGCTTGCGCTCCAGGCCCCGCAGCTGGGCGTGGCGGTCCAGATACTCCCCCTCCGCCGTCTGGGGAAAGGCCTGCCTCACCACCCAGTCCGCCTGGACGTACAGAGCATAGACCTGGGCCGCCAGGGCGTACAGCCGGGCGGACAGATCACAGCCCCCCTGGGGCTCCAGCCCTGTCCGCTCCCCAAAATAGACAAGCATCTCCTGATAAATTTCATCAATGGTTTTCATCTCGTTTCCACTCCTCCAGCCGTCATCACAAGGGGCAGCTGAACCGTCAGCTCCTCGCCCTCCCAGCTCAGGAAAACGGTAAGCAGCCCCGTCTCCCCCGCCTGGGTCAGCTCCACCGACTCCACCGCCAGCTCAGGCTCCTCCCGCAGGGCCTCAGCCACATACTGGGCGGCCAGAACCTGACGGGCCGACGCCTTTTCCCGGCCCAGCTGATACAGCCGACTGCCCAGATTGGGCAGAAAGGGCATCGCCCCTCTCCGAGCGGTCAGGCGGTACAGCACCCGGGCCAGCACCTCCTCCCCTCCGGACAGGGCGGTAAAGCTGCCCATCCCATTGGGGACATAATCCCCATTCACGAGCTTCCACTCCACGCTGTTTCCTCCTCACAATTTCATCTGACTGATAAGCTCCTGGGCGGCCTCCCGGGCGATTTCCCGCACCATGCTCTCCAGAGACTGGCCGTTGATGGCCAGTCCGCCCTGGCCCAGGCTCATGGAATTCTTTCCGCCGGTCACCTCCACCTGTCCCTGGCCCAGGTGGAGGGAGCACTCCATGCCGGTCAGCCTGACCTCCCCTGGCTTCAGGTCCTCCGCGTCCTGGGTGGTGCCCAGAATGCAGGGGGATTCCCCCTCCGCCCCCGCCTTGAGCACCAGCACCTTGTCCCCGGAGGTGGGCCGCCAGCTGTAGCCTCCCGGGCCGTAGACGTTCAGCCAGCGCCGCTCACCCCCCAGGCTCACCCCGGCGGGGTCGCCCCCCATGGTGATGGTGCCCATCTCCGCCGCCGGCTCCTGCACCCGCAAATTTCGATCCCGCTGTGATGTCCACATACTTCACACCTCATTTATTTTTTAGCATTTATCAGATTTGCAGCAGGGGCGGCCTGTGGCCGACTTTACAGTCACACCGTAAAGTCAGGATCGGCCAGCTCCAGCCGGCTCCAGCGGCCTGCGCCGTCCATCCCCACCGTCACCTGAACGGCCCGGTATTGGCCGTTCCAGTCCAGCCCTTTGCGCCGGACGGTAACCAAATCCCCCGGCCAGGCACAGAAGGGCTGTCCGATGGTCACCTCCATTCGAAACAGCTCAGAGGCTGATTTATCCAGCTGGAACTGTCCGCTGTACCGCATGGACTTGTAGGCGTTTTTTGCGGGCAGGGTGATAATCCGCCGTGCCCGGCCTCCTGCCGCAGCAAATTTCTTGTTGGTGACCGTCTCCGCTGTACCGCCCCACCGGTCCCGGATCATCACCTGGGACAGCACCCCGTAGCGCTTATCCCGGCGGACCAGGGAAATGAGGGGGACGCTGTCATCCACCACCCGCTCCTCGCTGTCGTCCCAGCCGGTGAGCACCAGCCGGCCCTCCCGATCAAAACGGGGGGCGACTCCCCCGTAGTACCGGGCAAACTCATAGACCACCGACCACTCGCTGCTCCCGGTGGACACCGAGAACTGGCTCACCGGAGGCAGCTTGCCCTTGGAGGCCACACTGATCCCGTAGGGCTGCACATGGTCCCGGATAATGTCCAGCTGGGTGGCAACCTGATAGTCCTGGCCCAGGGCCTCATTGTCCAGCAGCAGGGCGGCCATCCCCCTGCCGGACAGCTCCAGCAGCCGCCCTTGGCCGGTGACGCTCACCTCGCACTCATCCACTACCCCGGTGAAGACCCGCTCTCCCTGGTATTCCGCCGTAAAGCCCACCCAGTCCTCCGGCCTGGTGGTGTTGTTCTCATCCCAGACGCACCGCAGCCAAAAGCTGTCGCAGGGCACCCCTGCGGTATATTCCAGCCGCCAGGCCACCGGCCTGGGCAGCGCCCAGCGCACCTGTTTGGCGTCTGTCACATAAGCGGTCAACGCACTCGCACCTCCTCACCCACCAAAATCAGGTTGGGATTTTTAATCTGGGGATTGAGAGCAATCAGCTCCGCCAGCCTCACCCCATACCGGCTGGCCAGCGCCCACAGGGTATCCCCCTTCACCACCCGGTGGTAGAGGGGCTGACTGCCCGCCTGGGAGATGCCGCCCCCCGCTGTCCCCGTCCGCTCCCCCACCTGGGAGGCCAGGCCGTTATACAGCCCATATTCCTCCCAAAAGGCAAAGGAGTAGCGCACATAGTCGGGCCTGGGCTCCTGCTCTACCCGCAGGGAGACAAAGTAGGCGTTGGCCACCTGCCAAAGGGGGTGTACCAGCAGCCCCGGCCCATCCTCGTAAAAGACACAGGCCAGCCGCTGAAACTCCACATAGGCGCCATCCCCTGCAAACTCACCCTCGCCCTCCATAACCCGGTGCCCCATCCCCAGGTCCTGGAGCTGGTAGCGGCTGAAGGGCGTCTTGTGTACCGCCACAGCCCGCTGAAAGTCGATGGAGTACACCCTGGGGTTGTGGGGCCAGGTGTAGCTTTTATAGCGCATAGGGGTCAGATTCATCCCATCACTCCTTCTCAGTACAGATAAAAGCCCCCGTCATACCGGCGGCTGTCCCGGCGGAAGGCCTGATCCGTCCGCTCCGCCCAGCCGGCGTCACTGCCAAAATTGGAGCGGACACCATCGGCGACCCCAACCGGGGCCCGCTCCCCCTCCGGCGCCTCTGCCGCCTGGGGATAGACCGTCCTCCATGGGGCCCCAGCAGGGGAGACGGGGCCGCCGCCCGGTCTCCCCGCCCCATCCCAGCCGCTCTTTCCCCCGCCGGGGGGAACGGCCGCCGCCCGGTCCATATGCTCCAGCTGGGACGCCAGAACGGCCCCAACCTTTGGCCTGTCAACCTCCGCCGCCGGGAGGGTGTCAACCCTTGGCGGCACATTTTCCCCTCCAAAGAGCGTTTGTCTCAAAAGCTCCGGCTCTCCCGCCGGCCCATCTGTCCCATTTGCAACTCTTTTTCCGCCCGGATTGCCGTCTTCTCTAACACTTATTCTATCGTCACCTATTTCCACATCTCGGTTGACAACCGTTTTCTCATTGTAAACCCCTTCCGCCTTTTCGGATACAGACCTGTTCTGTAATCTGTCAGCCGAAGGAGCCTCCTCCTGTCCTGCGTTCTGCTGCTCCAGCCCGGACAGCTCTCTCTCCAACCGCCTCACCTGCTCCAGCAGCCGGTTGGCGTTTTCCAGGCTCTCCTCCAGATAGTCAGGCAAGCTGCGTCCCTCCTTTCAGCTCCAAAAAGCGATCCAGGTCAAAGGCGGCATTGTCCCTCTCCTCTGCCCGCTGGCGTGTGGCCTGGCCGCACACCGGGCAGCGCTCCTCCAGCGCTCGGGACCGGCATCCGAGACACAGCCGTCCCAGATCCTCCTCACGGTCCAAGAGGATGTTTGTCAAACACCACAGGTAGTCCCGTCCCTTCATCATCCTGGCCCGCTCTTCGGTGGGCAAAGCGCCAAACTGTTTCAGCACCCGCCAGCGCAGCCGCTCTTCGGGGGTGTCACGGAGTTTTTTTTTACCTTCTCCAGCTCCTCCTGAGACAGGTCCAGCCCCGGATCGCTTTCCCGGCTGAAGGCGCTCCACCGGGCGGCCAGACGGGCAATCTCCTCCACCGTCAGCCCGGCCAGCACCGCCCGTCCGTCGGCAAAGACTGGCACATGGTCCTCCGTTCCCTCCAGCGCCCTGGCCAGCAGGCAGGCGTTGGAGCACAGAGCCTGCTCTCTGCCATCACCGGCCAGCTCCGCGCTCTCCCTCCGGGCCTGGAGCACCTCCAGCGCCGACAACAGCCGCAGATCAAAGCCGTCCCCCAAAGAAATCCGGTCTTTTCCGGCTAAAATGGACAGCGCCACATCTTACACCCCCGTTTCAATCCGCCTGGAGGCCACCAGAGTGACCTTTTCCAGCACCATGCTGCCTATATTGGCGCTCTCCTCAATGGAGCTCCACTGGCAGTCGGAGTAAATAATTTTCTTATCCGGCTTGCAGATCACCAGGGAGAAGCCGGACAGGTCATGAAAATTGATGTTGTCCCTAATAGCCTCGTCTGTGGCATACAGTCGGGTCAGCTCAATCACATGGGCGGCCTGTCCGGCCACAGTGGCCACCGGCTCCTCCTCGCCAAAGGCCTCCACCGCAATGCTGCTCTTGGTTGTTTTGGCGGCGTAGCTCTGCACCACCGCCACCCGCACGCCGTCCGCCTCCAGATAGATGTCGCTGCTGGTGGGAAATCCCGCAATACTCATTGTTTAACCTCCTTACACAGTGATGTGGGCTGTCAGCCAGATCTGGTTCAGCCCGTGGGCCACGGTAAAGGCAAACTCCACCAGGCACCGGGTGGGGTCCTCCGCGTCGGCGGTTACCGACACGTCCTCATACCCGGTAATAATCTCCCGGGCCAGCTTATTCTCCAGCTCCAGCACCACCTGGGTCCGGATAGCCCCCCGGCTCTGAGCGGTGTTTTTGGCCCGGCGGAACTTGGTCCGCAGAGCGTCCCGCATACCAGGGATCACGTCGTCCACCACCCGGATGGCGGACAGGTCCCTCCAAGCGGTATCCGCCGTATCCCCGGTGGCGGTCCGGGTGGTCACCCCCCGGATCACGCTGATTACGCCGCCCAGGCTCTCCACCGGGGTAACGCCCCCCAGGATCAGCAGGTCCACATCTCTGTCCTCCAGCCGGGTGGAAAGTCCGCCCAGCCCCAGCAGCTCCGCGCCGCCCAGGGGGACGGCGGGGTCACTCTCCGCAGCAATGGCCCCCGCCACAGCGGCGGCCAGGGGCAGACCGGATATGTTCTCCCCCTCTCCGTCCACGCCGCCGGGGGCCACCAGCACCACCCGCTCGTGGTTGAGCTCCTTGGCCCGCCGAATCAGATCATCCACGCTCTCATCCTTCGCCCCCGCCAGCACGCCCAGGCGCTCCCGGCGCATGCCGGAGGCCTCAATCACGCTGTCCCGCAGCGCCTTCTGCACCCCTGCGTCTGTACTGCCGCAGATGACCAGAGCAATGTTCTCCATTCCGGCCAGCTGGGCAAAGGCCGCCTCATAGCCGCTGTCATCAGCCACCGGTACGGCCACCACCCCGGAGGCACCGTTTTTCAGCGCCAGACGGATCAGCTCCGCCATATCCTCCGCCCCGCCGGCGCCAAAGGCGGACACAGCCCGGTCATAGCTGGTAATCGTCTGGGCCACCCCTGCCTGGGCCTGGGTATTGACAGCCGCAAGGCCCACCAGCCGGCCGCTTCCCCGGCCGCTGACCACTGTGGAAGCGTCGTAGGAGGAGTAGACCCCCGGACGCTGATGTACACTGATACTCATTTTTTTACCACACCTCGCAATTCAAAATCCTCAAATCCGCCGCCCGCGCCGCACACAGCGCACAGCCACACGGTGCAAAACGCCTCCACCGGCCGTTTCAGCCGCCGGCTTTCACTGTCCCGAACGGTCTCCCCGCAGGAAAACTCCCCCAGGACAATCCCCTCGGGCCCGCCCAGAATCAGCGCCCCGGCCAAAGCGTCAAAGGCCTTCTGAACCATCTGGCCGCCCCCTTTCTCCGGGGCATAGATGTCCAGGCCAAAGGTGAGCTCCGCTCTTTTCCCATACCGCTCTTCCCATCGGTCCTCCGCCTCGTTGTACCGCTCGCCCAGATAATCCTGAAAGCCCGCCGCCCCGGCCTTACACCCCCGGAGGGAGACCACCACCACCGGCTCCTCCCGCTCCTGCCGCGGGCTCACCGGCCAGGCGGTCACCGCGGGGACGCCCCGGTCATTGAGCCAGTCCGCCATCACCTGGCGGATACCTTCCAGCCCCACGCTCATACCCTCACCTCATCTCTGGGCCGGAGTATCGCCCACCAGTGGGGGCATACTCCCTCCCCCATCAGGTGGGCAGACTGCACCTGGTACTCCTTTCCCTTCCACTCCACCAGAGTATCCGGGCCGAGGGGCTGTTCCGCAGGCCCCAAATAGAGCAGCCGCTCCTGCCTGCCTACTCCCAGCGGAGTGGAAATCTCCTGATCCCGTCCCCGATCCAGAACGGGCTGGATAAGGGCCCGAAGGGTGCTGTCCACACCCGCCCCGCGCAGGGTCACCGCCTGGCCGAAGCGGGCCAAAATATCTCTCCACTCCTGTTCCACTATCCTTCCACCCCCTGAAACACAAAGCCGTCATCCCTCAGCCAGGGGGCCAGCAGCCTGTCCGCCTGCGCGGACAGATCTTTACCCGCTCCGCCGCTCCCGGCCTCCTTCCGGATAGTCAGCTCCCCGGCGGTAAAGGAGGTCACATCGCTTCCGCCGCCCCCGCCTGTCATTCCGGACAGCCTGTCCATAGCGGTCATGGCGGCGGCCAGGGGAAAGGCGGGGCCGCAGTCCTCCGGGCACGCGCCGTCCCTTAATCTGTCAGCCAGCTGCCCGCAAACCGCCTGGATCAGGGGGAGCAGCAGCTCCTCCTGATCCTCCGCCGCCCCCATTGCCCTGCAAAGGGCCATAATCTCCCCGGTCATCTCACAGCTCCAGCACCCGGCTGGCCTCGGGGAACACCTTGGCAAAGCCGCTGACGGTGGTAATCGCCGCCCGCTCCAGCTGGCGGTCAATCAGCTTGTCATACTCCACCATCACCTCGCCGCTCTGTACCATTTCCAGGGCGAAACGCCTGTCCAGACCCACAGCGGTCTTTTCAGGCAGCACGCTGGTGCGCAGCAGCGCGGCCCCCAGCGGGGTAGCCAGCTTGCCTGTACCCTGGAAGTTGAGGCCGGTGAGCGGATTCTGGAATTCAGGCAGCTTCAGCATCTGGAGCATCACATCACCAGAAACCAGCAGAGTGTTCATCACATAGGGGTCAAATTTGGCCCAGAAGTCCACCAGAGCGCTGTAATCCAAAGTGCCTCCGGCCAGCGCAATCCTCTCCGCAGGGTTCTCGTTGCCGTCACCGTTTATGAGCACCTCCACCGCGTCCTCCAGGTGGGTGCGGGCAATGTGGGCGCCGATCTGCCGCAGGGTGACGGAAAACAGATCCAGCTTCTGAAAGCGGATGGCCTCATAGGTGGCCACCAGCATACGCCCCCGCTTGTGGAGCTTCACCAGGTTGGCCTGAACCTTGATGGTGGTCTCCGGGATGGCGGCTCCCTCCTCCACCCCCTTGAGCTCCTTCTCCTCTCCGGATGCCTCCGAAGTGATGGAGCGGTAGTCCATTCCGTCAATGGTGGTGACGGCGGCTGTAATCTGGGGCAGAATGTCCCCCTCCTCCATCCCCTGGCGGACCGTGCGGGAAATGTACTCAGGGAACAGCACAGCGGCATCGGAGGTACGGAAGAACTTTTCCACCACGTCGCTGCCCGCGCCCTTCACCTTGATATCAAAGCGCTTGAGCTGACGCTGAAAGGCGTCCAGCCCCTCCAGACTGGTGCCCTTATAGCGCTCACTGGGGTCCAGACTCTCCAGCACCTGGCTGAAAGACCGGCCCGCCTCCTGATACATACCCTTGTCCAGCTTCAAATTGTCGTAATAATATGCCATGTTTTATCCCTCCTGTTTTGATTGAAAGCTCTTTCGTCCCGCCCGCGGGCGAACTGTATAAAGTCATCACGCCAAAAAGGCCCTGTTTTCCTCGTCAAACGCGGCGCTTCCTGCCTCATACTGCAGCTGGGTCTTCAGCGGAAATTTCTCCCCTGTCCGGCGGGCGAAGGATTTCTTCAGCTCCTCCAGCTCAGCGGGCGACAGCTTGTCTGTCAGTGACTTCACAGCCCGTCCATCCAGCTCCCGGTCGGCCAGCAGGGCCAGGCGGACCACCTCGCCCCGGAGGTTTTCCAGATACTTCCGTCCCAGAGCGGCCTCCTCCTCCAGCCGCGCCATGGCCTGACCGCCTCCCCGCCGGGCGGACTTCACCACCCCGGCCATAGGCTGAGCGGGCACCGCCACAAAGGAGAACTCATAGGCGTCGCTGGCCCCCTCCAGCTCGGCCCAGCACAGCTGTCCGCCGTACTCCTGCCCCTTTTCGTGCCCGCAGTCGGTCACAGTCCGGTCGCAGCCGCAGACAGAGCAGATGGAGCGCTCCACCGAGCATCCCACGCTGACCTCCTTTTTGATGCCCCCCTCAATCTCGGCAATCAGATCCCTGCTGCTGCCGGTACACACCATATAGGCGTACCCTTTCAGCCAGCAGTAGCCGTCCCCGGCCCTGGTCAGCCGCTCCGGTTCCCGAATCACCTCTGTTTTGTAGATCCGGGCCGCCTGTCCCCTGGCCGACCACTGGTGGTCAAAGATGCCGCTCTTTCCGACAAACATGGGGGCCAGCTCCTCCAGAGTCTGGGGTAAAAACCGCTCAAAATCCCGGTCAATCTCGTTGTCGCACAGCCGCACTGAGAAGGTGTACACCTCCTCCCGGGCCAAAGGCCGCCGGGCCAGAGCCCCGATCAGCTCCAGATCGCCCGCTGCCAGGGCGGCTCCCTCGCCGCCCACTGTCTCCTTAATGATTTTCATGCTTCCCTCCTCAATTTTTCCGCCTGAGCCCGGTATAGCTCTGCTCTGGCCTCCTCCACAATGTCCTGCAGGTTAATGTCATCCCAGACAATCTCCGCCTTCTCCCCAAACCCGTGGAGCCGCAGCCACAGCTCGGCCGCCCGGCACAAAGCGGGCTCCACACAGCGGCGGATGGCGCTCACCTCACTGGTGAGCATATCTGCCTGCTGGGCGCTCATCCGCTCGGTGGACGACCAGGACAGCCCCAGCATAAAGGGGGGAATCCCCGTCCGGGCCACCAGCTGCTCCAAAATCTGCCTCACGGGAATCTCGCTGTCCAGAATCTGGCTGTCGGCGCCGATGACCTTAATGTCCACATCGCCCACCGCCACAAAATCCCGCACGCTTCCCTCCCGTCCCGCCTGCATGGCGGTGGACCACTCCTGGGCAAGAAGTCCGCACCGCTCCTGGGCAAAGGCCTCCTCACCCTCTCCCGGCCTGCACACCACGGCAAAGCGGAGGCTGCCCGCCCGCTCCCAGTTCTGGCCGGTGGCCTGAAAAATCTTCAGCAGAATCCCGGCCATAAAGGGCATGGACCGCAGCAGCGACACTCCACAGGGGGCATCCCCCGTGGGCTGAAAGGGGGTAAACAGCAGCAGATCCTGCCAGGGCAGCTCCCGATTGTCTCCCGTCCCGGCCCTGCACAGCCGAAAGTCCAGGGGGCTATCCCCCAGCTTGACCTCTACCTGTTCCGGGTCAGCGCACAGCAGCGCGGCGATATCCTTCCCATCCCCGGTCAGCACAACCTCACCCAGGGCATGGCCGCAGGTAAACAGATCATCCAGGTAGCGGTCCAAAAAGGCCTGCACTCCCCGTTGGCCCCAGCCCACATCCACCGTCCGAAAGAACTCCTCCAGCCCCGCCTGAGCCTGCCTGTTCTCACACCGGACACCCACCCCGCCGCACAGCCGGGTCAGCTTCCAGATGGCGGCGTCCACAATGGGCACCCCCTCCCGGATAGCCCGGTACAAGGCAATCTCCCCGGCGCGCAGGGGGACGTACCGGTCCAGCACCCCAAAGGGGTGGCCTTCGCTCCGCCTCACCTGCACCACAGGCGCAGGGGGCTCCCTCCGTTTTTGCTTCCACCACTTCATGTACTTCCTCCTTTATTTCTGATCGTCCCGCCCGCAGGCGGGCAAAGCCTCCCTTCGCAAAGGGAGGCGGCGCCGGCTGAAAGCCGGTGACGGAGGGTTTTCCTGCCAAGACGCAATGCCCCTTTTGGACCCCCCACCCGCTTCGCGTCAGCCCCCTTTGCGAAGGGGACCTTTTGCGTAAAGCTAAAACGCCCCTCGCTCCACGCACCCGGCGCACACCCCGCCCCGGCTCTCCTTCCCGGCCACGGTAGCGGCAAAATACCGGATCTCGTCCATGGCGTGGTCGTGCTCCTTGCGCACCTGGTCCTGTCCCTGCGCCCGGTCATCCCACCGGTACAGGGAGAACTCCCGGATGGCGTCCTTGCAGCCTTTGCAAATTACAATCCTGCCGCTTTTCAGCAGCTGAGCGGTAAGCCGAATTCCGGACAGCACCTGGTTGTCCGCCTTTCTCACCCGCCAGCCCCGGCGGCGCAGGGTTTCGCAGAAGCTGGCCGCCGAGGGGTCGGCCACCACCGCCCGGACGTTCCGCCCTCCGGCCAGCCTGGCCAGCTCATTGGCATACTCCTCATCGGTCTTCTGCCTTCTCATGGCCCGGGCGTCGTAGTAATACTCGTCCACCCGGTACCACACCCCATTTTTCCTCCCCCACAGCCCCATGGACGTGGGATTGGAGGTGCCGTAGTCGCAGGAGATGTACCACTCTTCAAGCTCCCCCTCCGGAACATCCCGGACAAAGCTCTCGTCAAAGAAGTCATACACCAGCCCCTCAGCGGCCACCCACTCCCCCAGTACAAACCGGCGGTAGAAGGTCCCCTGAAAGGTGTTGGCGTACCGCTCCCGCACCTGGGGAGACAGCCCCGGGTTGTCCTCCATGGTAAACTGAAGCCGCAGGGCGTTTTTTTCCTCCGCCTTGCACACCCACTCCTGATAAAACCAGTGGGCGGGGGACTCCGGGTTGCAGGAGAACCACAGTCTGCTCCCCGCAACCGAGCACCGGGCGGCGGCCTGCTCCACAAAGGACCGGGGCATCAGCGCCGCCTCGTCCAGCAGAGCCCCCGCCAGTGTAATGCCCTGGATGAGGGCGGCGGAGCTCTCATCCTTGCCTCCAAAGAGGTAGAAGGAATTTCTCCGTCCGCCCAGCTTCACCCGAATCACGTTTTTGCTCACCTTCTGCTCACACCGGAACCCCATTCCCTCCAGCAGGGGAATCAGCTCAGACAGCATATTTCTCCTCACCGACTGGATGGTCCGCCCGCACAGGGCAAAATTCCGGTTTTGAAAGGAGCTCATAGCCCAGCAGAAGAAGGAAAGGCCGGTACACAGCGTCTTGCCGCTGCGCACCGCCCCGTCACAGATAACGGCCTGCCTCTCCCTGTCCGGGGAGCCGGGCCGCCACCAGGTAAGCACCCGCCTTTGCTTTTCAGAAAAAACCAACCTATCCCCCCTGTCCCTCCATGGCCTGGAGGAAGCGGTCCACCTGGTCCTCGCCGCTGTGGTCCACCGTGTCCAGCAGCCGCTCCAGCAGCCGCCCCCGGTCCACAAATCTCAGCTCCACCACGCCGCTGCTTCCCCGCTTGAATTCGGTGAGGGCGTCCAGGTCCAGCCCGTCGGTCCCGCACCACTCCTCAGGCGGAAAGCAGGCCAGCTTGACAGCGTCTCCCGCCCCCGCGTTGGCCAGCTTCCACATCCGCCTGATAATCTGCTCCCTGTCCGGAAGCCCTTTCGCTTTCGCCACATCATCCCTCCTTACACCCATAGCGGTTTGGGGATAAAAGTTGTACGTTTTCATGCACCGAACAAAAAATTTTTTCTTCTCACTGTTTTTCGCTCTCTTTCTCGTCCGCCGCAGGCTATAGTCAAATGAATCATGCTTCCCGCCTCTGCAGGCCTGATGTCAACTACAGCAATTCTGACGATTGCTATAGTTTGAACCCCATCAAACCCCAAAAGAAAAAATTTCCTGTCGCTGGCGGCGCATAGAAAAAAGTCCCGCTCCACATCCTGACCATACCCGCAAATTCATGGATCAGGAGGAATCCTTTATGAAAAAATCCCTGTCACTTTTGCTGGCCGCGTGTATGCTCACCGCCGCGGTGTTCCCGTCCGGAGCCGCTCCGGCGGCGGACAGCGGCCTGTCTCTCTCCTGCGCCTCCGCCGTACTGATGGAAAAGGAGACGGGCGCCTTCCTCCTGGAGGAAAACGCCCACGAGCAGCTGGAGCCGGCCAGCGTCACCAAGATCATGACCCTTCTTCTGGTGATGGAGGCGGTGGACTCCGGCCAGCTGTCCAAGGACGACCCGGTCACCGTCTCCGCCTACGCCGCCGGCATGGGCGGCTCCCAGGTCTACCTGGAGGAGGGGGAGCAGATGCCCGTGTCCGAGATGATTAAATGCGTCACCGTGGTCTCAGGCAACGACTGCGCCGTGGCCCTGGCCGAGCATCTGGCGGGCAGCGAGGGGGCCTTTGTCACCCGGATGAACCAGCGGGCCCAGGAGCTGGGCATGACCGACACCACTTTTTTAAACTGCACCGGCCTGCCCGCCCAGGGCCACATCACCAGCGCCCACGATATCGCCCTGATGTCCCGTGAGCTGATTTTGAACCACCCCTCCATTCGGGAGTACACTACCATCTGGATGGACTCCATCCGAAACGGCGAATTCGGCCTGACCAACACCAACCGCCTGGTCCGCTTCTACCAGGGGGCCACCGGCCTGAAAACCGGCTACACCAGCTCCGCCCACTACTGTATGTCGGCCACTGCCGAGCGGGACGGCATGGAGTTGATCGCGGTGGTGATGAAATCCCCCACCAGCAACCAGCGCTTTGACGACGCCAAGGCCCTTTTGGACTACGGCTTTGCCAACTACACCATGGTCCCCGTCTACCCGGACGCCCCTCTGGCCCCGGTGGACGTCCTTCTGGGCGCTCAGGCCCAGGTCCAGCCCCAGCCGGAGCGGGACTGCCGCCTTCTGGTCCACAAGGGTGAGGAGAACCTGGTAAACACCAGGCTCTCCATGGCCCAGGATGTGGAGGCCCCAGTGGAACAGGGCCAGATTCTGGGACAGCTGGAGATCTACGTGGGGGATGAGCTTCGTGACACCATTCCCATCCTATCCACCCAGCAGGTAGACCGCCTGTCCATCCCAGGCATCTTCACCCGCATGCTCAGCAAGCTGCTCATGGCGGACTGACCGCCATCCCTCACCCTATCCTGTAGGGCGGGACGACCTTGGCCCGCCGCCGTCTCGAAATGGACTCCATCACCGAACGGCGCGCCGGGTCGTCGCGCCCTGCAAAATTGGGATGGCCCGCCCAAGGGGCGGGCCATCCCCCTCCACTCCTTGCCGCGCCCGGAATTTCTTTTCAATTTCCCCCCTGGTTTTCCACTATTTTACTTGACGCTTCTTTCCTATTGTTGTATAATTTTTATAAATATATCCAAGTACACCCGACAGTCCCTTGTTGGTTTTGGCTGACAAGAGGCTTCCAAAAGATTCCACGAGGTGATAAATATGTCCAAATACCAAGAAAAACTCTCCTCCAACGACCTTTTTTTGGAGCTTGAGGCCTTTTCCGAGGGCCGCTCCACCCACGCCTGGAAGTGCTTAGGCGCCCATCCTGTCAAGGATGAGAACGGCGTTGAGGGCTACCTGTTCCGGGTCTGGGCTCCCAACGCGCCCAAGGTTACCGTCATCGGCGACTTCAACAACTGGGATCTGGAAGCAACCCCCATGTCCAAGGTGGAAGGAGGCATCTGGGAGGCATTCCTCCCCGGCCTGAACCGGTACGATGCCTATCAGTACGCCATACATAAGGCGGACGGCAGCGGCTTCGTGGGCAAGGTCGACCCCTACGGCTTCCACGCCGCCACCCGGCCCGACGTATCCACCAAGATCTACGACCTGGACACCGGCTACCAGTGGGGCGACCAGGACTGGTTCACATTCCGCTCCAAAAATCCCCCTTACCGCCGGCCCATGAACATCTACGAGTGCCACCTGGGCTCCTGGCGGCGCACCGGTGAGGGCGAGTTCCTCAGCTACCGGGACATCACCTCCTATCTGGTCCCCTATGTCAAGGAGATGGGCTTTACCCATGTGGAGCTGCTCCCCGTCACCGAGCACCCTCTGGACGCCTCCTGGGGCTACCAGTGCACCGGCTACTTCGCCGCCACCAGCCGCTTCGGCACCCCGGACGATCTGAAATATCTCATCGACCAGCTCCACCAGGCGGGCGTTGGCGTGATTATGGACTGGGTCCCCGCCCACTTCCCCCGGGACGCCTTCGGCCTGTATAACTTCGACGGCACCCCCACCTATGAGTACGCCGACCCCCGGAAGGGGGAGCATAAGGAGTGGGGCACTGATGTGTTCGATTTTGGCCGGCCTGAGGTCCGCTCCTTCCTGTTCTCCTCGGCCATGTTCTGGCTGGAGGAGTACCACATGGACGGCCTGCGGGTAGACGCGGTGTCCTCCATGCTCTATCTGGACTACAACCGGAAGGCCGGCGAGTGGATGCCCAATATAAACGGCGGCCACGAAAATCTGGAGGCCATCAAGTTCTTCCAGGACCTGAACACCGCCGTCTTCGCCGCCCACCCCGACGTGCTGATGATCGCTGAGGAGTCCACCGCCTGGCCCAAGGTGACCAAGCCTGTGGACGACGGCGGCCTGGGCTTCAACTTCAAGTGGAACATGGGCTGGATGAACGACATCTGCCACTATATCAAGCTGGACCCCTACTTCCGTCAGTTCAACCACCGGGACATCACCTTCTCCCTGATGTACGCCTTCTCAGAGAACTATATCCTCCCCCTGTCCCATGACGAGGTGGTCCACATGAAGGGCTCTTTCTTCGGAAAGATGCCCGGGGACAACCCCCAAAAGTTTGCCGGCGTCCGGGCCTTCTACACCTATATGATGACCCACCCCGGCAAAAAGCTCACCTTCATGGGCGCTGAGCTGGGCCAGTGGAACGAGTGGCACTACGAGTACTCCCTGGACTGGCACCTGCTGCAATACGCCCCCCACCGCCAGACCCAGGATTTCTTCAAGGCCATGAACGCCTTCTACCTGGAAAACTCCCCCCTCTGGGACCAGGACGACTCCTGGCAGGGCTTCCAGTGGCTGTGCGCCGACGACAACAACGCCAACACCGTGGCCTTCCTGCGCTGGGACCGGAAGGGGACCCCTCTCATTGTGCTGTGCAACTTCTCCCCTGAGCACCGGGACGGCTACCGCGTAGGCGCTCCCTTCGGCGGCACCTGGGCTGTGGCCTTCAACACCGACGACCCGGCCTACGGCGGCGAGGGTCTGGGCGACAAGGCCCCCATCAAAACCGAGAAGATCCCCTGCCACGACCAGCAGCAGTCCCTGGCGATCGACCTGCCCCCCATGTCCGCCGTCATCCTGCACTGCGTGCGCAAAAATCCCGTCCGTAAGCCCAAGGCCGAAAAGGCCCCCGCCAAGAAGGCCGCCTCCAAGGCCAAAAGTGAAAAATCCGCCGGGGACAAGCCCAAAAAGGCGTCCCGCTCCAAAAAGACGGAAAAATAAGCCTCCCTCAAAAGAGGGAGGCGCCGCGGCAAAGCCGCGGCGGAGGGAGTTTGTCCAAGGAAAGCTCCCTCAGCCACCGCCTTACGGCGGTGGCAGCTACCGGGCACCCTTGGGGCCCAGCGGTCCCAACTTTATATAGATGCCATCGCACCAAAAAAGTAAGAGGTGAACAACATGAAGAAAGAAGTTGTCGCCATGCTGCTGGCCGGCGGCCAGGGCAGCCGGCTCTACGCCCTGACCAGCAACGTGGCAAAGCCCGCCGTCCCCTTTGGCGGAAAATACCGCATCATTGATTTTCCTCTGTCCAACTGTGTCAACTCCGGTATCGACACCGTAGGCGTTCTCACCCAATACCGCCCCCTGGAGCTGAACAGCTACCTGGGCAACGGCCAGCCCTGGGACCTGGACCGGTCTGACGGCGGCGTACATATCCTCCCCCCCTACCTGGGTGAGGGCGAGAAGGGCAGCTGGTACAAGGGCACTGCCAACGCCATCTACCAGAACATTGGCTTTTTAGACCTGTATGACCCTGAGTACGTAGTCGTCCTGTCCGGCGACCATATCTATAAGATGGATTACTCTGAAATGGTGGACTTCCACAAAAAGTCCGAGGCCGCCTGCACCATCTCCGTGCTGGAGGTCACCATGGAAGAGGCCAAGCGCTTCGGCATCCTGAACGTGGAATCCGACGACAAGGTCTATGAGTTTGAGGAGAAGCCCCCCCAGCCCAAGAGCAACCTGGCCTCCATGGGCATTTATGTGTTCACCTGGTCCAAGCTGCGCAAGTACCTCATTGATGATGAGGCCGACCCCAACTCCTCCAACGACTTTGGCAAGAACATCATCCCCAACATGCTGGGCGCCGGCGAAAAGCTGATGGCCTACCGCTTTGCGGGCTACTGGAAGGACGTAGGCACCATCGACTCCCTGTGGGACGCCAACATGGACCTTCTGGCCGGCAGCAGCAGCGGCCTGGACATGTATGACGACAGCTGGCCCATCTACGCCCGCACCCCCATCAAGCCCCCCCACTGCACCGGCCCTGACGCTGTCATCACCCACTCCATGGTCACCGGCGGCAGCACGGTTGACGGCACAGTCGCCAACTCGGTGCTCTTCAACTCGGTTACCGTTGAGAAGGGGGCCGACATCCAGTACTCCATCCTCATGCCCGGCGCCAAGGTGAAGCAGGGTGCCAAGGTGTACTACTCTATTGTAGCCGAGGGCGCCACCGTAGAGGCCGGAGCCACTGTAGGCGCCGCCCCCGACGGCGGCGACAACTGGGGGATCGCCGTAGTGGCCAGCGGGGTCACCGTGGGCGAAAACGCTGTTGTCTCACCAAAAGCAATGATTCGTGAAGATGTGAAAGGAGGTGAGCAGGCATGAATGATCTGCACAGCATCCTGTTTGCTTACCGCTCTGACGCCAACTTAGGCGAACTGACCCGTCCCCGCAACACCTGCTCTCTGCCCTTCGGCGGCCGGTACCGTCTGATCGACTTTATGCTGTCCAACTGCGTCAATGCCGGCATCACCGACGTAGGCGTGGTGGTCCACCAGAGCTATCAGTCCCTGCTGGACCACCTGGGCTCCGGCAAGGACTGGGACCTGAGCCGCAAGCACGGCGGCCTGCGCATCCTGCCCCCGTTCAGCTACACCGAACAGGGCCAGGGCGAGTACCGGGGCAGCATGGAGGCTCTGGCCGGCGTCTACGACTATCTGGAGGATATCCGTCAGGAGTATGTCCTGCTGGCCTGGGGCGACATTGCCATCAACCTGCCAGTCAACGAGGTCTTTGAGCAGCATAAGAACTCGGGCGCGGACATCACCATTGTCTGCACCCCCACTCTGAAGGGTGCGCCCCAGTTCTCCGAATACGTGGAGGTCAGCGAAGAGGGCCGCATCACCGACCTGTCCGTCCACCCCACCTCCGCCGACAAGGCACTGGAATCCCTGGAGATCTACATCCTTTCCAAGCGTCTGCTGATGGACATGGTCAACTACTGCTCCGCCCATGACGTGACCAATTTCAGCCGCGGCGTACTCCAACCCCGGATGAAGTCCCTGAAGATGATGCCCTATATCCACAAGGGCTATGTGGGCCGCTTCCAGTCGGTAAGCGACTATTTCCAGCGCTCCCAGGACCTGCTGGACCCCGCAGTTCGGGCCGACCTGTTCAACCCCGCCCGTCCCATCCGCACCAAGGACCAGTCCAACCCCTCCACCTACTACGGGCCGGAGTCCAAGTCTGTCTGCTCCCTGGTGGCCGACGGCTGCCAGATCGAGGGCGAGGTGGAAAACTCCATCCTGGCCCGCGGGGTTGTGGTGGAAAAGGGCGCTAAGGTGTCCAACAGCGTGCTCATGCAGGGTACGGTGGTCAAGGCCGGGGCCTCTTTGTCCTATGTCATCGCCGATAAGGCTGTCACGGTGAATGAGGGCCGTATGCTCATGGGCCACTTTACCTACCCCCTGGCCATTGCCAAGGGCTCGGCCGTCTGATCCTTTTACCCTTACAGACGCTCTCCTCGCAAGGGAGGGCGTCTGTCTGGCAAAATCCGCAGGGGCGGCCCAGGCCGCCCGCGCTCCTTAACAACAAAACGGAGGGCCGATGGCCGCTCCCACAGGAAAAGGTGATTTTATGAAAATCTTATTCGCGACCTCCGAGGCCGCCCCCTTCATCAAAACCGGCGGCCTGGCTGACGTAGCCGGCTCCCTGCCACAGGCCCTGGCGGCGGAGGGCCATGAGGTCAAGGTAATCCTCCCCCTCTACGAGGGTATCAGTGAGGACTGGCGCTCCAAAATGACCTTTTTGAAGTACTTCAATGTCACGCTGGCCTGGCGTCAGGTATACTGCGGCATCTTTGAGGCTGTATATCAGGGCGTCACCTTCTGGTTTGTGGACAACGAGTACTACTTTAAACGCTGGCAGCTCTACGGCCACTTTGACGACTGTGAGCGTTTTGCCTACTTCTCCCGGGCTGTGGTGGAAACCCCCGGCCAGCTGGGCTGGTCTCCCGACATCATCCACTGCAACGACTGGCAGACCGCCCTGGTCCCCGTCTACCTTCTGGAGGAAAAGTACCGCATCCCCGAGCTGGCCGGCGCCAAAACGGTGTACACCATCCACAACATTGAGTACCAGGGCCGCTATGGCGACCAGGTCCTTCAGGATGTGATCGGCCTGGACCGCAGCTACTTCAACGAAGGCATGCTGGCCTACCACCGGGACGTGAATCTGATGAAGGGCGCCATCATGGCCTCCAGCTTTGTCACCACCGTCTCCCCCACCTATGCCCAGGAGCTGCGCACCCCCTTCTATGCCCATGGGCTGGACGGAGTCATCAACCAGCAAAGCGGCAAGCTGGAGGGCATCCTCAACGGCATTGACGTGGACCTCTACGACCCCGCCAAGATGGGGGGGGTGCCCGCCAACTACACCTTCAAGACCCTGACCAAGGGCAAAGCCGCCTGCAAGGCTGCCCTCCAGCAGGCCGTCGGCCTCCAGGAGGACCCGGACGTGCCTCTCATTGCCTGTGTCTCCCGTCTGGTGGGCCACAAGGGCTTCTCCATGGTCACCGACGCCATCCACGAGATCATGGGCCTGGGCACCAAGGGCACCCAGATGATCGTACTGGGCACCGGCGACTGGCAGTATGAGGAGGCCTTCCGCAATGCCCAGAGCCAGTATCCCGGCCGCTTTGCCGCCCAGCTGACCTACTCCGCCCCCCTGTCCAACATGATCTACGCCGGCGCAGACATCTTCCTCATGCCCTCCGTGTCCGAGCCCTGCGGCCTGAGCCAGATGATTGCCATGCGCTTTGGCACCATCCCCGTAGTCCGCGAGACCGGCGGCCTGAAAGACAGCGTCACCCCCTACAACAAGTTTGAGGGCACCGGCAGAGGCTTCACCTTCGCCAACATCAGCTCCGGCGACATGGTGTGGGTGCTGCGTGAGGCGGTAGATTTGTACAACACTGACAAAAAGGCCTGGAGGGGTCTGCAAAAGGAGGGCATGTCCGCCGACTTCTCCTGGAAAAACTCCGCCCAGCAGTATATTGACATTTACAACCGCATCCTGGCCTGACTTCCTTGTCCTGCAACGGTCCCGCCTCTGCCAGGTGGGACCGTTTTTGTTTTTTGCGACAATCCCACCCTGGAATTTCTCCCTTTTTCTCCCACTGCCTATGTTGACGTTGTCCTGAAAATCTGTTAAAATAAACAACTGCGGAAAACCGCGTTTCCCCTTTGATGAAACAAAACAGGAGGCACTGTTATGACGGATTATTCCCCTGAATACAATAAGGAGCAGCTGACTGAGATGATCACCGGCAAGCTCCAGCGCAACTTTGGCTGCACAGTAGAAACAGCCAACAACAACCACATGTTCAAGGCCTGCGCCCTGGTTCTGCGGGACATCATGTCCCGTCACCGCATGGATACCAGCAACCAGGTATGGGAAAAGCAGCAGCGTCAGGTCCACTACCTGTCTCTGGAATTTCTTATGGGCCGCTCTCTGGAAAAGAACGCCTACAACCTGGGACTGCTGGACACCCTGAAAGAGGTTCTGGAGGGCATGGGCTTCTCCGCCGCTGACCTCTTCGAATCCGAGCCGGACGCCGGCCTGGGCAACGGCGGCCTGGGCCGCCTGGCCGCCTGCTATCTGGACTCCATGACCACTCTTGAGATCCCCGCCACCGGCTACTCCATCTGCTACGAGCTGGGCATCTTCAAGCAGAAGATTATCGACGGCAAGCAGGAGGAGCTGGCCGACAACTGGCTTGGCCTGGGCGACGCCTGGCTCATCCCCAAAATGGAGGAGGCCGAGGAGGTCCGCTTCGGCGGCAAGATCGTGGACCGCTGGGACGAGCACGGGGTCAACCACCCCGAGCATGTGGGCTACACCGCCGTTCTGGCCATCCCCCGTGACATGAAGATCGCCGGCTACCAGACCAAGCACACCAACACCCTGCGCCTGTGGGACGCCAAGAGCCCCCTGCCTGTGGACATGTCTCTGTACTCCCGGGGCGAGTATCTCAAGGCGGTGGAGCAGCAGGCCATGGCCGAGGTTATAGCCAAGGTCCTCTACCCCGACGACAACCACTACGAGGGCAAGTCCCTGCGCCTGAAACAGCAGTACTTCTTTGTCTCCGCCACCATTCAGTCCATTGTCCGCCAGCATAAGGCCCAGTACGGCACCCTGCGCAACTTTGCCCGGAAGCATGTCATCCAGATCAACGATACCCACCCCACCCTGGTCATTCCCGAACTGATGCGCATCTTCCTGGACGAGGAGGGCTACGGCTGGGATGAGGCCTGGCACATTGTCACCGACGCGGTGTGCTACACCAACCACACCGTTTTGGCTGAGGCGCTGGAGCGCTGGCCCCAGAAGCTGATTGAGGACCTTCTCCCCCGCATCTGGCAGATCCTCACCGAAATCGCCCGCCGCTACCAGACCGAGCTGGAGCGCCGCTACGGTGGCGATGTCGGCAAGATTTCCCACATGGCCATCATCTGGGGCGGCGAGGTCCGCATGGCCAACCTGTGCGTCTGCGCCTGCCAGTGCATCAACGGCGTGTCCGCCCTTCACTCCGAGATCTTGAAGCGGGACGTCTTCTGTGACGCCTACCAGGCCCAGCCCGGCAAGTTCAAGAACGTGACCAACGGCATTGACCACCGCCGCTGGCTGTCTCAAATCAACCCCAAGCTGGACGCCCTCATCCGTGACTGCACCGGCGGGGATCAGTACCTCCTCCACCCCGAGGCCCTGAAGGATTTTGAGAAGTCTGTGGATGACAAGACCGTCCTCAAGCAGCTGGAGGACATCAAGAGCGAGAACAAGCGCCGTTTCGCGGCCTGGGTCGCCCGGGAATCGGGGGTCACCCTGAACACCGACGCCATTTTTGACGTCCAGGTAAAGCGCCTCCACGAGTACAAGCGCCAGCTGCTCAACGTGCTGCACATTATCTACCTGTACAACCAGCTGCGGGACAACCCCAACATGGACTTCACCCCCCAGACCTATCTCTTCGGCGCCAAAGCGGCCCCCGGCTATCACGTGGCCAAGCAGATTATCCAGCTTATCAACTCCCTGGCCGCCCAGATCGCCAAGGATCCCATCTGTAAAGACAAGCTCCAGGTGGTCTTCCTGGAGAACTACCGGGTCTCTCTGGCCGAGAAGCTGATGCCCGCCTCTGAGATTTCCGAGCAGATCTCCACCGCCGGCAAGGAGGCCAGCGGCACCGGCAACATGAAGTTTATGATGAACGGCGCCCTCACCATTGGCACCCTGGACGGCGCCAATGTGGAGATGCACCAGCAGCTGGGCGATGAGAACATCTTCCTCTTCGGCCTGACCACCGAGCAGGTGAACCAGCGCAAGCGGGACGGCTACCGCCCCCATGAGATTTACCTCCACAACCAGACTTTGAAGCGGATTATCGACCAGATCACCGCCGGCTTTGACGACAAGGTTGTCTACAGCGACCTGTCCAACCGGCTGCTCTTCGGCGCGGGCGGCAGTCAGGCCGATGAATATCTGCTGCTGGCCGACTTTGACAGCTACTGCGACGCTCACCGCCGCGCGCTGGAGGCCTATGCCGACCGTCAGCGCTGGAACCAGATGTCCCTTATCAATATTGCCCGGTCCGGCATCTTCGCCGCCGACCGCTCCATCCAGGACTACGCCCGTGACATCTGGCACGTGCCCACCCGGAAATAAACAAAAAAGTTCCCGACCGACCGGTTGGGAACTTTTTAAATTGTAAAAAACGCCTCCCTCTTTGAGGCAGGCGGCACGGCGAAGATGTGACGGAAGGAGTTCGTCTCTATAAAAAACCGGTCCGCTCATTTTGAAGCGGGCCGGTTTTTGTGTTCCAGCACTTCAATCTCGGGCTCAGGTGAGGACATGAACAGCTCCTCACACTCGCGCTGGGCCCGGATCAGAAGGTTGATGGCCTCCTCGCTGGCCTGGAACATGGTCAGGTACATTTTTTGGTAATCCGGCATAAGAATCAACCATTCCAGGAGACAGCCCTGTCCGGCTGTCTCCCTGTTTTCTCAACGGATTTTCCTGCGGGGGAGGGGGGTATACCCTCCCCCTATACAGGTTTTTTCCGTCGAGACAAACAAAAGCGGTGCGGGCTTTTGCAACCCCACACCGCATATGTCAAACACAAACTCTCAAATAAATACTTGAAAAAATGGACTTTTCTGTTATAATGAGAGCTGGCGCAGCATTGCTGTTGTGTGGGTGGGTGGTTCACCCGCATAGGGGCGTGGGGGAGGGCACCCCCCACGTTCTGCCCTATATGGCTTTATTTGTCTCGCAAATTCACTATAGCATATTTTGTCGAAAAATTCAAGACATTTTTTTAAGCGCGGCCCTGTTTTTGGGCCGCGCTTTTGTGTTGGAATGGAGAATTTTTATTTGGGCAGGGACACGTCCTTCTGCTCAAAGTAGGCCGACAGCTCTACGGAGGTCTGGGAGTCGCCGTACTGCTTGATGGAGGCCAGCAGGGTGTCCAGTTCCCGGGTGTCCTTCACGGCAAAGCGCAGCAGGGCGTTGAGCTTGCCTACCAGGTGGTGGTGGGCGGTGATGGAAATGGTTTTTTCGCAGAATTGACAAAAGAGGTTGTATTTTTCCGGAAAAACAGCCACCAGAATAAAGCCGGTCAGGCTGCTGTCCAGCAGGGTGCGGTCAATGCTGACGGAAAAACGTTTGATAATGCCCTTGTCCTCCATGCGCCGGATGCGCTCAGAGACGGCGGGGGCGGTGAGCCCCACCTGATCCCCAATGCACTTGAGGGTGGTGCGGCTGTCTGCCTGGAGCAGATTCAAGATTTGGTAGTTGGTGCGGTCCATCAGTCCACCACGGTCTCTTTCTTGATGACGGTCTTTACCAGATTGCTGCCCATGCGGTAGCAGATGTAGTCCAGGTCGGGGGCGTCCCAGATCACCAGGTCGGCCTGCTTGCCCGGCTCCAGAGAGCCCACCTTGTCCGCAAGGTCAATGGCGCAGGCGGCGTTGAGGGTAACGGCGGTGAGGACCTCCTCCGGGGTGAGCTTGTACTTGAGACAGCCCAGGTTGATGACAAATTGCAGGTTCAGGCAGGGGCAGGAGCCGGGGTTAAAGTCGGAGGCCATGGCCACCGGCACCCCGGCGTTGACCATATCCCGGGCGGGGGCGAAGGTGGCCCCCAGGTAGAAGCTGGTGGCGGGCAGCAGGCAGGCCACCACGCCCCCCTTTGCCATGCTCTCAATGCCCTCGGGGGGGCAGACAATCAGATGCTCGGCGGAGATGGCCCCCAGCTCACCGGCCAGGACGGAGCCGCCAATGGCCTCAATCTCGTCGGCGTGGATTTTGGGCCGCAGGCCGTACTTGAGCCCGGCCTCCAGCACCCGGCGGGACTCCTCCACCGTGAAGGTGTCCGCCTCGCAGAAGACGTCGCAGAATTTGGCGATGCCCTGCTCCTTCACCTTGGGCATCATCTCCTCGCACACCAGGCGGACATAGGCCTCCCGGTCGGCCTTGTACTCGGCGGGCACCAGGTGGGCCCCCATAAAGGTGGCCACAATGTCCATGGGGTGGCGGTCGTTCAGGTTTTGAATGACTTGCAGGGCCTTGAGCTCGTGCTCAGTGGCCAGACCGTAGCCGCTTTTGGCCTCGCATGTGGTCACGCCAAAGCCCATCATCTCGTCCAGCGCCCGGGCTGCCTTTTGGGTCAGCTCCTCCGCGGTGGACTGGCGGGTGGCGTTGGTGGTGGACTGGATGCCCCCTCCGGCGTTCTGAATCTCCAGATAGGTTTTTCCGTGGAGCTTCAGCCCCAGCTCATTCTGCCGCCAGCCGCCGAAAATCAGGTGGGTGTGGGCGTCCACCAGGCCGGGGGTGACCAGATTGCCCTGGGCGTCAATCACCTGGTCCGCCGCCGGGGCGGGGCCGGTCCCCACCTGGGCGATGAGGCCATCCTCCATGAGGACCCAGGCGTCCTTGAGAATCTGGATGTTCCCCTGCTCCGGACCCTTTTTTGGGCCGTTCCCCTGGGGGGTGGCCAGCATGCCGATGTTGGTGACAATTACCTTGCTCATGTTGTCATTCCTTTCCAAAAGAGGGGACGTCATGGGACGCCCCCTCTGTATTGTTGCGTGATGGAATTTTAGCCCTTCATGCTCTTCACGGCCTCGGCCACAATGGCGTCGTCGGCGAGATAGGGCATGGTGATGTGGTCCTGACCGGCGTACATCTCGTTGTACTCGGCCACGGTGGTCATGGAGTTGGGGTTGCCCGCCCAGTTGCGGCGGGACACGCCGATCATGGTGTCCCAGGGCATGGACATCTTCAAAATGGTGTCCACCCGCTCAGAGCCGTCCAGCACCATGCCAAAGCCGCCGTTGATGGCCTTGCCGATACCGGTGCCGCCGCCGTTGTGCAGGGCGATCAGGCTCATGCCCCGGGCGGCGTTGCCCGCGTAGCACTGGGTGGCCATCTCGGCCATGATGTTGGAGCCGTCCTTGATGTTGGAGGTCTCACGGAAGGGGGAGTCGGTTCCGCCGGTGTCGTGGTGGTCACGGCCCAGCATGACGGGGCCGATCTCGCCGTTGCGGACCATCTCGTTGAACTTCAGGGCGATATTCATGCGGCCCATGGCGTCCTGATACAGGATGCGGCACTGGGTGCCCACCACCAGCTTGTTCTTCTTGGCGTCACGGCACCAGACATAGTTGTCATAGTCCTGATAGCGGCGGTTGTGGGCCTTGATGTACTCGGCGGCGGCGGCGTCGGTCTTGTCCAGGTCCTCGGGGTTGCGGCTCAGGCAGCACCAGCGGAAGGGACCGTAGCCGAAGTCGAACAGGCAGGGCCCCAGGATGTCTTCCACGTAGGAGGGGAAGATGAAGCCGTCCAGGTCGTTCTCGCCGTTTTTGCAGATGGACTTGACGCCGGTGTCATACACGGCCTTGAGGAAGCTGTTGCCGTAGTCAAAGAAGTAGGTGCCCTTGTCGTGGAGCTTGCAGATCATCTCATAGTGGTGCTGGAGGGTCTTGTCAACCAGCTTGGCAAAGCCATCGGGGTCCTTGTCCAGCATCTCGGTGCGCTGCTCAAAGCTCAGGCCCTGGGGGCAGTAGCCGCCGTCGTAGGGCACGTGGCAGGAGGTCTGGTCGCTCAGCAGGTCCACATGGATGTTGTTGTTGTAGACATACTCCAGCAGGTCCACAATGTTGCCGTGATAGGCCACGGCGCAGGGCTGCCTGCTGGCCTGGTGCTCCTGGGCGATCTTTACGGCCTCGGCCAGGTCGCCGGTGCGGTGGCTTACCCAGCCCTGGGTGTAGCGGGTCTCAATGCGGGAGTCGTCCACCTCGGCAATGATGGAGGCGGCTCCGGCGATCTCAGCGGCCTTGCCCTGAGCGCCAGACATGCCGCCCAGACCGGCGGAGATGAACAGCCGTCCGGCCAGATTGCCGTCCTCGGGGATGCCCAGCTTGAGACGGCCGGCGTTGAGCAGGGTGTTGAAGGTGCCGTGGACAATGCCCTGGGGGCCAATGTACATCCAGCCGCCGGCGGTCATCTGGCCGTAGTTGGCAACGCCGATGGCGGCGGCCCGGTTGAAGTCCTTCTGGTTGTCATACATGCCCACCATCAGGCCGTTGGAGATGATGCAGCGGGGGGCCATCTTGTGGCTGTGGAACAGGCCCAGGGGGTGGCCGGACATGACCACCAGGGTCTGCTCGTCGGTCATGACCTCCAGATACTTTTTGATGAGGCGGTACTGCATCCAGTTCTGGCAGACCTGGCCGGTCTCGCCGTAGGTGACCAGCTCGTAGGGGTACAGGGCGATATCAAAGTCCAGGTTGTTGTCGATCATCACCTGGAAGGCCTTGGCCTCGGTGCAGCTGCCCTTGTACTCGTCAATGGGCTTGCCGTACAGCCGGCCGGCGGGGCGGAAGCGGTAGCCGTAGATGCGGCCGTGCTCCTCCAGCTCCTGGGCGAACTCCTTGGCCATCTGGGCGTGGTGGTCGGGGTGAATGTACCGAAGGGCGTTCTTGATGGCCAGGGCCTTGTCGGCCTCGGACAGGTGGGACTCCCGGCGGGGGGCCCGGCGGTAGCCCTCTTCAAAGGCGGGGTACTCGGGCAGGTCGTAGTCCAGCTTGATGGTCATGGCGTCTGCAAGATTCATAAATGTTTCCTCCGTTTCTAAAAAATAATCTCTCGGAATCTTTAAGCCAATAAACACAAGGCTTTCAGATGCCTTTTTTATTAAAATCCCCCACTTTTTTTGCCAAAAGCACTTGACAAATATATCGAAAAATGCGGCGCTT
>NZ_CALPCP010000009.1 GCF_943192995.1 Flintibacter muris
TGACGGTCGTATGTATAAAAAAATTAGGTTACACTCGGTCGTTTGACCTTGTGTAACCTAATATTAACGCCTGCCAAAGAACCTAATATTAACGCCTGCCAAAGAAACACTTGACTTTTCAACAAATTCCGGTATAATAATTAAGCCTGTCTCCAGCTGGAGGCAGCTATCCTTGCTCCCGGAGGGGTTTCGGGGGCCATATGTCCATAAGGAGGTGCAAAACATGGCAAAAATCAATGCGAACTACGAGGCGATTTATATCCTCAAGCCCGACCTGAACGAAGAGCAGATCAAGGCTCTGGTTGAGCGGTTCAAGGGCGTGGTGGAGGCGAACGGCACTGTGTCCGAGATCGACGAGTGGGGCAAGCGCCGGCTGGCCTATCCCATCAACGATCTGATGGAGGGATACTACGTGCTGATGACCTTCACTGCCGCCGCCGCCGTCCCCGCTGAGCTGGACCGTATTTTCCGGATCACCGACGGCGTGATGCGCTCCATGATCGTCTGCAAGGACGAGTAAGGGGGAGCAACAGTGCTGAACAAGATTTTCATTATGGGCCGTCTCACCCGGGACCCGGAGCTGAGACGCACCCAGACCGGCACTCCGGTGGCATCCTTTTCCCTGGCTGTTGACCGGGATTTTCGGGACAAGTCAACCGGCGAGCGAGCCACCGACTTTATTGATGTGGTGGCCTGGCGGCAAACCGCCGAGTTTGTCAGCCGGTATTTTTCCAAGGGCCGTATGGCCGTGGTGGAGGGCCGGCTTCAGATTCGGGACTGGACCGACAAGGAGGGCGGCAAGCGCCGCTCCGCCGAGGTAGTGGCGGACAATATCTACTTTGGTGACTCCAAGCGGGACGGTGACGGCGGGGGCTATTCCACCGGCTATCACCAGGGCGGGAGCTATTCTTCCGCACCCGCCGCGCCCGCCGACCCCTTCGGCGGCTATGGCGCTCCCCCCGCGGACGGCGATCAGTTCGCTGAGCTATCAACTGACGACGGCAATCTGCCGTTTTGACTTTGACCAGTTAAGGTCGTAAAAAGGAGGTTAATTCCATGGCTATGGAACGCGACAACAAGCCCATGCGGGGCCGTAAGCGCCGCAAGGTCTGTGCTTTCTGCGCCGACAAGGTGGAGCAGATCGACTATAAGGACGCCGCCAAGCTGCGCCGGTTCACATCCGAGCGGGCCAAGATTCTGCCCCGCCGCACCACCGGCACCTGCGCCATGCATCAGCGCCAGCTGACTGAGGCCATCAAGCGTGCCCGCCAGGTCGCCCTGCTGCCCTACGTCACTGACTAATAGAAGAAGCACAGCCCCCTTCGCTGTGTACCGCCCAGGTTGTGTGGACAGCGCAAAAAGGCCCTGTGGTAGGAAGTATGAAGTTTTAAGTGGAGAGGCGTCGCGCAAGCGGCGCTTCTCCACTTTTCAGCTGGATGCGCTCATGATTGTAGAAATAAATCAAATTGTCAATCAATCATAGACCGTTGTGTCTTTCCTCTGGGGCGGAGACAGGACCGTTCCATACCCTCCACATCCGCAAACTCGGCGACGGTGATCGAACGGAAAACGACCGTGAACAGCGCCCCGAGCTTTCTCTCCAGGCGGTCCAGGGCGGCAGCGGCCACTTTTGCCTCACCCGTTTTGATTTTCAAATTTATGGCCCGTCCTGGGTTCACATCCGGTTTTTCCGCAGCAGCCGGATATCGTCCCCGAAGAAATGCAGGACGTGGTACTCCCCGTCCAGGCGGGAGACGATCTGGGGGGCGTAGCGTTGGGCGGCCTCCTCCATAGACAGGTTGGAGGAAATCACCGTCCGCCGGTCCGCTGCCAGCCGGGTGTTGACCAGCTCATACAGGGCGGATTGAGTAAACTGGGTGGTCAGCTCACTGCCCAGGTCGTCCAGGATAAGCAGGTCACAGTTGAGGTAGCGGCGGGTCTCATCCCGGGCGTCCAGACCGTCGGGGCTGTCCCGGAGGAATTTTCGGGCCTCAAACTGGGCGAAAATGTTCCCCGCCGTGTCGTACACCACAGAAAATCCGTTTTCAGATACGGTGCGGGCAATGCAGGCGGACAGGAAGGTTTTTCCCAGTCCCGGCGGGCCGGAGAGGAACAGGTTTTTGATGGCGAAGCGGCCAAACTTGGTGGCGTAGTTCAGGCAGACATCATAGACCAGCTCCATATTCCCTCTGGGGGAGGTACCTCTGCCTGGGTAGGGGGTCTGGCTGTAGTAGTCCAGGCGGAAGGTGTCGAAGGATTGCTCCCCCAGGTCCAGCAGCTTGGACAGCTCCTTAATCTGCTCCTGGGTACACAGCTCTTTCAGGCAGCGGCACATTTTAGCTCCCTGCCAGCCCCGGTCTTTGCACAGGGGACAGGCGGGCCTGTCGTCCAGGGCGTCTTCGGGCAGGCCAAGCCCCCCCAGCAGGACAGCCCGCTCCCGCCGCAGGTCCTGGTTCTCTTCCCGCACAGCCTTTACGGCCTGGACGGGATCGCCCCCCTGGCGGAGGGCGGCGGCCACCAGGCCGGCCATGGTGCCCTGGATGCGGCGGTCCAGTTGCTCCAGCCGGGGCTCCCGCTCATAGGCTTCCAGCCGCAAGCGCTCGGTTCTCTCCCGGCGGCGGCGGGACTCGTCCTCCAGCCGCTGGGCGGCCCGGTGCAGTACGTTAGCGTCGTATGGCACGTTAAGATCCCTCCTGTTTCATTTGCTCCATCAGGCGGCGCATGCGCTCCATGTCCTCCCTGGCCCGCTGCTCCTGGCCAGGGGAGGGAGGGGGCGCTGCCTTCTGCCCTCCCCCGGCCCGGACGGGCCTGAGGTCCCGGTCCCCCGCCCGGACGGCGGCGGCGGTGTGCAGCCCCTTCTCATGCCAGCGGCGCAAAATCCCGTTCATATAGCCCCAGTCCATAGACTGCTTTTTCAAAACCGTCCGCTCATAGGCCATGCGGATGGCCTCATCCTCAAAGCCCATGTCATCCCAGGCGGCAATGTAGTCCTTCTCCCGCTGGACCAGGGGGCGGGGGGAGATATCCAGCAGGCAGAGCACCTCGGTCTCCCGGCCCCGAAGGCGGGTGAGCTTTTCGATGTGTTCCTCCGCCCGCTCCATGGTGTCCACCCCCCGGCGGGCCCAGATGAAGCCCTCCTTCCGAATCTGGGACAGGAAGGGCTTGCGTCCGGGGCCGTATTTTCGGGCCACCTCCTCAATGCACCAGCCCACCAGCATAAGGATGACCTCGGCGGGGAGGGCCAGGTGGTCGTAGAGGGTATACAGGCTCTTTAAATCGGCGGTGGACAGCCGCTTGCCCAGCCGGCGTTCCACCTCGCCCGCCAGGGCGGGGAAGGTGGAGGCGTTGTCTGCCAGGGCCTGGGTGATGTCCTCGGTGGAGTAATCCGGGGGCGGCTCCTCCTGGACGGGGGGCTCTGGGGGGGCGGCGGGGAGCTCCGGGGCCAGCCCCTGGCTTTTCAGCTGTTCCAAGGCGCTCTGAAAGCGGGCGTCCGTCCATTTGAGCCCCTCCGTGTTCCCGCAGCGGAGCAGCCGGAGATACAGCAGGGCGGCGTCGCCGCTGTCCAGCTTCAGCAGCCGGTCTGCCGCCTGAGCGGTCATGGCCAGAACCTCGCCGGGAAGAAATGTCTGGGACATGGGCGCCGCCCTCCTTTCCAACACTGTTTCGTGTTTTGATATTGTACAACAAAATTGGCCCCGCGTCCATCCTTTTTCAAAACTCCCGCCTGCCGGGCGCTAATTTTGGGCGGCCCGCCCCAGCGCGGATAGGGCTGGTTTGTACAGAAGGATCGTAATTGCCGCGTTCAGTCCCCCTTTGATAAAATTAAAGGGCAGAAAGGCCGGAAGAAGCAGCTTTACCACTTCTTCTCTAGGGACCCCCATATAGAGCGGCGTGAGAAGCCAATTCCAAAGCATCATGGCTGAAACCATACAGCCCCACCCACACAAAAGCCCGGCCGCAGCGCCACAAAATCCGCGCTTTTTTTGATGGACAAGCGCTGTGGTACAGGCGAAAGAACAGCTGGAAATGACATTCATAAAAAATCCCAGTATGCCGGTTTCGCTGAGGGTGAACATTTCGATCAGAGAGACAACCCCCGCCATCCAGAACGAGGCAAGCGGCCCAAAGAGCAGACCGCTGATGGCGATGACGCTGTCCTTGGGGTCGTATTTCAAAAACAGAACCAGGGGGACGCGTCCCACCGCCGCTGCCCCATAGGCCAGCGCGCACAGCATGCCGATTGTAGTAAGTTTCCTTGTGTTTCCCTTCATCATAAAGACCTCCTGAAAAAATTAACACCTGAACAGGACGGACTGCCTTTCAGGTGTTGATTGATCAGGTGTATTGAAAACGTCAACAGAGCGGGCGGCACGGGATGGAAAAAGAGCGCGGAGGCCAGAGCGGACCCTGACCGTTTCAACACACCTTCTTCAAATCCAGACTGTACTGTCGGTTTTGGAGTTGCACCAAATCAGCATGTTCATGCTCGCGGACTTTACCGCCGATCGGGAATTTCACCCTGCCCTGAAGACATCATCACTATTCAGTTGTCAGCAGCAGTATATCAGACAAGGAGAAAATTGTCAATTCAACGGATGAAATAGACATAGAAATCAATTTTGCTGCTGCAGGGCGCGACGACCCCGGCGCGCCGTTGGCAGCAACTGCCAACCTGCGGCGGGCCGAGTCGTCCCGCCCTGCAATATGGCGGTCAATCTGATAATCACTATCAATTTATTTGTGGGACAGGCCGGAAAAATAACCCTTCCGAATCCGGCGGCGATATGATAAACTGAACTGACACACAAAAAAGGGAGGGCGGGGCCTGTGGAAAATTTTATCGTATCCATCCGCTGTATTACCCCGGTGCTTCTCACCATGTGCCTGGGTATTTTGATTCGGGCCTGCGCCAGGTTCCCCGAGGAGTTGTACGGGCAGCTGAGCACGCTATGCTTTCGGTTTCTTCTGCCCTTTCAGCTGTTTTACAACATCTACAGCGCCAAGATGGAGGGGGCCTTTTCCCCCAAGCTGCTGTTGTTTCTGGAGGCGGGGGTGCTGATCTGGTTTTTGGTGAACTACGCCTTTTTCTGCGGAGTGGTGCCGGATCGCAGAACGCGGGGCGCTTACATCCAGAACTCCTTCCGTTCCAACATCGCGGTGGTGGGGGTGTCTTTGGCCCAAACCATGATGGGCGGCGGACCCGGGGTGGCGGCCATGTCCATTGCCACGGCGGTGCTGGTGCCCACCTATAACGTGCTGGCGGTGATTACGCTGGAATCCTGTCGGGGCGGCAAGGCCCGGCCGGATGAGACGGTAAAGCAAATTTTAAAAAACCCTCTGATTCGGGCCTGCCTTCTTGGGGTGGTATGCCTGGGACTGGGTATCCGTTTGCCGCAGCCGGTGGACCAGGCGGTGAAAAATATAGGCAGCGCGGGCAGCGTGATGACCCTGGTAGCCCTGGGCGCCTCCCTGCGGCTGGAGGGGGCGCGGAAAAACATCAGGCGGATTATTTTCTGCAACGTCCATCGCCTGGTGCTCACCCCTCTTGTCATGCTCACAGCGGCCTGCCTGATGGGCTTTCGGGGGGATGCTCTGGCAGTCATTCTCATCTGCGCCGGTACGCCCACCGCCACCACCTCCTACCCCATGGCCCTGGCCTGTGACAGCGACCATGAGCTGACAGCCCAGGCTGTGGTAACCACGTCCCTGTTTTTCTGTCTGAGCATGCTTTTGTGGATCTTTGCCCTCAAGCAGATGGGGTTGATGTAGAAAGAGCCGCCCAAAGGGCGGCTCTTTTTCTGTCATGTTTCCGCTTTGCCCCTCATATAGTGGACTGGACTGAACGCACACGGATGCGCAAAGCGCGTCTTTTTCCTACACAGGATAAGGAGTGGTACTATGGGGAACAAGGCTGGACGGGCCCTGCGCCGGGGGGTGGCGCTGGGGCTGGGACTGGTGGCGGCCTGGGGCGTGAGCCTGACGGCGGACCTGGGAGATATGGGCGGACGGCTGAGGTCGCTGGGGGAGCAGCCAACTCTGGCAGTCTCCCTGATGGCCTCCCAGCTGGGGGAGCTCCCCGGCAGGGAGAAGGGTTTGACAGGCTGGAGCCGCCTTCTGCTGGACAGCTCCCCCCTTTTAAAGCTGGGGGAGGGGCCGGTCATGGAGCTGCGGGCGGGCAGGGAGGACCCGGCACCTGATACGCCGGAGGTGCCCGAGCCTCCGGACAGCGAAGACGAGGAGCAGCCTGATCTCCGCCCCTCCCGGGAGAGCGAGGGCATTGTGGAGATGACCGGACAGGGCAAGGAGGGGTCTCAATACCTGTCTGAAGGCGGGGTGTATGTCTACAACCGTACCGGCCTGGACCTGGACTCCTCCCTGCTGGGAGAGGGGACGGTGGATGTTACGCTGGGGGAGGGCCCCCAGATTCTGATTGTCCACACCCACGGCAGTGAGGCCTACTCCATGAGCGACGGTGATACCTATGAGGAGAGCGACCCCTACCGCACCACCGACTGCACCCACAACGTGGTCCGGGTGGGAGAGGAGATGGCCACCGTCTTCCGGGCCTACGGCTTTCAGGTAATTCACGATACCACCCTGTGCGACTATCCCGCTTACAACGGGGCCTATGACCGCTCCAAGGCGGTGGTAGAGCAGTGGCTGGAGCAGTACCCCTCCATCAAAGTGGTGCTGGACGTCCACCGGGACGCCCTGGTGGGCAGCGAGGGGGAGGTGTACAAAATGGTGTCTGTTGAGGCTGGGCAGAAGGTGGCCCAGGTGATGATCGTGCTGGGTACCGACGCCGGCGGAGCCAGCCATCCCCGTTGGAAGGACAACATGGCCTTTGCCCTGTGTCTCCAGCGCAACCTGGTAAAGGGCTACACCAGCTTGGTGCGCCCCACCGTCCTGCGCAAGAGCCGGTATAACCAGCAGCTCTCCCCCGGCTCCATCCTGGTGGAGGTGGGCGGCCACGGCAATACCCTCAGCGAGGCTATCGCCGGAGGACGGCTGTGGGCGGACAACGTGGCCCGGACGCTGTTAGAGATGAAAGGATGAAAAAGCCCGCCGGGGATGCCCCGGCGGGTAAACTATATCTTGGGTATATAGCTGTTAATTGCTATAGGGATATTAAAAACTTTTTATAACTATTTGTAATTTTGCCCTGACATTTTGCAATCTGTTTCAGCGGGGCCGTTTTTATTTGGCCGCCCAGTTTCCGGTGGCCTCGGCGGTGAGGTAGGCGTTGATAAAGCCGTCCAGGTCGCCGTCCATCACGGAGTTGATGCCGCTGGTCTCAAAGGCGGTGCGGTTGTCCTTTACCATCTGGTAGGGCATAAAGACGTAGGAGCGGATCTGGCTGCCCCACTCAATTTTCAGCTGAACACCCTTCAAGTCGGAAATTTTCTCCGCCTTTTCCTGCATTTGCAGCTCCACCAGCTTTGCCCGGAGCATTTTCATACAGTTGTCCTTGTTCTGGAACTGGGAGCGCTCTTGCTGGCTGGCCACCACCACGCCGGTGGGCTTGTGAATCAGGCGCACGGCGGAGGAGGTCTTGTTGACGTGCTGTCCACCCGCGCCGGAGGCCCGGTAAACCTGCATCTCAATGTCCTCGGGGCGAATTTCGATCTCCACGTCCTCGGGCAGGTCGGGCATGACCTCCACAGAGGCGAAGGAGGTCTGCCGCCGGGCGTTGGCGTCGAAGGGGGACACCCGGACCAGACGGTGGACACCGTGCTCCCCCCGCAGATAGCCGTAGGCGTTGTCTCCCTCGATCATAATGGTGGCCGACTTGATGCCCGCCTCGTCCCCCTCCTGGTAGTCCATAATCTGGTAGGTGAAGCCCCGGCGCTCGGTCCAGCGGGTGTACATACGGTAGAGCATCTGAGCCCAGTCCTGGGCCTCGGTCCCCCCTGCGCCGGGATGGATGGTGAGGATCACGTTGGAGCGGTCGTACTCCCCGGTGAGCAGGGTCTCCAGGCGGGCGGCCTCCATGTTGGTCTCCAGCTGGGAAAATCCCTCCTCCAGCTCGGGAATCAGGGACTCATCCTCAAACTCGTTGCCCATCTCGCACAGGGCCATTAAATCGTCCCACTGCTGCTGGCGCCTGTTCTGGCTGTCCACCTTGTCCTGGAGGTTTTTAATGCGCTGCTGCACCTTTTGGGCCTTGGCCAGGTTGTCCCAAAAGCCGTCGGCGGCGGATTCGGCCTGGAGCATATCCAGCTCCCGCTCCGCCCCCTCCAGGTCCAGGGCCTGAGCCAGCTCCTTCAGGGCGGGGGCCAGGTTGTTCAGCTTTACTTTATACTCGTCAAATTGGAGCATGTGTTTCCCACACTTTCTGATTTTATAGATTCAGCTTATTATATATGAGCAGAAGAGAAAAGTAAAGGGGATTTGCCCTTGCTTTTTCCCTTAAAATCGGTACAATAGGGTTATCCGATTTATAAAAGGAGCGTGTCCCATGGAGCGGAAGAAAAAACACTACCATGTGGTCAGAAAGAACAAGGCGGATACCAAGGCCCTGTTTCGGGGGATTGTATGCGGCTACCTGCTCTACCTGGCCTGGCAGCTGATCCGCAGCGGAGGCAGCGACCCCACCTTTCCGCCCTTTGTGGCCTGGCTGCTGGGCGGGGTGTTCATCCTGGCGTCGGCCGGCTTTGGCTTTTACACCTGGGGGGAATATCAGCAGGCCCTGAAGGAGGCGGAGCTTACCCCGGAGGAGGAGGAAGAGCTCCGCCGGGAGCGGGAGGAGGAGTAATCCATGACGCTTTTGGAGGAGATTCGCCGCCTGTATGAGGAATACTTTGCCGAATTTCAGCAGCTGGAGCAAAACCGCCGGCTGGGGGCCGGAGCCTTTGGGCTGAGCGGCGGCCCCCGGGACTACCCCTGCCACCAGCGCTTTGCCGGCGATCTGGAGCGGCTGCTCCAGCGGGCGGAAAACATCCCGTCGGACGAGGCGGCCCACATTTTGGACTACATCTGGTTCGCCCCTCAGGCCCGGGAGGACAGGCAGGACGCGGTCTACTGGATGCTGACGGCGGTCCACGGCATGACGGCGGAGCTTGCCGGCCGGCTGTCCTCCCCCCGGGCCGCCCAGCTGCTGGACCGCTACCAGCGGGCCTATCCCCGCCGGGAACAGCTCCCGGTCCAAAAAAAGGTGGCCGCCGTTTTGAAAAAGCGGGCAAAGGCTTAAAAAGCCTCCCTCTTTGAGGGCGGTGGCACGGCGAAGCCGTGACGGAGGGAGTTTACACAGGAAAAGCTGCAAAATTCTTTCGTTTTACTCCCTCAGGGAGGGAGCCTAAAAGGACAAGCACGAGTTTTTTGACATATTGAAGCGCCCTGTGCCAACCGGCACAGGGCGCTCTTTGCTGCTGACGCTTATTTCACTACGATAATCCGGATTCGTCCTCCCTCAGACTCCGCCTTGTCGTACCAGCCGGTGATATCGCCGCCGCTTTCCGCCCGGGCCAGGCTGGACAGATAATATCTGCCGTCCCGGTACTCGTAGACAACCACGTCGTCCCACAGGGTGTACTTCTGATTGCCGGAAATCAGCTGGTTTCCGGTGATCTGCCCCGCCTTCGCAGCGGCGAGGGGAAACAGCCGTTCGGGTCTGGCGGGGTCGCCCAGGATGCGGACCGCCCCTGCGGTGGCCGGGAACCGGGTGGTACCGGAGAGGCTGTAGCTCACGCCGCCCACGTCGTACTGGTAGGCGTAGTACTTGCTCATCCCCTCGCCCTCCTCCTCAAAGCGGGTAATGATGCCATACTGATAGGCGTCGCCGGTGACGTCGTTGAGGATGAGGGTTTCAATCTCCCCCTGGGGGGTGAGGGAGTAATACTTCACCTTTCCGCTGTCCAGCTCCAGCCCGGCCAGGCGGGAGGGGCTGACCACCGCCCCCCGGTCCTCGCTCACGTCCAGAATTTGCGCCCCCTGGGCAAAGGTGTACTTGCCCAGCTTGGCCCCTTCGCTGTCCACCTTGCCGGACAGGGAGGCGTTGCTCAGTCCCCGGAGGGTGACCTCGCCGCTGCCGGCGGCCACCACCGCCCGGACAACGCTGCCCTTCCGGTAGCCGCCCCGGCTGGGGTACTGATAGGTCTGACCGTCGGCGGCCAGGAGAGTTACGGTCTGAGTGGTATAGGTTCCGCCGCTGCCGTCAGGGTAGGAGGCAGTTTCCACCGCGGTCACCACGCCCACCTGCTCGCCGGCGCTGGCGGAGACGTCAGCCACCGCGGCCACGCCGCCGCTTCGGCCCAGCAGAAGGGTAACCGTACTCCCCAGGCGGTACTGCCCCAGGTCGGACAGGGCGTAGGCGGCGGAGGAGCTCTCAATTTGATAGGTTCTGCCCGCCACCGTCACGGCGGTGGGCTCTGCTCCGGAGGGCTCAATGGCCTGGATCATCCCGGTGGCCTTTTTGGCGTAGGCCCAGAGGGTGCCCATAGACCGGTTCCAGTAGATCACATCATAATCCTGGATACTGGTCAGCAGGGCGGCGCTGCCGTTGCGGTACACCTTGCCGGGTGTGAACCCCAGGGAGGACTGCCAGCTGGAGCCCTGGGCCACTACCGGCCCCTCCATCTGGCCGTTGACCAGGGATACCACGTCCGGCTTGCCCGAGGCGTCCAGGCTGTGGCCCAGCAGCTGGATATAGGGCGCGCCCTCTTTGGTTTTGGCGGAGAGGAGATTGTAAAACAGATAGACCGCGTCCTGCCGGGTGAGCGCGGAGGAGGCCCCGGCGGCCGCCACCCCCTGGCTCAGCTTCAGGCTGTGGTACATGGACAGCTGGCCGGTGGGGAAGGCCCCGGAAAAGTCATCCGGCCCGTAGCCCAGCAGCGTAAGCACCATAGATGCCGCCTCAGCCAGCTTGATCTCCTGATCGGGGCGGAAGGTGCCGTCACTGAACCCGGAGGCCAGCCCGCGGGTCACTGCCGCCTCCACATAGCCGCTGGCCCAGTGGCTGCGGGGGACGTCCGGGTAGGGGGAGGTGGCCGCCTGGCCCACTCCGTCCCCGCCGGGGGCGGCCTTTACCAGCATGGTGACAAACTCCGCCCGGCTCACCTTGGCGGACAGGTTCAGATTCCCGCTCCCGTCCCCGTTCATGATGCCCAGGGCGGTCACCGCCTGGGCGGCGTCCTCCAGGGAGGGCGCCGCCCCCGCCGCCGAGGCGGGCAGGACCAGCGCCAGGGTCAGACAGGCCGCCAGAAGGGCGGCAGAAAAGCGTCTTTTTCTCATAATTCCCATTCCTTTCAAAAAATCTCTCTTGTCCCCGCCGAGAGGGGAGGCCCCCTTCGCAAAGGGGGCTCTCTGCGAAGCCAGATGGGGGTTTTCCACAAGAGACAGCTGTGTTTTTGTTGGGGAAAACCCTCCGTCACCGCCTTCGGCGGCGCCACCTCCCTTTGCGAAGGGAGGCTTTTCCCTGCGGGGGACACGAGGGCTCAATCGTATCTTAAAGCGTCAATGGGGTTCAATTTGGCCGCTTTATTGGCGGGCAGGTAGCCGAACAAAATGCCGATACCCACCGACACGCCAAAGCTCAATCCAATGGCCCCCAGGGTGGGGGTGGCGTTGAAGGTGATACCGCTGGTGCCCAGGCTGGCCACCAGCATACCGCCCAGCAAAGCCTCCAGGGCCTTGGCCAGCAGACAGCCAAAGGCAATGCCTAAAAGCCCGCCTATGGCGGAGGTGGTGCCCGCCTCAATGACGAACTGGCTGCGGATGTCCTTCCGCTTGGCCCCCAGGGACTTGCGCACGCCGATCTCCCGGGTGCGCTCGGTGACCGACACCAGCATGATGTTCATAATCCCGATTCCGCCCACCAGCAGGGAGATGGCGGCGATTGCCACCAGCACCCCCATGGCAACCCCCATCATGGCGTTGATCTGGTTGGCCTGCTCCGCCATGGTGGTGATGTAGAAGTAATCCCACATGCCGTCTTCGGTACGGAAAAAGTCGTTGAGATAGGCCTCGATAATCCTTTTGCCGGCGTCGGCGGTCTCGCCGGAGGTGCTGGTGAAGATGTACAAATTGACCCACCGGCTGCCCATAATCTCCAGGGCGGTGGTGTAGGGGATGTAGATCTGATCGTCCTGGCTGCCGGGGAGCATCTCCAGCTCGGCGTTGCGCTTGAGCACCCCCACCACCGTGAGGGGCCGGCCGTTGATGGAAAGCTGTTTCCCCAGGGCGTCTCCGTCAAAGGCTTCCTGTTCCAGATAGGCCCCGATGATGCAGATGTTTCCCCGCCGCTCCACGTCCATGTAGCTGACGAAGCGGCCCTTAGCCAGCTGCTCGCCGTCGATGGTGTAGCCGGTGGCGGCGTTGTACATGACCTCGCTGACGCCGTAGAGGTTGGTACGGTCGAATTTGTCGCTGCCGTGACGGACCACGGCATTGACCCCCAGATAGGGGGATACGCCGGTGAGAATGTCCGCGTTTGCCTCCACCATGTCATACATATCCTCCGGGCCGGGCAGCCTATCCGCCGTGCCGCCGAAGAACTGGGCCTGGATCATGTTGATGCCCAGCTTATCCACCTGCTGCTGGACCATGCCGGTCAGGCCGTTGCCCAGGGACAGGATGACGATGACCGCCCCCACGCCGATAATGATGCCCAGCATGGTAAGAATGGCCCGCATTTTGCTGGTGGTCAGCGACTTGATGGCCAGGCGGAAGGACTGGGTAAAGTTCATGCGCCCACCTCCTCTTCCTCGTCGTGGGGCTGGACTACCGCCCTGGGGTCGCGGGAATCCCCGTCGTAGATGATTTTGCCGTCCTGAAGGCGGACGATCCGGTCCGCCTTCACGGCGATAGAGTTGTCGTGGGTGATGAGGACCACCGTATTTCCCTCCCGGTGCAGCTGCTTGAGAAAGCCCAGCACCTCCCGGCCTGTGCGGGAATCCAAGGCGCCGGTGGGCTCGTCGGCCAAAATCAGGCTGGGGTCTCCGGCCAGGGCCCGGGCGATGGACACCCGCTGCTGCTGTCCGCCGGACAGCTGGGAGGGCAGGTTTTTCCCCTTGTCCCGCAGGCCCACCCGCTCCAGGGAACGCAGGGCCCGCTCCCGGCGCTCCTCGCCGGGCACCCCGGCGTAGAGCAGGGGCAGCTCCACATTCTCCAGCACGGTGAGCTTTGGGATCAGGTTGTACTGCTGAAAGATGAAGCCCAGCATTTTGTTGCGGATCTCCGCCTGCTGGTCGTCATCCATGGTGGACACGTCCACGCCCCCCAGATGGTAGGTGCCCGAGGTGGGCACGTCCAGACAGCCGATAATGTTCATGGCGGTGGACTTTCCTGACCCGGAGGAGCCCACAATGGCCACAAACTCCCCCTGGTCAATGGTCAGGTCCACCCCGTCCAGAGCGTGGACCGTCTCCGAGCCCATCTGGTATATTTTGTAGACGTTTTTCAGTTCAATGAGGTGTTCCAACGTGATCGACCTCCTAGGACACAACGACGCTTCCGCCGCCCGCGCCGCCTGACATTCCGTCCTGGGCCTGGGCGGGCACCAGAACTGTGTCCCCCTCGCTCAGGCCAGAGGTGATTTCCACATAGTCCCCGTCACCCCCGCCCAGGGTGACGGACTGCTCTTCCACCTGAGCGGGGTCAACAATGGTGACACCGTCCTCAGCCAGGCAGCCCTCCAGAGGGACCAGCACCGTGTCTCCCCGCTGGACCGCCGACGCCGGGATGGACAGCACGTTTTCCGCCCGCTCCACCACAATATCGGCGGACACGTTCATGCCCGGGTTCAGCCCGCCGTATTCCTTCAGCAGAATGGTGGCAGGGTAGGTGGTAAAGCCGTTGGTGGTGGTGCCGTTGATGCTCACCCGGTCCACCTCGCCCAAAAAGACCTCGCCGGGGATGGCATCGGCGGTAATCTCCACTGTCTGCCCGGCCTGGACCTTGCTCAGGTCCAGCTCGCTGATGTTCATCTCCAGCTTTAAGTAGCTCAAGTCGTAGATGACAGCCAGGGAGCCCGATTCAATGTTGTTTACATTGTCTCCGGCCTTCACGTTCTTTTCAATGACGGTTCCCGAGATGGGAGCGGTAATGGTGTAATTTTCCAAAGTATCCTGGGCCCGCTGGAGGGAGAGCCGGGCGTTCTCCAGATTGATGGACAAATCCTCCAGAGAGCTCTGGGCGGCGGTCCCGCCCAGGGTAACCAGAGCGGACCCGACGGACACCCTGCTTCCCACAATAACGGACACATCCGTGACCTCGCCGCTGGCCTGGGCCGTCACGGTCTGGCGCAGGGCCTCCTCAAAGCCGGCGCTGCCGGCGCAGGCGATATCCCCCACCTGGGCGGTGGCGGAGTTAGCCGAGGTGAGGGCTCCGGGGTTGCTCACCCGGATCTTCACATGGCGCACCAGGGCCCCGCCCGCCCCCACCAGCTCAGCGGAGGACACCGACTCCACCGTTCCGGGCAGGGTCTCCAGGGTTCCGGCAATGGTCACCTGGGCGGACTGCCCGGCGGAGATACGCTGGGCGTCGGCGGCGTGGAAGGGCAGAGTTACCGTCAGGGTAGCGGTATCCGCCACCTCGGCTATGGGGGTGCCAGGGGAGACCAGATCACCCTTCTGCACCAGCACACTCTGGACCACCCCGGCTCCGCCCGCCCGGACGGTGAGGTTGGCGGCCAGATCGTCATAGCTCTTTTGAGCCTGACGGACGGCCAGCTCCGCCTGCTGGATGCTCATCTCCGCGTCCTTGGCGTCCAGGCGGTAGAGCACATCCCCCTTTTCCACCCGGTCACCCACCTCAAAGGGGGCCTCCAGCACCTCGCCGGTGACCAGGGGCTTGAGGTAGTAGGAATCAATGGGGGTGACGGTGCCCGTCCCGGAGACGGAGACCGTCAGGTCCCGCCGCTGAACACTGTCCGGGACAAACTGTCCGGCCAGCCCCGCGCCGCCCCCTCCCGGCTGTTTGATGAAAAACCAGTATACACCGCCCAGTATCACAGCGGCAATCACGCCGCGCCTGAGCCATTTTCTCCCCTTCTTGCCCTTAGGCAAGCGGGGAACGGGCAGCTTGCGTTTTTTCTCCTTGGTTTCCTGCGCCGCCTCGGGCGTCAGAACAGACGTTGTTTCCATAACGGACCTCCTCTATTTGCACCGCCTGGGCGGTGAGTTTCGCACGGGTTATTGTACTGTGCGTTCCTTACATTTTTCCAAAGAATAGTTAAAATTTTCATTAAATTTTTCCAGCCACTATCCTACCCCCCAATCAGAAAGCCAGCGGTAAAGAAAAACGTAAAGATTTGGGAAAGATTTGTCCCTGTTTTACACCTTCCCGTAACTGGAAAGTCAAGGGAACTTTGCTATTATAAGTCTTAATTTTATAGAAATCAATATAAATTCGTTAAATTTAAGAAAAAGGTAAGAATTCTCCATCTGTGTCTTAGAATATAAGAACAGAAGGGGGCATACTGTATGACGGAATTTGGGCAGGCCCTGCGGCTGGCCCGGGAGCGCCGGGATTTAAGCCAGACCCAGGTTATGGCGCTGACCGGAATCAACAACAAGACCCTGTCCGGGTACGAAAACGGCGTGGCCGAGCCCGACCTGCAAACGCTGGCCATTTTGCTGCGGCTGTACCGGGCGTCGGCGGACCAGCTTTTGCGTCTGAACGGCTTTACCATTCCGGAGGACGAGGAGCGCCTGCTTTCCAGTTACCGCGCGCTGTCCAAAGAGCAGCGGCAGGAGCTGCTTCTGGTGCTGGACACCCTGTCCGCTCACCGCGCCTCCCAGGCAAAAAAGCGGTGGGAGGTCCGCTGACCGCCCGCCTTTTTCACGCATCCCCAAAAGACACCGCTCAGGAAACCGGACCGGTCTCCTGAGCGGCGTTTTTGCAGGGGCGGTATCAGAATTATCCCTTGGCCACGGCCAGGGCGCGGTATACGTCCAGAATGCGGGTGAACAGGGCATCCTCAGGTTTCAGGCCGGTGTACTGTTCCAGCGCCCGCTCCACGCCGCCGTCCTCAATGGCCTTCATCAGCTCCACGCTCTGCTCATCCTCGGGGCAGTTGAAGTGGAGGGCAGCGGCCGCGCCGAAGATCAGGTGATCCACAGGCAGCCCATAGCCGTAGGCGGTCATCAGAGGCTTCATCAGCCGGTCGGTGGGGGACAGCTTGCGGATGGGCTCCCGGGCCACCCGCTGGGTCTCGTCCGCCAGGAAGGGGTTCTGGAAGCGGGCAAAGATACGCTCAATATAGGCGTGGTGGGCATCGGGATCAAAGCCGAACTTTTTAATCAGCCCCTCGCCGCTCTCCCACATGGCCTGGTGGACCAGTGCGCCAATGGCGGGGTCGGCAATGCTCTCCACAATGGTCTTGTGGCCCTTGAGAGAGCCCAGGTAGGCGCAGATGGCGTGGCCGCTGTTCAGGGTGAACAGCTTGCGCTCCAGATAGGCGTCCAGGTTGTCCACCCAGCCCAGCCCCTCAATCTCGGGCCGCTCGCCCTTCCAGCCGCCCTTCTCCACATCCCACTCGGTGTACTGCTCCACAGCCACATCCAGGGGATTTTCAAAGTTGGCCTTGGGGACGATACGGTCTACGGCGCAGTCGGCAAAGCCCACATACTCCTTGGCGTAGGCGGCCTCCTCCTCGCTCAGATTGCTGTAGACGGCCTCCCGCAGCTGGCTGGTACCCCGGATGGCGTTTTCACAGGCCACCACGTTCAGGATCCGGGTGCTCCCGGCCTCCTTCCGGGCCCGGATACCGGCGGCGATAGGTTTGGCCACAATGGGCAGAATGCGCAGGCCCACGGCGGTGGTGATGAGCTCGCAGTCGCCGGCAATGGCTTCCACCAGCTCCGGGCCGGCGGAGGAGATGCCGCTGATGTTGGTGACGGTCAGGTCAGAGCACTCCCTGTCCTGAATGTGGACGGTGTAGCTCCTGCGCTGGTTGATGGCGGAGATCAGGTTGTCCGCCACGTCGGCAAAGGTGACATGGTAGCCGCTCTTCTCCAGCAGGGCCCCGATAAAGCCCCGGCCAATGTTGCCCGCGCCAATCATGATCGCTTGTTTCATGTTCTTACCTTCCTTTATTTTGTTGATATTGAGAGTGTGCGGGATGCTCCGGTGTTTCCTTGGCTAAGAGTATAGCCCATCCCCTCGGGGATAACAAGCGGTAAAGCGCCGAAATATCCACCCCGGTTTTCGCCCAAAAAAGTGATTTTGCACGTTTTTGATTGTTTTACTCCGACTGAACACATTTTTCCCTTTCTTGGCCCGTTTTTTGCTGGTGAGGGCTGGACTCGAATCAAAGGCGGCTCTCCGATTTTTTGGAAATTCTCGTGCGTTTTATATATTATAGACAAAAATTGAGGCGATATTTTGTGAGCTTAGCCGCTGAAAATTGGTTGACTTTCCCTTCGGGCTATGCTAGGATAGCTTTAGTCAAAATCAATCATAAATTCAAAATCAATCAGAAGGGAGTGAGTACATTATGCTGGCTGAACAGCGCGCAAGAGCCATTTTGCAGCAGATCTCCCAGCATCAGACCGTAAGCGTAACAGACCTGTGCCAGGCCACCGGGGCATCGGAGGCCACCATCCGCCGGGACTTAAACGCCCTGGCCCGCCAGGGCAAGCTGGTGAAAATCCACGGAGGGGCCACCAGCCTGGAGGAGGAGGAGTTCCTGGCCCGGGAGCCCGACCTTGCCACCAAGCAGCGCTACTCCCGGGAGAAGGAGCGCATTGCCCGCTACGCCTCCGGCCTGGTGGGGGAGGACGACGTGGTCTTTCTGGACACAGGCACCACCATGCTCCACCTGGCCGACCATCTGAAGGGCTCCAAGGCCCTGTTCGTCACCAGCAGCATTGACCTGGCCGGACGGCTCACCGCCCACAGCCTCCACGTCTATGTGCTGGGCGGTGCGCTCAAGCTGGGCACGGTGGACATTGTGGGCGCCGAAGCCCTGAACGCTCTGCGGCGCTACAACTTTACCAAGGTGTTTCTGGGCACCAGCGGGGTCAGCATCAGCCAGGGGTTCACCACCCCGGACCCGGAGGCGGCGGCGCTGAAATCGCTGGCGGCCTCCCGCGCCCAGTCGGTCTACATGCTGGCCGACTCCAGCAAGTTCGGCCGGGTCACCGCCGCCACCATCCTGCCCCTGGAGGCCGCCCAGATCATCACCGACAAGCTGCCCGACCGCAAATACCTGGACAGCACCGACATTATCGCGGTCTGACCGCGGCTCCATCCCCAAACGGACCATTAAAAGGAAAGGAAGATACCATTGAAAGAACATGTACAAAAATTTGGCCGTTTCCTCAGCGGAATGGTCATGCCCAACATTGGGGCCTTCATAGCCTGGGGCCTGATCGCCGCTCTGTTTATCCCCGCCGGCTGGCTGGGCAAGTGGGGGCCCGCCGCCACCATCAACAACATGGTGGTTCCTATGCTCTCCTATCTGCTGCCCATTCTGATTGGCTACACCGGCGGTAAAGCCGTAGGCGGTCAGAAGGGCGCCGTCACCGGCGCGCTGGCTACTCTGGGCGCCATAGCATCCACTGACGCCACTATGTTTATCGGCGCCATGATCTGCGGCCCTCTGGGCGGCTGGTGCATCAAGAAGTTTGACCAGAAGATGGAGGGACACATTCCCGCCGGCTTCGAGATGGTGGTCAACAACTTCTCGGTGGGCATTATCGGCGGCATTCTGGCCATTCTTTCCATCTTTGTGATCGGCCCCGCCTGTGTGGTCATCACCAACATCCTGGGCACAGGGGTCAGCTTCCTGGTGGACCACGGGCTGCTGCCCTTTACCGCTGTGCTGGTGGAGCCGGCCAAGGTGCTCTTCCTGAACAACGCCATCAATCACGGTGTGTTTACCCCAATCGGCACCGCTCAGGCCATGGAAACCGGCAAGTCCATTCTGTTTATGATTGAGTCCAACCCCGGCCCCGGCCTGGGCCTGCTGCTGGCCTACTGTGTGGCCGGCAAGGGTGAGACCCGCTCCTCCGCCGGCGCCGCCGCCATCATCCAATTTGTAGGCGGCATCCACGAGATTTACTTCCCCTACATTCTGATGAACCCCATCGTAATCCTGGGCCCCATGATCGGCAACATTGCCGGCATCTTCACCCTGTCCGCTCTGGGTGGCGGACTGGTTGCCGCAGCCTCCCCCGGCAGCATCATCGCCGAAGTTCTCATGACTCCCCAGGGCGGCTATGTGGCCAATTTTGCCGGTATCGGCATTGCCGCAGTGGTCAGTTTTGCCATCTCCGTCTTCCTGCTGAAGATGTTCGGCAAGGACACCAGCCTGGCCGAGGCACAGGCCCAGGTGGCCGCCTCCAAGGCCGCGTCCAAGGGTCAGGCCGCTCCCGCCGACGCCCCCACCGGCGCTGAGGTGGACATCCACTCCGTGAAGAAGATTGTCTTCGCCTGCGACGCCGGCATGGGCTCCTCCGCTATGGGCGCCACCATGCTGCGCAACAAGCTGAAGGACGCCGGTATCACTGATATCGAGGTCATTCACCACCCTGTGTCTGAGATTCCCTCCGACTGCCAGATCGTTGTCACCCACCATGAACTGGCCCACCGGGCTGTGGCCAGCAATCCCAAGGCCCGGGTCATCCCCATCCAGAACTTTATGGGCGCCCCTGAGTATGCCATGCTGGTGGAAGAGCTGGTGGCCGCCCGCAGCGGCAAAGCCGCTCCCGCCCCCGCCGCCAAGCCCGCCGAGGCTCCCGCCGCCCCTGGAGCCATCCTGCTGGAGAAGAAGAACATCCTTCTCAACTGCAAGTCCGTTACCCCTGAGGAGGCCATCCGCGCCTGCGGCAAGCTGATGGTGGACAGCGGCTACTGCACCGAGGGCTACGTCCAGGGCATGATCGAGCGCAACGCCGGCTTCCCTGTGGCCATTGGCAGCCACGTGGCCATCCCCCACGGCACCAACGAGTCCCGGGAGTTCATCCAGAAGACCGGCCTGGTGGTTATGACCTATCCCCAGGGCATTGTCTGGGGCGAGGACGAGGAGCTTGTCCGCCTGGTGATTGGCATTGCCTCCCAGGGAGAGGAGCATCTGGACATCCTCAACCGGATTGTGGAGGTCTGCGAGACTGAGGAGGACACCGACGCTCTGGTGGACAGCGCCACCGTGGAAGAGCTGTATAAGAAGCTGAACGGTCTGTCCTGATCCCTTCGCCATCCGCAAACATTCCCGCCGCAATAAACCGCACCCCGCTTGTTACAATTCTTCTTGGAACAAGCGGGGTGCCCTGCTTCGATTGATGATTGCCATAAAAACACTCCCGCCCGGCTGTATAGAGCAGCCGGGCGGGATTTTATCTGGTCACTTTTATTTAAAAAGAGAATGGGCCGCTGAACCTTTCCGCAGACAGCCATTTGGCCACATAGTCATGCAGCGCCTCCATAGTGTTGCCAAACTGGCCTTTAAAGGCCTCGCAGTGGTGGGTGGTATGGAACTTGCGGCTGGCCATTACTGTGGCCGGCCTTTTATTTTACATGAATTTTACACGGCTCTGGTAATGAATTTTACATATATTTGTTACAATATAGAGCGAGAACGTGTAAAGGGGAAATGATTTGATGGACATCTTTGACGCGCTGACGCTGATTGGCGGGTTGAGTCTGTTCCTGTTCGGCATGAGCGTGATGGGACAGGCCCTGGAGCGCAGGGCCGGCGGACAGCTCCGCTCCCTTTTGGGCAAGCTGACCTCCGGCAAGCTCACCGGGCTTTTAACCGGTTTGGGTGTGACCGCCGTGATTCAGAGCTCCTCAGCCACCACGGTGATGGTGGTGGGTTTTGTCAACTCCGGACTGATGAACTTGAAGCAGGCTGTCAACGTCATCATGGGGGCCAATATCGGGACCACCGTGACCGCCTGGGTTTTGAGCCTTGCGGGAATTGACAGCGGGAACGTGGTAATCAAACTGCTAAAGCCCTCCTCCTTTACGCCGGTTCTGGCCTTTCTTGGCATTATTTTTTATATGTTCTGCGGGAACGCCAAGAAAAAGGACACTGGCATGATTCTGCTGGGCTTTGCCACGCTGATGTTTGGCATGGAGACCATGTCCGGCGCTGTTGCCGGACTGCGGGAGGTCCCCGCCTTTCAGCAGATGTTTATTCTGTTCAAAAATCCGGTTTTAGGGGTGGCAGCGGGCACGGTGCTCACCGCTGTGATCCAGTCCAGCTCTGCCTCGGTGGGTATTTTGCAGGCGCTGGCGGTGACGGGACAGGTCTCCTACGGGGCGGCGATTCCCATTATCATGGGCCAGAACATTGGAACCTGCGTAACGGCTATGATCTCCTCCGTCGGAGCGAACAAAAACGCGAAGCGGGCCGCCCTGGTCCATCTCTCCTTTAACATCATCGGAACGGCGGTGCTGCTGTCAGTGTTCTGTCTGCTCCGGGTGTTCCTTCGCCCGCCGTTTCTGGACGAGCCTGCCTCTTTGTGGGGCATCGCCGTAGCCCACTCTGTGTTCAATGTGCTGTGTACCATGCTGATGCTGCCGCTGTCCGGTATTCTGGAGCGGCTTGTCACTGTTCTGGTTCCTGATGCCAGACAGCCAGAGGTGTTTTCCGGTCTGGATGAGCGCCTGCTTGCCGCGCCGCCCATTGCGCTGGAGCGGTGCCGGGGGGCGGCGGCAGACATGGCGGCGGATGCCGTCTCCTCCATGAAGCAGGCCCTTGCCTCCCTGCGGGAGTACTCCCCGGAGCTGGCTGCCTCCATTCGGGAAAAAGAGAGGCGGACGGACGATTATGAGGACCAGCTGGGCACCTACCTTGTAAACCTGAGCACCCGCCCGATCAGCGAGGAGGACAGCAGAGAGGCGGCCAAACTGCTGAAAATGATCGGTGATTTTGAGCGCATTTCCGACCACGCCGTCAACATCCTGGAGTCTGCGGAGGAGATGGAGGACAAGAGGCTGCGCTTCACCGGCGGCGCTATGGCCGAACTTGCCATTGTTTCTGCGGCGGTGGAGGACATTTTGGAGCTGTCCCTTACAGCCTTTCTTCGGGATGATCTGGACACAGCGGCAATGGTGGAGCCGCTGGAGCAGGTGATTGACCAGCTGAAAGAGCAGCTGCGCACCCGGCATATTCTCCGGATGCAGAAGGGGGACTGCTCCATAGACGCGGGATTTGCCTGGTCCGACCTGCTGACCAATCTGGAGCGCACGGCGGATCACTGCTCCAACATCGCCGGGTGTGTAATCGATATGGCCAACGACAGCATGAATCTGCACCAGTCTCTGCGCAGGGTCCGGGATGACAGCGAGGAATTCCGGCGGCGCTTTCAGCAGTACCAGCGAAAATATGCGCTTTGCTGAAGGGCGTCCTGTTCGCGCAGCTCAATGCAGGAGCGGCCTGCGGCCGCCTGTCACTAACAGGCAGGCATATCCTTTTCTGCGGGCGGTGACTGGCTATAAATTAGGTGAGAGTACAGTGCCGGGATGGAAAAACCCATTGCGCGGCAGGACCGGATAGGTTAAAATGAGTGGCAATACAGCCGGGGCGGAGGGGAAAGACATGATTTTTTGTGTGGAAGATGATGAGAGCATCCGGAGCCTGGAGCTCTATGCCCTGAACGCCGCCGGGTTTGAGGCCAGAGGCTTTGAGGATGGCGGCTCTTTTTTAGAGGCGCTGCAGACAGAAAAGCCGGAGCTTGTGCTCCTGGATGTGATGCTGCCCGGAACCAGCGGGGTGGAGCTGCTGAAGCTGATGAGGCAGCCCGGAGAAAACCGGGAAATTCCGGTGATTATGGCCACAGCCAGGGGGGCGGAGTACGACAAGATCCAGAGCCTGGACCTGGGCGCGGACGATTACTTGGTCAAGCCCTTCGGGATGATGGAGATGGTGTCCCGGGTCAAGGCGGTGCTGCGCCGATGCCGCCCCAGGCAGGAGCGGGATGTATTAACGGCGAAAGAGCTGTCAATGGATTTGACAGAGCGCACCGTGACGGCAGGCGGCAGGCGGATTGCCCTCACCTACAAGGAATTTGAACTGCTGCGGCTGTTCCTCTCCGCCCCCGGCGTGGCCTTTACCCGGGAAAAGCTCCTGGCAAGCGTTTGGGATGCGGAGTTTTCCGGCGAGACGCGGACGGTGGATATGCACATCCGCACCCTGCGGCAGAAGCTGGGCAACTATGGCGGGATGATTGAAACGGTCCGCAATGTGGGCTACCGGCTGGAGGTTGGACAATGACAAAGAAAATCTTTCACGCCATCCTCCTTGCAGCGGCGGCGGTGCTGCTGGCCAGCCTTGTCATTGTCATGGGATGCCTGTACAGCTATTTTAAAACCGCCCAGGAGAAGCAGATGAAGGATGAACTGCGCCTTGCGGCCTATGCGGTGGAGGAGAGCGGGCGGGACTATCTGGAGCGGCTGTCCGCCCAGGATTTCCGCTATACCTGGAAGCCGGATTACCGCCTGACCTGGATCGCCCAGGACGGGACCGTGCTGTTTGACACCGTTGAGCCCGCCGGGCAGATGGAGAACCACGGAAACCGGGCGGAGGTCCAGGAGGCCTTTGCCAAGGGCGAGAGCAGCAGCATCCGCTATTCCAACACCCTGACAGAAGGGACGCTTTATTACGCCAGGGCGCTGAACAACGGCACTGTACTGCGGATTTCTATCCGTCAGATCACGGTGCTGGCCCTGATGCTCAGTATGCTCCAGCCGATTGTGCTGGTGGCGGTCTTTGCCGCCATTCTTTCCGCCGTTCTGGCCCACGGGATGGCCGGTAAAATTGTCCACCCGCTGAACAATCTGGACCTGGACCGTCCGCTGGAGAACAACGCCTATGAGGAGCTGGCCCCCCTTCTGGGCCGCATCCACCAGCAGCGGCAGCAGATCTCGGCCCAGCTCCAGAGCCTGCGGGAAAAGACAGATGAATTTGACCAGATCACCAGCCATATGAATGAGGGGCTGGTTCTGCTGGACAACGCCGGAAAAATTTTAAGCATCAACCCGGCGGCCCAGCAAATTTTTGGGGTGGACCCCTCCTGCGGCGGACGGGATTTTCTGCTGATTAACCGGGACCACCACATGAGCGCCGCCCTCCTTGCGGCGGCGGAGCGCGGCCACGGCCAGGCCCGCGGGGGGCGAAACGGCAGGGAATACCAGTTTGACGTGAGCCGGATTGAGTCAGACGGCGCGGCCATGGGTACGGTGCTGCTGGCCTTTGACGTGACAGAACAGGTGTCGGCAGAGCGAAACCGCCGGGAATTTACGGCGAATGTATCCCACGAGCTGAAAACGCCTCTGCAATCCATTCTGGGCAGTGCGGAGCTGCTGAAAAACGGACTGGTCAAACCGGAGGATATTCCCCGCTTTTCCGGCCTGATCCACACGGAGGTGGCCCGGCTGGTGGCACTGGTGGAGGACATCATCCATCTGTCCCAGTTTGACGAGGGGGTTGCGCCGGCCCGAGAGGCCGTTGACCTGTTCCGTCTGGCGGAGGCGGCGGCGGAGGCCCTGCGGGGCGGGGCGGAGAAAAAGCATGTCCAACTTCTGGTAACCGGCGAACGTGTCCAGGTAACCGGCGTCCGCAGCATTTTATATGAGATGATCTATAATCTGTGTGACAATGCAATCAAATACAACGTGGAAAAGGGGCGGGTGGAGATAGAGACGGCCAACAGCGGACAGGGCCCCGTGCTTGTTGTTCGGGATACCGGCATTGGGATTCCCCCCGAATATCAGTCCAGGGTGTTCGAGCGCTTTTTCCGGGTGGACAAAAGCCGCTCCAAGGCCTCCGGTGGTACCGGGCTGGGGCTGTCAATCGTAAAGCACGCCGCCCAGTACCATCACGCGGCAGTTGACCTGCGCAGCCAGGCGGGTGAGGGAACAACAATTACAGTTGCGTTTCCTCCGGCGGAGTGATCCAAAGGAGCCGCCGCAGGCGGCACAGCGAAGCCGTGACGGAGGGAGTTCGCACAGGAGGAAGTTGGAAATTGCTTTGTTTTACCCCCCCTCTGTCACCTCCTGCGGCGGCAGGGAAATCATGTAGGGCGCGACGACCCCGGCGCGCTGTTGCAGCAGCTGTCAACCAGCGGCAGGCCGTCCCGTTTTGTCTTGCCAAAGCTCTTTTACCTGTGGTACAATGAGAAAACCGCTGCGATAAGCGCAAAGGGCAGGGGCAGCGCCCCTGCCTTTATTCTTATAAAACATACCGGAGGTATTCCAATGACCAGTGAACTGCTGCAAAAGGCCCGGGACCTTGAGGCCCGGTACGGCCCCCGCATTCCAGACAGCGAGCGCCCCGCCCTTCACGCCACCCCTGCCATTGGCTGGATGAACGATCCCAACGGCTTCTCCATGTACAGGGGGGAGTGCCACCTGTTTTATCAGTATCACCCCTACTCCAACGAGTGGGGCCCCATGCACTGGGGGCACCTGAAAACAAAGGATTTTATCCATTGGGAGCGCCTGCCCGCCGCCCTGGCCCCGGACCGGGACTATGACGCCGCCGGCTGCTTCTCCGGCGGGGCGGCGGAGCTGCCTGACGGGCGGCAGCTGCTGATGTACACCGGAGTCCGGCGCATATATGACGCCGAGGGCTTTCTCCAGGAGATTCAGACCCAGTGTGCCGCCGTGGGTGACGGGGTGAACTATGAAAAGGCTCCAAATAACCCGGTGCTGGATGATAAGGACCTGCCCGAGGGGGGCAGCGCCATTGACTTCCGGGACCCCAAGATCTGGTGGGAGGACGGCGTACTATACGCGGCCATTGGCAACCGCACCGCCGACGGCAGCGGGGCCGTTTTACTCTACCGGGAGACCGGAAGCCTCAAATGGGAATTTGTCCGCACCTTGGACGCCAGCCGCTGCCAGTACGGAAAAATGTGGGAGTGCCCCGACTTCTTCCCCCTGGACGGCAGGCAGGTGCTGATTACCAGCCCCCAGGATATGGACCCGGTAGGCCTGGAGTTCCACGCCGGAAACGGCACCCTGTGCCTGATCGGGGACTATGACCCCCAGGGCGGGGGCTTTGTGCGGCAATATGCCCAGGCCATTGACTATGGACTGGATTTTTATGCCCCCCAGACCCTGCTTGCTCCGGACGGACGGCGGATCATGATCGCCTGGATGCAGAACTGGGACACCGTGGGGGCCAAGCCCGGCCATTGCCGCTGGTTCGGGCAGATGACCCTGCCCCGGGAGCTGGCCGTGAAGGATGGGCGGCTGTATCAAACCCCTGTACGGGAGCTGGAGAATTACCGGAGCGGCTGTGTGGTCCACCGGAATATCCCGGTCAGCGGCGAGATCAACCTGCCCGGGGTCCAGGGGCGGGTGCTGGATATGACGGTGGACGTCCGCCCCACAGGGGGTGAGCTCTACCGCTGGTTCCGTATCCGAGTGGCCAAGGACGGGGAGCATGAGACCATCATCCGCTACCGCCCCAGCGACGGCACCGTAAAAATCGACCGGACCCGCAGCGGCCTGCCCCGGGATATTGTCCACACCCGCAGCTTTTTGGCGCGGCCCCAGGGGGGCAAAATCAAATTCCGCATCATTCTGGATCGGTTCAGCGTGGAGGTCTTTGTCAACGACGGCGAACAGGCGGCCAGCGCGGTTATCTACACCCGGCAGGAGGCGGAGGCCATCACCTTTGAGGCCGGCGGCTCTGCTTTGATGGACGTGGAAAAGTACAGCCTATAGCAATCATCAGCTTTGCTGACACATGCAGGGGCGGCCGCAGGCCGCCCCTGCAACTATGGTGGCAGAAGTTTGAAGCTTGCTATAATTTAATTCCCCTTGTCCCGCAGTTCATACTGGCGCAGCTTTTTGTACAGGCCGGACAGGGAGATGCCCAGCTCCGCCGCCGCCCGCCTCTTTCCCTCCAGCGAGGGGCCGCAGCGCTCCAGGGCCTGTTTGATGGCCTGTTCCTCCAGCTTGGCCAGGGGCACGATATCCCCGGCGGGATGGACAGCCATATCTCCCCGCACTCCCAGAACATGTGCCACGTCATCCCCGCTGACCACGGTTCCCTCCCGGTACAAAAGCAGCCGCTCGGTGACATTTTCCAGCTCACGCACATTTCCCGGCCAGTTATAACCGGTGAGCAAGTTCAATGCCTCCCTGGAAATGGAGCAGGGGACCGCGCCCATGGTGTGCTTTTTTAAAAAGTGGTTCAGGAGCAGGGGGATATCCCCCTTCCTGTCACGAAGGGGCGGGACCTCCAGATGGATCACGTTCAGCCGGTAGTAGAGGTCCTGGCGGAATTGCTTCATTCGGATCTGCTCCTGAAGGTTCTGGTTGGTGGCGGCGATAATCCGGACGTCCAGAGCCATGGTCCGGGTGGAGCCCACTCGCTCCACCTCCTTCTCCTGGAGGGTCCGCAGCAGCTTGGCCTGGAGGGAGAAGTCCAGGTCGCCGATCTCATCCAAAAAGATGCTTCCGCCCTGGGCCAGCTCAAATTTTCCTTTTTTCTCCCTGGACGCGCCGGTAAAGGCCCCCTTTTCATAGCCGAACAGCTCGCTCTCCAGCAGGGAGGAGGGGATGGCCGGGCAGTTGACCCGGATAAAGGGCTTGTCCGAACGCAGACTGTGGCTGTGGATGGCGTGGGCGAACAGCTCCTTGCCGGTGCCGCTCTCCCCTGTGAGGAGGACGGAGGCGTCGGACTCCGCCGCCCGCTTGGCCTGCCTGATGCACTCCAAAAAGCGGGTGTCCTCTCCGATCAGGTCCTGAAAGCTGTAGGAGGGCCGCTCCAGCTGACGCAGCTTGTTTTTCAGCTGAGTCATCTCGGTATCCCGCTCTTTCAGCCGCTGGGCCAGCTTCATGTAGCTGGTCTGGTCGTTAAAAATGGTGATGATTCCGATCATCTCCCCGTTTTCTTCCCGGATGGGGGAGGCGTTGGACACCATAACAACTCCCTCCCGGGAGCTGCTCACCACGCCATAGGCCGGAAGCCCGGATTTAAATACCTTGGCGGCGGCCCCGTGGGGCTGTACCTCCAGTACGTTGTGCCCCAGGCGGGCCTCCAGGGGCAGGCCGGTCATAGAGGTAAAGGCCTTGTTGCAAAAGATATAAGTGCCCCGGGCGTCCAGGATCTGAATTCCCTCGGTGGCGAATTCTTCTACCGCATATACAATCAGCTGTTCCAGTTTTTCCATAGGCTGCTCCCCCGTTGAGTGTGGAATAATTCTAATTTCAAGAACGATATTCTAATAAATAGAACTCCTGGGAAATTTACAGTTGACATTCCCGTGGTTTTGTGTTACCATCATCTCAGCAAGGGCAAAGATGTCTTTGAACGGTTTCCGGTCAACATCTTTGTCCTTGTCTTATTTTTTGGGGTTTTGGGGCGATGGTTTAGAAGAAAATCTTCTAAAAAGCCTGCCTCAGACACAAAAATGAGGCATTCTAAAAAATAGAATCTTTAACAAACTAAATCTCTGAATTACTGAAGGCACACAATCTTTCCCAAAACTTTATTTCAATTCAAAACAGAGAGAAACGGGGCGAAAAATTAAAAAATCAGTCAAATCTCAACACCTCTCGCCAAAAGCTTGGCCTTTTCAACAAAATTGGCACAATAATTGCTTGATATATTTGTCATAAGCGTCCAAGGCCTGATACCGCACGTTTCCGCCTGTTATCTGATCTGGACAGACCTTTGGCAGGCCGGCTTGGTCGTGATTCAAAGAGAGGAGGAAAACGGAATGAGATTGATAGGGGGTCATACAAATTACGGCCAGGATATCGGCGTTTTAATGCTGGATACCAGATTCCCCCGCATCCCCGGCGATATCGGAAACGCCAAGAGCTACCCCGGCGTTCCGGTGCGCTACAAGGTGGTCAAAGACGCCTTTACAGACCGTATTATGGGACAGGACCATGACCCCGCTCTGCTTCAACCCTTTATCCAGGCCGCCCGGGAGCTGGAGACCGAGGGCTGCAAGGCGATTACCACCAGCTGCGGCTTTTTGGCCAAATTCCAGCGGGAGCTGGCCAACAGCGTCAATGTTCCTGTATTTACTTCGGCCCTCATGCTGGTTCCTTTGGTGCGGCAGATGGTGAACCAGGACAAGGAGATTGCCATTTTTACCGAGCGCCCATGGAACCTGACGGAGGACCACTTCAACCAGGCCGGATTTTCTACAAAGGATATTCCCGTTGTGGTCAGCGGCATGCCGGAGGGCTCTCCCTTCCCGGAGCTGTTTATCGGCAACAACCTGGAGGAGGAGCGGGAGGTTTTGCAGCAGTGCATGGAGGAGATGACCTCCCGCCACATGCGGGAGCACCCCAACACCGGGGCAATCGTCTTTGAGTGTACCAACTTCGGTCCCTTCAGCCGCCAGGTCCAGGATATTGCCAAGGTGCCTGTATTTGGCATCAATCAGCTGCTGGAGTATATTGCCGCCTGTGTGGATGTGCAGGCCTATTACTAAGGCCGGCCGCCAAAGCGGCTTGGGGCGGCGGGTGATTGCATTATACCACACCCTTTGCCCCATGAACAGGCAAAAGTTTTTCAACGGAACATCAATCTGCGCAGCAGAGTAAGGAGTGTTTTCAAAAGATGAGAGTAATCGACCATCCAATTCTGGACGAGCTGGACACCTCCAAACAGGTGACCATCTACTGTGACGGAAAGCCCATCCCCGCGCTGGAGGGGGAGCCCATTGCGGCGGCCCTGATGAACGCGGGCATCCGGTCCTTCCGCACCACACCCAAGCGGAAGGAAAAGCGGGGCATCTTCTGCGCCATTGGCCGGTGCACCGACTGCATGATGATTGTAGACGGCGTGCCCAACACCCGCACCTGCGTCACCCCGGTGCGGGACGGCATGCATGTCAAAACCCAGGAGGGGCTGGGTTCCTTTGAGGGGAAGGAGGAGAAGGCGTGAAAATCAAGGAGACGGATGTAGCCATTGTGGGCGCGGGCTCGGCGGGACTGAGCGCCGCCTATCAGGCGGCCTCCGCGGGGGCCAAGGTGCTGGTGCTGGACGAGAACCGCCTGCCCGGCGGGCAGCTGTTCAAGCAGATTCATAAATTCTTCGGCTCACGGGCCCACCAGGCGGGCACGCGGGGCTACATGATCGGCCGGCAGCTGCTGGAGCGGGTGGAGCAAAGCGGCGCCGAGGTCTGGCTGGACACTCTGGTGTACGGTATGGAGAAAAACTGCCATCTGGGCGTGATCCGCAATGGGGAGCACTGGGTGGTCAAGGCCAAAAAGGTGATTGTGGCCACTGGGGCCAAGGAGAACTACCTGGCCTTTCCGGGCAGCACCCTGCCCGGGGTTATGGGGGCCGGGGCGGCCCAGACTATGATTAACGTCAACCGGGTGCTGCCCGGCCAGCGGATTCTCATGCTGGGCTCGGGCAACGTGGGGCTGATTGTGTCCTACCAGCTGATGCAGGCCGGGGCCGACGTGGTGGCTTTGGTGGACGCCGCCCCCAATATCGGCGGCTACGGGGTCCACGCCGGCAAGATCCGCCGGGCGGGCGTCCCCTTCTATATCAGCCACACCATCAAACAGGTTACCGGCAAAGACCAGGTGGAGCAGGTGGAAATTATCCAGGTGGACAGCAAGTTCCAGCCCATCCCGGGGACGGAGAAGACCTTTGATGTGGATACCGTCTGCCTGGCTGTGGGATTGAACCCTATGACCGAGCTGATCTGGATGACGGGCTGTGAGTTCTGCTTTATTCCCGCCTTCGGCGGACATGTACCCCTCCACGACGGAAACATGGAGACCTCTGTTCCCGGCCTGTATGTGGCCGGCGACGTCACCGGCGTGGAGGAGGCCTCCTCCGCCATGGAGGAGGGCAACCTGGCCGGCGTGGCCGCCGCCGAAGCCCTGGGCCTGCTGAGCCCGGAGGAGGCCGCCGCCAAGAAGGGCGAGATTCGGGGCCGCCTGGATATTCTCCGCTCCGGCCTGTTCGGTGAGAAGCGGCGGAGCGCCAAGCAGTCCCAGCTGCAAAACATGGCCGACTATCAGCAGAAGAAAGGTGGGAGTCTGTAATGGACGGAGTGAGATATACCGGCGTGCCCTCCCCGGAGGAGCTGAAAAACTGTCCGGGCATTCCCAGCGAGGAGCGGATGAAGAAGGGCCGCGTGGCCTGTGTGGAGTGCGTGCAGGAGATCCCCTGCAACCCCTGTGAGGGCATCTGCCCCTTCCACGCCATCACAGTGGGGGAGCAGATTACCGCCCTGCCCCACCTCCATGAGGAGATCTGCACCGGCTGCGGCCTGTGCGTGGCCAACTGCCCCGGCCTGGCCATCACCATTGTGGACAAGTCCCTGTCGGAGACAGAGGGCAGTGTGGACTTCCCATTTGAGTATCTGCCCCTGCCCCAGAAGGGGGACGTGGTGGACGCGGTGAACCGGGAGGGCCAGGTGGTATGCAGCGGAACCGTGCTGTCGGTGAAAAAGCCCGCGTCTTACAGCGGGACAGCCGTGGTAAGCCTGAAGGTGCCGCTGGAGTATGTGGACCAGGTGCGCAGCATGAAGAGGCTGCCCAGAACCAGTCTGAAACAGGAGGGATGATTGTCATGGGAGAGGAACTGATTATCTGCCGCTGCCAGGAAGTAACGGAGAAGGAGATATTGGACGCCATTGCCGACGGCGCCACCACTGTAGACGGCGTGAAACGGCGCACCAGAGCCTGCATGGGGCTGTGCCAGGGCAAGACCTGCGGCCGGCTGGTACAGAGCATGGTGGCCAGACAGACAGGGCAAAACCCCGCTGACGTCCCGCCCCAGAAGAGCCGGATGCCCGCCCGCCCTGTAAAAATCGGAACGTTTGGAGGGCCGGAGGATGTATGATGTCATTGTGATGGGCGGCGGTATTATCGGCTGCTCTGTGGCCTGGCAGCTGTCCAAGCTGGGCAAAAAGGTGCTGATTGTGGAGCGGACCGACATAGCCAGCGGCTCCGCCGGCGCCACCGACGGCGTGGTGGGCTACCACACCAAAAAGCCTGGACCTCAGCTGGACCTGGCCGTCCAGTCCATTGAGATGTTCAAAACCCTGAACGAGGAACTGGGCATGGATGTGGAGTACGGCCTGGAGGCCGGCGGCATACAGCCCGTGGAGAACAAGGAGCAGTGGGACATGCTGTCCGCCATGGCGGAGGAGCAGCGCAAAAGCGGAGTGGATATCCGCATGATCTCCGCCCGGGAGGCTTGCCAAATCGAGCCCAACCTGAACCCGGATATCTACGGGGCCCTCTATTCCCCCACCGGCGGCAAGGTAAATCCCCTGGCCCTCACCGTGGCCTTCTCCCGGGCCGCCAAAAAGCTGGGGGCCGAGATCATGACCAACACCGAGGTCACCGGCTTTATCATTGAGGAGGGCCGGGCCAAGGGAGTTGTCACCAGCAAGGGCGAGTTCCGGGCGGACGCCATTGTCAACGCCTGCGGCTCCTGGGCCGGCAAGGTGGCCAAGCTGGCCGGGCTGGATCTGCCCATCAAGCCCAGAAAGGGCCAGCTGGCGGTGACCGAGCCCATAGGCCCCTATCTCACCGCCACCGTTCAGTGCGCCCTGTACAACGTAATCAAATTCCGTCCGGAGACCATCAAGGACCAGACAGTGCTGAAGCTGGGCTCCTCCCTGAGCATTGAGCAGCAGGAGAGCGGCGGACTGATTATCGGCGGCACCCGGGAATTTGTGGACTACGAGGGCGAAAACACCTTCGAGGCGGTGGAGACCATGATGAAGCGGGCGGTCCGCTTCTTCCCCGCTCTGAAGGATGTGAGCGTGATCCGATTTTTCTCCGGCTTCCGCCCTTACACCCCCGACGGCCTGTCCCTGCTGGGAGAGGTGAAAACCCTGCCCGGCTTTTACATGGCGGCGGGCCACGAGGGCGACGGCATCGCCCTGGCCCCCATCACCGGCAAGCTGATCGCGGAGCTGATTGTCACCGGCAAAACCTCTTACGACATCTCCGATTTCAGCCCCAACCGGTTTCTGTAAGGAGGAGTTGCGTTGAAAATCAAGAAAATTTCCTCCATCGTGGTGGATATTCCCCTCACCCGGCCCCATGTGATGTCTCTGGTTACGGTAAAAGACGTCAATTACCTCTTTGTGCGGATTGAGGGCGAGAACGGCGCAGTAGGCTGGGGCGAGACGTCTTTCCTGGGCGGGCCGACCTGGTCAGAGGAGAGCGTGGAATCTGCGGCGGCAGTGGTCAACAAGTATGTGGGGCCGCTTTTGATCGGCAAGGATTTTGAACAGATTGAGTCACTGCGGCATTTTATGGAAACCCTGGTGCGGGGCAACCACTTTGCCCTGGCGGCAATCGAGCTGGCCCTGTGGGACCTGCTTGGACAAACCCGTGGACTGCCGGTTTACGACCTTCTGGGCGGACTGTGCCGAGACCGGGTGCCCATGAGCTGGTCGCTGGCCGCAGGGAGCATTGAAGCCGACCTGCGGGAGGCGGAGGAGATGTCCGCGAAAGGAAATTTCGTCTTCAAGTTCAAAACCGGCCTGAAAACCCCGGAGGAGGACGCCCAGCGGATCAAGGCGGTGCGTGAGGCGTTCCCCCAGGCTCAGCTCCGGGCCGACGCCAACCAGGGCTGGGACCGGGCCGCGGCCCTGCGGGCATGCCGGCTTTTTGAGCCCTATCGCCTGGACTTTATTGAACAGCCCGTGCCCAAAACGGATATAGACAGCCTGGAGTACATCAATAAACACTCCAACACCCCTATTATGGCCGACGAGAGCCTGGAGTCCATCCAGGCGGCCACCCAACTGGTCAAACGGGACGCGGTGGGCGTATTTGGCATCAAGCTGTCAAAAGCCGGCGGGCTGCTGGGCGGAAAGCGGCTGGCGGGAATTGCAGAGGGCGCATGCTTCCCCTGCTATGTGGGCAGCATGTTTGAAACCCCGCTGTGCAACGCAGCCCATCTGCATTTCTGCTGCTCCACCCCTCAGGTGGTGCTGGGCTGTGAGTTGTTCGGCCCCATGCTGCTGGCCGATCAGGTCACAAATGAGATGACAGCTTTTCAAGATGGACATGTCCTGCTTGAGCGCGGTAAACCGGGCTTTGGAATAACAATGAATGAGCAGAAACTGAAGCAATATGCCCGCGGCCCCTTTGCCGACATTACGTAAAGGGCACCAAGCTGTGAGCAGAGATTGTGGAAAGGAGGCAATAACCTGTTCGGGTGAGAGAAATCGGTAACTAAAGAGAGGAGAGTATTCATGGAAAAAGTCCTAATCACTATTGTAATTCTGCTATGTATTGTCCTGATTAAAAAGATCCCCTTTATCGGTGGAAATATCACAGCAGGTCTGGCTATTGCCGGTCTGGTTACTATGCTGCTGAACGGGGTGTTTAATCCCGGCACCTGGATTGTTGCTTTTATTGACGGCCTGGATCGAATGGCGTGGATCATGTTTCTGGCTGCGTTCGGTTCCGTCTTTGCCCAGATCAACACGGAGTTGGGGGCTGTGGACACTGTAATCGGCGCACTGAACGCCAAATTCCACCGCAGGCCCCGGGTTCTGGCCGTGTGCATCATGTTTGTGCTGCTGCTGGCCGGCTCCCTGATGGGTGACGCCGTGGCCGCCTCCACCGTAATCGGAATTCTGACCTTTGGCATTCTTGCCTCCATGAATATCCCCCTGCATAAAATCTGCTGTCTGGTTGTTATGGGTGCCTCCATTGGCTCCATTATGCCCCCCATGTCCCAGGCCCTGGCTCTGGCCGCTACCCTGGCCGGCGCCGACCCTGACGCTGTGTTGAACATTGGCTATTTTTCTGTGGGCTTTGTGTTCCTTGCCATGGCTATTTACACCTGCCTCTTCCTGGTGAAGAAGGACAACGTGCCTGGCGCCAACCCCGAGGTGGAAATCAAGCTGGCAAACGAGACCGCCGGCCAGATTTTGAGGGAAAACTGGAAATCCCTGATTCCCGTCATGTTCCTGATCCTTGTGGTGGCCTGCCGCAGCTTTGACTTTATCGGCATCGACCTGGGTCCCCTGATCCTGCAAAATATCAAGTTCAGCATCAACGAGGAGACCACCAACCTTTACGCCCTGATGGGCAGCACCACCATCCTGAAAGGCTGCACCAACGGCGTGGTGATTTCCATTGTCTGCGCCATTGTGTTCTCTCTGGTGTTTAAGCCCGTGCGGGAGAACTTTGGACGCATTGTGTCTACCGGCGTAAAGAATTCCATGCCCTGCGTCGGAATCCAGATTGCCTGCTCGTTTATGCTGGGCGCGTTCTATTACTGCGGCTCCATTGAAGCTGTGGCCCAGTTCTGCCAGAACCTGAATAACAGCATCCTGAAGGTGGGCGCCGGCGCCTGTCTGATGGTCCTGGGCGCCCTCACCGGCTCTCAGTCCACTGCTCAGAACGTGGTCAACACCTTTGCCCTCCCCATCCTGACCGCTACCGGCACCAACCCTGTGTTTGCCGCTGTGGGCGGCGGCCACCTGGCTGCCGGCGGCATGGGCCTGCCCCCCGCGGACCTGACCACCTTTGTGGTGGCCGGCCTTATCAGCGCCCAGTTCAAAAAGGACTGCGACCCCCTCAAGTCCATGTTCTGGATGGTCCCCTACTCCCTTGTGATGTGTGCGGTGGGCTTCTTCTTCTGGTTTGTATAGGCAGAAAGCGGTATCTACTAAGATCTCATTTCATATCAGGAGGACAAATTTATGATTCGCAGAGTTTCTCAGGACCAGTTCACCGCCCTGTGTGAAAAGGTCATTGGTGACATTAAAAAAGAAAACGGCAAGCCCATTGTGATTGTGATCGCCGACGAGGCGGGGGACATTGTCCATATGACTCACATGGACGGCGCGCCTGCCCGCAGCGGGGTGATCGCCTCAGGCAAGGCCTATACGGCCATCCGTATGGGACGTACCACCGCCGCCCTGGGCCAGTTCTGCCAGGACTCCAACACGCCGCTGACCGCCTTTGTCATTCCCGGGCTGACTACCATGCCCGGCGGCACCCCCGTCTATGACAAAAACGGCGCCATTGTAGGCGCGGTAGGCGTAAGCGGCCGCTCCGCGGCGGAGGACCAGGAAATGGCCGACCTGTGCGCCAAATTCCTGTCCCAGTATTGATCGCCCGCCCCTGAAATACCAAAATCCCGCTGGAATCAAAAAATTCCGGCGGGATTTTAACTGTCCAAGGGAAGTCTTTTTATCTGAGTGAGGGAAACAATCCGGCTTTCGAGCAAAAATAAACCTTGCGCAAGAAGAGGGAATCTGCGACAATAGACACAGAAAAAAGATGACGGGCGGCGGCAGGGGAATTGGTGCGCCGCCGGGGGGAGGGGCTATGAGCAAAACAATGCTGTATCTGGGGTATTTCTGCCTGTATTCGGTGGTGCTCCTGATTATTGGAAAGAGCAGCCTTCGGGACGAGAGCACACCGGAGGACTATTTTATCTGTGAGCGAAAGGTGGGAACGCCCCAGAGTGTCTGCACCTTTACGGGCACCTGGGTATCGGCCATTACCATCCTCAGCCTGACGGGCAGCGTCTACGAGGACGGGCTGGCGGTACTGTTTTACTCGGTGATTCCCTGGTTTTTGGGGGCGTTTCTTCTGGCGCTGGTTGCCAGAAGGCTGTACAGCAACGGGATTATCACAATTCCGGAGTTGTTCCGGGTGAAGTACGGCTCCAGGGTGCTCCAGGCCATCTACGCTGTGATTATCATTGGGGTCTATGTGTTTTACCTGGTGTCCCAGTACAAGGGCTTTGGTATGATTTCTGCGGCACTGTTTGATATCCCCTACCCGGTCGGGGTGGGGATGGTCTATCTTTTTATTCTGTACACCACCTTTGGAGGCTACCGCTCGGTGGTCCGGACTGACGTATTCAACCTGATTTTGCTGGTGGTGGGGCTGGCGGTGCTGATGGTGTCCATTCTGTCACAGGTGGGCGGGTTCGGGGCGCTCTATGGGCAGGCCGTCCGGATGACGGGCTACTCCGCCGCCGGGATGTCTGTACAAAGCGACCCGCTGCTGGCCCCCTTCGGGGGGCGGTACACGCCCCTGGTCAGCCTGAGCATGTTCTGGGGCTGGGGGCTGGGGCTGGCGGCCAATCCCCAGTATCTGGTGCGGATGCTGGGGGCCAGCAGCAGCCGGGACGCCCGCAGGACGGTGCTCTATTCCCTGGTGCTGCTGTTTGCCATTTACTTTGCCCTGATCCATATTGGTCTGGGGATGCGGGTGCTGGTGCCTGAGCTGTCCAGGCCGGTGGATACCGACGGGATCATTATCCAGCTGATTAACAATGAGCTCTACGGCCCCTGGAGCGGATTTTTCCTCTTTGCCGTCTTTGGGGCCTGTATTTCCACCGCCAACTCCCAGCTGCTGCTGATCGCCTCCTCCTTTTCCTACGATCTGGCCAAGGGGCTGGCCCACAAGGAGCTGTCCGCCAGCCGTGTGGTAAACCTGGGGCGGCTGGCGGTGCTGGGCGGGGGGACTCTGGCCATGCTGCTCACCCTGAATCCCCCCCCTTTCACCCTGTCCTACGGGGGAGACGTATGGGGTATTTTGGGCATTTTGCTCTTTCCGCCGCTGTACGGCACACTGCTGTCCAGGCGGATCACGCGCCGGGGGGTGTGGGCCTGCCTGATCGCCGGAGGGCTGGCCATTGCGGTGCTCTACCCGCTGTTTTACCGGGGGATCTTTACCGCCCACCCGGCCATGTTTGCCATGCCTTTGTCCACCGCGGCAATGATAGGGGTCTCTCTATGGGACGGGAAGGAGTGTGCTCGGGATGAAGTGGAAGATCAGCTCCACCATTGAAAATAAGATTCTGTTTCCCTTTGTCTGCATCAGCATGATAACGGTGCTCTGCTTCTGCGCCATCCTGTACCGGACGGAGTACGATGTGAAGCTGCGCACCGAGACTCTCAACGCCGGAGCCCTGGTGGAGTATATCAACGCCGACATTGACGCAGGGGAGGGCTGGCAGTCCCCCCGGGATCTGCTGGAAAAGTACGCCGGCGGCTACCGGGGGGACAGCCTGTTTCTCTACGACGCCCAGGGACAGCTGCTGTTCAGCCGGCGGCCACTGGGGGACGCGGAGCTGGTGCTGGAGGACAGCCAGGACAACCGCCTGAGCTGGCGGGTGCTCTACGCCCTGGACCAGCGGGCTGTCCGCCTGGAGTTTATTGAGGAGCAGCGCTATATGATTCTGGCCGCAGTGGCCATGCTGCTGATAATCGTCCAGGCCAGCGTGTTTATTGCCTATCACATCTCCTCCCCCCTGCGGCAGCTGAGCCGGGTGTGCACCCTGGTCAGCCGGGACCCGGGGGCCTCGGAGGATCTGGCGGTGGAGTACACCCGCCGCCGGGACGAGACCGGCCAGCTGGCCGCCGCCTTCCAGGCCATGCTGGACAGCCAGCGGCGGTATACCCGGGAGCTGACCCAGGTGAAGGTGCTCAACGAGAGCATTGTGGCCAATCTGCCTCTGGGCGTGGTGGTCTATGACCGGGAGGGCCGGGTGGTGCTCCAGAACCTCCAGGCGGATGGACTGTTGCAGCGCGTTGAGGAGCGGGACGAACAGGGGCGGGACCTGGCCGAGCTGCTGGCTGAGCTGGTGCGGCGGGACCCGGTGCTCCCCTCCCCGGTGCGGTTGTACGACCGGACAGGCAAGGTGCGGGACTGCGAGCTGGGGGCCTGGACGCTGCACAGCGGCGACGGCGACGGCTGGGGCACCCTGTGTACCATTGACGATGTCACCTATAAAAAGCATATGGAGGAGAAGCTGAGCCGGGAGGAGCGGCTGGCCTACACCGGCAGGCTGGCCGCCGACGTGGCCCACGAGGCCCGCAACCCCCTGGCGGGCATCCGGGCGGGATTGCAGGTACTCTCCCCCAAGCTGACCCAGGAGCGGGACGCCATGCTGTGCCGGGAGATGGTGCGGGAGGTGGACCGGGTGAACCTGCTCATTGAAAACCTGCTCAACCTGTCCCGGCAGCGGGAGAGTGAAAAGACCACCGTCAGCCTCAACGCCTTGGGCAATGAGCTGATGATGCTCTACTTTAAGGTGGCGGAGAACAAGGGCATTGCCCTGACAGTGGAGATGGAGGGGGAGCTGTGGCTCTTTGCCGACGAGCAGCAGCTGCGGCAGATCCTCATCAATCTGATTAACAACAGCATCAAAGCCATGCCTGACGGCGGGCAGGTCATCCTGACGGGGAGGCCGGCGGCGGACGGGGTGGCGGTGACGGTGGCGGACAGCGGCGGGGGCATGTCGCCGGAGAAGCTGGATCGGGTGCTGAGCGGGCAGACGGGAGGACTGGGCCTGTCCATTGTCCAGCGCCTTCTGGAGCAGAACGGCGGCAGCCTGAATATCCGGAGCGTCCCTGGCCGGGGCACCCAGGTGACCCTGACCTTCCACGGAACAGGAGGAGACCATGAAGTATAAGGTTTTAGTGATTGACGACGAATTTTTGCTGCGCATGACCCTGGAGAGCGGCCTGTCCGACCGGGGCTACCAGGTGGAGGTAGCCGGAGACATCCGCCAGGGCGTTGCCCTGGCGGAGACCTTTCATCCCGACGTGGTTTTGCTGGACAACCGGCTGGGCAGCGACCGGGGGCTGGACCACATCTCCGATTTCCGGCAGCTGGACGAGGAGGTGCAGATTATCCTGATGACCGCCTACGGCTCCGTATCCCAGGCGGTGGAGGCCATGAAGCTGGGGGTGAGCAACTATGTGCTCAAGCCCTTTGACCTGGATGAGATCGACCTGATTATCCGTCGGGGCATGGAACAGCTGACCAACCGGCGCACGGTGGCGCTGATGCGCAGGCCCAACCGGGAGCTGATCGGCGTCAGTCCAGGCATCCAGCGGATCCGGCAGAATATCCGGGTACTGGCGGAAAATGACAGCGTGGATGTGCTCATCTTTGGCGAAACTGGCACCGGCAAAGAGGTTGTGGCCAACAACATCCACGACGGCAGCGCCCGCCGGGACAAGCCCCTGGTCAAAATCAACTGCGGGGCCATCCCGGAGACTCTGCTGGAGTCGGAGCTCTTCGGCTATGAGAAGGGGGCCTTTACCGGGGCGAACAAGACGAAAAAAGGCCTGATGGAGCTGGCCAACGGCGGAACGGTCTTTCTGGACGAGATTGGAGAGCTGCCTTTGCCCATGCAGGCCAAGCTGCTCACCTTTCTGGAGGACCGCCGCTTTAAGCGGGTGGGGGGGCTGCGGGATATCGAGGTCAACGTCCGCATTGTGGCGGCCACCAACCGCAACCTGGAGGAGGAGGTGGGCAGGGGCGCCTTTCGGGAGGATCTGTTCTACCGGCTGAACGTGATGCAGATCTACATACCGCCCCTGCGGGAGCGGCCTGAGGATATCCCCGCTTTGTGCCAGTTCTATCTGGAACAGTTCAGCCTGAAGTTCAAAAAGTCCTTCCAGGGCATTGAGCCGGAGTTTTTACGGACCATGGAGCGCTACGACTGGAAGGGAAACGTACGGGAGCTGCGCAATGTGATGGAGCGCTGTGCCCTGTTCAGTGGGGGCGAGCTGCTCAGCGGGGCGGAGTCCGGGCTGCGGCTGTCGGGACAGAGCTGCCCGGCGTCGGGGGAGGGCTTTCCCCTGCGGGACCTGCGCCAGGGGGCCATTGACCTGCGCCGTGAGGTGGACGCCTTTGAGCTGGCCTACATCAGGCGGGCCATGGAGCTCACCGGAGGGAATCTGTCCCAGGCGGCCCAGCTGCTGGGGGCCACCCGCTTTACCCTGAAACGCCGCCTGGACGGCGAAGAACCGGACAAGGACCGAAAGACAACGTCCGGCACATAAAACCTGAACGCCTGGCTGTGCAAAAACGCACAGCCGGGCGTTTTTGCACCAGGAATTTTTTGTATGCTCCTTTAAAAATTAGAAAATATGACAAAAACAAGGGGAATATCCGCCAAAAAATCCGGAGCGCCGGGTTGGCATAAAGATTGCTTGTTATTATGATGAGTTTGTTTTAAAGGAGGAAACGCACTATGTACAAAGTAGATCTCAACAGTGACCTGGGTGAAAGCTTCGGCGCCTATACCATTGGTATGGACGAGGCGGTTATCGCCCATGTCTCCTCGGCAAACGTGGCCTGCGGCTATCACGCGGGTGATCCCCTGGTGATGGACAAGACCGTTGCCGCCTGCAAGGCTGCGGGCGTGGCGGTGGGAGCCCACCCCGGCTTTCCTGACCTGATGGGCTTTGGCCGCAGGAACATGGTCTGCTCCCCCAAGGAGGCCAAGGCCTACATCCAGTACCAGATGGGCGCGCTGCTGGCCTTCACCGCCGCCCACGGCGTAAAGCTCCAGCATGTCAAGCCACACGGGGCGCTGTACAACATGGCCGGCAAGGATATGGACCTGGCCATGGCTATTGCTGAGGGCATTGCCAGCGTGGACAAGGACGTAATTTTGCTGGGTCTGGCGGGCAGCAAGATGCTGGAGGCCGGAAAGCAGGCGGGGCTGCGGGTGGCCAGTGAGGTCTTCGCCGACCGCGGCTATCAGGCTGACGGCTCTCTGGTGCCCCGGTCCAAGCCCGGCGCCATGATCCACGACAAGGACGAGGCCATTGCCCGCACCATCCGCATGGTCACCGAGGGCAAGGTCACCGCCATCACCGGCGAGGAGGTCTCTATCGACGCCCACTCCATCTGCGTCCACGGCGACAACCCCTCTGCGGTGGAGTTTGTCAAAAACATCCGCGCCCGCCTGGAGGCCGAAGGGGTCGCCATCGCTCCCATCGCGGAGATCGTGTGAACGTAAAAAGAGAGAAACATTTTTGGAGGTACTTAAATGAGTAACGAGAACAAAAAAGACACCAAGAGCATGTCGGTGCTGTTGGGCGCGGCCTTCCTGATGGCCACATCCGCCATCGGCCCCGGCTTCTTGACCCAGACGTCTAAATTTACCGCCCAGTATCTGGCTTCCTTCGCTTTTGTTATCGTATGTGTGGTTATCATGGACGTAATTGCCCAGACCAACGTCTGGTCCGTCATTGGCGCTTCTGGCCTGCGCGGTCAGGATATTGCCAATAAGATGCTGCCCGGCTTGGGTGTGTTCCTGGCCGTTCTGGTCTCCATCGGAGGCTTGGCTTTCAATATCGGCAACGTGGGCGGTGTGTCCCTGGGCCTGAACGCCCTGGCCGGTATCCCTGAGAAGGTAGGTATCATTTTGGCCGGCGCACTGGCTATCTGCATTTTCCTGTCCCGTAGCGGCAAGACCCTGATGGACAAGGTGGCCCAGATCATGGGTGCTATTATCCTGGTGGTGATCCTCTATGTCTGCATTACCTCCAGGCCCCCCGTGGGCACTGCCGTGATGCGTGTGTTTACCCCTGAGAATCCCAAGGACTTGTTTGCTCCCATGATTACTCTGCTGGGCGGCTCCTGCGGCGGCTATATCACCTTCTCCGGTGCGCACCGTCTGCTGGATGCTGGTTACGGCGGTGAAAAGGATGTGGCCCACTTCCGTAAGTCCGTGTTTACCGGTGTGGGTGTGTCCGCCACTGTGCGTATCCTGCTGTTCCTGGCCGTTCTGGGCGTATGCACCAGCGGCGCTACCGTTTTGACCGATGTGGCTGAGACCATTATTGGTGCCAGCAACCCCGCAGCTGAGGCGTTCCGTCAGGCTGCCGGTGATATCGGCTATCGCCTGTTCGGTCTGGCCCTCTTCGCCGCTGGCACCACCTCTGTTATCGGCGCGGCCTACACCTCCGTCTCCTTCCTGAAGACCCTGAATCCCTTTATCATGAAAAATGAGAAGTGGTTCATCGTGGGCTTTATCGCCTTCTCCACCCTGGTCATGGTGCTGGTGGGCAATCCCGCTGAGGTGCTGATCCTGGTGGGCGCTCTCAACGGTTTGATTCTTCCCATTTCCCTGGGGATCATCCTCATTGCCAGCCGCAACAGAAAAATCGTGGGCGACTACAAGCACCCCATTGCCCTCATTGTTCTGGGCGTCATCGTGGCTCTGGCCGCCGCTTATCTGGGCGGTACTACCTTCGTAACAAATATTCAGAACTTCATTAAGGCCATTTCGGGCTGATTCTATCCATAACACTGCCGGGCGGGCCGTACTCGGCCCGCCTTTACCCCTAAAGAAGAAAGGAGCCGCCTATGGCTGACGTCAGATTTCTGCTGACGGGCGATACCTCGGTGTGCGTGGAGTTCGGCAACGAGATCAGCGAGCCCATCAACGCCCAGATCCGCGCCTTCAACATCGCCCTGAGCAAAAGCGACATCCCCGGCATCGTGGAGACGGTGCCCACCTACCGCTCACTTATGGTCCACTACGACCCGGAGGTGATTCGGTACGCCCTCCTCATGGACAAGCTGAAAGGACTGCTGGGCCAGCTGGACAAGATTACCATCCCCCCCAGTGAGGTGCTGGAGATTCCTGTTCTCTACGGCGGGGAGGAGATGGGCCCCGACCTGAAATTTGTGGCCGAGCACGCGGGCAAGACGGAGGAGGAGGTCATCAAAATCCACACCTCCACCGAGTATCTCATCTACATGCTGGGCTTTACCCCCGGCTTCACCTATCTGGGCGGCATGGACGAGTCCATTGCCACCCCCCGGCTGAAAACGCCCCGGGTGAAGATTCCCGCCGGTTCGGTGGGGATCGCCGGGTCTCAGACCGGGGTGTACCCCATAGACTCCCCGGGCGGCTGGCAGCTCATTGGCCGCACCCCTGTGCGGATGTACGACGCCAGCCGGGAAACCCCCATCCTGCCCCAGGCGGGCCAGTATATCAAGTTTTACGCCATTGACCAGGGGGAGTTTGACAAAATTGCCGCCCAGGAGGCGGCGGGGGGCTACGCCGTCAAGCGCCACCCCAGGAAGGAGGGCGGCAAATGAGTATCACCGTATTGAATCCAGGCCTGCTCACCACCGTTCAGGACCAGGGCCGCATTGGCTACCAGCAGTTCGGCGTGTCGGTGTCCGGGGTGATGGACCCCCGGTCCGCCGCTCTGGCCAACATCCTGGCAGGCTGCGGCCAGGGGGAGGCCGTGCTGGAGTGTACCATGATGGGTCCTCAGCTCCAGTTTGATAAAGGCAATGTAATCGCCATCACCGGCGGTGACCTGGGCCCCACGCTGGACGGCAAGGCCATCCCCAACTACCAGGCTGTGGCCGTCAAGGCAGGGCAGGTGCTTAAATTTACCGCCCCCAAGGCGGGGTGCCGGGCCTTTATCGCCTTTACCGGCGGACTGGATATCCCCGTCACCATGGGCAGCCGGTCCACCTACATGAAGGCCAAAATCGGCGGCTATCAGGGCCGCAAGCTGGAGAAGGGGGATGTCATTGGCTTCCGCGCCCCTGTGGACACCCTGCCCCGCATGGAGGACCGGGTGCTCAGTCCCGAGTTTGTCCCCAAGCCGGTGTATACCCTCCGGGTTGTGATGGGTCCACAGGACGACTACTTTACCGATTCAGGCATTGACACCTTCCTCAGCCAGACCTACACCGTCACCCCTGAGTTTGACCGCATGGGCTGCCGCCTGGACGGCCCCGCTATCGCCCACAAGGAGGGCGGCGACATCATCTCTGACGGTATCGCCTTCGGCGCCATCCAGGTGCCCTCCGCCGGTACGCCCATTATTATGCTGGGCGACCGCCAGACCACCGGCGGCTACACCAAAATCGCCACCGTTATTACCGCCGACTTCCGCATCCTGGCCCAGCTGAAAGCGGGGGACAAGGTGCAGTTTGTCAAGGTTCCGGTGGAGTACGCCCAGGGCCTGCTGCTGGCCCAGCGCTCCGCTTTGAAGGCGCTGAGCCGGATCAACGCTTGAAGCTGAAAAAGGCCCCGTTCACAAGGGGCAAAAAAACAAGGAGGTACATCATGGCATTTGATATCACCCCCTATGTCGACATGAAGCCGTCCGAGGTGCGCAAGCTCATTCGGGAGGGCGTGATCGACTTCCCCACCGCCGGCATGTGCCGGGGCTACGCCCAGGCCAACCTGGTCATCCTGCCCCCGGAGTACGCCGCCGACTTTGAGGAGTACGCCAAAAAGAACCCCTTCCCCTGCCCCGTTCTGGAGATCATCAAGGGTACCCCGGACACCCACGACATGGGGGAGGGGGGCAACATCTGCTCCGACATTCCCCGCTACCGGGTGTATGAAAACGGCGTGTTCACCAAGGAGCTCACCGACGCCTCCGACTACTGGAAGGAGGGCTATGTGGGCTTTTTGATCGGGTGTTCCTTCTCCTTTGAGGAGGCCCTGATCCGGGAGGGCATTGAGGTGCGCCATATCGCCCAGGGCCGGAACGTGCCCATGTACAAGACCAATATCCAGACGGTGAAGGCCGGGCCCTTTGAGGGGCCCATGGTGTGCTCCATGCGTCCCATGACCCCGGAGAACGCCAAAAAAGCCTACGACATCACCGTAAAAATGCCCAACGTCCACGGCGCCCCTGTCCATATGGGGGACGCCGCCGAGGTGGGTGTGGCCGACGTGATGAAGCCCGACTATGGCGAGGCGGTGGACATCTACCCCGGCGAGATTACCGTCTTCTGGCCCTGCGGCGTCACACCCCAGGCCGCTGTGGAAAATGCCAAGCCCCCCATTGTCATCACCCACGCCCCTGGCCACATGTTCATCACCGACGTGCTGAACACCCAGCTCAACGACTATCTGGAGGCCAAAAAGCAGAAAAATTAACACAGAATCCCGCAATTTAAACCGCGGTCCTCCGCCGGGCGCGCCATGCCCCGGCGGAGGACTTTTCCCTTGAACCGCCCCCGCCTTCATGCTATACTTGTGCTGACCATTTTCCCAAAAGGGACAGGAGGGAAGGGCATGTGGGCGGAAGGCAAGGTGCGGATTGTGGATATCGCCCAGGAGCTGGGGGTCAGCACGGCTACAGTGTCCAACGTGATCCACGGCAAGACGCAAAAGATATCCCATCAAACCATCAAACGGGTGCAGGAAAAGCTGGAGGAGCGGGGCTACATCCCCAACATGGCGGCCACGCTGCTGGCGCAGAACAACTCCCGCATTATCGGCGTGGTCATCAAGGACCACGAAAAGTATGAGGGACAGCTGCTGATGGACCCCTTTATCTCCTCGTCCCTGAATTTTCTGGCTGACGAGATTGAGAAAAACGGATATTTTATGATGGTAAAAAAAGCAAAAAACATTATGCAGTCCGTTAAATTCGCCTCCATGTGGAATATGGACGGCATGGTTCTGCTAAGCTTCTGCGCCGATGAGTACCAGCAGCTGCGCGACCGAATCCACATCCCCTTTGTGGTCTACGACGGCTATTTTGAAAACGCGGGCAAGATCTGCAACCTCCAGATTGACGACCGGGACGGCGGGCGGCAGATGGGGGAGCACCTGCGGGAGCTGGGACATAAAGCAGTGCTCTGTGTGGCGGACAACCGGGAGTGCATGGACCTGCGGCGCTATAAGGGGCTGTGCGATGGGCTGGGCTTCCAGGCGGATTTTTGGCAGATTCCTTTGCGCAAGCAGGAGCGGGACCGCTTTTACCGCCAGCGGCTGGAGCGGCTGCGCCGGTACAGCGCCATTTTTGCGGTGTCGGATATTTACGCGGTGGACCTGATGAGTTTTCTCCAGCGCTCAGGCGTACAGGTCCCGGAGGAAATTTCTGTCGCCGGCTTTGACGACAGCCCAATCTGCGAGCAGGTCTCCCCGGCCCTGACCTCCGTCCGGCAGGACGGGGCCTATCGGGCCCAAAGGGCCATTCAGCTGCTGAAGCGGATGCGCCGGGAACCGAAGTTCTCCGGGGATTTCCTGACCTCCGTTCAGCTGAAGCCCAGGCAGAGCACTGCCCGGTTACGTCATTAACCCGGCAGGTTATGTGATTAACCCTTGATTATCCCCGCTTTCTCCTCCATAATCGGGTGAGAAAGCGGGTGATTTTATGGAGCAAAGGGCCTTTTTCAAAACGGTGATCGGAATTGCCGTTCCGGTGGGACTGCAATCCATGCTGCAATCCTCCTTCGCCATGATCGACCAGCTGATGGTGGGGCAGCTGGGGAGCAGGGCGGTGGCGGCGGTGGAGGTGGCCGGCAGGCCGGCGTTTATCTTCTCAATGGTGCTGGGGGCGGTTGCCGCCATTACCGGAATTATGATCTCCCAGTATCTGGGCATGAAGAACGAGACAATGGCGGACCGGAGCCTGTCTGTCAATCTGGCCGCAGTTACGGCGCTGGCTGGGCTGTTCACAGCGCTGTGCCTGCTGTTTCCCCAGGGAATCGTCCGCATTTTTGTGGAGGACGACCCGGAGATTATCGCCCTTGGGCGGGGCTATCTGGTCCGGATTGCCTGGACCTACCTCCCTATGGGGATTGCCTCCATTTTGTCTGTGATGGTCCGCTGTATGAATCGGGCCTCCTGGCCCCTGTACGCCGGCATCTCGGCGGCTGTGGTCAATACGGCTTTGAACTACGCGCTGATTTTCGGGCGCTTCGGCTTTCCAGCCCTGGGGGTGACGGGGGCGGCGGCGGCCAGCGTGATCTCGCAGCTGGTCAATGTGCTGATGATCGCAGTGATGTTCTATCGGGCGCGGGGGAGACAATTCCGCTTTTCCCTGGCCCTGGGAAAGCCGGGCTGGCGGCAGTTTGCCGGGATGCTGCTCCCCATTCTGGTTAACGAGTTTCTCTGGAGCGTGGGGCAAAATGTGAATACATTCATCTATGGGCACATTGGAACCGGGGAGCTGGCGGCTATGTCCCTGACCGGCCCGGTGCAGGGGCTGTTTATTGGCGCTCTGGGCGGCGTGTCCCAGGCGGCGGGCATCCTGATTGGCAAACGGCTGGGAGCCGGGGAGTATGAGCAGGCGTACCGGGAGTCCAAAACCCTGATGTGGTACGGCCTGGCGGGGTCGCTGGTCCTGTCGGCCCTGCTGATATGGCTGAGGCGGCCCTATGTACAGCTCTACAACGTGGAGCGGCCAGTGCAGGAGATGGCGGCCGGGCTGCTGCTGGTGTTTGCCATTCTGGCCCCGGTAAAGGTGGCCAACATGATTCTGGGCGGCGGAATTATCCGCAGCGGCGGCAAGACCGCCTGCATTATGGTAATCGACATGATTGGCACCTGGCTTGTGGGCGCGCCGCTGGGGCTGTTTACCGCCTTTGTGCTACACATGCCCATTGAATGGGTCTATTTGATCCTGTCCCAGGAGGAGCTGGTCCGCCTTTTTATGGGAATCATCATCTTCAAACGGAGAAACTGGATGAAGTCCCTCTCTCCCGGCACAGAATAGGATTGCATATTGCACAAATCTATGATACAATTCCACTGCTGTAATCTCCCTCATAGCCAAATTTGACCGGATAAAGGAGAAATCGTTTATGGATCAACAGAAATTGCGGGACGCCCAGTCCTGGGTCAAAGAGGAGCTGGACCGCTCCGCCGCCTTCTGGCTGGAGCACGGCATGGACCGCGAGCACGGCGGGGTGTACACCTGCCTGGACCGGAAGGGCGAAATTTATTCCACCGACAAGAGCGTGTGGATGCAGGGCCGATGCGGCTGGATTTTCGCCTTTTTGTGCCACAATTACGGGGTGAAACAGGAGTGGCTGGAGGCCTCCAGAAGCTGTTTGGACTTTATGGAGCAGCACTGCTTCAACCACGAGGCCGGGGACCGGATGTACTTTACCGTGACGGCGGAGGGCAAGCCCCTGCGCCAGCGGCGGTACTACTTCTCCGAGGCCTTCTGCGCGATAGCCAACGCCGAGTACTACGGCGTAACCGGGGACAGGTCCCGGCTGGAGCGGGCCCGCCAGTGCTATGACCTGTACTGGGACCTGAGCCAGGGCAGGCCGGACCCCGTGGGCATGGGGCCCAAGACCATTCCCGAGACCAGGTCGGGCCGGGCCTTCGGCACCCCTATGATTATCCTCAATGTCACCGGCGTGCTGCTGCGCACCGACCCGGAACGGAAGGCCCTCTATGAACAGCGGGCCCGGCAGTGCGTGGACGATATCTTTAAGTACCACGTCAAGCCCGAGCTGAAATGCACCCTGGAGAACGTGGATGTGGACGGCTCCCCACGGCTGTACTACACCGAGGGCCGTACCGTCAACCCCGGCCACGATATCGAGGGGGTGTGGTTCCTGCTGGAGCACGCCCAGCGGACGGGGGACAGGGAGCTGGTGCAAAAGGCGGCCCAGATGTTCGATTGGGCCATCGCCGCCGGCTGGGACGAGGAGTACGGCGGGCTGCTCTACTTCACCGACTGCCTGGGCAAGCCCCCGGAGGCCTATGAACACGACATGAAGCTGTGGTGGCCCCACAACGAGATTCTGATCGCCTCCATGATGCTCTACCGGGATACGGGAGAGGAGAAGTATCTGGATTGGTTCTACAAAACGGCGGACTACTGCAAGGCCCACTTTGCCGACCCGGAGTACGGCGAGTGGTACGGCTATCTCCGCCGGGACGGCCTGCCCACACAGCCCAGTACCAAGGGCAGCACCTTTAAAGGTCCCTTCCACATGCCCCGGAGCATGATTCTGGTGGACAAAATGATTGACGAGATTTTGGCGCGGTGAATTCGGCCGCCCCTGCAGGAGGTGCCCCGTGGAGAAAAACATCCTGGCCCAGATGCTGCAAGAGTATGACAGCTTTACCCGGTCAGAGCGGAAGATTGTGGACTATGTGCTGGAGCACCAGAAGGAGACCCAGTACATCAGCATCACCGACCTGAGCGCGGAGTGCGAGGTGGCGGTGTCCACTGTGTCGCTGTTCTGCCGGAAGCTGAAGCTGGCCGGCTTTAACGACTTCAAGCTGGAGCTGGCCCGGGCGGCTCTGCCCGCCGGGTCCAACGTGAGCCAGCTGACGGGGGAGATTCTCCCGGAGGACACCCCGGGGCTGGTGATGGGTAAGGTGCTCCACACCGTGCAGGAGGAGCTGAACAACGCCTACCACATGCTGGCCGCCCCCTCGGTCACCCGGGCGGTGGACCTGCTGCGGGGGGCGGGACAGGTGATCTGCCTGGGCCAGGGCAACCACTCGGTGGTGGCCCTGGCGGCCTGGGCCCAGTTTTCCACCACCTCTCCCAAGTTCAAGACCATTCAGGACTCCCACATGCAGGCGGTGATGCTGTCCACTCTGACCCGGGAGGATGTGGTGCTCTACTTCTCCTACTCCGGGGCCACCCACGAGGTGCTGGAGGCGGCGGAAATCATCCGCAGCCGGGGGGCCAGGCTGATTCTGGTGACCCGGTATCTCAACTCCCCGGCCAGCGCCTACGCCGACACTGTTTTGCTGTGCGGACCCAACGAGCAGCCCTTTCAGTTTGGCTCCTCGGCGGCCCTGATTGCCCAGCTGTATGTGGTGGAGGTGCTGCTCAGCGAGTTTGTTCGCCGGGACCCGGAGGGGGCGGAGCGCAACCGCCGGTCTGTGGGCAAGGCGTTAACCCAAAAGTGCGTGTAAGGAGGCTGCGGTGGGAGAGTTTTTCAACCCCGAAAAGGGGATATGGGCCTGGCTGAGCACGTTGGTGGATGTGGTGGGGCTGTCCATTTTGTGGATTGCCCTGTGCCTGCCGGTGGTGACCATCTGCCCGGCCACGGCGGCGCTGTACTACACCGTGGTCAAGTGCGTCCGGGGACGGGAGAGCGGGGCCTTTGGGCACTACCTGCGCTCCTTCCGGAACAACTTCAAGACAGGACTGAAAGCGGGCCTCATTGCCATCCTGGCGGCGCTGCTGCTCTATGGGGGACACAATATTGTCCGCTGGTACGGGACGCGAATCGGGGGCATGGCCTACGTTTTGTATGTGACCTACTACTTTGTCCTCATCCTGCCGGCGGGGGTGCTGTGCTGGCTGTCCCCGCTGCTGGGGCGGTTTGACCGCAATGTGAAAAGCCTGTTTCTTACCGCCGCCCAGCTGACCATTGCCCATCTGCCCAGCACCGTTGTTGTGGTGCTGCTGACGGCTCAATCGGCGGTGTTTTGTATCGAGCGCTGGTGGCCGGTGGTGTTTCTGCCTTCGATGGCCATGCTGCTGGTCTCACTGTTTACCGAGCGGATCTTTCAAAAATATTCCCCGGAGCTGGCCCAAAAGGAGCCCGGAGAGCAGGTGGAAGAATAGAAACATGTCCGAAACGTGCGCAAGTCGTTTCGGGCATATTTTTGCTGGCGGTTTATTTAGGGCAATGCTTATAGCGGGTTTCAAAATTTCTGAAACCTGAGCTGCAGGGGTGGCCTGTGGCCGCCCGCAGAAACAAATGGGCCTGGCTGTAACAGAGGGACGGCCAAAGGCCGCTCCTGCAGAACAGGCCCTCTTGTTATTTCGGTGAATTGCTCTGGAGGATATAGGACAAATTGTGGAGCATAGAGTGAATTGGAATATTTTTTCTTGTTTGTCAAGGCAAATTAGCGCGGATTATTTCGAACAATCCGGGCGAAATGCACAAAAATCGAAATTATTTTTGTACAATCCACTAAATCTGTTCTTTTTTCAGAAATTTTTTCGATTTTGATTGACACGGCGGCACCACCCTTGTATAATTTACACATTGACCCCAGCCTTGCGACCATATTTTTTGTGAAATTGAAGGAGGAACTGCAATGAAGATGAAGAAACTGATTGCGGCCGCTCTGGCCATGGCCATGGCCCTGTCACTGGCCGCCTGCGGCGGCGGCGGCCAGACCAGCACTCCCGGCAATAATACATCCGGCAGCGGCAGCCAGACCCCCGCCCAGAGCACCCCTGCAACGCCCTCCGGCGGCACCGAGATCAGCCTGTGGACCTATCCCATCGGCGATTGGGGCAAGGAGGACAAGGTCAAGGCCATTACCGACGCCTTTACCGCTGACACCGGCATCACCGTGAAGGTGGAGTATCTGGCCTACGCCGACGGCGACGACAAGGTAAACTCTGCCATCACCGCCGAAAACGCCCCCGACCTGATTATGGAGGGTCCTGAGCGCCTGGTGACCAACTGGGGCGACAAGGGCTATCTGGTGGACCTGTCCGATATGATTGACGACACCGACCGCAGTGAGATCAACGCCGCCGCCATGGCCGCCTGCACTCACTCCAACGGCTCTGTCTATGAGTATCCTCTGGTTATCACCGCCCACTGCATGGCCATCAACCTGAACGCCTTTAAAGAGGCGGGGGCCGACCAGTATCTGGACCTGGAGAACCACACCTGGACCACCGAGAACTTCATCAAGGCCGTTGACGCCCTGTACGCCAAGTACAACGCTCCTGTGGGCGCTGTCTTCTGCAAGGGCCAGGGCGGCGACCAGGGCACCCGTGCTCTCGTTAACAACCTGTACGGCGGCACCTTTGCCACCGCCTCCCACGACAAATACACATGGGACGATCCTTTGAACATCAAGGCTCTGGAGCAGCTCAAGAGCATGAAGGGCATTGCCTTTGACGCCTCTCTGGAGGGCGGCGACGAGATCAAGGTGTTCTATCAGGGTGTTCTGAAGATGGCCTTCTGCTGGAACATCGCCCAGCAGCTCAACCCCAACCAGGCTGATACCGGCGCTGGCCTGACCGCCGGCGGCGACGAGATCGTCTTCATGGGCTTCCCCTCTGAGAGCGGCAAGCCTGCCCTCCAGGGCGGTATCTGGGGCTTCGGAATCTTCGACAACGGCGATCAGGCCAAGATCGACGCCGCCAAGACCTTTATCAAGTGGATGTGCGACTCTGAGCACACCGTGGACGCCGTCAAGACCGCCAACTACTTCGCCGCCCGCTCCGCCGCCGAGGGTACTGACCTGTCCGGCATTTGGGCTGACAACGAGATCATGAATGAGTACCAGGTTCTCATGCCCTACCTGGGCGACTACTACCAGGTCACCACCGGCTGGGCCGGCGCCCGTACCGAGTGGTGGAACATGCTCCAGGAAGTGGGCAACGGCCAGGACATCACCACCTCTGTGAACACCCATGTGGCCGCCGCCAACGCGCTGGCCGCGGGCTAAGCTGACGGTATAATTTGTAAAAAGAGAAAAGGGTCTTGTACGCCCCTCTCCCGCGAAGGGCGGGAGAGGGGCGCTTTGACTACACGCTCAGCCCCTGACGGGGGATGTGTTCCGGTTGTAAAGGAGTGTTGAATTTGGCAAAACAGTCGAAACCCTCTATGAGCAGAGCGCTGCAGCGCCGGGAGAACATTGCCGGCTACCTGTTTATGCTGCCCAGCCTGATTTTCTTTATTGGCTTTGTGGTAATCCCCATGGTGATCTGTATTTTCACCAGTCTCACCGATATGAACATGCACGACCCCGGACTGTTCGGCAACTTTGTCGGCCTGAGCAACTTTACCCGCCTGTGGCAGGACACAGCGTTTTTGGCCGCGCTGAAAAATACCTTTATCATTGTGATTGTCAGCGTGCCCACGGTGTGCGCCTTCTCGCTGTGGGTGTCCTCCGCCATCTACCGGCTGAAGGGCCCCGTGCTGTCCGCCTTCCGCTGCATCTTCTATCTGCCTGTGGTCACCGGCTCTGTGGCCGTTACTGTGGTGTGGAAGTGGATGTATGACAACTACACCGGTATTTTTAACCATGTGCTCAAAAGCGCGGGCCTGATTGAACAGAACATCAACTGGCTGGGCGACCCAAAATTCGCCCTGTGGTGCATCATTTTGATCCTGTTCACCACCTCTGTGGGCCAGCCTATCGTGCTCTATGTCTCCGCCCTGGGCAACGTGGACACCACTCTGGTGGAGGCCGCCCAGGTGGACGGCGCCACCGATTTCCAGGTCTTCTGGAAGGTGAAGTGGGCTCAGATGCTGCCCACCACTTTGTATATCCTGGTCATCACCACCATCAATTCCTTCCAGTGCTTTGCCCTGATCCAGCTGCTGACCAAGGGCGGCGCCGGCACTGACACAGTGATGTACCGCATCTACTGGACCGCCTTTAAGCTGACAGAGCAGGCGGGCCACTTCGGCTACGCCAACGCCATGGGCGTGGTGCTGGCCATCTTTATCGGACTGCTGTCCGCCCTCCAGTTCAAGCTGGCCAAAGAGAAGTAAGGGGGTGCTGGTATGAAAATTGAAAACGGCCGCGGCCGCGCTTATAAAATCATGTCCATTGTGATCCTGATCATCCTGGCGTTCCTGTTTACCTTCCCGCTGTATTGGATTGTCACCGGCGCTTTTAAAAACGGGGCGGATATCAACGCCACCAAGCCCATCTGGCTGCCCACCGAGTGGGTAGGCACCAATTTTGAGAAGCTGATGAAGCAGCGCACCGTCCCCCTGTGGGAGATTTTCCTGCCCTTTGGCAGCTTCTTCAACAACGGCGAGAAGGTGGTCCTCACCGCCGGGCCAGACGCCCCCGCCGCCTTCCGGTGGCTGATTAACGCGGTGTTTATGTCGGTGGCCGCCATGCTCCTCACCTGCCTCACCGCCGCCATGGCCGGCTATGCCCTGGCCAAGAAGCGGTTCAACGGCCGGGCCATTTTGTTCTCCCTCATTGTGTGCGCCATGGCCCTGCCCAAGCAGGTTATCCTGATTCCCCTGCTGAAAGAGATGGCCTCTTTGCGGCTGTATGACAGCCTGTGGGCCGTCATCTTCCCCACCGTAGGCTGGCCCTTCGGCGTGTTTTTGATGAAGCAGTTCTCCGAGAGCATTCCGGGAGAAATTCTGGAGGCCGCCCGTATTGACGGCTCCAGCGAGTGGAATACCTTCTCCACCGTGGTCATGCCCATGATTAAGCCGGGTATCGGCGCGCTGGCCATTTTCACCTTTATCAACTGCTGGAACGACTACTTTATTCAGCTGGTTATGCTGGCCAGCGGAAGCAACTTTACCATCCCCCTGGGTATTGCCACCCTCCAGGCGGAGACCTCCATCGACAACGGCCTGCTGATGGCCGGCGCGACCTTGGCCGCCGCCCCGATTATCATTGTGTTCCTGATTTTCCAAAAGTACTTCACTCAGGGCATCACCATGGGTGCTGTGAAGGGATAAGTGCTGTTATAATTGACAATTGAGGTGAGTCAAACATGAAAGATTGTTCCAAATATCAGGGTATTTTTCCCGCCTTTTACGCTTGCTACGACAAGGACGGCAAGGTGGACGGCCAGGCCGTCCGGGCTTTGGCCCGCTATCTGCTGGACAAGGGAGTCAAGGGCCTGTATGTAGGCGGCTCCTCCGGCGAATGTATCTACCAGAGCGTGGCTGAGCGGAAGGAAACCCTGGAGCACGTGATGGCTGAGGTGGGCGGCAAGCTGACCATCATTGCCCACGTGGCCTGCAACAACACTGCGGACAGCCAAGAGCTGGCCGCTCACGCCGAGAGCCTGGGGGTGGACGCCATTGCGGCCATTCCGCCCATCTATTTCCACCTGCCCCCCAAGGGAATTGCCAAGTACTGGAACGACATCTCCAGCGCGGCCCCCAACACCGACTTTATCATCTACAACATCCCCCAGCTGGCCGGGGTGGCCCTTACCGTGCCCCTGCTCCAGGAGATGCTGAAAAATCCCAGGGTAATCGGAGTGAAGAACTCCTCCATGCCCGTTCAGGACATTCAGCTGTGGCACGACGAGGGTGCGGTGGTCTTTAACGGGCCGGATGAGCAGCTGCTGTCCGGCCTGACCGCCGGGGCTGTCGGCGGAATCGGCGGGACCTACGGCGCCATGCCCGAGCTGTATCTGGAGATTTTCCGCTGCTTTAAGGCCGGTGAGCTGGAAAAGGGGATGGAGATCCAGAACGAGTGCTGCCGCATCATCTACAAGATGTGCTCCGCCCAGGGGAACCTGTACGCGGTGATTAAGGAGGTTGTCCGCCTCCAGGGCGGCCCCGATGTGGGAGGCGTCCGCGCCCCTCTGCTGGAGCTGGCGGAGGAAGACCACAGCATTACCGCTCAGATCTGCGAGATGATTCAAGCTGCCGTTGGAAAATACTGCGGCTAAAGTCTGAAATTTATCTGTACCAGAAAACCTCCTCCGGAGCTGCCAGGCTCCGGAGGAGATTTTTGTCAGTTCCGCTTCGCTCCAAACTCGGGGGCGAAGATTTTGTTGTCTACAGCGAAAATGATGACCATAGCCACACCGCCGGTAACCACGGTGGTGACAATGCTGCTGACCGTATTGCGCACAGCTTCGTTAGAGATGAGCGCCACGGTGACGGGATTCCACACGCAGGTAAACAGGTTCATCACCAGGAACACCGCAATGGTGGCCAGCAGATGCAGTCCAATCTGAGAAACCAGAGGACCGTGGCTCTTAAAGGTCACATTGCGCTGAAGGGGGAAGTTGATGCACTCGCCGAAGAAGATGGCGGTCAGGTTGGCCAGGGTAAAGGCCAAACCGCTGTTGACCAGGCAGGCACCGTCCGCGCCGACCTCAAGGGCATTGCCAATGATGGACAGCTTGAAGCCGACCCCAAACAGCTCCACCGGGATGCCGGGAAACAGCCACTCTGCGTCACCCACGACGCCGTGGAACAAGCCAGGCAGAAACATAAGCATCACCGCTTTCAGGGCGGTGACCACCCAGCTGAAAATAAGGAACAGTCCGCCCTTGCGGATCCATTCCGCCGCCTTGGGGTGTTTTTGCGCAAAATCGTTCATAGTTCCAACCTCCCCCTTCACTTGATTTCAGCGGCGGCTTTGCGCTTTTGACCGGCCCGGAAGAAGCCGCCGATAATCTGTCCAAACCCCTTGAAGAAATGTCCGTTGACAATGATGAGGATGCCCTCGGCCATCTCCATGGTGCATATGCCGCCAGTCATCTTGGCAATGCCCCGGAAGGGCATGTTGTAATTGAACATCAGGTTCAGATTGGGCTTGCCCTTTTCCATGCTCTTGTTGAGGAAATGGGTCAGAATCTTATAGACCAGCCGGGCCAGGCCGCTTTTGGCGTAATACATCTGGCACAGGGCGTCGTTCATGGTGAGGGTGCCGCTCCAGCTTCCGTCGGGGATGGGGCTGCCCAGCAGCTGTTCAAATTCCCCATCAGGGACGGCTCTGACAGCGCCGCCGTAGTAGCTGGACAGCCCCTTGCCGGCGTAGGGATTGGGGGCGCCGGTCCCAGCCACGGTCACACTGCCGGACAGCTTGATGTCCGCTGCGGAGGCTCCAATCAAAATATGATATTCTCCGCCCTCCACCTCAAACTGGCCGGTCTTGACGTTGAAATACCGGAACGCCTTGTCGTCCAGGGGGATGGTGACCGTTTTGCGCTCCCCCGCCTTGAGCAGCACCTTGGCAAAGCCCTTCAGCTCCTTCGCAGGCCGGAACACCTCACCGGACGGCTTGGAGATATAGAGCTGAGCCACCTCCGCGCCGTCCATCTTCCCGGTGTTGGTGAGGGTGAAGACTGCTTCCTTGTCAGTGACCTTCAGGTCGCTGTACTCAAAGGTGGTGTAGCTCAGGCCGAAGCCGAAGGGAAACAGAACAGGGATGTTGGCCGTCTCGAAGTAGCGGTAGCCCACATACAGACCTTCCCGATACTCGGCAGTGCGCTGCTTGGCGGGGAAGTAGGGGGCGGAGGACACATCCTTGTATTGAATGGGATAGCTCTCGGCCAGCTTGCCGGAGGGGTTGATTTCCCCCAGAATGGCCTGGAGCATGGCGCTGGCCCCCGCCTGACCGCAGAGGTAGCCGTGAATCAGGGCTCTGCACTTGTCCAGCCAGGGCATTTCCACAGCGGAACCGGCGGACATCACTGCCACCACCTTGGGATTGACGGCGGCCACAGCTTCCAGCAGGTCGATCTGGCTCTGGGGCAGCTTCATGTGGGGGCGGTCCAGACCCTCGCTCTCGCTGATCTCGTCCAGGCCCAGGTAGAGCAGGACGGTATCCGCTTTTTTTGCCAGCTCCACCGCCCTGGCCTGCATGGCGGGGTCGCCCTTGCCGCTGCGGGGATAGCCCGGCTCAAAACCGGCCAGCTCCAGGTCGAAATCGCCAATCACGTCCATGGTGTGGTCCAGCTTTGTGGGGTTGACCACCGAGGAGCCTGCCCCCTGATACCGGGCGTTTTTGGCAAACTCGCCGATTACGGCCACTTTGGCGCCCTTTTTCAGCGGAAGGATGTTCCCCTCGTTTTTCAGCAGGACAATGGATTCCCCCGCCGCCTTGGCCGCCATTTTGTGGTGGGCGTCCAGGTCAAAGGGCTTGCCCTCCAGGGGGGCGACCGCCTTGGTGACAGGCAGAATTACATCCAGCATTTCATCCACCCGCTGGTTGATGATTTCTTCGCTGATTTTTCCCTCCCTGACGGCCTGAACCAGCTCCAGGTCGGAGTCGCCGCCGGTGGTGGGCATCTCCAGGTGGGAACCCGCCCGGACGCCCTCCACGTGATCGTTGGAGGCGCCCCAGTCGGAGACGACGAAGCCGTCAAAGCCCCATTCGTCCCGGAGGATTTCCTGCAAGAGGTGATAGTTTTCGTTGGCGTAAACTCCGTTGATCTCATTGTAGGAGGACATGATAGACCTGGCCTTGCCCTCTTTAACGGCGATCTCAAAGCCGGTGAGGTAAATCTCCCGCAGGGTCCGCTCGTCCAGAACGGAGTTGGAGGCCATCCGCCGCAGCTCCTGGGAGTTGACAGCGAAGTGTTTGGGACAGGCGGACACCCCCTTTTTCTGGATGCCCCGGATGTAACCGGCGGCCATCTTTCCGGCCAGATAGGGGTCCTCGGAGAAATATTCAAAGTTTCTGCCGCACAGGGGACTGCGTTTGATGTTCAGCCCCGGACCCAGCAGAACGCCAACCCCCTGGGAGGCGGCCTCCTCCCCCAGATACTCACCAATCGTCTCCCCCAGGGCCGGGTCCCAGGAGTTGGCAATGGTGGCGGCGGTGGGAAAGCAGGTGGCGGGCAGAGAGGGGTTCAGCCCCAGCTGATCCCCCGCCCCCGCCTGCTTGCGCACCCCGTGGGGGCCGTCGGACAACGTCATGCTGTGCACCCCTAACCGCTCTATGCTGCGGGTCTGCCAAAAGTCCTTGCCGGAGAGGAGGTAACACTTTTCCTCCAGCGTCATGTTCCGGATGACATCTTGATGTTTCAATTCAAATCCCTCCTGTTGGAGCCCCTCCCCCTCCCCCTCCCCCGGGGTGGAGAAGGGGGCGGACGGTCATTGTGCTGCTGTTTGGATGCTTACTGCTTCTTTTTGCGGTAGTTGAGAATCAGAAGGACCTCGGCGGCTGCCAGGACCACTCCAATGCCGATATCGGCCATGAGGAAGGTCTTGGTCATGTTGTCCATGCCGCCGGTAGGATCGCCGTTGGCATAGTAGCCGCTGTTGCCAATGGTATACAGGATGTTCTTGCAGGACTGTCTCATGTTGATTACAGCGGTGGCGCTCTGGTCGGTGAACTTGTTGGACTCGGCCTGACCAAAGGCCAGCATCAGGTCGTTACCGGTGCGGACACAGTGGTCGGAGATCATGTAGCCGTAAGAGCCGTTGTAGTCGCTCTCCACCATGCCCACAAAGCCCCACTCGTCCCGCAGGACGGTGTTGAGCAAGTCGGGGTTGGAGCAGGAGGGCTGGGTGCCAATGAAGTTGAAGGAGGACATGGCGGCGATACACTTGCCGGTGTAGTCCTTGACGCAGCGTTCGAAGGGCTTGAGGTAGATCTCCCGGATGGCCTGCTCAGAGGCGTAGGTGAGCAGGACGGCGCAGCGGTTGGTCTCCTGGTCGTTGAGGGCGAAGTGCTTGATGTAGGGGTAGATGCCCTTGGTGGCCGCGCCGTTGATCTCAGCGGCGGCCAGATAGCCGGCCAGCACGCCGTCCTCAGAGAAGTATTCAAAGTTGCGTCCGGCAAAGGCGGAGCGGTGGGTGTTCATGGCGGGGCCATACCAGCCGTAGTTGCTGGCCTCGGCGTACTCCTGGCCCATGGCCACGCCCATGTCATAAATCAGCTCCTTGTTCCAGGTCTGGGCCATCAGGACCTCGGAGGGGTAGGCGGTGCCGTAGGCCCCGGTGATAAAGTTGGACAGTCCGGCAGGGCCGTCGCAGTCGGAGGTGGCGATCTTGCCTACGGAGTCTACCGCCGCGGTCTGCCAGCCGCCAATGTTAATCATGGTGACCATGTCCTCAAAGGTGAGCTGATCCAGCAGCTGCTCCCACTGGGGATCGTCATAGTCCTTGCCAGTGAGATCAATGAGCTTCAGGCCGTTGTCTGCCCCCAGGGTGGGCATCTGATCGTTGGGGTTATCCAGGGCGGTGGGGTCGTAGTAGCCAAACAGGTTCTTCTCCACGGCGGAGCGGGTCTCGGCGCTCATGGCGTAGGCGGAGGAGGCGGGGGCAGCGGTGGCCTGGTCGTAGTTAGCAAAGCCGCCGGCGCGGGAGAGCTGGACAAAGTCGCCCCGGGCGTAGTCCTGGAACCGGTTGACGGCGGGGATCAGATCGCTGGGCCTGCCGGAGCTGTAGTCAATGTCGGCGCTCTCGGTAAAGGTAGCCGCATCCAGTACGGTGTGGGAGCTGGAGCGGATGGACAGGGTATAGTCCCCGGCCTCCAGGATGTAGCCGCCGCCATTCACCTTGATCCCGTCGTCATAGGCGGCAAAGTCCTCCTTGGGAATATCGAAGTGGATGGTTTCAATGGCGTTGGGCTCCAGAATCTGGGTCTTGCCGAACTGAATCAGGTTGACGCTGGCCTTCTCAATGCCGCCGTCGGTGTAGGGGGGCTCAAAGTAGACCTCCACAACCTCCTTGCCGGCGGCAGAGCCGGTGTTGGTCACCTTCACGTCCAGGGAGACAGTGTCGCCGCTGGCGTCAAAGCTGGTGATTTCCTGAGTAAAGGTGGTGTAGCTCAGACCAAAGCCAAAGGGATACTGGACATAGTCGTCGTAGTTAATCAGGCCCTCCTGGGCGGCGGTCTCATAAAACTTGTAGCCCACGTAGATACCCTCCACATAGTTGACAAAGGACACCACGCCCTGATAGGCGCCGTCGTTTTCCACCATCTGGCGGCGCAGATCATCCACGTTGTTGAAAGCGAAGTTGCCGAAGTTGTTCCAGGTGGGGGTCTTTGTCAGATCCTTCACATAGGTGTCCGCCGTCCGGCCGGAGGGGTTAACCTCGCCGGAGATGATCTTGCCCAGGCCGGCAAAGCCGGTGTTGCCGGCGCCGGGGGCCAAAATCACCGCGCCAATGGAGGGGTACTGGTCCACCCAGCCCAACTCCATGGCATTGTTGGCGTTGATGACCACTACCACGTTGTCAAACTCAGAGCACACTTTTTCCACCATGTTCTCCTCGGTGACGGACAGCTCCAGGTAGTGCTCGCCCTGCTCAAAGTCGTCATAGCTGCCGTTGTTGGTATAGGTGCCCTTGAAGTAGTCGTAGTTGTCGGGGGCGTAGGACACCTGAGTGTCAATGTTATAGGTGCCGTGAATCAGGGCGTACATGTCGGTGGGCAGGTCGGCGTTCTCGCCGCCGGAGCGGGAGATGACAATCACGGCGGTGTCGGAAAAGCCCTTGGCCTGACTCATGACGGCGTCGGTGTAGGCATCGGCGGTGGGCTCGGGGAGGGTCCAGTCCTGGGAGTGCATGTCGATAACAGGACGGTCAGAGCGGTAGTCAGTATAGAGCTTGGTCAGCTCCTCGTTGGTGGTAAAGCCGGCGTCCTTCAAAGACTGGAGGATACCCACGGCGGTGGAGGCGTCGGAGGAGCCGGAGCCGGTGCCGCCGAAGATGGGATTGGTGGAGCCCCAGCCGAAGACGTTCAGGCTGCCGCCGCCGGACAGGGGGAGCAGGCCGTTGTTCTTCACCAGAACCAGGCCCTCCTCGCCCACCTTTTGAATGGCCGCCTTGCTGGAGTTTACCGTTTCAGCGGACAGGTTGACCTTGGCGGCGTTGAGGGCGCCAGAGACGTTGGTGTACATGGGGCCGAAGCAGATTAAGTTGACGCAGATGGCTGCAACGGCGATCATAGCAATCACCGCGTTGCAACGGATCAGGCCGCGTACGCCCTTTTTCGCCTTGCCGGCGGCAATCAGGACCACAATCATAACCACCAGGGCGGCCAGGATGGCGTAGACATAGCCGCTGCACATCTCCAGATAGGATTGCAGATCGGCGTAGCTGACACCCATGGAGGTAACAATGGGGGACAGCAGATTGGCAAGCAGTTTCATCATGTTGAACCTCTCCTTTTTCCTTGTTCCGGTGGCCGGAGGGCCCCGGATTTCTTACAGCTCCAGATTGTATCACATAGGAGGGCGCGCAGCATATAAGGAGCGCAAACTGCTGGCTTTTCTGCGCAAACTGTTTTTGGATATGGATGTTCTGCACAAAAAACATCCCGGCCGTTTGACGATTCAAACAACCGGGATGGGGACCACAATATTCATTTCAAACCAGCCGTTCCGGTTGTGGATGGTCATGGTGCCGCCGTATTTATCCGCGGTGTAGCGGATGGATTTGATGCCGAAGCCGTGGTAAGCGCCGTCGTCCTTGGTGGAGACGGGCAGGCCGTCCTGAAATTCCAGATGTTCCTCGCAGTAGTTCTCGCACTGGATGACCAGAAAGTCCTTTCGGGTATATACCGCCAGATGGATCAGCCGCTTCTTTTTGTCCTGGATGGTCAGCTCATATTCAATGGCGTTGTCCAGAATGTTGCCGAAGATGGAGCAGATGTCCATCACATCCATAAACTCCAGCCGGGCCCCGTCGGCCACGCAGGTCAGCTCAATGCCGTGGCGGGCGCAGTACAGGCTTTTGCCGGTGAGTACGGTGTCCAGCACCGAGTTGCCCGTCTTGTTCTGGGCCTCATAGGTGCGGATCTCCTCCTCCATCCCGTCCAGAAAGTCCAGCCGCCGCTGGGGGTCCTGCTCCGCCCGGAGTACGGCGATCTGATGCTTCAGGTCGTGGTACTTCCGGTTGACCACATCGATGCTCTCCCGGGATTGCTTATACTGGATGTACTGGTTTTGCAGGATGTTCTGGATGGCGTCCAGCTCCCGCTGCATATACAGCTCACACCGCTGCACATGGTAGGCGTACAGCATAGCCACCCCGGCCAGGTCCATCAGGGTGCGGATGTTGTAGATGCTCTCAATGGCGGAGCTGCTGAAAGGGGTGTTGGAGTAGACAAAGGACAGGTTGCTCATAAGAAAGCAGGCCGCACTGATGACCACCGGGGGACACAGCTCCCCCGCCCGGAAGACCAGGGCGGAGGGCGGGTCCTCCCGCAGGCCGGTCAGCCGGCGTATGATCTGGAACACGCCGAGATAGACCGCCGCCAGAAAGGCCAGAGACAGCAAAATTGCGGACCATGTCCCCTCCTGAATATCCAGCCTGTGCCGGGTGTAGGAGTACAGCTGCCACTCCAGCGAGGCGGCAAACTCTGCGGTGAGAAAGGCACAGGCGGTAAAGTAGCCCGCACTGGTCAGGGGGATATTGCAGCATGCGGCAATGAGAAAAAACATCAGTCCCACCGCCGCCATCATACAGGGCAGCCACAAAGGGATGGGCAGGCCGTCAGTCAGGCAGAGAAACAGGCACTGGACCGCCAGCCCCAGGCCCAGCATGGCCCACAGCCGGGGACCGGTGACGCGCAGGGGGCGTCTGCGGATAAAGACCAGACAGGCGCACCACTCGGCAAGGGCGGTAAACAGCCTGGGAATGTCGGAGAGGTAGACCTGATTCATGTTCGCATCCCTCCCACATAATCGGCCAGGGCGTTTAAAAAGGCGGCCCGGCGGTCCCGGCTGATGAGCAGCTTGTCCCCCTGAACCACGGCGCAGCCGTCCTGCACCCCGCGCACATGGGCCAGGTTGACCAGATAGCCCTTGTTGCACCGCAAAAAGCCCTTGTCCGCAAGGGCCTCCTCCATCTGCTGGAGGGTGGAGGAGGAGGCGTAGATGCCGTCCCGGGTATGAAACATCAGCTGATGCCCCAAACGCTCAATATAGCAGATATCCCCAATATCCAGCTTCAAAGCGCCCCCCTTTACCGCCACGGTGATATAGGCGTCCTCCCGTTTGCGGATGTAGCGCAGGCACCGGGTAAGCCGCTGGGAAAAGGAAAAGTAGTTCAGCGGCTTGAGAATGTAGTCCAGGGCGTTGACGGAGTAGCCCTGGATGGCGTACTGGGCCAGGTTGGTCACAAAGATGATAACCACCGCGGGGTCACTTTTCCGGATGTGGGCCGCCGCCGTCATTCCGTCCACAAAGGGCATGTCCACGTCCAGCAGGAGCAGGTCATACTCCGGCTTGTAGTGCTCAATCAGGTCCTCGCCGTTATCGTAGCGGGTGATCTGAAAGGTGCGGCCCGTCTCCTGGCCGTAATCCCGGAGGAATTGTTCCAGCTTGGCGCAGCACTGCAAGTCATCCTCCGCAATGATAGTACGGATCATCCCATGTCCCTCCTTCCGGCCCTGGGCACGGTGTTATGAGAGTATTTTCCCATAATTTCTTATGAATTGCAACGCTTATTTTCTAAAAAACACATTTTCCGGGCGGAATTTTCCCGGGAAATATAAATCTGGAACGCCGCGCTGCCATTTCTTTATCCCCGAAAATGCCGTTCTATTGTATAACATTCCAATATCTGCACCCATTATTGAAAGAGAAGACCGATTGTAAAGGCGGCTTGTGGCCGCCCGCAGAAACAAATGGCTCTGTCTGTGACAGGCGGGCGGCCATAGGCTGCCCCTACAGTTCCGGTGCCGTCAGTTTTTAAGTTTGCTATAAAATGCCGGTATAGTCCGAAAATACGGGCTATACCGACATGCTAAGAACTTCTAAAGAGATAATCTATAACAAATGCCAAAAATCCTGACAAAGGGGCCAGCCCCCGCGGATAATTTGTGGGGGCCGCTAATTTGGGGGGGCAATCTGATCAGCCTTTTATCTCCAGCAGAGGGGCGCCCGCCTGGATCTGGCCCTGAGCTTTGGGGGTGACGCTCTGATAGTCGTCGGTGTTGCAGACGATCATGGGGGTGGTACACAGGTAGCCCGCCGCCTTGATGGCGTCAATGTCGAAGGAGATGAGCAGGTCGCCCTTTTTCACCTTCTGATCTACGGCGACATGGGCCTTAAAGTGCTTGCCGCCCAGTTCCACGGTGTTGATGCCGATATGGAGCAGCAGCTCCACACCCTCGCCGGTGACCAGGCCAATGGCGTGGTGGGTGTCGAACAGGTTATCCACCACAGCGTCGGCGGGGGCGAACAGCTTGCCCTCAGAGGGCTCAATGGCCACACCTTCCCCCAGTACACAGGTTGCGAAGGCCTCGTCCTGGACCTGGTCCATGGGGACCACAGTACCGCTCATATGGGCGGACATCAGCGTGTCCTGTTTTTTCTCTGCGGGGGCCTTGGCCGGTGCGGCCGCAGGAGCGGAGGTGGAGATATCGTCCAGATGGTCAGACTCGGGGGAGTCCATAAAGTCCACCAGGTTGGATTTGATTACCGCCACCTGGGGGCCGTACACCACCTGGACGCCGTTGCCCTTATGGATCACTCCGGAGGCTCCGGACTGCTTGAGCATGGCGTCGGAGACCTTGGAGGCGTCAATGACGGTGACCCGCAGGCGGGTGGCGCAGCAGTCCACATCAGACAGGTTGGCCTTGCCGCCCAGGCCCTGGAGAATCAGCGCGGAGACAGGGTCAGACAGGCCGCCTGCCGGGGAGGAGCCGTCCGGGCCCACACCGGTCTTGGCCTTGAAGTCGGAGCGGGTGAAGAGCTTGGTCTCCTCCCCGTCATCCTCCCGGCCCGGAGTTTTCAGGTTCATTTTAGTAATCATAAAATAGAAGGTGAAATAATACAGCACAAAATACACCGCACCCACAATGGGCACCCAGATCCAGTGGGTCTTGTCATTGCCCTGGAGAATGCCGAACAGGGTCAGGTCGATAATGCCGCCGGAGAAGGTCATGCCCACGCCCACGTTGAAAATGTGCATCAGCATGTAGGACAGGCCGGCATAGACGCAGTGGACAGCGTACATCAGAGGGGCCACGAACAGGAAGGTGAACTCCAGCGGCTCAGTGATACCGGTGAGCATGGCGGTGAGGGCGGCGGAGATGAGCAGTCCCCCCGCCACCTTCCGCTTTTCGGGCTTGGCGGTTTTATACATGGCCAGCGCCGCACCGGGCAGGCCCAGGATCATAAAGGGGAACTTACCCGCCATAAACCGGGTGGCGGAGACGGAGAAGACTTCCGTGGACTTGGAGGCCAGCTCGGCGAAGAAGATGTTCTGAGCGCCCTGGATGGTCACGCCGTCCACAATAGCGGTTCCGCCCACGGCGGTCTGCCAGAAGGGCATATAGAACACGTGGTGCAGGCCGAAGGGGATGAGGGCCCGCTCCAGGATGCCATAGATCCAGGTGCCGGCGTATCCGGACTGGATGACCAGATTGCCCAGGGCGGCAATGCCCATCTGAACTACGGGCCAGATAAAGAACATAGCAATGCCCACCACCACGAAGACGGCGGTGCAGACGATAGGGACAAAGCGGGTGCCGCCGAAGAAGGAGAGCACCTGAGGCAGCTGGATCTTATAGAAGCGGTTGTGGAGGGCGGCTACCCCCAGGCCCACAATGATGCCGCCGAACACACCCATTTGCAGGGTGGTGATGCCCAGGGTGGAGGTGGTGGAGTTGGCCGCCATGGCCTCCACGCCGCCCCGGGAGGTAATCATGGCGGAGATGGCGGTGTTCATCACCAGGTAGGCGATAGCGCCGGACAGGGCGGCCACCTCCTTTTCCTTTTTGGCCATGCCGATTGCCACGCCCATGGCGAAGAGCAGGGCCAGGTTGTTGAACACGGCGCTGCCGCACTGGTTCATAATGTCCAGGATGGTGTAGGCCACGCTGCCCTCGTAGATGACGCCGGTGAGGCCGTAGGCCTCCAGCATGGTCTGGTTGGTGAACGAGCTGCCAATACCCAGCAGCAATCCGGCCACGGGCAGCAGGGCAATGGGCAGCATAAACGAGCGGCCCACCCGCTGCAATACGCCAAAGATTTTGTCCTTCATAAAATGTTCCTCCTTTTGTTGCAGTATGGCTGAAACTATAAAAACCCATACGACGCATGCCGGAGGATGCCGGTACGCGTTGTATGGGTTTCGCCCGCTTAAGGTCACGATCCCGTCTATTTGCTGCTTAAATTGATCCGTTTCAGGTGGATGGTCAGATAAATCAGTTCCGCATCAGAAACTTCTTTCTGGTATGCGCTGTGAATATACTCCCCAATGTGCCGGGCGCATTTGTAGTGCTGTTTGCAGCTGCGGATAATCATCTCCTGAAAGTCCGCGTCGTACTCGTCACACTGCTGGGGGGCGGCCTGAAACAGCCGCTGGGCAAAGTAGCGCAGATGGACTACAAAGCGGTTGAAATCCAGCGATTCCCGGTCAAAGGTTTTTTGGTAGAAATACTCCACCACCTCCAGCGTGCCCTCGATCAGCTTGGTGATGTCATACATCACGGTCATGCTGGTGTTCAGCTCCGCGTTGACAATGTGCATTGCGATAAACGCGGCCTCGCTGGGGTTCAGGTCCACCTGAGTTTCCTTCTGGATTACCCTCAGGCAGTGCTGGCCCAGGTGATACTCGGTGGGGTAGTAGCTCATAATGGCCCCTTGGAGGGGGTTGGTGAACTCAATGCCCTCCTCCTTGCGCTTGAGGGCAAAGCTGATATGGTCGGCCAGGGTGATGAGCAAAGACTCGTTCAGCGGCGTGGAAAGCTGACCTTTTATATACTCAATCAGGTCCTGAGTCAGCCTCAGGTGCTCCAGGGGGATCTGGGCGCACAGCTCCCGCAGCTTGCGCTGCTCCGCCTTGCTTTCCATGTGGTAGGTTTTCTCAAACAGGGCCGGGTCCACCCGCTCGCCGATTTTACGCTTAAAGCCCAGCCCCTTGCCGGTGACGATCATCTCGCTGCCCTTGTCGTCCACCACGCAGAGGATGTTGTTGTTGATTACTTTTTTAACACGCAAGCCCTCTGCCCCCTAAAAAACAAACCAACCCCGCCTTGATATTCCCGCACCTGTGCGCGGGTAAGCTCAGACAGAGTTGGTCAAGCCCGGCGAACCGGTAACATTCCAACATGAATTTGGAATCATGATAACTTTTCCGGGCAAAGAAGTCAAGAAGAGATTTGGAGGATAAAACAGATTCTGCTAATTACACAATTTTGAAAGTAAATTTTTGACAATTACACCAAAACTATAGCAATTATCAGAATTTACCGCGATCTGTAGGGGCGGCCTTTGGCCGCCCGCAACGCGTCAAAAAACTTGTGCTTAGCCCTTATAGGCTCCCTCTATGAGGGAGCAGTCACTGCCGCAGGCGGTGACTGAGGGAGTTAAACGGCAATTTTTATAGCTTTTTCGGGCGCAAACTCCCTCCGTCACGGCTTCGCCGTGCCACCTCCCAAGAGGGAGGCTTTTTTGACAATCTGGGCTGGGGCGGCCACAGGCCGCCCCTACAGTCCGGTGTCAGCGATTTCGGCGCTGCAGGGTGCGACGACCCCGGCCCGCCGTTGGGGAAGCTTCCAGCCATCGGCGGGCTGAGCCGTCCCGCCCGGCAAATGAGGCTGGAGTTTCTGAACATTGATTTCTGTGTAGCTATGCTGTCCTGGAGGTATCGGGGATTGGGAATATTCTACAAAATGGGGCGAGGATTTTTTTGCATCTCTCCAATCTTTGCCTGGAGCGCAATTTTTTCCTTGCATTTGGCGGAAGATGTTGCTATGATAATGACAACCAGATTGGTAACGTTTCCGGTAAAGTTTCCGGTATCGTTTCTGATGTCGGGGAAAATTTTATTTTAGGAGGACAATAAAATGAAAAGAAGCAGAAAACTCCTGAGCATGGCCCTGTGTGCGGCAATGGCCCTGTCTCTGCTGGCCGGCTGCGGCGGCGGTGGCGGCGGCGAATCCAAAGGGGGCGACTCCAGCACCGGCTCTGTCTATTGGCTGAACTTCAAGCCGGAATCTGACGACACCTTGCAGCAGGTGGCCAAGATGTACACCGAAGAGACCGGCGTACCTGTCAAGGTCGTCACCGCCGCCTCCGGTACTTACAACCAGACCCTGAACGCTGAGATGGATAAGACCAACGCCCCCACCCTGTTTGTTATCGGCAACCAGGAGGCCGTGAAGCAGTGGAAGGACTACGCCATGGACCTGACCGGCACCTCCATTGCCGGTGAGCTGACCACCGATGAGTACACCCTGTATGACGACGCCGGCCGCCTGGTGTCCATCAGCTACTGCTATGAGTGCTACGGCATCATTGTCAACCCCGATCTGCTGGAGCAGGCCGGCCACTCTGTGGACGAGATTAAGAACTTTGACACCCTGAAGGCCGTGGTGGAGGACATCCACGCCCGGGCCGGCGAGCTGGGCTTTGACGCCTTCTCCTCCTCTGATATGGACGGCTCCTCCTCCTGGCGCTTCACCGGCCACATGGCCAACCTGGAGTACTACTATGAGCAGGAGGGCGAGGTCTGGACCGAGTGCCCGCCCAGCATCACCGGCAAGTATCTGGATAACTTCAAGAACCTCTACGACCTGTGCATCAACAACAGCCTGACCGACCCCAAGGAGCTGTCCGTGGGCGGCCATGACCCCCTCAACGAGTTCCGCACCGGCAAGGCCGCCTTCTATGTCAACGGCTCCTGGGCCTACAGCGGTGAGAGCGGCGTGGCCGACGCCGTGCCCAACGCTACCATGATCCCCTACTACTGCGGCGTGGCCGGCGAGGAGAAGGCCGGCTTGAACGTGGGCACCGAAAACTACTGGGCCATCAACTCCAAGGCCTCTGAGGCCGACCAGCAGGCCACCATGGACTTTATGATGTGGTGCGTCACCGACCCCGAGGCCAGCCGCTTGCTGGTTGACACCTTTGGCGTTATGCCCTACAAGCAGGCTGCCCAGTCCACCAACGCCTTCCTGGCCGCCGCTGAGAAGTACTCCGCCGAGGGCTGCTACAGCATGAACGCCGCTACCAACTTCCAGCCCAACGTGGACGACTACCGGGCCGCCATGGTGTCCGCGCTGAACCAGTACAACGCCGACCAGTCCGATGCCAACTGGGAGCAGTTCCGCATCGCCTTTGTGGACGGCTGGGCTGTTCAGTACCAGAACGCCAACGGCTGATATTCACGGTAACGCAAACTCTGTGAAGGGGCGGGCATCATCGCCCGCCCCTTTCTGCCTGATCCGCCATGGAGGCGAACATTGTTCATCCGCAGGCTCCGCCAGAGGACGGATGATGTTCGCCCCCTGTAGCAAACGTCAAAATTGCTGGCAGCGGGCCGCCCGGGGCGGCGACTGGCGGCAATGTTGAAGGGTGCTGTAAAATGAAAGGGAGTTGATACTTTGAAACCGAAAAAGATATCCAACAGCAACTCCATCCAGCGCGCCACCCGGCTGTGGAGCCCGCTGTTTCTGGGACCTGTGGTCGCCGCCTTTGTAATCGGCTTTGTCTGGCCCTTCCTCCAGGGCATCTGGCTGTCTATGTGCCAGTTCAAAACCGTCTCCAACGCCCAGTTTATCGGCCTGAGCAACTATGTCAAGGCCTTTCAGGACGAATCCTTCCTCCATGCCTTTTGGTACACCGCCCTGTTCGCCATTGTGTCCCTGATTTTCATCAATGTGCTGGCCTTTACCGTGGCCTGCGTTCTGACCCAGGGCATCAAGGGCAGCAATCTATACCGCACGGTGTTCTTCATGCCCAACCTGATCGGCGGCATTGTGCTGGGCTACATCTGGTCCATGATCTTTGACGGCATCCTCAGCCGGTGGTCCACCTCTATCCTGATGGACAGCAAGTTCGGCTTCTGGGGTCTGATTATCCTGATGTGCTGGCAGCAGGTCGGCTATATGATGATTATTTATATCGCCGGACTGCAAAATGTCCCCGGTGAGATGCTGGAGGCCGCCCGCATTGACGGCGCCACCCGCTGGCAGACCCTGTTCAAAATCACCATCCCCAATGTAATGCCCTCCATCACCATCTGCGTGTTTCTGTCTTTGACCAACGGCTTTAAGCTCTTTGACCAGAATCTGGCCCTTACCGCCGGCCAGCCCTTCATCATCCAGCCCGGCGGCACCACCATCAAGACCACCGAGATGCTGGCCCTGAACATCTTCAACACCTTTAACGGCACCGGAGCCGCCTCTCAGGGTATCGCGCAGGCCAAGGCGGTTGTCTTCTTCGTCCTGGTGGCCGGTCTGGGCCTGGCTCAGCTTGCCTACACCCGCAACAAGGAGGTACAGCAGTAATGAACAAAAAGAGTCTCTCCTCCGAGCAGCGCCGGAAAAACACGCTGTCCATCATCCTGGGCGTAATCTGCGTGATTTACGTGATCCCTGTGCTGATGGTGGTTATCAACTCCTTCAAGCTGAATACCTATGTCAAAACCGATACCTTTGCCCTGCCTACCGGCGAGATGTATGCCGGGTTTGACAACTTTATCAAGGGCATGACCTTTGGCAACTACCCCTTTATCAAGTCGGTGTGCTACAGCGTGGTTATCACTCTGCTGTCCGCCTTCCTGATTTTGCTGTTTACCTCCATGGCCGCGTGGTACATTGCCCGGGTGAACTCCATGTTCTGCAAAATACTGTACTTCCTGTGCGTGTTCTCCATGGTTATCCCCTTCCAGATGGTCATGTTCACCCTGTCCAAAACGGCTGACAAGCTGAAGCTGAACACCCCCTGGACTATCCCCATTGTCTACCTGGGCTTTGGCGCGGGTTTGGCCATCTTCATGTTCGTGGGCTTTGTCAAATCAATCCCCCTGGAGATTGAGGAGGCCGCCGCCATTGATGGCTGCGGACCCCTGCGCACCTACTTCTCTGTGGTACTGCCCATGCTCAAGCCCACCATGATCTCTGTGGGCATTCTGGAGATCATGTGGGTGTGGAACGACTATCTGCTGCCCTACCTGGTGCTGGACATCAACGAGTACCGCACCATTCCCATCCACATCCAGTATCTGAAGGGAAGCTATGGCACTGTGGACCTGGGCGCCACCATGGCCCTGATCCTGCTGTCCATCATCCCGGTGATCGTATTCTACCTCACCTGCCAGAAGCACATCATCAAGGGCGTGGCCGCCGGCGCGGTGAAGGGCTGAGGCCCAGGCAATGAGGCACGAAATCAATTTTCAGAACATTCCGCCGTATTTGCAGGGCGGGACGGCTCGGCCCGCCGCTGGCTGGCAGCTTTTGCGGGCGGCGCGCCCTACAGCGCCAGAATTGATTTCCGGGTTAATGGGGTAACCCGGCTTGAATTCCCGTCCCGGGTGTGCTAAAATTACCCCAGCTGCAATAAGAGAGAAGGGATACAAGGTGACCATCAAGGATATTGCCCGGCTGTCCGGATGCGGTGTGGCCACTGTGTCCCGGGTGCTCAACGACCACCCAGACGTCAGCGAGGAGACACGCCGCCGCGTGCTGGCTGTGGTGGAGGAGCAGGGCTTTCAGCCCAACAACAATGCCAAGCATTTAAAGCAGCAGGCCGCCAGCAGCATTGCCATTGTGGTCAAGGGCACTATGAACATGCTCTTTGCCGATTTGGTAGAGAAGATCCAGGCGCGGCTGCGGGACGCGGGGCAGGATGCCGCCGTCTACTACCTGGACGAGGACGCCAACGAGGTGGCCTACGCCCTTCAGCTCAACCGGGAGCGCCGCCCTCGGGGGATCATCTTTCTGGGCGGCGACCCGGAGCTGTTTCGGGAGGGCTTTTCCCCCATCACCGTTCCCTGCGTGCTGCTGACCAACACGGCCCGGGAGCTGGGGTTTAAAAACCTGTCCTCCTTTACCACCGACGACGTCCAGGCGGCAGCGGAGGTGGTGCGGCTGCTGGCCGGTCAGGGGCACCGGAATATCGGGCTGCTGGGCGGAAGCTGGTCCGGCACCCAGATTGGCTACCGCCGCCTTGTCGGATGCCGGGACGCCTGCCAGCGGCTGGGGCTCCCCTTTGACGAGGACCGCCAGTGCGAGCCCTGCCGCTACTCCATGCCTGAGGCCTACGCGGCCACCAGGGTGCTGCTGGAGCGGTGCCCCGGCCTGACCGCCATCTTCGCCATCAGTGATGTGATGGCCATGGGCGCCATCCGGGCCCTCCAGGACATGGGCAAACAGGTGCCCAGGGATATCTCGGTGGTGGGCTACGACGGGATTACCGCCGGCCAGTACTTCCTCCCCCGGCTGACCACAGTCAGGCAGGATACCCAACAGCTGGCTGAGCGGGGGGTGGAGGCCCTGCTGCGGGGGATTGTCCTCAACAGCCACCCCGTACACGAGCTGGTCCCCTTCCAGCTGATTGAGGGGGAGAGCGTGGCTCGGCTTTCCTGAACCCAAGGGCCGCCCTGTGGCGGCCCTTTCTAGTCACCACAGTTCAAAAGAATCGAGGATTCTTTCGGTGGCTTTGACTATTTTTGAAACAGAAAAGGAGAACATATGTGAGAAAAGCGGGAATTTTGATGCCTGTCTCCTCGCTGCCCTCCCCCTATGGGATCGGCACGCTGGGGGCGGAGGCGCGAAAATTCGTGGATTTTTTGGCCGCCGGCGGCCAGAGCTGCTGGCAGCTGCTCCCCGTGGGCCCCACCAGCTACGGCGACTCCCCCTATCAGTCCTTTTCCTCCTTCGCTGGCAACCCCTACTTGATCGACCTGGACACCTTGGCGCAGTGGGGCCTTTTAGAGCCCGGGGAGTATCAAAACCTGGACTGGGGGAGCGACCCGGAGCAGGTGGACTACCGGGCCCTCTACCAAAACCGGTTTGACGTTCTGCGCCTGGCCTGTTCCCGGCTGAGCCGGGGGGACAAATTTGAACTGCGCGGCACAATCTGGCCGGAGGACTGGCTGGAGGATTATGCCCTGTTCATGGCCCTGAAATACAAGCACGGCGGGGCCTCCTGGCTGGAGTGGCCCGAGGATATCCGCCTGCGCCGGCCTGAGGCAGTGGCGGACGCCCGAAAGGAGCTCAGGGAGGAGATTGCCTTTTGGGAGTATGTACAGCGCCTGTTTTTTGCACAGTGGTGGGATCTAAAGGAGTACGCCAACCAAAAGGGGATCTCCATCATTGGCGATTTGCCCATCTATGTGGCGCTGGACAGCGCCGACGTATGGGCCAACCGCTCCCAGTTCCAGCTGGATGAGAACGGTCTGCCCACCGAGGTGGCCGGCTGTCCTCCGGACGGCTTTTCCGCCAGCGGCCAGTTGTGGGGCAACCCCCTGTTCAACTGGGAAAAGATGAAGGAGGACGGCTACGCCTGGTGGCTGCGGCGCATCTCCTTCCAGTTCCAGCTGTACGACACCCTGCGCATTGACCACTTCCGGGGCTTTGACGAGTACTTTGCCGTCCCCTACGGAGATGAGACCGCCCACAACGGCAAGTGGAAGCCGGGCCCAGGCATTGATTTTTTCAAAACTGTAAACAAAACCCTGGGCAAAAAGGACATTATCGCCGAGGACCTGGGTTTTCTCACTCCCACGGTGAAAAAGCTGCTCAAGGACTCGGGTTACCCCGGCATGAAGGTGCTGGAGCTGGCCTTTGACAGCCGGGACACGGACAACGGCTATCTGCCCCACAGCTACCCCGCCCACTGCGTGGTCTACACCGGCACCCACGACAACGACACCATCCAGGGCTGGATGGCCACCGCCCTGAAGGAGGATGTGGCCTACGCCAAGGCATACCTGCGCCTGTCCAGACGGGAGGGCTACCACTGGGGGATGATGCGCTCGGCCTGGGCCTCCCCCGCCAACCTGGCCATCATGCAGTTCCAGGACCTGCTGGGCCTGGGCGGCCAGGCCAGGATGAATACCCCCTCCACCCTGGGGAACAACTGGAAGTGGCGGACCCTGCCCGGCACCTACGACGAAAAGCTCTCCCGCCGCCTGCACCGGGAGATGCGGGTATATCAGCGCCTGCCCAAGCCCTCAAAGACCAAAAAATGAGGAGGTAGATTCTTCCATGGCAAGAAATACCGCAAAGGCATACCGCAATCAGGTCATGTACTCGGTATATGTCCGCAATCACAGCAAGGAGGGAACCTTTGAAGCCGTCCGCCGGGACCTGGAGCGGATCAGAGCCCTTGGTGTGGATATCATATGGCTGATGCCAATCCATCCCATTGGGGCCAAGGCCCATAAGGGCACGCTGGGCTGCCCCTACGCCATCTCCGACTACCGGGCAGTCAACCCAGAGTACGGTGCGCTGGAGGACTTCCGGCGGCTGGTGGAGGATATCCACCGCCTGGGCATGAAGTGTATCATTGACGTGGTGTATAACCACACCTCCCCCGACTCCTGGCTGGTGAACAATCACCCGGAATGGTTCTATCACAAGGCGGACGGCAGCCTGGGCAACCATATCGGCGACTGGTCCGACGTGGTGGACCTGGACTACTCCAACCCGGAGCTGTGGGACTATCAGATCGATACCCTGAAATACTGGGCCTCTATAGTGGACGGCTTCCGGTGTGATGTGGCCCCGCTGGTGCCGCTGGACTTCTGGCTGAGGGCCAGGGCTGAGGTGGAGAAGGTCCGCCCCGGCTGCTTCTGGCTCAGCGAGTCGGTGGAGCCGGAGTTTATCACCCATGTGCGGGCGGAGGGCCTTTCCGCCCTGTCCGATTCGGAGATATTCCAGGCCTTTGACGCCTGCTACGACTACGATATTTATGGGGAATACCGGGATTATCTGGAGGGGAAGCTCCCTCTGGAGGGGTATGCCCGGTGCGTCAGCCGGCAGGAGTTCATCTATCCGGATAACTATGTCAAGCTCCGCTTTTTGGAAAACCACGACCAGCTGCGGGCCAGGTTTTTGATTCCGGATGAAACGGCCCTGACAAACTGGACGGCGCTGCTCTACTTCCAAAAGGGGATGACGATGCTCTACGGCGGACAGGAGGTGAGCTGCGGCCATCTGCCCAGTCTGTTCGACAAGGACCCGGTGGACTGGTCCTCCGGCCCCGACCGGTCAGAACAGATGCAAAGGCTCTATAAGCTGAAACAAAATCCCCTGCTGACCGACAGCTCCTACCATGTCCGTGCCCTGAACGGGGATATCCTGTACGCCGTTCACCAGGGAAAGGAGCGGCAGTTGATTGGCATCTTTGCCCTGAAGGGCGGCCAGGCCCCAGTGGCGGTATCTGCTCCGGACGGGCGGTATGCCAATCTGGCCGGAGGAGAGGACGTGGAGGTCAAGTTTGGCAGAGTGAGCTGCTGCGGCCTGCCGATCATCTTTGAGGCTCCCCGGCTGGGATAATGAAAAACGCTGAGACCTTCCGGCCTCAGCGTTTTTTGTGCCTTCATATGGAAAAGGGTCTGTCCCTTTTGCGAATTTTTTAATTTATTTTTGCTTTTCATATTCTTCGCCTGTAGGAAACCGCCAGCCCTCATCCAAGTCAAATATTAAGTCCACATCATCAAATGTTACATTCCATGCAGCATTTGTCAAAAGATGCGTTATTTCGGTAAGACATTTCAACCAGTAGTTTGCTGCCTCGAATAGTGTTTTGGGGCTGTTCCTTGGGAGTTTTGTAGAGCCGCTGAAAATAATATCATCCTGCTCTTTTGAATTCTCATATATGCCAAAATCCTCAACTTTTTGCTTAAAAGGATATTCAGAGCAATACTTCTTCGAGATTTCTTTGCTGATGGTTCTCTCTTGTTCTGTCAAAGGCTCTTTTCTAGTTGCCTCATAATAAATTGCAAATGCCACTGTTTGACCTCCTACAATCCCGATTTGCCGCTCTGATTATATCACAGCCAATGTTTTATTTCAATCTGCCATAGGTGAATTACCAGTGCCGTTCAATGGGCTTTCATAAAATTGCCGGGATTTTTGTAGCAATCGTCAGAATTGCTGTCACTTGCAGAGGCGGCCACAAGCCGCCCCTACAGCTATGGTGTCAGCAACTTTGAAGCTTGTTATAGTTGGCAGCACTTTTCTTAAATGGGACATGAAAGCTCCCACTTCCCTTGGGAGAAAAAGCGTAGTATAATAAGGGCAGAACACGCAAGGAGGAACGGAAGAATATGAAGGAATTTAAAGGCAGTGAAAACTATGTGGCCTCAGAGGAGCTGCTCCGGGCGGCCAATATCGCCATGGTGCTGCAAAAGCCCCTGCTCATCAAAGGCGAGCCGGGCACAGGCAAGACCATGCTGGCCGAGGCTATTGCTCAGGCATTGAACAAAAAGCTCATCATCTGGAACATCAAATCCACCACCAAGGCCCAGGACGGGCTGTATGTCTACGACGTGGTCCAGCGGCTGTACGACAGCCAGTTCGGCGGCCAGGGGGTGGACGATATTGAGAAGTACGTCAAGCTGGGCAAGCTGGGGGAGGCCTTTACCAGCGGCGAACAGGTGATCCTCCTTATTGACGAGATTGACAAGGCAGACCTGGAGTTTCCCAACGACCTGCTGTGGGAGCTGGACCGGATGGAGTTCCACATCCCCGAGACGGGGCGGACTGTCAAGGCCAACCACAGGCCGGTGGTGATTATAACCTCCAACGCGGAAAAGGAGCTGCCTGACGCCTTTCTGCGCCGGTGCGTCTTCCACTATATCGAGTTCCCGGACAAGGAGCTGATGGCGGAGATTGTCCGGGTCCACTTTCCGGATATTGACAAACGGCTGCTCACCCAGGTGCTGGAGGCCTTTTATAAGATCCGCAATCTGCCCCAGATCAAGAAAAAGCCCTCCACCAGCGAGATTGTCGACTGGATACAGGCCCTCCAGCACGGCGGGGTGGACGTAAGCCGTGTTGTAAAGGAGGTCCCCTACCTGGGGGTACTGCTGAAAAAGAACGAGGATATCGACATGCTGCGGCGGCAGTGGCGGTAAAGGGCGGTTATCCCAGCAGCTTTTCCACAGCGGCCAGCTTGGCGGCGGCGCAGAAGACCTCCATAGCCTGGGCCAGCTCAGCGGGGGCGGGGAAGGAGGGAGCCAGGCGGATGTAGCTGTCCTCCGGGTCCTTGTGGTAGGGGTGGGTGGCCCCGGCGTCGGTGAGGATTACGCCCGCCTCCTTACACAGGGAGACAATCCGCTTGGCACAGCCAGGCATGGCCATATAGGTGATAAAATAGCCCCCCTGGGGTTTGACCCAGGAACCCGCCCCGGTGCCGCTCAGCTCCTGCTCCAGGGCCTCCAGCACCGCGTCGAACTTGGGCCGGAGGATGGCAGCGTGTTTGTCCATCTGAGCCTTGATGCCGGCCACATCCTTAAAATAACGCACATGACGCAGCATGTTCAGCTTATCCCAGCTGATGGCCTGGGCATTGAGCTGTTTGGCGGTGAAGTCCACATTGGCCTTGGAGGCTCCGAAAAAGGCCACTCCTGCCCCGGGGAAGGAAATTTTAGAGGTGGAGCCGAACATATACACCATGTCGGCATTGCCCGCCTTTTTACACTCCTCCAAAATGTTAAGGACAGGGGTATCCTCGTAGACGTAGTGGACAGCGTAGGCGTTGTCCCAGAAGATACGGAAGTCTTTGGCAGCGGGCTTGAGGGCGGCCAGACGGCGCACCGCCTCGTCAGAGTAGGAGCCGCCCAAGGGGTTGGTGTACTTGGGCACGCACCAGATGCCCTTGACGGTCTCGTCGTCAGAGACCAGCTTTTCCACCAGGTCCATGTCCGGGCCCCACTCGGTGAGGGGGATGTTAATCATCTCAATGCCCAAAGACTCGCAGATGGTAAAATGCCGGTCGTAGCCGGGAACGGGACACAGGAACTTCACCTTGTCGTATTTACACCAGGGCTTGCTGCCCCCCGGCACGCCCAGCAGCATAGCCCGGGCCATGCAGTCGTACATAAAGGTGAGGGAGGCGGAGCCCACCACAATGGTCTCCTCGGGGCTGATGCCCATATAGTCCCCAAAGAGCTTCCGGGCCTCCGGAATGCCCAGCAGCTCCCCGTAGTTGCGGCAGTCCACGCCGCTTTCCGTGACGCAGCTGCTTTGAGAATTGAGGGTATCCAGCATGGGAGCGGACAGCTCCAGCTGGTCAGCCCCCGGCTTGCCCCGGGCCATGTTCAGCTTGAGCCCCTTGGCTTGCAGCTGAGAATAGGATTTTGTCAAAGTGCCGTACAGGACCTGTAATTCTTCTTTAGACATCTCTTGATAGGATTTCATGAGCGTTCTCCTTCTGATTCAACAAAATTCAACTGAAAAAGCCGGGTGTGAATGATTGGCCCAGCTGTATTGCGATAGGCCATTATAATGGAGACCGGACAGGAAAGCAAGTGCTTTTGAAAGATTTTCATATAAAGCGGCTTTGCGGGCGCGTTTGCCCGCTACCCGTTCCCCGTTCCCTTTATTGCTTCCTCTGTATAATCTGCGCCAAGGTTTTTAGGCGGGTAAATCGTTATCACCCAAGGATACTTTACTACGTTTTCACTTCTTGCGCTACTTCTAATTTCTGTCTTGGTGGACTACTGGGCAGAGCATAAAAATACGCTTCCTTTCGTGACTTGCATCAATCGAAAAGAAGCGTATTTTTCTTGCTTAACAGGGGATACACAAGTTAGCAGACAGTAAGAACAGTTACTCCACTAAACACAGTTAACATCCACCAGTGAATTTTCCCTTACTGATAAATCAGTGAAAAAAGTACAAATCCACTCCTGAAAAGGTTTGAATTACTTGTGGTCAACAGAGTACATGTGCTTAATGAGCTCCAGCACCTTGTTGGAATAACCCCACTCGTTGTCGTACCAGGACACGACCTTGACAAAGGTATCGGTCAGGGCGATACCGGCCTTGGCATCGAAGATGGAGGTGCGGGCGTCGCCCAGGAAGTCGGAGGAGACCACGTCCTCGTCGGTGTAGCCCAGGATGCCCTTCAGCTCGCCCTCGGAGGCCTCCTTCATGGCGGCGCAGATCTCGTCGTACTTGGCGGGCTTCTCCAGGTTGACAGTCAGGTCCACCACGGACACGTCCAGGGTGGGAACACGCATGGACATACCGGTCAGCTTGCCGTTCAGGGCGGGGATGACCTTGCCCACGGCCTTGGCGGCGCCGGTGGAGGAGGGGATGATGTTGCCGGTGGCGGCACGGCCGCCGCGCCAGTCCTTCAGGGAGGGGCCGTCAACGGTCTTCTGGGTGGCGGTGACGGAGTGCACGGTGGTCATCAGGCCGTCCTTGATGCCAAACTTGTCGTTCAGGACCTTGGCAATGGGAGCCAGGCAGTTGGTGGTGCAGGAGGCGTTGGACACGAAGGTCATGTCGGGGGTGTAGGCGTCCAGGTTCACGCCGCACACGAACATGGGAGTGGCGTCCTTGGAGGGGGCAGACATGACAACCTTCTTGGCGCCGGCGTCGATGTGGGCCTGGGACTTCTCCTGGGTCAGGAACAGACCGGTGGACTCCACAACATACTCAGCCTCCAGCTTGCCCCAGGGGATGTTCTTGGGGTCACGCTCGGCGTAGATGGGAATCTCCTTGCCATTGACAATGATGGCGTTCTCAGTGTGGCCCACCTCGGCCTCGCACTTGCCATGCATTGTGTCGTACTTCAGCATATAAGCCAGGTAGTCGGCGGGGCACAGGTCGTTGATGCCAACGATCTCAATCTCGGGGTGATTCAGGCTGGCGCGGAACACCATGCGGCCGATGCGGCCAAAACCATTGATGCCAACTTTGATGCTCATGTGAATTACTCCTTTTTTATCAATTTACCTGCGGCGGTCCGCAGTATTGGTAGCGTGGTATATTATACCCCGGACATACTGATTTTCCTAGTGGTTTTTTTCATAGTTTTCCGCAAAAATTTGCCCGAAATTTTGCCAATGAGTAAGGGGCCCCTTTGAAAGGCCGGTGGGGAAGCAAATATTTCGACATTTTTCGACCTTTTCTATTGTAGTGAATGGAAAATTTTGATATACTAAAATGGTTATAGCCAAGACAGGCCAGGCACATGCTAGAGCAAGATAAAATTGCGGCCGGCGCAGGTCAGGCTTCAGTTTTAAAGGGGTATTTATGTTAGATTCCATTCAGTCCCTGTTGAACGCCCTTCCCGAAGGGGTGATTCGGGTATGCGACGGCCTTGTGCTGTCCATTAACGAAAAGGGCCGCCAGTATCTTCCGCAGCTGACGCCTGGCAGTTCTCTTCCGGAGGGTATCCTCCTGCCTGGACAGGGGGGAGCCGCAAGCGGCGTGTTTACCGCCGGTTCCGTCTCCTATCTGTACAGCTGTACCTGTCAGGCCGGGGAGGCGGGGCATGTGATTTTGTTCCATCCTGACCCTCAGCCGGGGCTGAAAAGCTGGCAGCTGGACGGCGCCCTGGGGGAGCTGCGGCTGCTGCTGGGGGATATTCTGACAGAGGTGGGGCCGGCCACCGTCCCTGGAGGGACAGTATCCGCCGCCGCCTTCGGCAAGACCTTTCACCGGCTGTTCCGCCTGGTCAACAATCTGGAGTTTGTTCAGCAGACCGCTGGAGAGGGCGTTCCATTCCGCCCGGTGACCATGGATCTGGACGGGCTGTGCCGCCATACCATCCAACCGGCGGGAGACCTGCTTCAGGAGGCAGGCATCTCGCTGGAGTACCGGAGCAAGGTGAGCGGACTGCTCATTCCCGGAGACCCGGAGCTGCTGCAAAAGCTGCTGCTGTCCCTGATTTCCAACGCCGCCCAGGCGGCGGGGGAAAAGGGGGGTGTGGTCCTCAGCCTGCGCCGTCAGGGGAGGAACGCAGTACTGTCCCTGTCCAACAGCGGGACCGCCCCCACTCAAAGACAGCTATCCGCCTTTTTTCAGGAGGGTCCCAGGGAGGATGTCCCTCTGCCCGGCCAGGGCGCAGGACTGGGTATCCCTATTGTGCGGCACATCCTGAACCTCCACAGAGGTTCCATGATAGTCCTGCCTGGAGATGAGCTGGCATTCAGCGTGGTGCTCTCCCTGCCCACCGGTCCTCTGGACCACCGGCTCACCCTCCATACCCCGTCCGCCGTCCAACGGGACGCCGGCCTGAACCCAGTGCTGGTGGAGCTGTCCGGTGTCCTTCCGGACTACCTGTTCGGTATGGAGGGGCTGGATTGATTTCCAAAAACTAAAACAACAAGAAACCCGCCGGTTCAAGCCGGCGGGCTTTTTGTTTTCCGATATTATTCGGACAGCTCTGGTACAAAGGGGGACTCAATGGCAGAGGCTGGGGCGGGCTTGGGGGAAAAGTCAGGTGCAAAGGGGGAATCGGGCATGACAGGGACAGGAGGCACCAACGGATAGTCGGGCACAAAAGGGGAATCCGCCAGATTCGGGTAGGAGACCACTGGGGTTATCGCGCAGGCGTTAACGGTGAGCATCCCCAAGATCAGGGCGGCCGCCAGCATACGCGCCAAAAGCTTTTTCATGGAAACTCTCTCCTTTAAATATGTGTTTTTCTGCGCATCATGTTTCTTTTGTCATTGTACCTGATTCCATTTTAGAAAACAAGTCTATTTCCGCAGAAACATATGGAAATATGTCGAGAAGAGAGGGATAATTTCCATAAAAAATAAAAAACACCACATTTGGGAGGAACTTCGTAAGGAAGTTCCTCCCAACACTTTTGCCCTTATGAGTAGTCAGGGCAAGGGTATATCGTGTGAAACTGGATAAAGGGACAAGGCGAACTCACTGCGAAAAATCCTTTATTTGCAAGGCTTTTGGAGGACTTTGTTAATGCCCTTTGACAAATGCTCTCCTGATACTATTTCTAATTAGAAAATTTAATTATCAATCACCTCTGGTTTGTTTTTTATAGTCTGACAGGCGGCACTGAAAAATCAGTGCCGCCTGTTTAGTATATACGCTGTTCGATCAATTTCCAGGTCAGGTCCTCGGGGGTGAACAACTGCTCCTGGGTGTAGTAGTGCTTTTCCGGCGTGCCGCCCGCCTCCAGAATTTGGACGACCTCCTCCACCAGGGGCCCCATCAAAGGGTCGCACTCCACGTCCAGGGAAATTTTGCCCTTCAGGCAGTGGGTCAGCCCCTGGCGGGTGGCGTCGAAGGAGACAACGCGTACCCCTTCTCCGCCGCAGGTGTAGCCCCGTTCCTCCAGGGCCTGAATGGCACCGAAGGCGGAGTTGTCGTTCTCACAGTAGACAATGTGGAGCTGAGGCTTTTCGCTTTGACCGTCCAGCCACTGACAGGTGACCTCATAGGTCTTGGCCTGGGTGAAGTCTCCATCCAGCTGGGCCAGAAGGGTCCAGTTTTCGTGGTCCTCCACGGCCTGTTCCAGGGCGGCGCTGCGCCCCAGCTGGGCGCTGGAGCCTGGGGTGCCCTGGATGTGGAGGATGTTTACCGGGCCCTCCACATCCTGAAAAGCCCCATCCAGCCAGGCTACGGCCTGCTGGCCCTCCCAACAGAAATCGGAACCAATGTGGGCGGCGTAGAGGCTGTCGTCCTCCACCGCCACCGACCGGTCCACCAGAATCACGGGGATGCCCGCCGCTTTAGCCTCCTGGAGCACCGAGTCCCAACCGGACTCGCACAGGGGCATGAGGACAATGCAGTCCACCTGCTGCTGGATAAACCGGCGGATGGCGGAAATCTGGTTGTCCTGTTTCTGCCTGGCGTCCTCAAAGAGGAGGCGGTAGCCCGCCTCTTCGGTAAAGGTGGAGCGCATAGACTCGGTGTTGGCCACCCGCCAGTCTGACTCCGCCCCCACCTGGCTCACGCCGATCACGGTGAGGCGGACGGGCTCCTTCTGTTCCGCCAGCGGGGCGGCGCAGGAGGCCAGCAAAAGAAGAGCCAGAAGGATGGGAACCGTTATTTTCATGGGGATGCCTCCCTTCTCAGAGGAACGCGGACGCTGATAGTAGTGCCCACCCCCTGTTGGCTGGAGATGGACAGGCCGTAGGGGGGGCCGAAAAACAGCCGCACCCGCTCATGGACGGTGGACAGACCAAAGCCTACCCGCTCCCCCTGGTCCAGAGCTTTTGTCAGCTCCTCCAGCCGCTCCGGGGACATGCCCGCGCCGTCGTCGGTGACCTGGAGGAGGATGTCCTCCCCCTGGGCCTGGCCTACCACATAGATGCGGCCCGGCCCCCGCTTCAGCTTGATGCCGTGGTACAGGGCGTTTTCCACCAGCGGCTGGAGGGTGAGCTTGGGGATGACCGCCTCCTCCAGCTCCGGGGAGATGTTGATGGTGTAGCGCATGATGTCTTTGTAGCGGGCCTGCTGAATCTGGAGGTAGCTGCGCACGTGCTCCTCCTCCTCCCGCAGGGTAATGACATCCTGGCCCCGGCTGAGGGAGTGGCGGAAAAAGGAGGACAGGCTGGACACCATCTCCACCGCCTCCTCGGTTTTCTCCGCCTCAATGAGCCAGATAATGGTGTCCATGGTGTTGTAGAGAAAGTGGGGGTTGACCTGGGCCTGGATCAAGGCCAGCTCGGCCCGGCGCAGACTCTCCTGGTTGCGGGAGGTCTCCCGGATCTGGCGGTTCAGCCGGCCCACCATCTGCTCAAAGCCCTGGCTGAGGGTGCGGATCTCATACTCCTCCGCCCGGATGGGCTCTCCATCGGCCAGGTCGCCGCTGTTGATGCCGGCCACTCGGTGGCACAGGTCGGCGATAGGCCGGGTGATGGACCGGCCCAGCCGGGCGGCCCTCCAGGTGACAAACAGCACCAGCAGCCCGGCCAGGGCGGCAATCAGGAGAAAGTCGCCCACCATCTCCCGGCTGATCTGGCTTTGGAGGACGTTGAGGCGCACAGCCTCATAGTATAGGTAGTTGTACATGTACTCCTGGATTAGGGCGGTAAGGACGTAGATGTTGTTTTCCAGCTGGCTCTGGCGCTCGTCGTAGCTGCTGGTGTCCCGCAGCTCGTAAATTTTCTCCTCCAGATTGCGGCACAGGCTGAGCACGCTGGAGATAGCCATGCGGCTGTCCTTGTCCACGGTGGTGGACAGCAGGTCCCGGGCCAGCTGCTGGGCGGCGCGGACCTCATCCAGGGGGAGCCCCTCGGAGTAGCGGCTCTCAATGACATAGTAGTACATTTTCAGGTCAATGCTGGTTTTAAAGTCCTGGTTGAACTCCGAGGCGGTGGTCACATTGTACAGCAGGTCCTTGTACCGGCTGTTGTACCGCACCATCAGGGACATGGCGGCGGCCAGAATCAGGATGGCCAGCAGTACAAAGGTGAAAATCAGCCCCCGGAGCCGGCCTCGGATTGAGGCGGGGCGGCGGAACGGGCGGGTCATGGTCTGCGTCCCCCTCCCGCCCGGTAGTCCCTGGGGGTACACCCCTGGGTCTTTTTAAAGAGGAAGGAGAAGTAGTGGGGGTCCCGGTAGCCCACGGCAAAGGCGATCTCGCCGGAGCGCTTGTCGGTGGAGCGCAGCAGCTCCCGGGCCTTTTCCATCCGCTTGCCGGTGACATACTCGGTAAAGGTAACCCCCATCTCCTGGCTGAACACGGCGGACAGGTAGTTGGCGCTGATGTTGATCTCCCGGGCCACCAGGTTCAAAGAGAGGCTGCCGTCGGTAAAGTGGCCGTCAATGTAGTCCACCGCCTGGCGGATCAGTCCGCCGTACTGGCTGCTGGAGGCCCTGTCCCGCAGAGTGGCCGCCTCATAGAGCAGCTGGGTGAGGCAGCGGCGCAGATCCTCCTGGGTCACGTTCCGGCCGGTCAGATCCAGGCAGTCCAGGCCGGAAAGGAACTCCTCCCGGCTGGCGCCCAGGCCGGTGACATACTCGGCGGCGGCAAAGCGGACGCTGAGCATTAAAAACTGGCAGAAGGGCTGGGACCCCAGGGCCTGGGCCACGCTGTGGAGATATTCGTCCACAAAGCTGGGGATTTCCTCCGCGGCGGCGGACTGGAGCACCCCCTGCCAGATGGAGGGATTAACCTTGGCGGGGTCCAGGTCGGCCAGGTTGCCGCCGCTGTCCTGCTGGGTGAGAAAGCCCACCGTCTCGGTGGACAGGATGTGCTGCCTGGGCAGGATGTAGCGGCAGGCCCACAGGCGGGATACCTCCTCAAAACACATGGGCAGGGCGCTGAGGCGCTGAGTGGGGGTTCCAATGGCCAGCGACCAGCTCTGGTCAGGGGCGCAGGACTCATACTGCTCCCGCACCGTGTCGATACACCGGCGGATATAACCGTCCATCTTGTTCTTGTCCGCTTTAATGAGCACCACATAGGTGTTCAGGTTCCACCGCAGCAGCAGATACTCCGGATACTTCATAAAGTGCTCCAGCAGGGCGTCCCGCACCCGGGCGGCGGGCTCGGAGTAGGTTTCAGACATGCCGCCCCCCTTGGGCAGGATGGAGAACAGGGAGATGGTGTAGCACTGGGCCCGAAGGTCCAGGTCCAGCTTGGCCGCCTCCTCGTAAATCTGCTGCACGGTGAGCTGGCCCCCCACCACCTGCTCAAAGAAGCGGCGGCGGGCATACTGCTCATACTCCTGGGCCTCCTGGTGGAACTGGGCCAGATAGTTGTGCTGGGCCCGCTCCCCCTCAATTTTCTCCCGCAGCTCGCCCAAAACGCCAATCAGGCTGTTTTTGGTGATGGGCTTGAGCAAAAAGCGCTCCACCCCAATGTCAATGGCCTGGCGGGCGTACTCAAAATCGTCATAGCCGGAGATGATGACAATCTTGGCCCGGGGGAACTCCCGCAGCACCAGGCGGCTCAGGTCCAGGCCGTCCATAAAGGGCATGCGGATGTCGGTGATGAGCACATCAGGCTTGGCCTGACGGATAAGGGGCAGGGCCATCTCCCCGTCACCGGCCTCCCCGGCAAATTCGTAGCCGCACTGGGCCCAGGGCACCGTGTCTCGGAGAGTCTCGCGGATGGTGCTTTCGTCTTCCACTAAAAATACGCGCAGCATAGGGAAACCTCCTGTTTTTCAACGGTTGATGATGTAAGCTCATTATACCGTAAACAGGACGTTTAGGCAAGAAAAAAGCCTTCCCCTTTGAAAGGGGAAGGCTTTTTGCGCTTCACTCCAGATTCAGCTTGTGTTCCAAAATCCAGCACACGGCGGCCAGGAACACCGCGGCGGGGATGAGCATGACGGCGATTGCGGTGAGCATAGAGCCATGAGTGGTAGTAGTAGTGATATCCAGCAGAAAGTGAACAAACTCATAGGTGAACACCCGGTTGTATACGTTGACCAGCAGAATATACAGCCCGATAAAGGCGGCCACACTGAGCAGCCTCCGGTGGCGGGGAAACAGGTGGCCGACAGAGATGGCCAGATAGATGGCGGCTATGTTGACCACCAGGAAGGAGACAATCACCAGACAGGTCTCCGCCACCAGAACCAGCATATCGGGGTGCTTCATCAGCCCCCGGAAAATATCCGACCAGAAGGGGAATTGGAGCAGATCAGGCAGATTGAAAGGGAGCATGAAGATTGGGGAGAGAATAGCCACCACCCCGCAGCCAACCCAGGTGACCACCCCGCAGATCAGCTTGGAGGCCACCAGCTGCCAGGGGCGGACAGGGAGGGTGTGCATGAGATAGCCCTCGTTGCCTAAAAGACCCTTGGAAAAGCGGTTGATGACAAAGCCGATGCCTATGACAAACATAGCGACGATTACAGCGATAAAAGCGAGGGCGAGCAGATCGGAATTGGTGTGTACACTGTTGCTCGTATCCCGGAACAGGGTGAAGCGGTTGACCAGCGCCAGGGCCAGCGCCGCCCCCCAGATCAGAGAAAACTGTTTCCACATAGCCCGGAAGTCGTATTTCAGCAATTTCAGCAGCATCAGAGTGCCCCTCCTTCCCACATGGGCTCCGCCCGGAAAATTTCCCGGAACAGGGCGTCCACGCTCTTGCCCTCTTTTTCCCGGATGTTGTCCACCGTCTCATGGAGCATGATCTTGCCCTCCTTCAGGAAAATGGCCTCATCCAGCACCTTTTCCACGTCGGAAATCAGGTGGGTGGAGATAAGAACGGTGCCCTCCTCGTTGTAGTTGGTGAGGATGGTGCGCAGGATAAAATCCCGGGCCGCCGGGTCCACCCCGGCGATGGGTTCGTCCAGCAGATAGAGCTTTGCCTTTCGGGCCATGACCAGCACCAGCTGTACCTTCTCCTTGGTGCCCTTGGACATGGATTTCAGCCGGTCACGGGGCTCCACCCCCAGAGCGCGGCACATGGCGATGGCCTTTTCGTACTCAAAATCGGCGTAGAAGTCCTGAAACAGGTCGAACAGATCGACGGCCCTCATCCAGTCGGCAAAGTACATCCGGTCGGGCAGGTAGCTGATGACCGACTTGGTGCAGGGACCAATGGTCTGGCCGTCCACCGTCAGCCAGCCGGTGGTGGGCTGGAGCAGGCCGCACAGCAGCTTGATGAGGGTGGTCTTGCCGCTGCCGTTGGGCCCCAGCAGGCCTGCAATACGCCCCGGACCGATCTCCAGGTCAACGCCCCGCAGGGCGGGCTTCAGTCCGTAGGATTTATACAGCCCCTGGCACTGGATCAAATAGTCGCTCACTGAAATTCCTCCTTTAGCAGCTCAGCCGCCCGCTCTTGGGAATAGCCCAGGGCGGACATGGCCTGGAAATACTGTTGAATAACCGCCTGGGCCTCCCGCTTCCGGGCGGTTTCCAGGGCGGCGGCATCCTGGGTAACCAAGCGGCCCGCTGTGCGGCCGGCCCGGGTCAGGCCCTCTTGCTCCAGCTGGGCCAGCGCCCGCTGCATGGTGTTGGGGTTTACCCCCGCCTCCGCCGCCAGCTCCCGTACTGAGGGCAGGCGGCTGCCCGGCGGGTAGACCCCGGCGATAATCCGCCGGGCCAGCTGCTGGCTGAGCTGGGGCCAGATGGGCCGGTCGTTGTCCAGCTTCCACTCCATGGCGTCCCTCTCTTTCATTGTATTAAGTACTTAATACAATAATACATCTCCGGCCGTTTGTCAACCCCCTTTCCGGCACGATTTTTCACCGGAGCTCTTAAAACAATTTTAATTTGTTTTCCTGGGAAATTGTGCTATACTATAGCCGATCATAAATTTCCCATAGGAAAGGATGGAGCTGATTTGAAAAAGCGGTATGACGTCTGGGTGGCGGGGGCCGGCTACGCCGGCGGAGTGGCCGCCCGGGCTTTGGCGGAGAGGGGCAAACAGGTGCTGGTGCTGGAGCGCCGGAACCACATTGGCGGCAACGCCTACGACTGCCTGTCCGCCACGGGCGTGCTGATGCACCAATACGGCCCTCACATTTTCCATACCAACGACAAAAAGGTCTTCGACTGGCTGTCCCGGTTCACTGAGTGGCGGGACTACCAGCACCGGGTGATTGCCAACATCCCGGACGGGAGGGGGGAACGGATGACCTACCCTGTCCCCTTCAACCTGACCAGCCTGGAAACCGCCTTTGGAGCGGAGGAGGGCAAAAAGCTGGGGGACAAACTTGTTGCCGCCTACGGGGCGGAGAAAAAGGTCACCATTCTGGAGCTGCGGCAGAACCCCGATCCCGAGATTTCCGCCCTGGCCGACTATGTGTATGAGCACGTCTTTGTCCACTACACCATGAAGCAGTGGGGCCAGAAGCCGGAGGAGATCGACCCCAACACCACCGCCCGAGTGCCGGTGTTCCTCTCCCAGGACGACCGCTACTTTCAGGATACCTGCCAGGGAATGCCCGCGGAGGGCTACACCAAAATGTTTGAGCGGATGCTGGACCATCCCAACATTGAGGTGCGGCTGGGAGTGGACGCCCGTCCAATTCTCAAAGAGGCCCAGGGGCCCGTCATCTACACCGGCCAGACGGATGAACTCTTTGGCTTCAAATACGGTCCCCTGCCCTACCGGACCCTGTTTTTCCAGTTTGAAACCCTGTTTCAGGATTTCTATCAGTCCCACGGCACGGTGAACTACACCGTGGACGAGGAGTTTACCCGGATCACCGAGTTTAAACACCTCACCGGCCAGGAGATCCCCGGCGTGACCACTATTGTGAAGGAGTACTCCCGCCCCTACACCGGGGAGGAGGGGGAAATTCCCTACTATGCCATTATCAATCCGGCCAACAACGCCCTCTATGCCAAATACAAGGAGGAGGCGGAGCAATACCCAAACCTCCACCTGCTGGGCCGGCTGGCTGAGTATAAATACTACAACATGGACGCTATCGCCGCCCGGGCCCTGGAATTGGCGGAGAGGCTGTAACGGATATATGTAGGGCGCGACGACCCAGGCGCGCCATCCCACCGGCAAAAACGGCGGGCTGGGTCGTCCTGCCCTGCAGGCGCATCAAGAAAAATTGACAAGGAGAAACCGAGATATGGAAAAGCTAATCACCTTTGCCGTCCCCTGTTACAACTCGGCGGCCTATATGGACCACTGCGTGGACACTCTGCTCCAGGGCGGGGACGACATTGAAATCATCCTGGTGGATGACGGCTCCACCAAAGACGACACCCCCGCCATCTGTGACCGGTACGCCCAGCAGTACCCCGATATCGTCCGGGCCATTCACCAGCCCAACGGCGGCCACGGCGAGGGGGTCAACCAGGGCATCCGCAATGCCCGGGGCATCTACTACAAGGTGGTGGACTCCGACGACTGGCTGGATGTGGACGCCCTGCACCAGGTGCTGGATAAGCTGCGCCAGTTTACCCGGGATGGCAAACCCATTGATCTGATGATCGCCAACTATGTCTATGAGCACGTGGAGGACAACACCCGGCGGGTGATGGGCTACCGCAATGTGTTCCCTGTGGGCCGGGTCTTTGGCTGGAAGCATATCGGCCATTTCAAGCCTTCCCAGTATCTGCTGATGCACTCGGTAATCTACCGCACCCAGATCCTGCGGGACTGCCAGCTGGAGCTGCCCAAGCACACCTTTTATGTGGACAACATCTTTGTGTATGAGCCCCTGCCCCATGTGCGGAACATCTACTATATGGATGTGGACCTGTACCGCTACTTTATCGGCCGGGCGGACCAGAGCGTCAACGAGAGCGTGATGATCGGCCGGGTGGACCAGCAGCTGCGGGTGAATTACCATATGATTGACGCCATTGACCTGCGCCAGGTGGCAAAGAAGAGCAAAAAGCTGGCCAAGTATATGTACACCTACCTGGCTATGATGATGGCCATCTCCTCCATCTTCCTCACTATGGAGGGCAGTCCGGAGTCACTGGGGAAGAAAACCCGGCTGTGGGAGTATCTGCGGACGGTGGACAGGGGGCTGTACCACCGGATGAAATATTTTGCGGTCCCTGCCGCCACCAACCTGCCCACCGCGCCGGGGCGGAAGCTGTCCATTGCCCTGTACCGGGTGGCGAGGAAGATTTACAAATTCAACTGACCGTCAAGGGGGATGTGTGAATCATGGGGGAGAAGAAAAAATTCCAGCTGAAATGGCCCTGGAATTGGCTGCTGTACGGCGTGGCCTTTTTGATCGCGGGGAGGATGATCGGCTATCTGTGGGCCGCGCTGATTCTGGTGGCCTGTGGGGCGACAAGAAAGGCCAAAAGCGCCCCGGAGGGCAGCTACTGTCTGGACCGGACCCGGAAGGGGCTGGCCAAGCTGTTCTGGGCGCTGCTGTATCTGTTCTTCGGCTTTGCCGGGGGCGTGTGCTTCTATATGCAGATGCAGGAGGACCGCTCCTTATGGGAGCTGAAAGACTGGGCCTTTACCATATTCACCGCGGTGCTGTGCCTGGGCGGTACGGCCCTGGGCCTTGCCGAGGCCTATACCGATCTGCGGGATGCCTTTTGCCCGGCAAAGAGCAAGCTGGCCAAATCCATCCGCTCCCAGCTGCCCTACCCTGACGAGGCCCCTCCTGTGGAGGAGCTGTTCGCCATGGTAGACAAGGATATCCAGGAGAACGGCCAGTGGTTTGACCGGGTGGCCATTGGAAAGGAATGGGTCTTCGGCGACGAGGTCACCTCTATCGCCCGCATCCGGGGGGTGTTCCCCCGGGACGAGATGGTAATCCGCCACGCCGGGGGCCGCCGCCAGTCCACACGCATCATGGAGCTGTGGATTGTGGACGACCGCCGCCAGATCCAGGTGACCACCATCCACAAGCCCGCCGAGCTGAAGGCGGCGGTGGACTGCCTGCGCCTGCGGATGCCCGAGGCCTTCTTTGATGACTACAAAAATATGTCCAGCTTTACCAACCAGACGGATGAGGAGTGGCAGGCCACCAACCGCTCTGTGCTCCGCCGCCAGGACCAGCGGCTGGCCCGGCAGGAGGACCGGGAGCGGAGCAGCGCGGGAAGCAACACAGACTTTGCCCTCATTGACCTGCGGGGCCAGCGGACCTCCCGCTTTGACCGGCGGACGGTGGAGGACCAGCTCACCGGCCTGAAAGCCCCCGGCCAGCATTTTGAGCTGGAGCCGGTGGAGCTCATTCCCATCCCGGGGCTGAACGGGGTCAACTTTTCCCGCCTGTCCGCCGGCATCACCAATGCGGGCTTGACCCTGGTGGTCACCATGAAGATGGCGGACGGCACATACCAGGCGGTGGCAAAGCCTGCGGGGGAGCAGGAGGTGTGGCAGGCCTTTGCCAGCCTGCTGGAGCGGAAACAGCTGCCCGATTTTTCCAACCTGTCCCAATGGCAGCCCCTCCAGGCCATGGAGCAGCCCCGCCAGCGTGTCCGGGCCCGGCTGTCTATCAGCGACCGCACCGGCGCCACCCGGGATTACGACAGCTTTACCCGCCGGGATGTGGAGCTGGCCGGGGAGGGCCTGGCCAGCGGCAAATATACGGTGGTGGCCCTCTTTGCCGGGCCCCGGTACATCTACTTAAAGGCGGGCGACAAGCTGGACGGGCGGGTTACCGTCAACGCCAGCCGCCCCGACCCGGACAAGCTGCGGGTGTTTGAGACCAAATGCACCGACCGGCAGGCCCAGGAGTGGCTGCTGCAAATGTCGGAGGGCACCTTCGACCCGGATTTCTCCCAGTGGAAGGATGTCACCAAAAAGCTGGAGAAAGAGACTAAAAAATAAAAAAGGAGTGGATCATTATGGGAAAGTATTTCAGTGACGCAGTGGATCAGGCCCTGGAGGCTATCTACTACTCTTTTGATAAGGATCGGGCGGCGGCGTGCCTCCAGCCCCTGGCCGACGCCTCCAACGCCGGCGACGGGGACGCCAGCTACATCCTGTCCCGGTGTACCTCCGGGCCCCAGTACAGTTGGAAATACCACCCCTTCCAGGAGAATGACGAGGTCACCGAGCAGCTGATCCGCAAGAGCATCCTCCAGGGCAGCGCCATGGGAGTGCTGGGGGCCATGCGGTGCGGTATGCTCACCCCTGAGATGGAGGAGGCCATGAAGGCCCACTATCCCACTTTAAAGGACGCCTGGAACGCGGTGTATGAGAAGGCCGAGGCGGGCTGTCTCTTCGCCATGAATATGATTGGCAACACCTACTTCTGGCTGGACGTGGTGCGCATCGAGGGCAAGGGGCCTGAGGACTTCCCCTCCAAGGAGGCCTTTGGCCAGTATCTGCGGGACAGCGAGCTGAAGTGCATCCCCTGGTTTGAACGGGCCTTTGAGGGCGGCATGGGCTTTGCCGGCGGAAACCTGTACAACCTGTATTATAACGGAGACGACGGCACCTTCCCCACGGACGAGGCGAAGGCGGAGGCCGTCGCCCGTCTGGGCGCGGAAAAGGGCTACCCCAACTGGCAGGAGCAATACGCCGCCTTCCTCAAGGAGAAGGAGGACCTGAGCCAGCGGGTCTATGACCTGTATCTTGCCGCCGCCAAGCAGGGCCAGCTGTCCAGCTGGTTCTATGTGGGCTACGCCCATGAGCTGGGCAAGGTGGGGCCGAAGGACTGCCAGCGGGCTATGCAGTGCTATGAGCTGGGCCTTCAGGACCCAAGGCAGGTGGGCTGCGCCAACCGGTCCGCCAGGCTGTTTTTCCTGGGTGAGGACGGCATCCCCCAGGACTATGCCCGGGCTGTCCAGCTCTTTGAGCAGGCCCACAGCCTGAAAAGCAACTGGGGCAACGACATGCTGGGCACCTGCTACCTCTTCGGCTACGGCTGCCAGAAGGACCCCGCCCGGGCTCTTCAGCTGTTCCAGGAGGTGGATTACAGCACCAACCTGCTCAACTACGGCCTGGGTACCATCTATACCGAGGGGCTGGGGGCCCCTCAGGACATCAAAAAGGGTGTGGAGTACTTCCAGAAGTGCAAAAACTACACCCCCGCCCAGGAGGCGCTGCTGAAATTCAAAAAGACCCTCTTCGGTAAGTGGGTGCGCCGCTAGGCCCCCGCTGTCTGGCCGAAGACAGAGGGGGGAGGACATTTGTCCTCCCCCCCCTTTGCTGCGGCTGTTCCTGTCTGAGGGAGTCCCCCTTGGCGCACGTTTTTATTCGCCCGCACAAAACGCACAAAGAAAAGCGCCGGAGAGAGGCAAAAAACCGCAAAAATTTTTGAAAAAACTCTTGACACACACGGGCGGGTGTTGTATGATAACGGGGCGCCTGAAAAGGGTGCAGTCTGCGATGATGCGGGAGATTGCTCAGAAATGAGGTAACTTCCGCGGAGTATGTCCGACTATCGGGCGGCTGAGCGAGTCCGTACACGGCGTATATCGCCTGGTGCGGCAAAAACCGGCCTGTCTATGCGCCGGTTTTTTCGTGGCCTGGAATGATACGCACGAAAGCGTGTACCAAAAGAGCGCTCACCGTACGGAGCGAGGGACAACAGAACACTCAACTTCGTATGAATCAAGGAGGAAACAACCAATGGCAGCTCAGAAAGAAATGATCCGCATCCGCCTCAAGGCCTATGACCATCAGCTCATTGACCAGAGTGCCGAGAAGATCGTGGAGACCGCCAAGCGCACCGGCGCCAACGTCTCCGGCCCCATCCCCCTGCCCACCAAGAAGGAAGTGGTCACCATCCTGCGGGCCGTCCACAAGTATAAGGACAGCCGCGAGCAGTTTGAGCGCCGCATCCACAAGCGCCTCATCGACGTGATCAAGCCCTCCCCCAAGACGGTGGAGGCCCTGATGAGCCTGGAGCTTCCCGCCGGTGTGGAGATCGAGATCAAGCTGTAAGACCCTGTGTATATCCCCAGGGCTGCATGCAGGGCGTGACCGCTGGGTGCGCCGCCTGAGACGGTGTATTACTGAAGAAGCGGCGGGCCGGGTTGTCCCGCCCTGCAGACCGAAGCAAATCTTTGTGTACCCACGGCCTGTCGCCTGAACGAGACAGGCGGGTCAAGTTGGCCGAGCAAGGACAGTCCAATGGTCATCTCGTTCAACCAATAACCTTTAATTAGGAGGAAACATCCCAATGGAGAAAGCGATCATCGGCAAAAAGATCGGCATGACCCAGATCTTCGATGAAGCCGGCCGGGTGGTGCCCGTCACCCTTATCCAGGCCGGCCCCTGCACCGTGGTGCAGAAGAAGACCGCCGAGAAGGATGGCTACGAGGCCATCCAGCTGGGTTTCCAGGAGATTCCCGAGCGCAAGCTCACCAAGCCTGAGATCGGCCACCAGAAGAAGGCCGGCCTCACCGAGTACAAGAAGGTCCTCAAGGAGTTCCCCCTGAAGGACTGCTCCAAGTATGAGGTAGGCGATGTGCTCACCGCCAACGTCTTTGCCGCCGGCGACCACGTGGACGTGACCGGCACCAGCAAGGGCCACGGCTTCCAGGGCGTTGTCAAGCGCCATGGCGCGGCCGTCAAGCGCAACACCCACGGCGGCGGCCCTGTCCACCGTCATCAGGGCTCTCTGGGCCCCGGTACCACCCCCGGCCACATTGCCAAGGGCCGTGACGGCGCCGGCCAGATGGGCAACGTACAGGTCACCGTCATCAAGCTGGACGTGGTCCAGGTGGATGAGGAGCTGGGCCTGATTGCAGTCCGGGGTGCCATTCCCGGCCCCAAAGGCGGTATTGTGTACCTGAAGAACACCGTTAAGACCATTGTTGAGAAGCACGCCACCGAGGGCGGCCGCGTCAACCCGCAGAAGGCTTCTGCCCGCGTCAATCCGCAGAAGGCTTCCGCCCGCAACAAATAAGGAAAGGAGAGATTGAGTTATGCCTAAAGCGAACCTTTATGATATGGCTGGTAAGCTCCTCGGCGAGATCGAGCTCTCCGAGGCCATCTTCGGCATTGAGCCCAACCAGGCTGTGGTCCACGAGGCGGTCAAGAACCACCTGTCCAACCGCCGTCAGGGCACCCAGAGCGCCCTGACCCGCGCGGAAGTTTCCGGCGGCGGCAAAAAGCCCTGGCGTCAGAAGGGTACCGGCCACGCCCGTCAGGGCAGCACCCGGGCTCCCCAGTGGACCCACGGCGGCATTGTCTTCGCCCCCAAGCCCCGCAGCTACCGCACCAGCATGAACAAGAAAGCCCGCCGGCTGGCCCTCAAGTCCGCCCTGTCCGCCAAGGCCGCTGACAACGCCATTCTGGTGGTGGACGGCCTGGAGCTGGCTGAGATCAAGACCAAGACCATGAAGACCTTCCTGGACGCCATCGGCGCTTCCAAGTCTGTGGTCATCACCCCCGAGGTCAATGAGAAGGTGGTCCTGTCCGCCCGGAACATCCCCGGCGCCGTCACCACCACCGCCAAGGTCCTCAGCATTTACGACATTGTCAATGCCAAGCAGCTGGTTATCGACAAGGCTGCCCTGGCTATCATCGAGGAGGTGTATGCGTAATGGCCGCCACTGCTTATGACATCATCAAGCGCCCCATCATCACCGAGCAGTCTATGGAGCAGACCGAGATGAAGCGCTACACCTTTGAGGTTGCCAAAACCGCCAACAAGATTGAGATCGCCAAGGCGATTGAGGAGATCTTCGGCGTGAAGGTGGCCAAGGTGAACACCCTGAACATGCAGGGGAAGGAGAAGCGCATGGGTGCCCGTCCCGCCGGCCGTCGGCCCAGCTGGAAAAAGGCCATGGTCACCCTGACCGCCGACTCCAAGTCCATCGAGTTCTTCGAGGGTATGGTGTAAGGAGGAATTGAGAAATGGCTATTAAGACTTATAAGCCCACAACCCCCTCCCGCCGTCACATGACTGTGTCTGCCTTCGAGGGGATCGACAAGAAGGCCAAGCCTGAGCGCGCCCTTACTGAGGTGCTGAAAAAGCACGCGGGCCGCAACAGCTACGGCCGCATCACCGTCCGCCACCACGGCGGCGGCAACAAGCAGAAGTACCGCATTATCGACTTCAAGCGGGACAAAGAGGGTCAGGCCAAGGTGATCAACCTCCAGTACGACCCCAACCGCTCCGCCAATATTGCCCTGATTGAGTATGAGGACGGCGAGCGCCGCTATATTCTGGCCCCCAACGGCCTGAAGGCCGGCCACGTGATTATGACCGGCCCCGACGCCGACATTCTGCCCGGCAACTGCCTGCCTATCGCCAACATCCCCGTGGGCGAGATGATCCACAATATTGAGCTCTACCCCGGCAAGGGGGCTCAGCTGGTCCGTGCCGCCGGTGTGTCCGCCCAGTTGATGGCCAAGGAGAACGGCATGGCCCAGGTCCGCCTCCCCTCCGGCGAGGTCCGTCTGGTCCGTGAAAACTGCAAGGCCACCATCGGCCAGGTGGGCAACACCGACCACGCCAACATCCAGATCGGCAAGGCCGGCCGCAAGCGCCACATGGGCTGGCGGCCCACCGTCCGCGGCTCCGTGATGAACCCCTGCGACCACCCCCACGGCGGCGGCGAGGGCAAGAGCCCTGTTGGCCGTCCCGGCCCTGTCACCCCCTGGGGCAAGCCCGCCCTGGGCTACAAGACCCGCAAGACGAAGAACCGCACCGACAAGTTCATCGTCAAGCGCCGCAACAGCAAATAAGGAGGGAGTGTAAAAGATGAGCAGAAGCATTAAGAAAGGCCCCTTTTGCGCCCCTGAGCTGCTGAAGCGGGTTGATGAGCTGAACAAGAAGAACGAGAAGAAGGTTCTGAAGACCTGGAGCCGCGCCTCCACCATCTTCCCCTCCTTCGTGGGACACACCTTTGCTGTACACGATGGCCGCAAGCACGTGCCCGTCTATGTCACCGAGGACATGGTGGGCCACAAGCTGGGCGAGTTCGTGCCCACCCGCACCTTCCGGGGCCACGCGGGCAGCAAGACTGGTAAGTAAGGAGGAGAGACGAAGATGGAAGCAAAAGCGAATCTGAAATATCTGCGGATCTCTCCCCGTAAGGTGAAGATCGTCCTGGACCTGATCCGGGGCAAGGATGTGGGCACCGCCACCGCCATCCTGATGCAGACCCCCAAGGCCGCCTCTGAGCCCGTGCTCAAGCTGCTGAAGAGCGCCGCCGCCAATGCGGAGAACAACCACCAGATGGACCCTGAGAAGCTGTACGTGTCCGCCTGCTACGCCAACCCCGGCCCCATCATCAAGCGCATCATGCCCCGGGCCCAGGGCCGCGCCTATCGGATTAACAAGCGTACCTCTCACGTCACCATCGCCGTGAGCGAGCGCTAAGGGAGGAGGAACAGTATGGGACAGAAAGTGAATCCCCACGGCCTGCGCGTGGGTGTGATTAAGGATTGGGACTCCCGCTGGTATGCCCGCAACGAGTTGGTGGGCGATCTGCTGGTGGAGGACCAGAAGATCCGCAAGTACCTGAAAAAGACCCTCTACGGCGCCGGTATCCCCAAGATCGAGATCGAGCGGGACAACAACGCCAAGGTCCGCATCTACCTGCACTGCGCCCGTCCCGGCGTGGTCATCGGCAAGGGCGGCGAGGACATCAAGAAGATTGAGGCCCAGCTGGTCAAGCTCACCGGCAAGGCCGTTGACCTGAAGATCGTGGAGGTCCGGGACGTGGACACCAACGCTCAGCTGGTGGCCGAGAATATCGCTCAGCAGCTGGAGAAGCGCATCGCTTTCCGCCGGGCTATGAAGAACGCCATGGGCCGGGCCATGCGGGCCGGTGCCAAGGGCATCAAGACCTCCTGCTCCGGCCGTCTGGGCGGCGCCGAGATCGCCCGCACCGAGCACTATCACGACGGCACCATCCCCCTGCAGACCCTCCGCGCCGACATTGATTACGGCTTTGCCGAGGCTGCCACCACCTATGGCCGCATTGGCATCAAGGTGTGGATCTACAAGGGAGAGGTGCTGACCCAGGCCCTGCGCACCACCCCCCGTACCCTGGACACCAGCAAGCCCTATCAGGAGCGCCGTGACCGGCCCCGCCGCCGGGATGACCGCCGGGGCGGCTTCAACCGTGACCGCCAGGGCGGCGGCTTTAACCGCGACCGCGGGCCCCGTCCCGCCGGCCAGGGCTTTAACAACAACCGCGGCCCCCGTCCTGCGGGCCCCGCTAACACCACCCCGAAGGAAGGAGGCGCTCAGTAATGCTGCTCCCTAAGCGCGTAAAATACCGCCGTGTGCATCGCGGCCGTTTGAAGGGCAAGGCCAGCCGGGGCAACTTTGTCAGCTACGGCGAGTACGGCCTGCAGGCCACTGAGCCCGCATGGATTACCAGCAACCAGATCGAGGCGGCCCGTATCGCCATGACCCGCTACACCAAGCGCGGCGGCAAGGTCTGGATCAAGATTTTCCCTGACAAGCCCGTCACTGAGAAGCCCGCCGAGACCCGTATGGGTTCCGGTAAGGGCTCCCCCGAGTACTGGGTGGCCGTGGTCAAGCCCGGCCGGGTCATGTTCGAAATCGCCGGCGTCTCTGATGAGATTGCCCGTGAGGCCCTGCGCCTGGCCAGCCACAAGCTGCCCGTCAAGTGCAAGATCGTCAAGCGCGAGGAGACTGAGAAGGGTGGTGAAGCGTAATGCAGGCTAAGGAAGTTCGTAAAATGTCCGCTGCGGAGCTGGAGACCAAGCTGGTGGACCTGAAAAAGGACCTGTTCAACCTCCGCCTCCAGCACGCCACCAACCAGCTGGACAATCCCCTGCGCATCGCTGAAGTGAAGAAGGATATCGCCCGGGTCAAGACCATCATCCGCGAGCAGCAGCTCGCAGGCCGCTAAGAGGAGGAATAGAAGATGGAAAACAGAACTTCTTCCCGTAAGACCAGAGTCGGCCTGGTGGTTTCGGATAAGATGGATAAGACCGTTGTGGTCGCCATCGCCGACCGCGTGGCCCATCCTCTGTACAAGAAGATTGTAAAGAGAACCTATAAGCTGAAGGCTCATGATGAGAACAACCAGTGCGGCGTGGGTGACCGCGTCAAGGTCATGGAGACCCGCCCCCTGTCCAAGGACAAGCGGTGGCGCGTGGTTGAGATCATTGAGAAGGCGAAATAAGGAGGTGTCGGCAGCATGATTCAGCAGGAAACTTATTTGAAGGTGGCCGACAACACCGGCGCCAAGGAGATCAAGACCATCCTGGTGCTGGGCGGCTCCAGGCGGAAGTTCGGCAACATTGGCGACGTGATCGTGGCCTCTGTCCGCAAGGCTCAGCCCGGCGGCACCGTGAAGAAGGGCGAGGTGGTCAAGGCCGTTATCGTCCGTTCCTCCAAGGGCGTGCGCCGTCCCGACGGCTCCTACGTCCGGTTTGACGACAACGCCGCTGTGCTCATCCGCGACGACAAGAACCCCCGCGGCACCCGTATCTTTGGCCCAGTGGCCCGTGAGCTGCGCGACAAGGACTATATGAAGATCCTGTCCCTGGCTCCCGAAGTGCTGTAAGGGAGGGTAAGCTATGAACAAACTGAGTATCAAGAGCGGCGACACCGTCGTCGTCCTGTCCGGCAAGGACAAGGGCAAGCAGGGCAAGGTTATGTCCGTTATGCCTGACGCCGGCAAGGTGGTTGTGGAGAAGGTCAATATGGTCTCCCGCCACACCAGGCCCCGCCAGCAGGGCGAGCAGGGCGGCATCCTCCAGAAGGAGGCCCCCATCTACGCCTGCAAGGTGCAGCGCGTCTGCCCCAAGTGCAATAAGCCCACCCGGCCCGCCCACAAGCTGCTGGCCGGCGGTAAGAAGGTCCGCGTCTGCAAAAAGTGCGGCGCCGAGATTTAAGAGAGGAGGAGTGAATCGAAATGGCAGAGGAAAAGAAAGTGCCTAACCTGAAAAAGCTGTATCAGGACGAGGTCGCTCCTGCTCTGATGCAGAAGTTCGGCTACAAGTCCACCATGCAGATCCCCCGCCTGGAGAAGATCGTGGTCAACGTCGGCTGCAGCGAGGCCCGGGAGAACGCCAAGGTGCTGGACGCCGTGGTCAACGACCTGACCACCATCACCGGCCAGAAGGCTGTGATCACCAAGGCCAAGAAGTCCGTGGCTAACTTTAAGCTGCGTGAGGGCATGCCCATTGGCGCCAAGGTCACCCTGCGGGGTAACAAGATGTGGGAGTTCCTGGACCGCCTGTTCAACGTGGCCCTGCCCCGCGTCCGTGACTTCCGGGGCATCTCCGCCGACGCCTTTGACGGCCGCGGCAACTACGCCCTGGGCGTGAAGGAGCAGCTGATCTTCCCCGAGATCGAGTATGACAAGATCGACAAGATCCGCGGCATGGACATTGTGGTGGTTACCACCGCCCAGACGGACGAGGAGGCCCGTGAGCTGCTGAAGCTGGTGGGCGCTCCCTTCGCCGGCCGCTAAGAGGAGGAAGAATTATGGCTAAGAAATCTATGATCCTGAAGCAGCAGAAGGAGCCCAAGTTCTCCTCCCGCCGCTATAACCGCTGCAAGCTGTGCGGCCGCCCCCACGCCTACCTCCGGGACTATGGCATTTGCCGTATCTGCTTCCGTGAGCTGGCCTACAAGGGTCAGATTCCCGGCGTGCGCAAGGCTTCCTGGTAAAAAAGAGTGTTTTGTGTCCGGAACGGTGCCGAAAAAGTGCCGTTCCGGCACATCTCTATCCACGCCTTCGTGTGTTCGCGCGAAAAAATCCTTGCAAATCTGATTTTTCAGGAGTATAATCAGTCGTTGTGTCCAGTTGACACAGCAAAAATGCTCCACACGCAGCCGTGCGTTTTCGCCTGCATCCCATGTAAACTCCAGGAGACTGCTGGAAAGTGATATGGCTGCGGGAATTTGTGCCTGTGCCAAGCAGGGCGCGACCACCCGGCGCGCCGTTTTCTTCGGCTTTGTGATCCAGGCAGACAGCGGGCCGCCGAGGTCGTCGGCCCCTAGAAAAGCTTTCCATAGCGGACCAGGATTGGTCAAACCCGCCCCTGGGCGGTTTTGATAGGAGGGACCCGGACCCAACGTGTACAGGCCCTGGGGAACCTCAAAAAATGTACCTGCCCCAACCAGGTACGAAGGCGGTCAACAGGTCGCAGGAAGGACCTAACCTGCGATACCTTGCCGTCTATACCGGCTAAAACCGGTAATCTTTATAGGAGGTAAACACGCATGCAAATCACCGACCCTATCGCGGATATGCTGACCCGCATCCGCAACGCGAACAACGCCAAGCATGACACTGTTGATGTGCCCGCGTCCAACATGAAAAAGTCTATCGCGCAGATCCTGCTGGACGAGGGGTATATCAAGAACTTCCAGCTCATCGACGACGGTACCCAGGGCGTCATCCGCATTGCCCTGAAGTACAACGCCGGCAAGGAGAAGGTCATCTCCGGCCTGAAGCGGGTGTCCAAGCCCGGCCTCCGGGTGTACGCCGGCGCCGACGAGCTGCCCAAGGTCCTGCGGGGCCTGGGTATCGCCATTGTTTCCACGTCCAAGGGCGTCATGACCGACAAGAAGGCCCGCGAGGCCCATGTCGGCGGTGAAGTCCTGGCATTTGTCTGGTAAGGAGGGTTATAGGATATGTCCAGAATTGGTAGAGCTCCTATCGCCATTCCCGCCGGAGTGGAGATCAAGGTAGAGGACAACAACGTTGTCACTGTCAAGGGCCCCAAGGGCACCCTGACACAGCAGTTCAACCCCAATATGGCCATTGCCGTTGAGGGTGCTGAGCTGAAGGTCACCCGTCCCAACGACGCCAAGGAGAACCGGGCCCTCCACGGCCTGACCCGCACTCTCATCCACAACATGGTGGTGGGTGTGACTGACGGCTACAAGAAGGAGCTGGACGTCAACGGCGTGGGCTACCGTGTGGCCAAGGAAGGCAACAAGCTGGTTATGAACCTGGGTTATTCTCACCAGGTGACCATGGAGGAGAACGAGGACATCTCTATTGAGGTCCCCTCCCCCAACAAGATCATCATCCACGGCTGCGACAAGCAGAAGGTGGGCCAGTTTGCCGCCGAAGTGAGAGAAAAGCGTCCCCCCGAACCCTACAAGGGCAAGGGAATCAAGTATACTGACGAGGTCATCCGCCGCAAGGCTGGTAAGACCGGCGCCAAGAAGTAATAAGGAGGTGTGCCACTTATGATCAACAGACCCGATACCCGCTCCCAGCGCATCAAGCGCCACAAGCGCGTGCGTGCTAAGATTTCCGGCACGCCCGAGCGTCCCCGTCTGTGCGTCTTCCGCAGCGAGACCAACATCTACGCCCAGGTCATTGACGACGTGAACGGCGTCACTTTGGTCTCCGCGTCTTCCCTGGAGAAGGACTTTGCCTGTGAGGGCACCAAGTCCGACGCCGCCAAGCAGGTGGGCGTCAACGTGGCTGAGCGCGCCAAGGCCAAGGGCATTGACACTGTGGTCTTTGACCGCGGCGGCTATGTCTACCACGGCCGCGTGAAGGCTCTGGCCGAGGGCGCCCGCGAGGGCGGCCTGCAATTCTAAGGGAGGAGGAAAAACAAATGGCTAGATTTGAGAGAGAGCCCAGCGAATTTGTTGAAAAGCTGGTCTATCTGAACCGCGTATCCAAAACCGTTAAGGGCGGCCGTGTGGCCAAGTTCTCCGCCCTGATGGTCGTGGGCGACGAGAAGGGCCGCGTGGGCTTTGGCCTGGGCAAGGCCGCCGAGGTGCCCGAGGCCATCCGCAAGGGCATTGAGGATGCCAAGAAGAACATGATTAACGTGTCCCTGTCCGGCACCACCATCCCCCACGAGGTGATTGGTGAGTTCGGCGCCGGCCGCGTGCTGATGAAGCCCGCTGCCCCCGGTACCGGCGTGATCGCCGGCGGCCCCGTCCGCGCCGTGATGGAAGCCATCGGTATCAAGGACATCCGTACCAAGTGCCTGCGCTCCAACAATCCGCAGAACGTGGTCTCCGCCACCTTCCAGGGCCTGAAGTCCCTGCGCACCCCCGAGGAAGTGGCCCGCGTCCGCGGCAAGAGCGTGGAAGAGATCTTGGGTTAAGGAGGGGCAAAAATGGCTAATCTGAACATTAAGCTGGTCAAGAGCCTGAACGGCCGTATCGCCAAGCACAAGGCGACCGCCGAGGCCCTGGGCCTCCGCAAGATCGGCGACACCACCGTGCAGCCCGATAACGAGGCCACCCGCGGCAAGATCGCCCACATCGGCTACCTGCTCCAGGTGTCCGAGGAAAACTAACGAGGAGGCGCAACGACATGAATCTGCATGAACTTTCTCCCGCCCCCGGCTCCAACACCAAGGCCTACCGCAAGGGCCGGGGTGCCGGGTCCGGCAACGGCAAGACCGCCGGCCGGGGCCACAAGGGCCAGTGGGCCCGCAGCGGCGGCGGCGTCCGCGTGGGATTTGAAGGCGGCCAGATGCCTCTGGCCCGCCGCCTGCCCAAGCGGGGCTTCCACAACATCTTTGCCAAGCCCCTGGAGGCCATCAACGTCTCCGCCCTGGACCGCTTTGAGGACGGCGCCACGGTGGATGTGGATATGCTGCGGGCGAAGGGTATCCTGACCAAGTGCCAGTACGGCGTCAAGATCCTGGGCAACGGCGAGATCAACAAGAAACTGATTGTAAAGGCTTCCGCTTTCTCCGCCTCCGCCAAGGAAAAAATTGTGGCTGCCGGCGGTAAGTGGGAGGTGGTCTGACCATGATTCAGACCATCCGCAACGCCTGGCGGGTGCCTGAGCTGAAAAAGAAGATGCTGTTCACCATTATGGCGCTGCTTATCTTCCGCCTCGGCTCCGCCATCCCTGTGCCCTATATCGACTCTGCCTCCCTCCAGACCTATCTGGACAGCCAGAGCGGTACCATCCTGGGCCTGCTGAACGCCATGAGCGGCTCCGCCTTCTCTATGGCCACAGTATTTGCCCTGTCCATCCAGCCCTATATCAACAGCTCCATCATTATCCAGCTGCTGACCGTGGCCATCCCCGCACTGGAGCGCATGGCCCGTGACGGCGGCGAGGAGGGGCGCAAGAAGATTGCCTCCATCACCCGGTACACCACCGTGGCTATCGCCCTGCTCCAGGGCTTTGGCTACTACAGTCTGGTCAACAGCTACGGCCTGGTCAACGGCGGCTCCCTGCCCGGCTTTTGGGTGGGTCTGGTGATTGTGCTGTCCTTCACCGCCGGCTCCGCCTTCCTGATGTGGCTGGGTGAGCAGATCACCGAGTTTGGTATCGGCAACGGTATTTCCATCATCCTGTTCGCAGGCATTGTCTCCCGCTTCCCCCGTATGTGCATGGACTGCATCAGCGGCCTGCAGCGGTGGATCGCCGTGCAGGGCATGAGCGTGGAGTCCCTGATGGCTGAGAACGAGGGTATGACCGAGGAAGTGGCCCAGAGCTATATGGACGCCCTGCGTCAGGGCGCTCTGGCCCCTTGGATTATTGCCCTGATTGTTATAGGCATGCTGGCCCTGGTGGTCTTCATTGTCTATATCAACAACGCTGAGCGCCGCATCCCGGTGCAGTACGCCAAGCGCGTTGTGGGCCGGAAGATGTATGGCGGCCAGTCCACCCACATCCCCATGAAGGTTAGCATGGCCGGCGTTATGCCCATCATCTTCGCCCAGTCCATTGCCTCCCTGCCCGCCACCGTGGGTGCCTTTATGGGCGTTACTACAGAGAGCAAGGGCTTTGGCGGCTCCATGATGCGGGTGTTTGACACCAGCCGGCCCTTCTACAGCATCCTGTATTTCCTGCTCATTGTGGGCTTTAGCTATTTCTACTCCACCATGGCTTTCAACCCCATTGAGGTGGCCAACAACCTGAAGAAGAATGGCGGCTTTGTCCCCGGTTTGCGGCCCGGCAAGCCCACCATCGACTTCCTCATGCGCGTGCTGAACAAGATCACCATGTTCGGCGCTCTGTACCTGTCCGTGATTGCCATTGCCCCCATTATCACCGGCAATCTGGTGGGCTACAGCTCTCTGGCCATTGGCGGCACCTCTGTCATCATTGTGGTGGGCGTCGCCCTGGAGACCGTGAAACAGATGGAGGCCCAGATGCTTATGCGGCATTACAAGGGCTTCCTGGAGTAAGGAGAGACGGCTATGGGTATGAAACTGATCCTGCTGGGCGCTCCGGGCGCCGGCAAAGGGACCCAGGCCGAGATTCTCAGCGCCAAGCTGGGGATCCCTACCATTTCCACCGGCAACATTCTCCGCACCGCCATCAAGGAGGGCACCCCTACCGGACTGGAGGCCAAGAGCTATATGGACGCCGGCAAGCTGGTGCCCGATGGCGTAATTATCGGCATTGTGGCCGACCGTTTGGCCCAGCCCGACTGTGAGAAGGGCTTTATTCTGGATGGCGTACCCCGCACCATTGGTCAGGCCGAGGCGCTGGACGCCGCTGGGATCACCTTTGACCACGTGCTGTCCATTGAGATCTCCGACGGAGAGATCGAGGAGCGCATGTCCGGCCGCCGGGTGTGCCAGAGCTGCGGCGCCCCCTACCACGTAAAGGCCAAGCCCCCCAAGGCGGAGGGCGTGTGCGACTCCTGCGGCGGCCCCCTGATCCAGCGGGAGGACGACCGGGCTGAAACCGTCCGGGCCCGCCTGGCTGTGTATCACGCGGAGACCGAACCTCTGAAAGGCTTCTACGAGGGCAAGGGCATCCTGGTCCCGGTAGCCAATCAGGACACCATTGAAGGGACCAACAAGGTGATTATGGAGGCGCTGGAACTCTGATGGCGCTGGAAATGATATCACTGAAATCCCAACGGGAAATTGAAGCCATGCGCCGGGCCGGGCGGCTCACTGCCCAGGCCCGTGCCCTGGCCGGTTCTATGGTGCGCCCGGGGGTTACCACTCACGAGATTGACAGGGCGGTTCGCCGTTTTATCGAGAGCCACGGGGCAAAGCCCTCCTTTTTGGGGTACGGCGGCTTTCCCGGCTCCGCCTGCATCTCGGTGAACGAGGTGGTCATCCACGGTATTCCCGGTCCCCGAAAGCTGAAGGAGGGCGACATTGTCAGTATTGACGTTGGCGCTTTTATCGGCGGCTTTCACGGCGACTGCGCCGCCACCTACCCCTGCGGGCAGGTGAGCGAGGAGGCTATGCGGCTGATTCAAGTGACCCAGCAGAGCTTTTGGGAGGGCATTCAAAACGCCCGCAAGGGCCGCCGGGTGAGCGATATCGGCCACGCGGTTCAGGAGTATGTGGAGGGAAACGGCTACTCTGTGGTCCGGGATTTTGTGGGCCACGGCGTAGGAACCAAGCTTCACGAGGCTCCTGAGGTGCGCAACTTTGGCCCCGCGGGCCACGGTCCCCGGCTCCAGCCGGGCATGACCATAGCCGTGGAGCCCATGGTGTGCGCCGGAGACTGGCATGTGCGGGTACTGCCCGACAAGTGGACCACTGTGTCCCAGGACGGCTCGCTGACCGCCCACTATGAGAATACCATCCTCATTACAGAGGATGGCCCCGAGATACTGACCGTTACCGAGGATGGGGCCTATGTTTGATTACACAGGCTGGATTGTCCAGGCAAATGCCGGACGGGACAAGGGCGGTATCTTCCTTGTGGTGGGTGTGGACCAGAAGAGAGTCCGGCTGCTGCTGGCCGACGGAAAGCGGCGGAAAATTGGCCGCCCAAAGGCCAAAAAGCTGGGCCATGTCTGGAGCTTGGCACCAGACCCGCAGCAGTCAGGTCCGCGAGAACAGCTTATGTTTGACCACCCCGTGGTACGCAGTCTGCAAGAGGGAGAACCGGTCTCCGACCGGGCATTGAGACGGGCGCTGGCCGCCTTCAAGGAGGGATCTACGCTTGGCTAAAGACGATATGATCGAATTGGAGGGCGTCGTCACCGAGGCCCTGCCCAACACTACGTTCCATGTTGATATCGGGAACGGCCATATCATCCTGGCACATATTTCCGGCAAGCTGCGGATGAACTTTATCCGCATCCTGCCCGGTGACAAGGTGACCATTCAAATGTCACCCTACGACCTGACCAGGGGAAGAATCACCTGGCGGTCCAAGTAAACCATACACGACCGGATAAGGGAGAGCCTTGCCTGTCCCTTACCGGGGCCATCAAGGCATTCATCAGGAGGTTTTAACAATGAAAGTCAGACCGTCCGTGAAGCCCATGTGCGAGAAGTGCAAAGTCATTAAGCGCAAGGGCAAAGTCATGGTAATTTGCGAAAACCCCAAGCATAAGCAGAGACAAGGATAATGGAGGTGCTGTAAAAAATGGCTCGTTTAGCCGGTATTGACCTGCCGAGAGAGAAGAGAATCGAGATCGGCCTCACTTATATCTACGGCATTGGGCGCACCAGCGCCAACAAAATCCTGGCCAAGGCTGGGGTAAATCCAGACACCCGCGTTAAAGACCTCACCGAGGAGGACGAGGCCAAGCTGCGCGAGGTGCTCCACGACTACACCGTGGAGGGCGACCTGCGCCGCAACGTGGCGATGGACATTAAGCGGCTGACCGAAATCGGCTGCTACCGGGGCATCCGCCACCGCAAGGGCCTGCCTGTGCGCGGCCAGCGGTCCAAGACCAACGCCCGTACCCGCAAGGGGCCCAAGCGTACCGTCGCCAATAAGAAGAAGTAAGGAGGGATACACATGGCTGCGAACAAAGGTAAGAAAGTGGTGCGCAAGCGCCGCGAACGCAAGAACGTAGAGAGGGGCCAGGTGCATATCCGCTCCTCCTTCAACAACACCATGGTCACCGTCACCGACGCGCAGGGCAACGCCCTGTCCTGGGCCTCCTCCGGCGGCCTGGGCTTCCGTGGTTCCCGTAAGTCCACCCCCTTCGCCGCGCAGACCGCCGCCGAGACGGCCGCCAAGGCCGCGATGGAGTATGGGCTCAAGACCGTGGAGGTCTTTGTGAAGGGCCCCGGCCAGGGCCGCGAGGCCGCCATCCGGGCGCTGCAGGCCGTGGGCCTGGAGGTCACCCTGATTAAGGACGTGACCCCCGTTCCCCACAACGGCTGCCGGCCCCCGAAGCGCCGCCGCGTCTGATCGTTTGAAGGAGGTATTGACAGATGGCTAGAAATATGCAGCCCATCGCCAAGCGGTGCAAGGCGCTGAACCTGTCCCCCGCCGCCATGGGCTATGCCAAGAAGACAACCAACCGCAACCCCAAGGGCCAGATGCGCAAGAAGCAGTCTGAGTACGCCATGCAGATGACCGAGAAGCAGAAGGTCAAGTTTGTCTATGGCATTATGGAGAAGCAGTTCCATATGTACTATGAGAAGGCCAGCCGCATGCAGGGCAAGACGGGTGAAAACCTGCTCACCCTCATTGAGCGCCGGCTGGACAACGTGGTGTACCGCCTGGGCTTTGCCATGACCCGCCGGGAGGCCCGCCAGCTCACCACCCACGGCCACTTCACCGTCAACGGCCAGCGGGTGGATGTGCCCTCCTACCTGGTTAAGGTGGGCGACGTGATCGAGGTGCGGGAGAAGAGCCGCTCCTCCGTCAAGTTTAAGCGCCTGACCGGCGAGGACGCCCCTGTGGTCAACGTGCCCAAGTGGCTGGACCGCACCAAGAATACCCTCCAGGGTACTGTCGCTGCTATGCCCACCCGGGATGACATCGACTTCCCCGTGGAAGAGCACCTCATCGTCGAGCTGTATTCTAAGTAATTTTTTACCAAGCCGTTCTATGGAATGTGTATCACAGCGATATTTCTGTAGGGTGCGGCCACCCCGGCATGCCGGGTATGCCTGAAGAGACGGCGGACCGAGTCGTCCCGCCCTGCAGTGTCCTAAACGGCTTGACACAGACTTAGAGAACCCTCAGATATTGGTGAGCTGAATGAAGCGGCGCGAATGCGCCGCCGAGAAAAGGAGGGTATTCCAGCATATGATAGAAATTGAAAAGCCCCGCATTGATTGTATTGAGAATCCCGGCGACGCCTCCTACGGCAAGTACGTGGTGGAGCCGCTGGAGCGGGGTTACGGCACCACCCTGGGCAACTCCCTGCGGCGGATCCTGCTGTCCTCCCTGCCCGGCACCGCGGTAACCAACATCAAGATCTCCGGGGTGCAGCATGAGTTTACCACCATCCCCGGGGTGAAAGAGGACGTGACCGAGATTGTCCTGAATATAAAGGGCATTATCGCCAAGCTCTACAGCGAGGGCACAAAAACCGTTCATATTGAGGCCGCCGGCGAGTGCAAGGTGACCGCTGGCGACATCAAGGCGGACGCCGACGTGGAGATCCTCAACCCTGATCTGCACATCGCCACCCTGGGCCCGGATGCCACCTTGTCTATGGAACTGACCCTGTCCCATGGCCGGGGCTATGTCTCCGCCGACAAGAATAAGCCTGCCCAGTCCATCATTGGGGTAATCCCTGTGGACTCCATTTACACCCCGGTCCGCAAGGTCAATTATACCGTGGAGAATACCCGTGTGGGCGACGCTACGGACTACGACAAGCTGACCCTGGAGGTGTGGACCAACGGCACAATCGACGCCCGGGACGCAGTCTCCCTGGGAGCGCGCATCCTGTGCGACCACTTCACCCTGTTCACCGACCTGTCTGAGACAATGGGCAGCCGCTCCACCGTGGTGGAGAAGGCTGAGACCCAGCGTGACAAGGTGATGGAGATGACCATTGATGACATGGACCTGTCCGTCCGCTCCTACAACTGCCTGAAGCGGGCCAACATCAACACGGTGGAGGATCTGATCTCCAAGACCGAGGAAGAGATGATGAAGGTCAGGAACCTGGGCCGCAAGTCCCTGGAGGAGGTCATCAACAAGCTGTCCATGATGGGGCTCTCCCTGGCCAGCGAGGAGAACAACTAAGCGTATGTAACGTTCCGCTTTGTGCGGCCTGGGCCGCCTGAATTGAACGAATTTAAACGGATCTCGCCACGCGAGGTCAAAGGAGTGTTTACCATGTCTCAGAAGAACCGCAAGCTGGGCCGCACCAGCGACCAGCGCCGTGCCATGCTCCGCGCCATGACCACCTACCTGCTGGAGAACGGCCAGATCAAGACCACCGTCACCCGCGCCAAGGAAGTGGCTCCCGTGGCTGAGAAGATGATTACTCTGGCCAAGACCAACACCCTGGCCTCCTACCGCCAGGCCCTGTCCTACATCACCAAGGAGGACGTGGCCAACAAGCTGTTTAAGGAGATCGGACCCAAATACGCCGACCGCAACGGCGGCTATACCCGTATCGTCCGCATTGGCCCCCGCCGCGGCGACGCCGCTGAGATGGCCATTATCCAGCTGGTGTAACCGGGCCGGTGCATTTATGCCATAAAAGGGCTTGCCCTCTGCTTTTGCGGAGCGGCAAGCCCTTTTTATCTGCCCAAAGGAGAATGATAACAATTCTATGAAATAATAAGAAAACTCCCTTGGTAGGGGCGGATATCATACGCCCGCAGGATACCAGCTCGTATTACGAATCAAGGCGGGCGGGTAATACCCGCCCTTACAAAGCGGTATCGGCAATTTTGAGAATTGCTCTAATTTGTTTTTCCCGCTGCCTGCGCAATCTGCTTGTCCGCAGCAAAGATGCGTGGTATAATTGAATGCGCAATGGACAACCGGGAGGATCTCCCAATTTCGAGAAAGAGGTGACGTCCCTTGAGTAGCTGCAATACTCTGCTGGATACCCTGCGCGGACGGGGCCACGACCAGGCCCTTGCCGCCCTGTACGCTCTGGATGGCACACAGGCCAGCCTGGTCCGGGCCCGTGACCGGGCCTGCCATGTAGTTCAGTCCTTTATGGACGTATTTAACCCGGCGGAGGGGGCGCAGGCCGCCCTGTTCAGCGGTCCGGGCCGCACCGAGATTGGCGGCAACCACACCGACCACCAGCACGGCCGCGTGCTGTGCGGCAGCGTGGATATGGACATGCTGGCCTGCGCCGCTCCCAACGGCGCCAATCTGATCCGGGTGCAGTCGGAGGGTTACCCTGCCCTTGAGGTCAGCCTGGACGATCTGGCGGTGAAGCCTGAGGAGGCCAACACCTCCGCCGCCCTGGTGCGCGGGGTGGCCGCTAAGGTGGCGGAACTGGGCTATAAGCTGTCCGGCTTTGACGCCTATGTGGCCTCCACCGTGCTGTCCGGCTCCGGCCTGTCCTCCTCCGCCGCCTATGAGGTGCTGATTGGCAATATTCTCAACCACTTCTGCTGCGGCGGGGAGCTGGACGCCGTCCAAATTGCCAAAATCGGGCAGTACGCTGAAAATGTCTACTTCGGTAAGCCCTGCGGCCTGATGGACCAGATGGGCTCCTCCGTGGGAGGCGCGGTGTTTATCGACTTCAACGACCCCGCCAACCCTGTGGTAAAGCGGGTGGACTATGATTTCAGCAAGTCCGGCCATGTCCTATGCATTGTGGATACCGCTTCCAGCCACGGCGACCTTACCGGCGACTATGCCGACATTACCCGGGAAATGGGAGCGGTGGCGGCCCACTTTGGCAAGCAAGTGCTACGGGATGTGCCCTTGCAGGACTTCCGCGCCGCAATTCCCGCCCTGCGGGAGGCGTACGGTGACCGTGCGGTACTGCGCTCCATGCATTTCTATGACGACGACCGCCGGGCCTCCCAGGAGGCTGACGCCCTGAAAAACGGAAATTTTGAAGCCTTCCTGAACATGGTCAATTCCTCCGGGCGCTCCTCTTCCCTCCAGCTGCAAAACACATGGTCCATTCAAACCCCCCGGCAGCAGGCCATCCCCCTGGCTCTGACGGTGGGAGAGAACATTCTGGACGGCATGGGGGCCATCCGGGTGCACGGAGGCGGCTTTGCCGGGACCATCCAGGCCTTTGTGCCCGAGGAGTATCTTGTGCCCTTTAAAACCGGCATGGAGGAGCTGTTCGGCGCGGGCAAGTGCCATGTGCTTCACATCCGTCCCCAGGGCGGCTGTGTGGTGGCGGAATAAAAGAGAATCCCTTTGCGAAACGGACTGTAGGGCGGGACGACCCGGCCCGCCGCCCCCGTGGAATATCTCTTACAACAGCACGGCGCGCCGAGGTCGTCGCGCCCTACATTAAGTGCAGGTAATAAGGAGAGATGACTATGATTGACAATGCCATTGCCAAACTGGCGGACTACGCCGTCCACTTAGGTCTGGTGGAGGAATGTGAGCATACCTGGGCCATCAACACCATCCTGGATGTATTGAAGCTGGACAGCTATACAGAGCCGGAGCGGACTTGGGATGTGGACAGCCTGGAGCTGGCCTCCATTCTGAAAGAACTGCTGGATGACGCCCATGAGCGGGGCGTGCTGACGGAAAATTCTGTGGTCTACCGGGACCTGTTCGATACAGAGATTATGGGACGGCTCACCCCCCGCCCTGCCCAAGTCATTGAGAAGTTTCAAGGCATGTATCGTGATGATCCTAAAGCGGCCACCGACTGGTACTACGCCTTCAGCCAGGACACCAACTACATCCGCCGGGACCGGATCGCCAAGGACATGCAGTGGAAGGTCCCCACCGAGTATGGGGAGCTGGACATCACCATCAACCTGTCCAAGCCGGAGAAGGACCCCAAGGCCATTGCGGCGGCGAAAAATCTGCCCGCCTCTGCCTACCCCCGGTGCCAGCTGTGCTATGAGAACGAGGGCTACGCCGGCCGGGTCAACCACCCCGCCCGGCAGAACCACCGGGTGGTCCCCATTGAAATCAACGGCTCCCCCTGGTTTTTGCAGTACTCCCCCTACGTCTACTACAACGAACACTGCATCTGCTTCAACAGCGAGCATGTGCCCATGAAAATTGACCGGGCCTGCTTTGCCAAGCTGCTGGACTTCGTCCGGCAGTTCCCCCACTACTTTGTGGGCTCCAACGCCGATCTGCCCATTGTGGGCGGGTCCATTTTGGCCCACGACCACTTCCAGGGGGGACGGTACACCTTCGCCATGGAAAAAGCTCCGGTGGAGACCCCATTTACATTTCCCGGCTTTGAAGATGTGGAGGCGGGTATTGTGAAATGGCCCATGTCGGTGGTTCGGATTTCCTCCCAAAATCCGGAGCGGCTCATTGACCTGGCGGACAAAATTCTCGCCGCCTGGCGGGACTACACCGACGAATCTGCCTTTATCTTCGCGGAGACGGACGGTGAACCTCACAACACCATCACCCCCATTGCCCGGCGGCGGGGGGAGAAGTACGAGCTGGACCTGGTCCTGCGCAACAACATCACCACCCAGGAGCACCCTCTGGGGGTCTACCACCCCCACGCCGAGCTACACCATATCAAAAAGGAAAATATCGGCCTGATTGAGGTGATGGGCCTGGCCGTCCTCCCCGCCCGGCTGAAGGAGGAATTGGCCGCTGTGGCCGATTGCTTAGCCTCCGGCGGCGACCTGCGGGCCAGTGAACTTACTGAAAAGCACGCGGAATGGGCGGAGAATTTCGCCAAACACTACACCGTCACAGCGGAGAACGCCTTGGACATTGTTCAGAAGGAGACCGGTCTGGTCTTTGCCAGGGTGCTGGAGCACGCCGGGGTGTACAAGCGCACCCCTGAGGGCAAGGAGGCATTCCTCCGGTTCCTGAACGGTATATAAATTACTATAGCAGGCTCAAAATTGCGGCCAAGGGAGCTGTAGGGGCGGCCTGCGGCCGCCCGCAGAACCGAACGGACCTGCTGTGACAGGCGGGCCGCCTCTACAGATGGGAACAAATTATACAAGGCCCCGCCTGAGGCGGGGCCTTGTCTTGTTTAATCCTGTCCGTAGTAGGCGCTGGGGCCATGCTTGCGGAAGTAGTGTTTGTCCTGATAGCGCTGGGGGGCGGGGCCTGCGGAGGGGCGCACCTGGCGGGTGAGAATGGCCATCTTGGCCACTTCCTCCAGCACCACCGCGTGGTACACCGCCTGGGCAGCATCCTTGCCCCAGGTGAAGGGGCCGTGGCTGGCGCAGATTACGCCGGGAACAGCCTTGGGCTCAATGCACCGCTCCTTAAAGGTGTCCACAATAATTGTTCCGGTGTTCTTCTCATAGTCCTCCTCCAGTTCACCCAAGGTCAGATGGCGGGTGCAGGGGATGGAGCCGTAGAAGTAGTCGGCGTGGGTGGTGCCGAAGCAGGGGATATCCTCCCCGGCCTGGGCCCAGGCCACGGCGTGGGGACTGTGGGTGTGTACAATGCCCCCCACCCCGGGAAAGGCCTTGTACAGCTCCAGGTGGGTCTTGGTGTCGCTGGAGGGCTTCCACTTGCCCTCCACCACATCGCCGGTCTCCAGGCTGACCACCACCATGTCTTCAGCTGTCATGCCCTCATACTCCACCCCGGAGGGCTTGATGACCATCAGGCCCTTGTCACGGTCAAGGCCGGACACATTGCCCCAGGTAAAGGTGACCAGACCGTATTTGGGCAGAAGGAGGTTGGCCTCCAGAACTTCCTGTTTGAGTGCTTCTAACATAATTGTACCTCGTTTCATTTTGTAGGGGCGGCCTGTGGCCGCCCGTGAGGTCTGGCAGAATCGGCGGGCGGCCTACATGCCAGCGAATGATGCAGGGCGTTACTTCAGCTTCCAGGCCAGGTCGGACAGGAACAGGTCGTGTTCCAGGGATTCCACGGTGGTGTCCTTGGTGATGTGGACAAACTCAATGTCCAGCATATTGGCCCAGTCCTTCATCTGCTCGGCGGTGACGTCGTAGCTGAGAACGGTGTGGTGGGCGCCGCCGGCGGTAATCCAGCACTCCACCCCGGTGGTGAGGGAGGGCTCAGCCTGCCACATCACCCGGGCCACAGGCAGGTTGGGCATAGGCAGGATAGGCTTGACACAGTGGATGTCCTGACAGATCAGGCGCAGGCGGCCACCCATATCAATGAGGGATACCACAATGGCGTCCCCCTCTTTGCCCTCAAAGACCAGGCGGGCGGGGTCCTTCTCGTTCATACCGATACCCAAGTGGTGGGTCTCAATCCGGGGCTTGCCTGCGGCGCAGCAGGGACAGACCTCCAGCATGTGGGCGCCCAGGGAGTACTCCTTGCCGGGCTCCAGGTTGTAGGTGTAGTCCTCCATAAACAGGGAACAGCCGTTGCCTCCCTCGCCCATGGCCTTCATGATGGCGGTCATGGCGGCCACCTTCCAGTCGCCCTCGCCGCCGTAGCCGTAGCCCTGGGCCATCAGATGCTGGCTGGCCAGGCCGGGGAGCTGTTCCATGCCGTAAAGGTCCTGGAAGGTGTTGGAGAAGGCCTTGCAGCCCTCGGCGTCCATCATCCTCTTGATGGCAATCTCCTCCCGGGCCTGGTAGCGGATGTGGTCGATCTTGTCGGTGTCAATGTCATAGCTGGCCTTGTAGGTGTCCATCAGCGCGTCGATCTCAGCCTCAGAAACCTCATTCATCACCTTCACCAGGTCGCCTACGGCCCAGGTGTTCACCTGCCAGCCCAGCTTGGTCTGAACCTCCACCTTGTCGCCCTCGGTGACGGCCACTTCACGCATGTTGTCGCCAAAGCGCATGACCTTCAAACCTTTGGACACGGCCACGCCTGCGGCGGCCTTCATCCAGCTGCCAATCCGCTTCTGGACGGCCTCATCCTTCCAGTACCCGGCGATCACCTTCCGGGGCAGGCGCAGCCGGGCGGCGATAAACCCGTGCTCCCGGTCGCCATGGGCGGCCTGGTTCAGGTTCATAAAGTCCATGTCGATCTCCTCGTTAGGGATGGACTGGTTGTACTGGGTGGCGAAGTGGCAGTAGGGCTTTTGCAGATTGGCAAAACCGTTGATCCACATTTTGGAGGGGGAGAAGGTGTGGCACCAGGTAATGATACCGGCGCAGGAGTCGTCGTAGTTGGCCTGCTTGACCACGTCGGCGATCTCCTTGTTGGTTTTGGCGGTCACCTTGTAGACCAGGGGGAAGGGCAGGGTTTTGGACAGCTCATCCGCCATCTCCTGAGCCCGGGCGGCGACAGTCTCCAGTACCTCGGGGCCGTACAGGAACTGACTGCCCACCACAAACCAGAATGAATAGTTCATAGGATTTTCCTCCTTGCGATTTTTGTAGGGGCGGCCTGCGGCCGCCCGCGGACAATGCGGCGAGGTCGGCGCCAGGGCATCGGCCCCTGCACACGGCACATTGTAGGGCGCGACGGCCCCGGCGCGCCGCCTTAAGGTTACAGAACGTCCACCGCCGCCTTTTCCACCTTGAGCAGGGCTTTGTACCGCTGGATATAGGTGTTGAAGCCCTCCACGGCGGCGGGGTCGGGCTGAATGGTGGAGCCGGACACCCCGGCGAAGACCTGATTGGACAGGAAGCCCTCCAGACTTTCGCCCTCGGCCTTGTTCAGCCGGTAGGAGGCCAGCAGGGCCATGCCGTAGGGCCCGCCTTCCCCGGCGGTCTCCATGCAGGTGACGGGGGCGTTGCAGGCGGCGGCCATGTAGCTCTGGCCCACTGCGGGGGTTTTGAACAACCCGCCGTGGCCGGTGAGGGAGCTGATAGCCACATGCTCCCCCGCCAGAATATCCATGCCGATTTTCAAAGTGGCCATGGTGGAGTAGAGCTGGGAGCGGAAGAAGTTGGCCAGGGTGAATTTGGTCTCAGGAGTGCGGGCCACCAGGGGACGGCCCGCGTCCATATGGGTCACTCCCTCCCCGGCCAGATAGTTGCACACCATCACGCCGCCGCAGTCCGGATCGCCCTCCATGCTCTTCTGGTAGAGCTTGGTGTACAGCTCCCCGGCGTCAGGATCGGCCCCGAAGAGCTGGGCGGTCTCTTTCAGCACGCCCACCCAGGCGTTGGTGTCGTTGGTGCAGTTGTTGCAGTGAACCATGGCCACCGGGGCCCCGGTGGGGGTGGTCACCAGGTCGATCTCCTCGTAGACCCTCTCTAAGGGCTTTTCCAGCACCACCATGGAGAAGATGGAGGTTCCGGCGGATACATTGCCCGTGCGGGGGGCCACGGCGTTGGTGGCGGTCATGCCGGTGCCCGCATCGCCCTCGGCGGGGGCGAAGGGAATGCCGGCGGGGAGCAGGCCGTCCAGCAGGGAGGAGCCGGCCTGCGTCAGGGAACCGGCGTCCTCACCGGCCACAAGTACCTTGGGCAGCAGGTCCTCCAGATTCCAGGGGAGATTTTTGGAGGCAATCAGATGGTTGAACTTGGCCATCATCCCGGCGTCGTAGTCCAGTCCGGTGCTGTCAATGGGGAACATGCCGCTGGCCTCGCCAATGCCAACGGCATTGACTCCGGTAAGCATGTAGTGGATGTACCCCGCCAGGGTGGTGATGTGGGCGATCTGGGGGACGTGATCCTCCCCATTTAAAACCGCCTGATACAGGTGGGCGATAGACCAGCGCTGAGGGATGTTGAAGCCGAAGAGCCCGGTCAGCTCGGCCGCGGCCTGGCCGGTGATGGTGTTCTGCCAGGTACGGAAGGGGACCAGCAGCTTCCAGTCCCTGTCAAAGGCCAGGTAGCCGTGCATCATGGCGGACACTCCGGCGGCGGCAATTTCCTCCCGGCCCTCCACCTTGGACAGGGCGGATTTCAGGCCGGTCCAAACCTCGTCCAGGGAGTAGGTCCACACGCCGTTTTCATAGGTGGAGGCCCAGGTGTAGTCCCCAGAGGAGAGGGGCTTGAAGGAGGCGTCAATGGTGACGGCTTTGATGCGGGTGGAGCCCAGCTCAATGCCCAAACAGGTTTTCATCTTGTGCCCCCCCTTACTTCTTGTTCTTGCGCAGCAGCACAATGCTCTGGATTACCAGGAACAGGCAGAGCATGGCGGCCACGGTGATATTGGACCACCAGGCCTCGTCAAAGCCCAGAGAGGCGACAATGCGCTTGATGGTGTTCAGGGACAAAACCCCGAAGAAGGTGCCGATTACGTTGCCCACGCCGCCGGTGAGCAGGGTGCCGCCAATGATGGAGGAGGCGATGGCGTTCATCTCATCTCCCGCGCCGTTGGCCACGTCGCCGCTGCCCACATGGAGGAAGTAGAGAATGCCGCCCAAACCGGCCAGCACGCTGCACAGCACATGGGCCAGGAACTTGGTGCGCCGCACGTTGATGCCCAGCATGTTGGCGCTCTGGTTGTTGCCGCCCACAGCGTAGAAGGCGCGGCCCAGCTTGGTCCAGCGCAGCAGGCAGAACAGAAGAATAACCACCAGCAGGGCGATCACCACGCCCACCTCCACATAGGCCGGGATGTAGACGCCCAGCTTATTGGGAGCGCCCAGGCCGGGCACATTGATGCGCAGCTCCTTCACTGCCAAAAAGCCTTCATTGGTGACGCGGACCGGCTCCTTGCTGACAATGGTAGTCATGCCCTTGGCAAAGAACATGCCCGCCAGGGAGACGATAAAGGGCTGGATGCCCAGATGGGCCACCAAAAAGCCCTGGACCACGCCAAAGGCCAGGCCGATAGCCAGTCCCAGAAGGATGACGGTGCCCACATTGCCGCCCTGCTGCTCCAGGTTTACCGCGCAGACCATGCACACCAGGCAGGTGACGCCGCCCACGCTGATGTCGATACCGCCGGTAATCATGACGATACTCATGCCGCAGGAGAGGACAATGAGAGAGGCGTTGTTGTTCAGGATATTGAGGAAGTTTTGAGGCTTGGTAAAGCTGCCGCCCAGGGAAATGATGGCGGCCAGATACAGGATAAAGAAGACCACCACCGTGATGGTGAGCAGCAGATTGGTGTCGCTCATGGAGGTCCGGTTCTTGAGCCGTCCCTGCTTATCAACTGCAATTCCGTTGGACATGTCAGGACACCTCCTTCGCGGTTTTGGCGGGGGCTTTTTTCAGGTTGGCCAGCTTTTCCCGCACCACCGGGGCACTGAGTACCACCAGCAGGATGACCACCACCGCCTTGTAGGCGGGCAGAGCGGTGGAGGGTACGTCATACTTATACAGGGTGGTGGTGAGGAACTGGATGACATAGGCCCCCAGGATGGAGCCGTAGATGTTGAACTTGCCGCCGGACAGGGCGTTGCCGCCCAGGGCCACGGCCAGGATGGCGTCCATCTCAATGTTCTCCGCAATGCGGGAGTAGTTGATGGAGCCGCTGCGGCTGACCCGGATGAAGCCGGCCAGCGCCACACATACGCCCAGAATCACGTAGGTGAGCAGCTTAATCAGCTTGGGGTCCAGGCCGTTGAGGCGGGAGGAGTTGGCGTTGATGCCCACCGACTGGGTGTACAGGCCCAGGGTGGTAAACTTGAGAATGAGCCAGAAGGCCAGAATCACTGCGGCGGTGATGAAGATGGGGGTGGGCACGGGGATGCCGGGGAGGAAGGTGCCCGCGTACTTAAAGCTCAGGTCGTTGATGATGGGCAGCTGATTGTTGTTGATCCAGGCCGCAATGGAGCGTCCAGCGGTGTACATAATCAGCGTAGCCACCATGGGCTGGATGTTGAAGTAGGCCACCAGAGCGCCGTTGAAGGCACCGCAGAGCATAGTAGCCAGAATGCCAATCAGGACAGCCAAAAGCAGGTTCATCTGCATGGTGTCAGAAGTGACCTGGCTGCCGCACACCATCCGGAGGATGACGCTGCCGGCGATGGCCATGGTGGCGCCCACGCTGATGTCCTGTCCGCCGGAGGAGGCGGTGACCAGCGTCATACCAATGGCCAGGATGACCAGCTCAGAGGCGTTGTCCAGCACGGAGACGATATTGCCGCTGAGCACCGGGTTGCCCAGGCTGTTGGTGTTCATAGAGATCGCGAAGAAGGAGGGGTCAGCGATCAGGTTGAACAGCACCAGCAGAATCAGTGCCGCCACAGGGATAAACAGCTGCTGCCGGGTGAGCCGTTTGAACAGGGGCTCGTCAGGCCGCTTGATCTGAGTCTGGGGGTTTTTCACGGGGGTTGTCATCTCTCATCACCTCCTGCGATAGTCGCCATAATCTTGGTCTGGGTCAGGTCCTCACCGGTGAGCTCGCCCACCAGCTTCCGGTCCCGCATCACCAGCAGGCGGGAGCAGGTGCGCAGCATCTCGTCAATCTCCGAGGAGATGAAGGTGACGCTTGTGCCCTTCTCCGCCAGCTTGAGAACCAGCTTTTGAATCTCAATCTTGGTGCCGATATCGATACCCCGGGTGGGCTCGTCCAGAATCAGGTACTTGGGGTCGGTGAGCAGCCAGCGGGCCAGGATGCACTTTTGCTGGTTGCCGCCGGACAGCGACTTGATAGGGGTTTCAGACGAGGCGGTTTTGATCTCCAGCAGCTCAATATAGTTGTCGGCAAAGGCCTCCGCCTGGGAGCGGGAGATGGGATGGAAAAAGCCCTTCATCACCTGGTAGGCCAGGATAATATTTTCCCGGACAGACAGGTCGCCCACAATGCCGTCCCCCTTCCGGTCTTCGGGCAGATAGGCGATGCCGCATTTCATGGCGTCCAGGGGCTTGCGGATCTTTACGTCCCTGCCGTCCATTTTCACCTGGCCGCTGGTCACATGGTCGGCGCCGAAAATGGCCCGGACACACTCGCTGCGGCCGGAGCCCAGCAGGCCGGTAAAGCCGTTGACCTCCCCCTTGCGGATGGAGAAATCGAAGGGCTTGATGCCCGCGCTGCTGCACAGCCCCTGGGCCTCCAGCACGGGGGCGCCCTCCTGACTGATGGCCACGCCGCCTGTCTCGCCCTTGATGTCGGCCATGTCGTCCAGCTCCTTGCCCAGCATTTTGGACACCAGCTGGACCCGGGGCAGGTCCTCAATAACATACTCGCCCACCAGCTGGCCGTCCCGGAGGACGGTGATCCGGTCGCAGACCTCGTAGACCTGCTCCAGGAAGTGGGTGACAAAGATGATGCCCACGCCCTTGGCCCGCAGGTCCCGCATCAGGCCGAAGAGCTTGACAACCTCCTGCTCGTCCAGAGAGGAGGTGGGCTCATCCAGAATCAGCACCTTGCACTCCATGTCCACCGCCCGGGCGATGGCTACCATCTGCTGTACCGCAATGGAACAGGAGCCCAGCTGCTGCTTGGGGCTGGCGGGGATGCCCAGGCTGTCCAGAATTTTGCCCGCGCCCTGGTTCATCTGCCTCCAGTTGGTCATGGCCCCCTTGGTGCGGCCAATGTACATATTCTCCGCCACCGTCAGGTTGGGACACAGGGTGATCTCCTGATACACTGTGCTGATGCCAGCGTTCTGGGCGTCCTGGGGGGAGCGGATGACCGCAGCGCCCTCAATGCCCTGGATGTGGACCTCACCCCCGTCCTTGGGGTACACGCCGGTGAGCACCTTGATGAGGGTGGACTTGCCCGCGCCGTTTTCTCCCATCAGGGCGTGAATCTCACCCTCCCGCAGGGTAAAATCCACGTCCTGGAGGGCGCGCACGCCGGGGAAGTACTTGCAGATGCCGCGCATTTCCAAAACTGCGCCTTCCTGCATAGGGATACGCCTCCATTCATTAAAATTCAACACGCGGTGCGGCTGACATGCCGCGCCGCGTGTCGGGTCACGTGATGTATTGTTTCAGATGTATATCAATCAGGTGCCGTAAGTATCCACATCAGCCTGGGTGATGGTGGCGGCGTCAAAGCCCTGCTCGGGGGTGTAGATGATCTTCTGGGCAGGGGCGTTGCCGGCGACCAGGTCCTTAATGATGCTGTCAACAGTCTCAGCCTGGAGGGGGTTGCACAGGCCCATGTAGTTCCAGCTGCCGTTCAGGACGGACTCCATGGCCCAGGTGTCGCTGTCAAAGCCCATAACAATAACCTCGCCGTCCTTGCCGTGAGTGATGCCGTTGGCGTCCAGAGCGGCCACGGCGCCGCGGGCCATGCCGTTGTTCTCAGCGTAGATCACATTGAAGGACTCGCCCCGGTCAATGACGGACTGGGTGATGGTGCGGGCGGTCTCCTCGTCCCAGGAGGCGGTCTGCTGGGTGACATAGTTCCAGTTGGCCTCGGCGGCAACCTTCTCGTCCAGAGCGCCGGTGCGGCCCAGCTGGGCGTCAGAGCCCATCAGGCCCTGGATGTGGATGATGTTGTACTCGTCCAGACCCTGGGCGGCCAGCCAATCCACAGCGGTCTTGCCCTCGGCGGGCATGTCGGATACGACGGCGGCCACGTACATGCTCTCATCGGCCTCCAGCATGCGGTCAAAGAGGATAATCTGGGTGCCGGCGTCCTGGGCGTCCTTCAGCACGGTGTCCCAGCCGGTGGTGGAGGCGGGGGACAGGAGCAGGAAGTCCACCTCGTTCTGGATCATCTGCTGGGCCTCAGCAATCTGCTGGGCGGCGTCGTTATTGTTGTAGAAGGTGGCCTTGTAGCCGTTCTCCTCGGTAAACATGGCGCGCATGGCTGCGTCGTTGGCGGTGCGGTAGCCGGACTCGTTGGGGTCGTTGTTAATCACGCCCACAGTAATCAGCTCGCCGCTGGCAGCGGGGGTGGCGGGGGTGCTGGCAGCGGGGGTGCTTCCGGCGGGAGCGCTGTTGGCGGGGTTGCTTCCGGCGGGAGTGTTGTTGTTGCCGCCTCCGCAGGCGACCAGAGACAGAGACATCGCCGCGGCCAGAGCCAGACCAAGAATCTTTTTCATTTTAACTTCCTCACTTTCTATTCGTTGCTGTTTCCCAATTCATACGTCCGCCGCAGGTCTTTGGGCGAACCTTCATTGAGACTACATTTGAATTAAACTCCATTTATTTAGGAAAGTCAATACGTTTTTGGCCCGCTTGGCCAGATTCGTACCATTAAATAAGACAAATATTGATTATATTATATAAAACGATACAAATTTTACAGAATACCCCACATTCTTGCGTTTGAGTTTTTGTTTTTTTGAGAATGAACTCGCTGATAAGTTGATTTTTCTATGCTGAAAGCCTTTGGAGTCAGGCGTTTCAAGGTGGTGAAGTTGCCCACCCCGCCCCCAAAACTTCAAAATTTTTCTTTTCCGGTTCAAAAATTCCCGGTCAAATGTCCTGTTTTTCAAAAGAAAAGCAGGACAAATTTTCGGCGCCCGCTGTGTAAAATGTGAAACCTGATAAGAAAACGAACCACTTTATTGGTCTGTTTTCACACAGCTTTTGCTATAATGGGAGACGGACTTTGTACCTTTACACCGAAAGGTGGAATTTCGAGATGGCAATGAAATACAAATTTCTGGCGGACCTTCTGCGGGAGGACCTGGTAAAAAACGGAGGCCGCAGCGGCTACAGGCTGCCCACCGAGGCGGAGCTCACCCGCCGCTACCACATGAGCCGTCAGACGGTGCGCCACGCTCTCCGGCTGCTGGCCGAAGAGGGGCTGATCCAAAGCCGTCAGGGCAGCGGTACTTACACCACCGGCCGCATCCAGGACCCCGCCTCCCGCCAGATTGCGGTGGTCACCTCCTTTTTGGATGACTATATCTTCCCCACCATCCTCCACGACGCCCAGAGCCTCTTTGCCCAGAAGGGTTACTCCACCCTGGTGTATGCCACTGAGAACCGGGTGGGGGCCGAGCGGGATATCCTCCATCAGCTGCTGGAGCAGCCGGTGGGGGGGATTTTGGTGGAGGGCTCCAAAACCGCCCTGCCCAGCCCCAACGCGGACCTGTACTGCCGCCTGAGGGAGGCGGGCATTCCGCTGCTTTTCCTCCATGGGGCCTACGGGGAGCTGTCCGGCGTCCCCTGTGTCTACGACGACAACTACGGCGGCGGCTATCTGCTGGCCCGCCTGCTGATCGACCAGGGGCACAGGCACCTGGCCGGAATCTTTAAAAGCGACGATGTACAGGGGCCCCAGCGGTATCACGGCTGTATCTCCGCCATCCGGGATGCGGAGCTGCCCATCTTTGACCGCTGTTTCCGGTGGTACGACACAGAGGATCGGTTGGAAATGATAGAGAAGCGCCGCTTTGATCTGCTGCGGCGCTTTCTGGCCGAGCGGCTGGAACCGGCCACGGCGGTGATCTGCTACAACGACGAGATCGCCTTCCTTCTCATCCAGGAACTGCTGGCCATGGGCAAAAAGGTGCCCGAGGATGTGGCGGTGGTCAGCTTTGACAACAGCTATTACAGCCAGATCAGCCCCATCCCCATCACCTCCCTGCGCCACCGGGAGAAGATGGGCCGGGCAGCGGCCGAGGAGATGATCCGCATTTTGGACGGCGCTTCCGGCCAGTCCCGGGCGCTGGAGTGGGAGCTGCTGGAGCGAAGCAGCAGTCAAAAGCAGCACTGAGAAATCAGTGCTGCTTTTTTGCAGGTTATCTGTCGTACTCCTCAAAGGTTTTGACCACCTGGGCCTCAGGCGCGGGGGTTATCAGAGAGACCACCACGATAGCGGCAAGGGCTACCAGGAAGGCGGGGAGCAGTTCATAGATGTCCAGCGCTCCGCCCATGGGGCGGACCAGGAACTTCCAGATAAAGATCATGGCTCCCCCGGCAATCAGACCGGCCATAATGCCCTGGCGGTTGCTCCGCTTCCAGAACAGGGCGCACAGCATAGCGGGCCCGAAGGCAGCGCCAAAGCCCGCCCAGGCAAAGGAGACAATCTGGAACACGTTGCTGTCCGGGTCGGCAGCCAGGAACAGGGCAATCACGGCAATCACCACCACGGTGAGCCGGGCACAGAGCATGGTCTGCTTCTGGGTCAGCTTGATGCCGAAGACGTTCTGCACCAGATTTTCCGAGAAGGCGGAGGAGGCGGCCAGCAGCTGGCTGTCGGCGGTGGACATGGTGGCAGCCAGAATACCGGCCAGGATGCAGCCGGCCACCACCGCCGGGAAGATACCGTAGCCTGACAGCAGGTCAGACAGCTTGACAATCACCGTTTCGGTGGCGCTGCCCTCCAGGAAGGGGATGCGGCCGGCGGCGGAGACGGCGTGGCCCACGATGCCGATGAACACCGCCACGCCCATAGACAGCACCACCCACACAGCGGCAATGCGCCGGGACAGCTTCAGCTCGTTCTCGTCCCGGATGGCCATAAACCGCACCAGGATGTGGGGCATGCCGAAGTAGCCCAGGCCCCAGGCCATCATGGATATGATGCGGATAAAGCCGTAGGGCTCGGCGGAGCCGGTGGCAGGGTTGTAGGTCTCACCGAAGCTGAGAAAGCCGGGCAGAGTGCGGGCGTGCTCCAGCACGGCATCCATGCCCCCGGCCTGAACAATGCCGAAAACCACGATAATGGTCAGGGCGATGGTCATGATGATGGACTGAATCAGGTCCATGGTGGCCACGGCGGAGAAGCCGCCCACCGAGGTGTAGCTGATAATCACGATAGCGCCAATCACAACCGCCGTCATGTAGTCCCAGCCGAAGAGGCTGTTGAACAGCTTGCCGATAGCGGCCAGACCGGAGGCCACGTAGGGCACGAAGAAGATGAGAATAATCAGGGCGGAGATGCACATGATTACCGGCTTCTTCTCGCCGTACCGCTTGGAGATGAAGCTGGGGATGGTGATGGCGTCCAGCTTCACGCTGTAGCGGCGCAGCCGCCGGGCCACCAGCAGGAAGTTCAGATAGGTGCCGGCGGCCAGGCCAATGGCGGTCCAGCTGGCGTCGGCCACGCCGGACAGGTAGGCCAGACCAGGGATGCCCATAAGCAGGTAGCTACTCATGTCGCTGGCCTCGGCGCTCATGGCGGTGACCAGGGGACCCATCCCCCGGCCGCCCAGGTAAAAGCCCTCGGCGCTCTTTTTGGACCGGCGGCCGATCATCACGCCGGTGAAGATGACGAAGCAGAGATAGAGAATAATGGTGCCCATAATACAGGCCTGCGCGGTAGTCATATAATTCCTCCCAAGTCTCTCCGGGACACACACAAACGCCGCCGGAAAGCAGATTATTGGTATCATACCAGAAAAAGAACCGGAACGCAATATAGAATAAGTTCCATACTTAAAGATAAAAATCAAGTCTGTTTCTCTTGGAATAGCTAGAAAAACAGACTGTACATTTTGTTAAATTATATTTTGTACATTCCTACAAACTTTTCGTGGTTTTCCGCGAAAGCCTTGTAGAAACATGGGCATCATGGTCTGGCTGTACTGGGTGAGGGAGTAGTCTCCGCCGGACAGGCACCAGTCGTAGATGAGGGCCCGCTCGCACAGGGCATAGGCCCGCACCATCTCGTTGACGGTGACGTCCCCCCGCAGCTCCCCCCGCTCCTGGCCCTGGAGGACGATTTGCCGCAGCAGCCGGTAGTAGGTGCGGTTGTGGTCCATGAGGGACTTGTCCCCCCGGGTGACCAGCTGGGAGGAGTACAGCCGGGCCACCAGGTCCAGGGGGGTGGAATTCTCCATCATGGTGAACAGCTCCCGGTTGAGGTACATCAGCTGGTCAAAGCGGTCCATCTCCGGGTCGATAGTCTCCATCAGGGACTGGTATTTCTGGTCAAAGACGTCGGCCAGGGTGGACAGCAGCTCGTCCTTGCCCTGGAAGTAGTGGTAGAACGACCCCCGGGAGGTGCCCGATTCCTCGATAATCTCCTCCACGGTGGTGTCGTCGTAGCCCTGGCGGTAGAACAGCTTCCAGGCCGCGTCTATAATCTTCCCCCGGGTGTTCCGGGTGCTTTTTTTCGCCATGTATGTCTCAGTCCTTCTTGGTAATTTGGAAGGCCTTGCACCACTGGGTGTCGGACAGAACAGCCAGAACGGTTTTGGTATCCGGGTCGTAGCCGCAGCACACGGCCAGGTCAAAGACGCAAGGAATCATGGGGGCGTCCGTCGGCTTTTCGCACGCTGTATACGTCCAGCCCGCCTTCTCCAGCACGTTCTGCCCGGTGTGGTAGCTCTCACCGCACAGGACGGCGCACAGGACATATTTCAGATAGCCGGTCAGGCTGGGGGCAAACTGCTTCCAGCCGGTGGGAGCGTCCTCCTCGTGGAGCATGTAGACGACCGGGTCCGCCTGGCCCAGGTCCCCCTCACGGATGCCGAACTCCACCACTCCGGCGGCGTAGTCGCTGCCGATTTCCAGATAGTTTTCCACCAGGGTGGGCCACTCCTCCTTAGGCAGCCGCAAGAAGGGCGCGAAGGGATCGTCCTCCTCCAGCTCCTCCGGGTGCTCCTCGTAGTATTCCCGGTCCTCCTCGATCCGCTCCTCAAGGACCTCGTAGGAGGTCCAGTCTGAGTGCGCGGTCCAGATGTCCGCCGTCTTGAACAGGGGGTGGTCATAGGCCCGACTCAGGAAATCGTTCAGCAGGGCGGGGAGCCGGGGGTCAGGCTGGTAGTCGGGGTTGGGCGGACAGCCCAGGATGTCCAGAAGCTCCAAAATCGGGATATCGTGGTTAAACGCCATGATTTTTCCTCCTTCAATCGGGCCGCAACTGCTGGTTGCGGGAATTTCCAAGCGGACTTGATTGATTTTTGCCGCTTCGACACTATAATAGAAGAAAATCGAGAGGAGGTCAAGGTCTATGACATTGGCGGAAAAAATATTGTCCCTGCGCACCCAGCGGGGCATGTCCCAGGACGACCTGGCGGAAAAAATGGAGGTCTCCCGGCAGAGTGTGAGCAAGTGGGAAACGGCCCAGTCCACCCCCGACCTGGACAAGATCATCCGGCTGGCCGACCTGTTCGGGGTCAGCGTGGACGAGCTGGTCCGGGACGGGGAGCGCCCCCAGCCCCCGGAGCCATCCCAGCCCCAGGTGGTCTATGTGGAGCGGGAAGGAAAGCGAGAAGGCCTTACCGCAGTACAAATAATCGGTGTCATTCTCGAGGTCGCTGGCGCGGCCCTGGCGATTCTCGGTATCATGGGCGCACCGGTGCTGGTATTCGCCGCTGTGGCGCTGGTCGTCCTGGGCCTGCCCCTGCTGCTGGCAAAAAAGCATCCCTTTCTCATTATGGGCTGGCTGGCCGTTGGGCTGAGCTGCCTGGCTTTGAACCCATACACCAGTGTGTCCCCCTGGGGGCTGATAGGCGGACTTCGGCGGCTGTACTATTATATTACAATACCGGGGTTTCGAGATCCGTCCACGGTTTTCGCCATTGCGGTGGGCATTGTCCGGGGCCTGCTGATCCTGGCGCTCGCGTTTTTCACCTGGCGGGCGTGGAAAAAGAAAAAATCTTTGGAGAAGGACAGCTGAAAAGCTGTCCTTCTCCAGTTTACAACCGCTTTCGGCTATGGTAGAATAGGGGGACTTCAGAAAAGGAGAGAAAACCTGCTGTGGCCTACAACTTTTTTCCCATGATCTCCCGTATGCGGTACATTAACCGCTGGGGCCTGATGCGCAACACCCGGCTGGAGAACATTCAGGAGCACTCCCATCAGGTGGCCGTGCTGGCCCACGCCCTGGCCGTGATAGAAAACCGGTATTTCGGCGGGCAGATTGACCCCGGCGCGGCGGCGGTGGCCGCTTTGTATCACGACGCCAGCGAAATTTTAACCGGCGACATGCCCACTCCCATCAAGTACGATAACCCGGATATCCAGTCCGCCTACAAGGACGTGGAGGCAGTGGCGGAGCGCAAGCTGCTGTCCATGCTCCCCCCCGACCTGCGGCCCGACTTTGAAGAGGCCGTTACCATCCCCGATCCGGAAATTCACGCCCTGGTCAAGGCGGCGGACAAGCTGTCCGCCTACCTCAAGTGCGTGGAGGAGTTGAAGGCGGGCAACACTGAGTTCAAAAAGGCCAAGGAACAGACCTACGCCGCCCTGTGCCAAAACCAGAGCCCCGGCCTGAAATACTTTATGGACCACTTCCTGGACGGCTTTGAGCTGACCCTGGATGAGTTGAACTAAAGCCAGCCTATATTCTAGCACCAAAAGGCCCCCTTCGCAAAGGGGGTCCCGGCGAAGCCGGGTGGAGGTTTTCCGAACGAAAACAGGTGTGTTTCAATCAGAGAAAACCCTCCGTCACGGCTCCGCCGTACCACCTCCCTTTGCGAAGGGAGGCATAAATCGCGATGAAAGGAAATTTGAACTATGAAAGCCATTGTCACCGTGATCGGCAAGGACCGGGTGGGCATTACCGCCGCTGTGTGTTCCCTGCTGGCCCAGCACAACATCAACATTCTGGATATCACCCAGACCGTCCTCCAGGAGTTTTTCACCATGGTCATGCTGGTGGACACCTCCGCCTGCCAGCAGTCTATCGGCGATATGGCCGACATTCTGGAGCAGGCCGGCAAGGAACAGGAGCTGTCCATCCGCATCCAGCGGGAGGACATTTTCAACGCCATGCACCGTATTTAAGGGGTGGCCGCCATGTTAAACCAACACGAAATCATGCAGACCATCCAGATGATTGACCAGCAGCATCTGGATGTGCGCACCATCACCATGGGCATCTCCCTGCTCTCCTGCGCCCACAGCGACGTGAAAACCGCCTGTGACAAGGTGTATGACAAAATCACCCGTTACGCAGAAAAGCTGGTGGCCACCGGTGAGGCCATTGAAAAAGAATTTGGCATTCCCATTGTCAATAAGCGGATTTCTGTCACCCCTGTCGCCTTGGTGGCGGCGGCGGCGGAGACGGACAGCTATGTCCCCTTTGCCCAGGCCCTGGACCGGGCCGCCAAGACCACTGGCGTCAACTTCATCGGCGGCTTTTCCGCCCTGGTCCAGAAGGGAATGACAGCGGCTGACCGGATTTTAATCCGCTCCATTCCAGAAGCCCTGGCCACAACCGACATTGTCTGCTCCTCTGTCAACGTGGGCTCCACCAAGGCGGGGATCGATATGGACGCGGTGGCCCTTATGGGCCGCACCATCAAGGAGCTGGCGGAGAAGACCGCGGACAGGGGGGGCTTTGGCTGTGCCAAGCTGGTGGTCTTCTGCAATGCGGTGGAGGACAACCCCTTTATGGCAGGCGCCTTCCACGGCGTGGGCGAGGGGGAGAAGGTCATCAACGTGGGAGTCTCAGGTCCCGGCGTGGTGTACCACGCCCTTCAGGAGGTAAAGGGCCAGCCCTTCGACGTGGTGGCTGAGACGGTAAAAAAGACCGCCTTCCGGATTACCCGCATGGGCCAGCTGGTGGCCCAGGAGGCCAGCCGCCGGCTGGACACCCCCTTTGGCATTGTGGACCTGTCCCTGGCGCCCACCCCCGCCGTGGGGGACAGCGTGGCCCGGATTTTAGAGGAGATGGGGCTGGAGGTGTGCGGCACGCACGGCACCACCGCCGCCCTGGCCCTGCTCAACGACGCAGTGAAAAAGGGGGGCGTGATGGCCTCCTCCGCCGTGGGCGGGCTGTCCGGGGCCTTCATCCCCGTCAGCGAGGACGAGGGCATGATCGCCGCCGCTCGCTCAGGGGCACTCACTCTGGACAAACTGGAGGCTATGACCTGTGTCTGCTCTGTGGGACTGGATATGATTGCTGTCCCCGGCGATACCCCCGCCGAGACCATCTCCGCCATCATTGCCGACGAGGCTGCTATCGGCATGGTCAACTCCAAAACCACCGCTGTCCGCGTTATCCCCGCCCCCGGCTGCGATGTGGGGGATATGGTGGAGTTCGGCGGCCTGCTGGGCTCCGCCCCTGTCCAGAGCGTCCACCCCTTCTCCGCCAGGGAATTTGTCAATCGGGGAGGACGTATCCCAGCCCCGATGCAGAGCTTGAAAAATTAAACCCCGGGCCGCCCGTAAGGGCGGCCCTCAGCTTGTCGAAAAAGTCTGCCTACCGGCAGACTTTTTCATGTAAAGATGATAAAATAGGGAATAAGGGGTGAGGAA
>NZ_CALPCP010000010.1 GCF_943192995.1 Flintibacter muris
GAATAATATCCACTTGTCAAAGTCCAATGCCAGAGTTTCGCTGGCAGGATCAATCAGAATTCCGAGAGATCATAAAAATATAAAGTTTACGGTGGGAACCGCTTTCTATGTATTGTATTTTAACAAAAACGTGGTAGAATGAAAAGCACTTGTATTATATATTTGCCATATAAAAAAAGTATGGAGGGTGAGGATGAACTTTAAGCAGCTGGAATACTTTTCCGCCGTGGCGGAGAAAGGGAGCATCTCCGGGGCCGCCCGGGAGCTCCATGTGGCCCAGCCGCCCATCAGCAGGCAGCTGGCCATGCTGGAGGACGAGCTGGGGGTTACCCTTTTCCTGCGCACCAACAAGGGGGTCGCCCTTACCGAGGCGGGGCGGTGCCTCTATCAACAGAGCCGCCAGATGTTCCAGAACCTGCGGACTATGGCGGACAGCGTCCGGGATGTGGACGCCGGGGTGCGGGGGCAGCTGAAGCTGGGGATTATCTACTCGGACGTTCAGATTGCCGCCAGCCTTTTAAAGAAGTATCATGAACAGTTTCCCCAGGTGGAGCTGTATGTCCGCATGGGCTCCCCGGGCGATCTGCTGAATGATCTGAAGCGGGGGGAGCTCCATGTACTGTTTCTGCGCAGCCGGTGGGAGCGGTCCTACGGCCTGCGGGAACAGGTGCTGGGGGAGGACCCCCTGGAGCTGGTGATGTGTCCGGACACCGACCCCGCGCCGGGACAGGAGGCCGTCCCCATCCGGGCCCTGCGGGATGTGCCCATGTGCCTGCTGCGCAGCGACGATTTGTGGAACTACAGCCGGGATCTGCTGGAGGAGTGCCGCCGGGCGGGGTTTTCCCCCAATGTGGCCTGTCACTGCTACGATACCCCTATGGAGATGCAGATGGTCCAGGCGGGCTTTGGGGTGGGTTTTTTGCCCAGATCTGTTGTGGCCGCTCACCCCGGCTCCCCCGTTTACACCAAGCCGGTGATGGAGTTTTCTGCCAAATCCTACCCGATCCTGGTGTGGGAAAATAACCCCTATCAGATTGGCTGTGTCAGCCGATTTTTGGAGCTGGCCGGAAAGGAACGGGATAATCCAGAGGGCAGGGCTTAATATTTTTAAGCAAATGGCCGAAAACACCTTTGTACCGCTATTGCATCACCGGGCGGGAGACTATATAATGGATGCACCAAAGATAAATGTCCCGGCGCAAAAAAATTTAGGAGGAATCACAAATGGCTAGACTTGTAGAGTGTATCCCCAATTTCAGCTGCAGCAAGGAGAAGGATGAGGCCGCTTACAACGCCCTGGTGGAGGTGGCTCAGAGCGTGCCCGGCTGCACCCTTTTCGACGCCCAGACCGACGGCAACCACAACCGCTGTGTGTTCACCATGATCGGCTCCCCCGAGGCCGTGGAAGAGGTGGCCTTCCAGCTCACTAAAAAGGCCGCCGAGGTCATTGATATGACCAAGCATGTGGGTGAGCACTCCCGTATGGGCGCCACCGACGTGATCCCCTTTGTTCCCACCATGGGCGTTACCGTGGAGGAGTGCGTGGAAATCAGCAAGCGGCTGGGCCAGCGCATCTGGGATGAGCTGAAAATCCCTTCCTTCCTCTATGAGGACTCCGCCTCCACCCCCGCCCGCCGCAATCTGGCCACCTGCCGCAAGGGCCAGTTTGAGGGGATGCCTGAGAAGCTGCTCCAGCCCGAGTGGGCCCCCGACTTCGGTGAGCGGAAGATTCATCCCACCGCCGGCATCACCGCTATCGGTGCCCGTATGCCCCTGGTGGCCTTCAACGTGAACCTGGCTACCTCCGACGTGGAGATTGCCAAGAAGATTGCCAAGGTCATCCGCGGCTCCTCCGGCGGCTTCCGCAGCTGCAAGGCCATGGGCTTTATGCTGGAGGACCGGGGCATTGCCCAGGTGTCCATGAACATGGTCAACTATGAGGACACCTCCCTGTGTACCGTCTATGAGATGATCAAGTCTCTGGCTGAGCGCTACGGCACCTACATTGTGGGCAGCGAGGTGGTGGGCCTCACCCCCGCCAAGGCCCTGATTGACTGCGCCGAGCACTATTTGAAGCTGGAAAACTTCGACTGCCACAACCAGGTGATGGAGTATCATCTGGTGGGTATGGAATAAGGAGGAAACCCCATGAAGCTTGCTGAACTGACAACCGCCGGCTTTGCCGATCTGCTGGCCTCCGACGCTCCCGCCCCCGGCGGCGGGTCCGCCGCCGCCCTGGAGGGCGCTCTGGGCGCCGCCCTCACCGCCATGGTGTGCTCCCTGACCGTGGGCAAGAAGAAGTACGCCGAGCATGAGGAGCTGGCCCGGTCCGTCCAGGCCAAGGCCAACGACCTGCAAGCCCGCTTTGTGGATGTGATGGACCGGGATACCGAGGCCTTCAATGTGGTCAGCGCCGCCTTTGGCATGCCCAAGGCCACCGACGAGGAGAAGGCCGCCCGCTCCGCCGCCATTCAGGAGGGCTTGAAGGGCTGCACCAAAACCCCCTTTGAGATGATGGAGCTGGCCGTGGAGACGCTGGAGCTCACCGCCTCCGTGCTGGGCAAGAGCAACGACAGCGCCGCCAGCGATCTGGGCGTGTCCGCCCTGTCCCTGCGCGCCGCCATCCAGGGGGCGTGGCTCAATGTGCTTATCAATATCGGAAGCTTGAAGGACACCGTCCTGGCAGAGGACTACCGGGCCCGCGGCGAGGCCCTGCTGGCCAAGGCCCTGCCCCTGGCCGACCAGATCTACAGCACTGTAGTCAGCCAGATGTAAGTTTTATGCTGTTTTCCTTCCTCGAGTGGGGGAGTAAAATAGAAAAGTACCTGACAGAGTAGGCCCAGCGCGTCAAGTGCTGCCGGATGGGAAGTTGCCGGCGGACGAAGGGAGCTTTTAGCCCGCGATGCTGTGCCGCATCCGCTGCCATGGGGGAGTGCGCTCCTTACATGGCAACACGCCGTGAAAGGAGCGTATTATTATGACAACAGCACAGAGAAGAAAGACTGCCTATACCATCTGCATGGTGGCTCTGCTCACCGCAATGATGGTGTTGCTGAAACGGACCATCGCCATTGAGACACCCTATTTTAAATTTTCCTTTGCCTCTTTGCCCATTGTGCTGGCGGCAATGCTGTTCGGGCCCGTTGAGGGTATGCTGGTGGGCCTTCTGGGGGAGCTTGTCGCCCAGATTACCGGCCCCTATGGGCTGGCCCCCACCACGGTGCTCTATGTGGTCCCCGCCGCCATCCGGGGGATGGTAGTGGGCTGCGGAGCGCTGTGGTGCCGCCGCACCGGAAAGCGGCTGGAGAGCCGCCCCGTGACGTGCTACGCCGTGTGTATCGCCGGGGCCATTCTTACGACGGCCGGAAATACGGTGAGCATCTGGCTGGAGTCGCTGATGTACCACACCTCTTTTGCGGCATATCTGCCCGGCCTGCCGCTTCGGTTTACAACCGGAATCGCCACCGCTGTGGGCATTACCACAGTCTGTATCCCACTGGTCCACGCTCTGCGCCGCAGCGGTGTGGTGAGATACGCGGACTGACGAAAGGAGCCCTGTTATGGAATGGAAACTTCTGACCCGAGAGGACTATGTGACTACCAACTGGTCCGGCGGGACTACCACTCAGCTGGCCATTGCCCCGGAGGGGGCGGTGTATGGGGACAGGGATTTCTTCTGGCGGCTCAGCTCCGCCACCGTGGAGCTGGACCACTCCGACTTTACCCCCCTGCCCGACTACAACCGGCTGCTGTCCGTGCTGGAGGGGGAAATCCAGCTGAAAATTGACAGTCAGGAGCCCATCCCGGTGGCTCCAGGGAAGGTGGTCGCCTTTGACGGCGGCGTGCCGGTGGAGAGCTGGGGAAAGTGCGTGGACTTCAACCTGATGGTGCGCAAGGGAAAGGGCAGCGGCGTTGTGATCCAGCTGCACCGGGAGGAGGCCTATGAGGAGACCATCCAGCCTGGAGCGCAGACCCGGGGGCTGGCTGTCTACTGTGTGTCCGGAAGGGCCAGTCTGCCCGAATTCGGGCTGGAGGTTCAGGCGGGGCAGACCCTGCTATGCCTGAAGGGCCAGAATGAGAGCTTTACCATAAAGGGTGGGCCGGGCGTTCTGATGGTCTCCTGTGTCCGGGAGGCGTGACGCCATGACGGACGTGGAAGCGGTTGAACTGATTCACCAACGGGCCTGGGTGGGCCAGAAGCCGGGGCTGGAGCGTATCCGCCGGCTGCTGGACCGGCTGGGCAATCCTCAGAACAGCCTGAAATTTGTCCATATCGCCGGGTCCAACGGGAAGGGGTCCACCGCCGCCATGCTGGCCTCGGTGCTCACAGCGGCTGGGCTGAAAACCGGACTGTACACCTCCCCGCATCTGTGGCGGTTCCATGAGCGGTTCCAGGTGGACGGGGTCCCCATCTCCGGGGACGATCTGGTGGAAATTACTGCCCAGGTGCTGGAGGCGGCGGAGGATGAGACCGAGTTTGAGCTGATGACCGCCATTGGGATGGTCCACTTTCTGCGGTCCAGATGCGATATTGTCGTGCTGGAGACCGGGCTGGGAGGCCGGCTGGACTCCACCAACATCATCCCCGCCCCGGAGGCGGCTGTCATTACCAATATCGGGCTGGAGCACACCGAATTTCTGGGGGATACCTTGGAAAAAATTGCCGCTGAAAAAGCGGGGATCATCAAGCCAGGCTGTGATGTGGTTCTCTATCGCCAGAGCCGGGAGGTAATCGAGACCGTGGAGGATGCCTGCCGCAGGGCGGGCAATTCCGGACGGCTCTGGCTGACAGACCCGAAGACGCTGGAGATGGTTTCCAGCGGACCGGAGGGGCAACGGTTTCGATATCACAGGATGGGCCCCTTCCATATCCCTCTGTTGGGGGAGTATCAGCTGTATAACGCCATAACGGTGCTGGAGACAGTGGCGGCCTTAAGGCTGCGGGGCTGGGGTATTACCTGGGAAGCTGTCAACAGAGGGCTGTCTCGGGCCCGGTGGCCCGGACGGATGGAGCTGGTGCGGCGCTGTCCTGATGTGATCTTGGACGGGGGGCACAACCCTCAGTGCCTGGAGGCCCTGGCCCGGTCGTTAAAGAAGCTGTATCCAGGGAAAAAGATGATTTTCCTCACCGGCGTGCTGGCTGACAAGGACTGGTCCGCCATGATGGAGGAGCTGCTCCCCCTGGCAAGGGAGTTTTACACCATCACCCCCGACAGCCCCCGTGCCATGTCCGCCGCCGCTCTGGCCGCCTGGCTGGAGGACCGAGGGGTCAAGGCGATTGCCTGTGAAAGCGCCTGGAACGGCTTGGACCGGGCGCTGGCGGCGGCGGGACCTCAGGATATGGTGTGTGTCACCGGATCGCTGTATATGATTGGCGAGGTGCGGCACATGCTGGAGGAGCTGCGCTGATTTTTGAAAGAAAGGCGGGGCGCTTATGCTGAGCCCGGCGGAATTTGTCAATTTCTACGCCCAGGTGGGAGAAAAAAAGTGCGCCAACAGCGCCCAAAAGCTGTACCTGTCGGCACTGCTGGCCGGGTTTTATATCGCCTCCGGCGCGGTGGTGGCCAACACGGCGGCACATATGCTGGCCAACGCCGGAATGTCTCGGGTGGTGTGCGGGCTGCTGTTTCCCTTCGGGCTTATTATGGTGATTGTAACCGGGGCGGAGCTGTTTACCGGCAACTGCCTTATCACCATCTCTCTGCTGGAGAAAAAGGCGGCGCTGGCCGGGATGGTTCGGAATCTGGTGATCGTCTACATCGGCAATCTGCTGGGGGCGGTGATTTTGGCTTCGGCCGTTGTGTACTGCGGACAGCTGGATTTGTCCGGAGGAGCCCTGGCGGTACATACCATCCGCACCGCCGCCGCCAAGTGTGCCATTCCGTTCGGAAAGGCGGTGGTGCTGGGGATTTTGTGCAACATCCTGGTGTGCGCCGGGGTGATGTGCTCCCTGTGCTCCAAGAGCCTGCCCGGCCGGGCCATCGGAGCCTTTGTGCCGGTGAGCTTCTTTGTCATTGGGGGCTTTGAGCACTGTGTGGCCAACATGTACTATATCCCTGCCGGGCTGATGGCGGCGGGTGTGCCTGAATATGCCCGGCTGGCCCAGGAGGCGGGGGTGAACCTGTCCGCGCTGAGCCTGACAGGTTTCTTTGCCAACCTGATTCCTGTTACCATCGGCAATATAATCGGCGGCTGCGGATTTGGAGCAATTATCTGGGCCTGTCACCGGACGTCAAAATAAAAATCTCAGATCGAACGGCGCCTCCTTTTGATTCCTTGTAATATTGCTCCCGCCAGCAAAAGCCGGCGGGAGATTTTTGTGCTCCGGCGGCGTTCAGCTCAGCCGGATGATGGTCAGGCAGGCCCCGCGCCGCCGCCTACCAGAATGGCAATTCCCACAATGCAGATAAACATTTGCAGGGAAATGGTGGAGTTGGCGGGCAGGGTGACCTTGATCTGGTTCTCGAAGTGAGAGGTGGAGATCACCAGATTGATGGTGGAGGGGGTGCTGTTCACTCCATTGATGACCAGACGGGTCCCCATCAGCAGGCCTGCGGTGGTATACAAAATCAACACCGCGAAGGAAATATTTCAAAAAATGGTTGAGATTTTTCTGGCGTTGTTATATAATTGCACTAATACCCACCGGGCAGACACCCGGTCTTGGCCCGCAGGAGACAGGCGGGTCATAAAACACAAAGGAGAGGACTATGAAGTTCCATATTGTCAGTGACAGCTCCTGCGATTTAGGCCGGGAGGAGCTGGAGCGGCTGGGCGTGACTATGGTGTCCTTCTATGCGGCCATTGGCGACGAGGTCTACTACCGTGAGGAGCGGGATATCTCCACCCACCAGTTTTACCAGATGATGGCGGACCGCCCCGGCGTGTTCCCCAAGACCTCTATGCCCACTCTGGAGGACTATCTGGAGGCCTTCCGTCCCCTGGCGGCCCAGGGCCTGCCCATTTTGTGCATCTGCCTCAACGCCCGGTTCAGCGGCTCCTTCCAGACGGCCCAAAACGCGGCGGAGGAGCTGCGGGAGGAGTTTCCGGACGTCCGGGTCCAGGTTTTGGACTCCACCCTGGCCACCGTGCTCCAAGGGCTGTTTGTCCAGGAGGCGGCCGCCCTCCGGGACGCCGGCTGTACCCTGGAGGAGGCGGTGGAGGCGCTGCGTCCCCTGCCCGCCACCGGGCGTATCTTCTTTACCACCAACGACCTGGAGTATCTCCGCCACGGCGGCCGCATTGGCCGGGCGGCGGCTGCCACCGGGACGCTGCTGAAGGTAAAGCCCCTGATCGGCTACAAGGACGCCGGGCTCATCTCTGACGGTATTGCCCAGGGGCGGAAGAAGTCGCTGGTCAAGGTGCGGGAGCTGTTTTTCCGCCACCTGAAACGGGAGGAGATCGACATAGACCGCTGCCGTCTGGCCACCGGCTTCGGCCTGGATGCGGCGGAACATGAGGCCTTTGCCCAGACTGTCTACGATGGCCTGCTGGAGTTGGGCTATGACCGCCCCGACGTGAAGCGCCCCTATCAGATTGGGGTGACCATCGGCGTCCACACCGGCCCCAGTCCCATTGGCGTGGGTCTGATGCGCCGGGCCATTTCATAACAGAGCATCCCCGGCCGGTTTTGGCCGGGGATTTTGCCGCCTGTTTTTTTGACAGAAAAAGGATTTTTTTGTTACAGATTTGTCACTTGAATTTTGCCGAAAATATGGTATCCTGAACAGGTACGGTTTCGACAGTATTTGACCGGCAGGGAGGTGTTTGCGGATGGCCCATTATCAAGGGAAGCGTGTTGCCCGAAGCCGCTGGGCGGTGATTGTGCTGGCGGCGGCGGCAGTTATAATGGCCCTGGTCCTGGCGGTGCTGATCTATCAAAAGTACTGGGACAAGACGCCCAAGGACCCGGACCCCACTCAGCCGGGCGATACCTTGGGGCTTGATGGAAGTTCTTCCGCCGCTGGTTCCCAGGATTTCCCGGAGCCCGGCCAGCCCAAGGCGCCCCCCTACGACTTCTCCCAGCCTGCCCCGGAGGGGGAGGCGGTGGAGCAGAGCTATTTTGACGACGCCGCCTTTGTGGGCGACTCCCGCACCGACGGCTTTATGCTCTACAGCGGCATTGGCACCGGCAAAAATCTCACCTCCAACGGGCTTTCCATCTTCCGCCTTTCCGAGAAAAAGGCGCTTACTATCGATGGGGAGAAGTATACCCTGCTGGAGGCCCTGGCTCTGGAGGAGTACGGAAAGGTGTACATCTCTCTGGGCATCAACGAGCTGGGCTACAACAACGACAAGGGCTTTTACCGCAGCTACTGCGCCGCGATCGACGAGATCAGAAGGGTCCAGCCCCAGGCGGTCATTTACATTCAAGGTCTGATCCCGGTGAACGAAAAACAGGCGATAGAATCCAGCGGCCACGACTATCTGAACAACGACCATCTGCGGATATACAACGACCTTCTGCGTCAGGCGGCGGAGGAGAAGCAGGTGGTCTATCTGGACCTGTACTCCCAGTTTGTGGACGAGAACGGCTCCCTGCCCGAGGAGGACAGCCGGGACGGCGTCCACCTGAAAAAGGAGCCCTGCCAGCGGTGGCTGGAGTACCTGAAGACCCACACTGTGGACTTTGACACCCTGTACCCGGATGGCCCTCCCGTACCGGAGCCCGCCGAACCGACAACTGCTGATGGGAGTGTGCAAGAATGAAAAAGCTTTTGACAATTACGCTGGCCCTGGCTTTGGCGCTGGGGCTGACCGCCTGCGGCGGGGAAAAAGATAAAACGGTATGGGATACCGATGATGTTCAGGCGCTGCTGGACAGCGGAGCTTTCTCCGAGGAGTTGGAGGAGTTGGACAAAGACACCGCCTTTGTTCTGTACAAGCTGGCCGACTACGGTTTAGACCGTCTGAGTGGAGCGATTGTCCGCCGCTCCGCCGGGGCCACCTGCGAAGAGCTGGCATATCTGGTGCTGGACAGCAAGGATTCCGCCGAAACCGCTGAGAAGGCGCTGAAGGACTATGTTCAAAGCCAAATCGACGAAAATATAGACTACCGCCCCGCCGAGATCCCCAAGCTGGAGAACGCCTACATTGCCCGCCGGGGGGAGACCCTCCTGCTGGTGGTGGCCAACGACATAGACGCCGCGAAAAAGGCGGTGGAATAATGCAAAATCCCGGCCAATGGCCGGGATTTTCTTATGCCTGACAGTAGTCGCAGGGCTTGTCCACGGTAACGGTGTACTTCTCCAGCAGGGCCACCGGATGGTAGGACAGCTTGCTGGTGCGCAGGCCCATATCGCCGGTGTCGTCCTCCCGGTTGATGAAGGCCACGCCCTCCCCGGCGAACTGCTGGGCAAACTGGGCCACCAGCATCTGGTAACAGCCCTCATAGTCCCGGTCGGCCTTCTCAATGTGGGTAAACAGGGTGTCGCCGATGATCTCTCCCAGGGAGAAGCCCACAATCTGGTTTTCCACCAGCAGCACGCCCCCCAGAAGATCGTAGGTCTGGTAGTTGTCCAGCACCTCGTGGGTTTTGGCGATATCCTCGTGGAAGGTGGCCGCACCCTTGTCCCAGCGGGCGGCGTAGCGGTCTAAGAAGTCTTTCACCGCCGGGATGTCCTCCGGGGCAATGGGGCGGAAGGTCCAGTTGCCGTAGGTTTTTAAAAACTTGTTTACATGGTTGCGCTGGCCGCTGAGCTTTTTGCCCCGGAAGTATTTCAGGTCCTCCGCCCGGTACAGGTAGTCGAAGTTGTCCCGCTCGCCCACGGCGGTACTGGCGGGGAAGAACTCCTGGAGCTGTTCCAGCTCGTCCTTGGGGACGGGATAGAAAGCGATCGGCATATTCCGGCGGCAGCAGAAGTCGGCAATTTGCCGGAAGTGTTCAGGCCGGCCGCCCCCAAGGGGCAGGGTAAAGGTGGGGCCCAGGCCGGGGTAGTCCACCTTGAAGTAGAGGGAGCCGTCGTAAACGGCCCACTCGGTTTTGTAGATGTCCCGCCAAATGAAGACGGTACCGGGGGTGGTGTCACAGATGCGGTTGCGGCTGTAGCCAAAAAACTGGCGCAGGCGGGGCAGGTCCTCCAGTTGGAGGGGGCGAAAATCCAACATACATTCAAATCCTTTTTAAGTTTGTTTTTCCTTCATTATATCCGATAATCGCCCATAATACCAGCCCGTTACCCCCTCCTTTTTGCACAAAAAACCGCGCCTGGTTTTTCTTACCACCGTCAAAAGGTCCCCTGGGGCCACCGGGAGGCGGTAGTCGGTGGAGTCCTCGCACTCCAGGCCGTGCCGGCCCTGGCGCAGATACTCGTTGAGGATATACAGCTCCCGCCCCGTCTCCCTGTGGCGGCACAGGGACAGCTCCTCCCCGGCTTCCAGCAGTTCCAGAGCGGAGCGGCCCCAGCGGATGTTCACCGGGTCCTCACTGGGCTGCTGAGGGTCCAGGGCTGTGGCGGTGGGCAATCCATCCCAGGCCGTCCAGTAAAAGTCCTCCGACTCCTCCGAGGGCAGCATCAGGGCGTTGAGCTGGCCGTCCACCTTGAGTACGCAGGCTCCGTCGATGGAGATAATCTTCCGGTCTGGGGTGAAGAGGGGGGCGGAGGAGGGGATGCGGGGGTTGTAGAGGGTGACCGGCCAGTGGCCCACAATGACCCACTTGTCAAAGCTGTGGCCCTGACCCAGAAAGTTGTCATTTTTCATGCAGTGCCACCGGTCCAGCTTCTCCATCCCCTCCAAAGAGGGTACGCCTCCGTGGACAAAGAGCAAATGTTCCGTCTCCAGGATGGTGGGCATGGCCCGCAGCCAGGCCCACTCCTCCGGAAAGGCGGCGCGCAGGTCCCGGCGCAGCTTGGGCAGGTCGTCCACCTGATCAAAGCCCCCCTCCCGGGCCAGCTGGCGGAGGGTGGACTCCGGGTGCCGGGGGAGGTAGGAGGAGAAAAAGCGGCTGTCCAGCTCATCCGTCTCGAAAAAGCGGAGGACCAGCCCATCGCAGTTGCCGCAGATGGGGTAGAGGGTGTGGGTAGCGGACAGGGCCATGAGGCGGCGCAAAAGGGGCAGGCTGTCCCGCCCCTTTTCCAGAAGGTCGCCGTTTAGAACCAGGATATCCTCCGGGGTGAGGCTGATCTTGTCCATCAGGGCCAGGAAAAAGGGCAGGTTGCCGTGGATATCGCTGACGGCGATAATCCGCCGCCCTGGCTCAAATACGGGACGGATGACAATGGCCTTATCCATAGGTTTGCCTCACTTTTTGGGGCCGCTTTGCCCTTAGGCTCTGGCCATTGTCCGGACCTCATCACCCAGCAGGGCGGCGAACTGGTCCAGGGACATGGCGCCCAGGTCCTCGCCGGAGCGGCGGCGGACGGAGACGGTGCCGTTCTCCATATCCCGGTCGCCCACCACCAGCATGAAGGGGATCTTCTCCAGGGTGGCCTCCCGGATCTTTTTGCCGATTTTCTCGTTGCGGCTGTCCACCTCTACCCGGAAGCCCTGGGCGTCCAGCTGAGCGGACACCTGGCCGGCGTACTCCGCGGCCCGGTCGGTGACAGGGAGCAGCTTCACCTGAACGGGGGCCAGCCAGGCGGGGAAGGCCCCGGCGAAATGCTCGGTGATGACGCCGATGAACCGCTCAATGGAGCCCAGCACCACCCGGTGGATCATAACGGGGCGGTGCTTCTCCCCGTCCTCGCCGGTGTACTCCAGCTCGAACCGCTCGGGCAGCTGGCTGTCCAGCTGGATGGTGCCGCACTGCCAGGTCCGGCCCAGGGAGTCGGCCAGGTGGAAGTCCAGCTTGGGGCCATAGAAGGCGCCGTCCCCCTCGTTGACAACAAAGTCCTTGCCCATGGCGGTGATGGCCTGCTTCAGGATGTCCTGGTTGCGCTCCCACTCCTCCACGGTGCCAATGTGGTCCTCGGGCATGGTGGACAGCTCAATGGTGTAGCTCAGGCCAAAGACGGAGTAGACCTCGTCAAACAGGCGGACGGTCTCCTGGATCACGTCCTGCATCTGCTCTCGGGTCATGAACACGTGGGCGTCATCCTGATTGAAGCAGCGCACCCGGAACAGACCGTGGAGGGCGCCGGACAGCTCGTGGCGGTGAACCAGGCCGATCTCCCCCACCCGCAGGGGCAGGTCCCGGTAGGAGTGGGGTTCGCTGGAATAGACCAGCATGCCGCCGGGGCAGTTCATGGGCTTGACGGCAAAGTCCACATCGTCAATGACGGTGGTGTACATGTTGTTCTTGTAGTGGTCCCAGTGGCCGGAGCGCTCCCACAGCTGACGGTTGAGCATGATGGGGGTGGAAATTTCCACATAGCCGTACTTCTTGTGGACCTTGCGCCAGTAGTCCAGCAGGGTGTTTTTCAGCACCATGCCGCGGGGGAGGAAGAAGGGGAAGCCGGGGCCCTCGTCCCGGAGCATAAACAGGCCAAGCTCACGGCCCAGACGGCGGTGGTCCCGCTTTTTGGCCTCCTCAATCCGGGCCAGGTGGGCATCCAGCTCGTCCTTCTTGGGGAAGGCGATACCGTAGATGCGCTGCAAGGTCTCCCGGCTGGAGTCCCCCCGCCAGTAGGCGGCGTTGCAGGCGGTGAGCTTCAGGGCGTTGCCCTTGATCCGGCCGGTGGAGTCCAGGTGAGGGCCGGCGCACAGGTCGGTAAACTCACCCTGCTTGTAGAAGGAGATAGCCTCCCCCTCGGGCAGGTCGTTGATGAGCTCCACCTTATACTTCTCATCCCGCTCCTCCATAAACTTCAGGGCCTCATCCCGGGGCAGCTCAAACCGCTCCAGCTTCAGCTTCTCCTTGCAGATTTTCCTCATTTCGGCTTCGATCTGCTCCAGGTGCTCGGGGGTAAAGGCGAAGGGGGCGTCCATGTCGTAGTACCAGCCCTCGTCGATAGAGGGGCCGATGGCCAGCTTTACCTCGGGCCACAGCCGCTTGACCGCCTGGGCCATCACATGGGAGCAGGTGTGCCAGTAGGTGGCGCGGTACTCAGGGTTTTCAAAGGTGTACAGGTTGTTTTCCTCAGACATTAAAATTCCTCCTTGTATTGGGGCGGACAAACAAAAACGCTCCACCCCTGATAAAGTTCAGGGGTGAAGCGACAGCTCCACGGTTCCACCCTGCTTGCGGTTTTTCAACCGCCGCTCGTGTCCTCGATAACGGGAGGCCCCGGTCCGGTCTTCCCGGACGGCTCCAGAGTGGTACCGGCCGGTTTCCGCACAGAGCGCTTGCAGCACTTGGCGCCCCTCTCTGGGTGCTTTCCCACGGCCTCTTCTCCGTCAATGCCATTTTGACAGTGACATAATATCACCGGGAAAAAGAAAAGTCAAGGGAAACCGGTCTCATTTGGCAGGACAACAGGGCCACAAAAATCAATTTTTAGAAAATCCGGCCATATTTGTAGGGCGGGACGACTCGGCCCGCCGCTGGTTGACAGCTTTTGTAAACGGTGCGCCGGGGCCGTCGCGCCCTACAGCGCCAAAATTGATTTCCCTGCGGCAGGGCGGCTGGGTCTTGTACAGCATCTAAATATGTGGTATAATAAACCGTTACGGCCCAAGAGGGCTGTGGCAATCGTCAGATTAGCCGCCATCTGTAGGGGCGGCAAATTTGAAGCCTGATAAAATACAAGAAAAGGGGTTTTACCGCCATGACCTATCAGGAGGAATTTATTACCTTTATGGTGCGCTCCGGCGTGCTTACCTTTGGAGACTTTACCACCAAGTCGGGGCGGAAGACCCCGTATTTTGTCAACACGGGCAACTATAAAACGGGTGCCCAGGCCGCCAAGCTGGGGGACTACTACGCCGCCTGCATCCAGGAGCACATGCCTCAGGGGATCGACTGCCTTTTCGGTCCGGCCTACAAGGGCATCCCCCTGGCGGTCTCTGCCGCGGCCTCCCTCTACCGCAATCACGGCCGGGACCTGCCCTACTGTTTCAACCGCAAGGAGGCCAAGGACCACGGCGAGGGGGGCTCTATGGTGGGCTATAAGCCCCAGGACGGCGACCGGGTGGCTATCATTGAGGACGTAGTTACCGCCGGCACTGCTGTGCGGGAGTCCATTGAGCTGTTCAAATCGGTAGCCAAGGTGGAGATGAAGGCCCTGTTTGTCTCGGTGGACCGGATGGAGCGGGGGACCCGGGACTGCTCCACCTTGGATGAGCTGCGCCAGGACTACGGCATCCAGGTCTTTCCCATTGTCACCGTGCGGGAGGTGATTGCCTTCCTCCATAACAACCCGGTGGACGGCAGGATTTATATCGACGACAGTGTGAAGGCCAGGATGGAAGCCTATCTGACGCAGTACGGGGCAAAATAAGGAGGAGAGCAGCATGTGCTTTGACAAGGCGGATTATTATTGTGAAAAGGCGCGGGAGGCTTACTGCCAGACCGCGGCCAAGGGGGAGAGCTCCCTCACAGAGGACGATGAGTATGAGATCACCCGCCGGGCGGGCAACCACATAGGCTTTTTCCTCACCTGGATTGTTCGGAGAGGGTTCGCAGGGGAGATGCACTGGGAGATTCCCGAAATTTTGGAGGCGGTGAAAGCCGGCAGGCTGCTGGGGGTGGACTTTTTCCTGCGGTACTGCGACGGAAAATTCTGGGACGAGGATCTAAGTCCGGAGATCCTCCCCTTTGTGGTGTGGTACTACGACGGCGGTCGGTACTGGGAGGACTACGTGGAGTGGGTAATCAACGTCCTGTGCGATCTGCCCTTGGAATTTGCAGGCAGCTGGGAGGATTATCTCCAGTTTGAGCCCCTGCTGGATCAGGCTTATCAGGACTATCTGGACGATATAGCGGGCTGAGAGAGTCGAAACGAAGAAATAAAGGGTGAACAGCTATGGCGGAGAAAAAGAAAGCCATCCACACCGGGCACCGGGGGCGGGTGAAGGAGGAATTCCTCACCCGGGGCATTGAGGGCTGGCCCGACCATCGGGTGCTGGAGCTGCTGCTGTTTTACGCCATCCCCCAGGGGGACGTAAACCCTCTGGCCCATGAGCTTATTGACCGCTTTGGTACGCTGGACGGCGTGCTGGATGTCCTGCCTGAGGAGCTGATGAAGGTAAAGGGGATGGGGGAGCACTCCGTTGTCCTGCTCAAGCTGTTCCCGGCGGTGCTGGGCCGCTACTTGGAGGGCCGCACCGGGCCAGGTGTTATCATCCATACCGCGGCGGAGGCCGGACACGTCCTGGCCCCCTATTTTTACGGCGCGCGCAATGAGATGGTCTATATCCTGTGCCTGGACGCCAAAGAGAGGTTACAGGGCGTCAGGAGAATATCAGAGGGCAACAACAGCAGTTCTGACGTGACCATCCGCCGGGTGGCGGAGGAATGCATGGCCCTGCGGTCCTCCTTCTGCTACCTGGCCCACAACCACGTCAGCGGAATTGCCCTGCCCTCACCGGAGGACATGAATACCACCAGCGTGGTCCGGGCCGCCCTGGAGCCCCTGGGGGTCCAGCTGGTGGACCACCTGGTTTTTTCCGACGGGGACCTGGTGTCCCTGCGGGAGAGCGAAGCTGCCGGGCAGAAGCGCGGCTTTCAGCTGGTCCACCCCGGACAGTGGTGAAAAATTTGTTCGATTTTCTCTTGATATGGAACGTTAGTTCTGCTATAATAGGGCGTGTTACACAGACGGATGACATCCGTCCCTGCAGAGGTGAGACGTATGCCAAATTTTGAAGTGGTATCTGAATATACGCCCAGCGGCGACCAGCCCGAGGCGATTGAGGCCCTGTCAAACGGCATCGAGATGGGGCTGGATGAGCAGACCCTGCTGGGCGTTACCGGCTCAGGCAAGACCTTTACCATGGCCAAGATCATTGAGAAGGTCCAGCGGCCCACCCTGGTGCTGGCCCACAACAAGACTTTGGCCGCCCAGCTGTGCGCCGAGTTTAAGGAGTTCTTTCCCAACAACGCGGTGGAGTACTTTGTCAGCTACTACGACTACTATCAGCCTGAGGCCTATATCCCCCACACCGACACATTTATTGAAAAAGATTCCTCTGTCAACGAGGAAATCGACCGGCTGCGGCTGTCCGCCACCGCCTCCCTGCTGGAGCGGCGGGATGTGATTGTGGTGTCCTCCGTGTCCTGCATCTACGGCCTGGGCGAGCCGGATGACTACGGCAAGATGATGATCTCCCTGCGGGTGGGGGCCCAGCTGGAGCGGGACGAGCTGCTGAAAAAGCTGGTCTCCATCCGCTATGAGCGCAACGATATCGCCTTTGAGCGCAACATGTTCCGGGTTCGGGGGGACACGGTGGAGGTGTGGCCCGCCTACTGGAAGGACACTGCCATCCGGGTGGAATTCTTTGGGGACGAGATCGACCGCATCAGCGAAATTAACGTGGTCACCGGCTCCCCCATCCGCCGGCTGAACAACATACCCATCTGGCCAGCCAACCACTATGTCACCCCCAAGGAGAAGCTGGATGCGGCAGTCCAGGAGATTTATAAGGAAATGGAGGAGCGGGTGGCCCTTTTCGAGAGTGAAAACAAGCTTATCGAGGCCCAGCGCATCAAGCAGCGCACCCTGTATGACATTGAGATGATTCAGGAGCTGGGCTACTGCTCCGGCATTGAGAACTACTCCCGGGTGATCGGGGGCCGTCCGGTGGGGTCGCCCCCCAACACTCTGCTGGATTACTTTCCCAAGGATTTTGTCCTGTTTATTGATGAGAGCCACGTCACCCTGCCCCAGGTGAGGGCCATGTACAACGGTGACCGGGCCCGGAAGACCACCCTGGTAGACTACGGCTTCCGCCTGCCCAGCGCCTTTGACAACCGGCCGCTGAAATTTGAGGAGTTTGAGCGGCGGGTCAACCAGATTGTCTATGTCTCCGCCACTCCGGGGGAGTATGAGCGCACCCGGTCGGGGCAGATTGTAGAGCAGGTCATCCGGCCCACCGGACTGCTGGACCCCCTGATTGAGGTCCGCCCGGTGGAGGGCCAGATTGACGACCTGATCGGCGAGATCAACACCCGCACCGCCCGGAACGAGCGGGTGCTGGTGACCACCCTCACCAAGCGGATGGCGGAGGACCTGACCACCTACCTCCAGGGTGCGGGGATCAAGGTGCGCTACATGCACCACGATATTGATGCCATGGAGCGGATGGAGATCATCCGGGACCTGCGCCTGGGGCTGTTCTCTGTGCTGATCGGCATCAACCTGCTGCGGGAGGGGCTGGATCTGCCCGAGGTGTCTTTGGTGGCCATCCTGGACGCCGACAAGGAGGGCTTTCTGCGCAGTGAGACCTCACTAGTCCAGACCATTGGCCGGGCCGCCCGGAACGCGGAGGGTATGGTGGTTATGTACGCTGACACCGTCACCCCCTCCATGCGCCGGGCCATTGACGAGACGGAGCGCCGCCGGGAAAAGCAGGACGCCTTCAACAAAGCCCACGGTATTGTGCCCAAAACGGTGATTAAGTCTGTGCGGGACCTGATGAGCATCTCCGCTGACGAGGACACCGCCGAGCGCCGGGGTGAGGTCCAGGGTCTGACCAAGCAGCAGAAGCTGGAGCGGATCGCCAAGCTGGAAAAGGAGATGCGGGAGGCCGCCAAGCTGCTGGAATTCGAGCTGGCCGCCGCCCTCCGGGATCAGATTGTGGAGCTGCGGGGGAAATAAGGAGGTGCCGCCGTGGGCGGATTGATTGTTGTTGTGCTGTGGCCTATGATTCTGCCCATTGCGGTGCTGTACTTTTTTCAGGTGGCTATGCCTCTGATCGCGCCCATTTTGCTGGTGTGGAATCTGATTGTTCTTGCGGTGCTGCTTCTGATCCGCCGCGTGTGGAAGAAAAGCGGGACCATGGACCGCTCCTATATTGACCGGCATTCGGGCTGGAAATGGTGGCTGCTGATTCTGCTGCGGTACGGCCTGCTGGTGTTTATCCTCTGGGAGATTCTGCTGGTGCTCTTCTGCGGGGCCTACACAATTGATTCCCCGCATAATTGACTCAATGAAACGATTTTCCAATCAGGAAGCTGGTTTCAACATATGGCAGACATCATACCACGACCATATCATCCGCAATGATGCCAATTACCGGAGAATATGGGAATACACTGACACCAACCCGGCCAAATGGCGGGAGGACTGTTATTACAAGGACGGAAATGAGCAGATGGCAAAGCAAAAAGAAGAAAAAACCAATGTCATGCGGGTTTTGGAGCAAAAAAACATCCCCTGCACCCCTCATGTCTACGACCCGGAGGCGGGGCTGGACGGGGTGAGCGTGGCGAAGCAGCTGGGGCAGGACCCGGCGTGCGTGTTCAAAACGCTGGTGGCCCGGGGGGCGTCCGGGGGACTGTATGTGTTTGGCATCCCGGTGGAGGACAGCCTGGACCTGAAAAAGGCGGCCAGGGCGGTGGGGGAGAAGTCGGTGGCCATGCTCCCCCAGAGGGAGCTGCTGCCCCTGACGGGTTACGTCCACGGCGGCTGCTCCCCAGTGGGGATGAAGAAGCAGTACCCCACCGTCTTTGACGAAACGGCGGAGATTATCGACACCATTATGGTGTCCGCCGGGAAGATTGGCTTTCAGGTGGAGCTCTCCCCCGCCGCTTTGATTGAGCTGGTGGGGGCGTCCACCGCGGATTTAACGGTGGACGGTTAATATGTAAGGGCGGCTGTGGCCGCCCGCGCCCGCACACGTCATGGGCAGGCGGACGCGGCGGAACCCTGCGGTGCCTCGCATTGGCGGGCGGCCACAGGCCGCTCCTGCAGGCGTGTTATAATTTCGTGAGATATTATAACATGAGATAAAATTCCGTAAATAGGAGAAATCGAGTTATGGAAATAAAAATGTCCCTTTTAAGTCAACGATTAAAACTATTGCGGAAGGAAAAAGGTGTGACCCAACAGAACATAGCCGGGCTGTTAGGGAAAACCAGCCGTCATTATCAAGATATTGAATCGGGAAAAATCAATGTTCCCGCTTTGACGTTGATTAAATTAGCGGATTATTTCCAGGTAAGCCTTGATTATCTGGTGGGCCGCAGTGAGGAGAGGGGGGATTTTCATGGCGAGCAGTCCTGATTTTGTGGCCTACATCTGCGAGCAGCTGGAGGGTCTGGGGGCGGTGCGCTCCCGGAAGATGTTCGGGGAGTATATGGTCTATCTCAACGACAAGCCGGTGCTCATCATCTGTGACGACCGTGTCCTGGTGAAGATGCTGCCCTGTCTGGAGGAGCTTTTGCAGGGCCGTCCCACCGAGCCGCCCTATGATGGGGCCAAGGACCACTACCTCCTGGACCCCGACAACCGGGACACCCTTCGTAAGGCCGCCCGGCTGGCCGAGGAGGTCACGCCCCTGCCGAAAAAGCGGAAGAAAAAAGCCTGATTTTTGGCAAAGAGGTGCGTTTCAATGGGATTTCTTGTTTTCACTGTCCTGCTGCTCCCGGCTATGCTGCTGTATGCGGCGGTGCAGGCGCTGCTCAGCCCCTTTGCGGGCATACTCGCCCCGGTACTGGCTCTGCTTAACGACCCGGTGTTTGTCAATCGGGCGGCCCAGGCCCTGCTGGCGTGGAATGTGCTGGTGCTGACGGCACTGGTGCTGGCGCGGCGGCACATGAAGCGGACCGGCGGGCCAGGCTGGGAGTGGGAGTACATTCACGGTGCCCGGGGCTGGCGGCGGCTGGGACGGCGGCTGGTCTGTCTGGTGCTGACGCTGGGCCCGTGGTGTGAGGCTGTGCCGATCCTCTTCTTCTCTTTTGTTCTGCTCTTCCCGTAATTCTTTTTTCGATTTTGCAAAGGAGTAACAAAACTATGCACACACACATCACCGTCAAGGGTGCGCGGGTGAACAACCTGAAGAATATCGACGTAAAAATCCCCCGGGACAAGCTGGTGGTGCTCACCGGGCTGTCCGGGTCGGGAAAGTCCTCCCTGGCCTTTGACACCATCTATGCCGAGGGACAGCGGCGGTATGTGGAGTCTCTTAGCTCCTACGCCCGGATGTTCCTGGGCCAGATGGAAAAGCCCGACGTGGACTACATTGACGGCCTGTCCCCGGCCATCTCCATTGACCAGAAGACCACCAGCAAGAACCCACGGTCCACCGTGGGCACGGTGACGGAGATTTACGACTACCTGCGTCTGCTGTGGGCCCGGGTGGGCACCCCCCACTGTCCCGTCTGCGGCAAGGAGATACGCCAGCAGACCATTGACCAGATCATTGACCAGGTGCTCGCCCTCCCCGAGGCCACCCGCATCCAGGTGATGGCCCCGGTGATCCGGGGGAAGAAGGGGGAGCACGTCAAAATTTTTGAGGACGCCCGGAAGTCGGGCTATGTCCGGGTGCGGGCGGACGGCTCTCTCTACGACCTGTCCGAGGAGATCAAGCTGGACAAAAACAAAAAACACCACATTGAAATTGTGGTGGACCGGCTGGTCATCCGGGACGACATCACCCGGCGGCTTACCGACAGTGTGGAGGTGGCCTCCAACCTGGGGGGCGGCCTGGTGATTGTCAACATTGTGGGGGAGGACCGGGATATCCTGTTCTCCCAGAACTACGCCTGCGAGGACTGCGGCGTGTCCATTGAGGAGCTGTCCCCTCGGATGTTCTCCTTTAACAATCCCTTTGGGGCCTGTCCCGCCTGCACCGGCCTGGGCTCCCAGATGAAGCTGGATCCGGAACTGATTATCCCCAACAAGGACCTGTCCATTGTGGAGGGGGCCATCACCGCCTCCGGGTGGAACAACATCAAATCGGACGGCATCTCCCGGATGTACTTCGACGCTCTGGCCAAGAAGTACAAGTTCAAGCTGAATACCCCTGTCAAGGACTTGCCCAAGGAGGTGATGGATATCATCCTCTACGGCACCAACGGGGAGAAGCTCACCCTCCACTACGACCAGCCCCGGGGCAAGGGTACCCTGTACCAGCCCTTTGAGGGGATCGTCAACAACCTGGAGCGCCGCTACCGGGAGACCCAGTCGGACGCCATGAAGCGGGAGCTGGAGGAATGCATGTCCCAGTGCCCCTGCCCCACCTGCCAGGGCCGTCGGCTGAAACGGGAGTCACTGGCCGTTACGGTGGGCGGGCTGGATATCGACAGCTACTGCCGCAAAAGCGTTACCGAGGCCCTGGACTTTGTGGAAAAACTGGTCCTCAACGAAACCCAGACCATGATTGCCGCCCAGATTGTAAAGGAAATCAAAAACCGCCTGGGCTTTCTCCAGTCGGTGGGCCTGCAATATTTAACATTGTCCCGGGAGGCGGGCACCCTCTCCGGCGGTGAGAGCCAGCGCATCCGTCTGGCCACCCAGATTGGTTCCTCCCTCATGGGGGTGCTCTACATTCTGGACGAGCCCTCCATTGGCCTGCACCAGCGGGACAACGACAAGCTGCTCCAGACCCTGAAGGAGCTGCGGGACCTGGGCAACACGTTGCTGGTGGTGGAGCACGACGAGGATACCATGCGGGAGGCCGACTATATCATTGATGTGGGTCCCGGCGCAGGGGTGAACGGCGGCACAATCGTGGCCAGCGGCACCCCGGAGGAGATTATGAGCAACCCCGCCTCCGTCACCGGCGACTACCTCACAGGGCGGAAAAAAATTCCCGTTCCCTCCCAGCGGCGGAAGGGGAGCGGACACTATTTAAAGGTCTTCGGCGCGGCGGAGCACAACCTGCGCCACGTGGATGTGGACATTCCCCTGGGTACCTTCACCTGTGTCACCGGGGTATCCGGGTCGGGGAAGTCCTCCTTGGTGAACGAAATCCTGTACAAGAAGCTGGGGGCCGATCTGAACCGAACCAAAACCCGGGCGGGCAGACACGAGCGCATTGAGGGGGAGGAGTTTTTGGACAAGGTCATCAACATTGACCAGTCCCCCATTGGCCGGACCCCCCGGTCCAACCCGGCCACCTACACCAATCTGTTCAGTGATATCCGGGAGCTGTTCGCCTCCACCCCCGACGCCAAAAGCCGGGGCTACGGTCCGGGCCGGTTCTCCTTCAACACCCGGGGCGGCCGGTGTGAGGCCTGCACCGGCGATGGCCTTCTCAAAATCGAGATGCACTTCCTCCCCGATATCTACGTCCCCTGCGAGGTGTGCAAGGGTAAGCGGTATAACCGGGAGACCCTGGAGGTGCGCTACAAGGGCAAGAACATTTACGAGGTGCTGGAGATGACGGTGGACGAGGCCCTGCCCTTCTTTGAGAACCTGCCCAAGATTTACAACCGCCTCAAGACCCTGGAGGAGGTGGGCCTGGGCTATGTGAAGCTGGGCCAGCCCTCCACCGAGCTGTCCGGCGGCGAGGCCCAGCGGGTCAAGCTGGCCACCGAGCTGTCCAAGCGGTCCACCGGAAAGACCATCTATATCCTGGACGAGCCCACCACCGGTCTCCACTCCGCCGACGTCCACAAGCTTATTGAGGTGCTCCAGCGGCTGGTGGAGGGGGGCAACACCGTGGTGGTCATTGAGCACAACCTGGACGTGATTAAAACCGCCGACCACATTATCGACCTGGGGCCCGAGGGGGGCGACGGCGGCGGAAGCATCGTTTGTACCGGTACCCCGGAGGAGGTTGCCGCATGCCCCGGCTCCTATACGGGGCGGTACCTGAAAAAAATGCTGGAATAAAGCCCCGTCCCGCCCGCGGAAAAAAGCCTTCCCCTTTAGGGGAAGGTCTGCACCCAACCGGCCAGCTGCGCGCCCAGGCGGAAGCCGTGGGCAAAGGAGAGGAAGCTGCCGGTTTCCAGCAGGTGAAACAGGGCGGCGGGCATATCTCCCCCTTCCCAAAGGGCCTCCGCCTGTGTATAATAGGCTTGGTACTCCGGGTCGCTGTCGAAGTCCAGGCCATTCCGGCTGGTTTCCCGGATATAGAGCTCTTTCAGGGTTTCTTCCATGATAGCACCACCTGAACACGAATTTGTATGTCGTTATTATACCACGAATTTAAATAATGTCAATGGGAAAGAGAGAAAATAATGGAAATTATTTTGCCCAGCTTTGCGGAGCGGTTAAAGCCGCTCAGGAAAAGCAAAAAAATGACACAGTTGGGAATGGCGGAGCTGTTGGGATGTACGGACCGCCACTACCAAAAAATTGAGTACGGGCAGATCAACGTCCCCGCCACAACGGTGATTTTCCTGGCCGACTACTTCGGCGTGACCGCCGACTATCTGCTGGGACGGGAGTGACGGCATGGAGCTCTTTGATTTTTTAACCGGCACCGCCGGGGGCAAATGCCTGTTCACCATGCTGGTATCCATGCTCCCGATAATTGAGCTGCGGGGCGGCATTCCCTTTGGAGTGGCCCTGGGGCTGCCTTATTATCTGGCCTTTCCGGCGGCGGTGGCGGGCAATCTGATTCCAACCCCCTTTATCATTGTGTATATCCGCCGCATCTTCCAGCTGATGAGGAAATATTTTCCCAAGCTGAACGGATTTGTGGACCGGTTGGAGAAAAAAGCCCATTTAAAGGGAAAAAAGGTGCAGAAGTACCAATATATCGGCCTGTGGCTCTTTGTGGCCATCCCTCTTCCGGGAACGGGGGCTTGGACGGGCTCGCTGGCGGCGGCATTTTTGGGCATGCGGCTGAAAAAGGCCATGCCCGCCGTGGTGCTGGGGGTGCTCACCGCCGGGTGCATCATGCTGGGGCTGACCCACGTGGGGGTCAACCTGTTTTCGGGGACGGTTTAAGGCCACCTCCCTCAAGGAGGGAGGCTTTAACCACCTTCGGCTCTGCGGCATAGGATGACCCGGAGGTGTTGCTGTAGTGGGTACATTCTGGGACGCCGCGCTGGCTTTGATGTGCATTTTGGGCCTGGCCCTTGTGGGCTGCTGGCTGTTTGGGCTTCTGCTGCGCCCGCTGCCCGGGCGGGAGGCCAAGGTAATCCTCACCGGACGCGGGGAGGGGGAGGACCTGGAGCAGCAGGTTCGGTCCTTCCTGTGGCTGCGGGGCCTGGGGCTGCTGCGCTGCCCCATTATCATCGCCGACGCGGGCCTCACCCCCGCCGGCTGGGAGCTGGCCCTGCGGCTGACTGCCCGGTGGCCCGAGGTCATCCTGTGGCCGGCGTCGGATTTGGGAGATTATATTTTATGGACTTAAAGGCCCCCTTCGGAAAGGAGGCTGTCAGCGAAGCTGGCTGAGGGGTTTCTTTATGGGGAAAACCCTCCGTCACCGCCTGCGGCGGTGCCACTCCCTTTGCGAAGGGAGGCTTAACGAAAGGAGACGGTACCTTATGTCGGAGCAAGATCTGGAACTGCTGGAGGGGACCGTCTCCGCTGTTATTTTTCAAAATGAGGAAAACGGTTATACTATCCTCAGGCTGGATATCCGGGGGGAGGAGGTCACGGTGGTGGGGCCCATGGCCGGGGTGGCGCCGGGGGAGTATCTGTCCATCCGGGGCCGCTGGACCCGGCACCCCACCTACGGTCCTCAGCTCAAGGCCGAGGTTGTGGAGCGCCGCCTGCCCCAGGGACTGAAGGAGATTTTCCACTATCTGTCCTCTGGAGCGGTGAAGGGGGTGGGCAAGACCACCGCCCGGCTTATCATTGAGGAGTTTGGGGAGGATGCCCTCACTGTTATTGAGGAGGACCCGGAACAGCTGACCAAAATCAAGGGGATTACCAAAAAGCGGGCCCGGCAGATCGGTGATGTCTTTCACCAGCAGATGGGTACCCGGCGGCTGATGGAATTTTTGGGAGAGCACCAGCTGCCCCTGGAGCTGGCTGCCCTCCTCCGCCGGGCCTACGGCGACGTAGCCCTGGAGGTAATTAAGGCCAACCCCTACCTGCTGGCAGGGGAGGAGTTTGAAGTGGAGTTCTCTCAGGCGGACAGGCTGGCCCTCTCTTTGGGGGTGGGTCCGGAGGACCCCCTGCGGCTGGAGGCAGGGCTGCTCTTTGAGCTGGCCCACAATTTGAACAACGGACATACCTTTCTTCCCCGACGCAAGCTGGTGGAGGCCACCGGCATACTGCTGGAGGCCCCCGGTCCCATGCTGGAGGACAGCCTGACCGCCCTGATCCGCCGGGGAGAGGCGGAGTGTGAGCAGGTGGCGGGACAGGAGGCGGTGTATCTCCCCGCCCTGTACGACGCCGAAACCTTTATCGCCCGGCGGATTACAGAGATGAGCCAGGCAGAGCTGCTGCCTCCGGAGGGGCTGGACAAGCTGATTGGCCGCATTGAGCGGGAACAGCACATCTCCTATGCCCCCCAGCAGCGCCATGCGGTGGAGCTGGCGGCAGGACGGCAGGTGATGCTGCTTACCGGCGGACCGGGCACGGGAAAGACCACCTGTCTGAGGGGGGTGCTGGCCCTGTTCGAGATGATGGGGCTGGACACCGCCCTGGCCGCCCCCACCGGCAGGGCTGCCAAGCGGCTGGGGGAGCTGTGCAATACCGACGCCTCCACCATCCACCGCCTGCTGGAGACCGGCTTCGACCCCCACTCGGGTAAGCTGGTGTTCACCAAAAATTCCTACGCCCCCTTAAAGGCGGAGGCTGTCATTGTGGATGAGACCTCTATGGTGGACGTGCCCCTGATGGCCGCTCTGCTGGACGCCCTGGAGGGGGATTGCCGCCTAGTGTTGGTGGGTGACCCGGACCAGCTGCCCTCAGTGGGGCCGGGGGCCCTCTTCGCCGACCTGATCCGCAGCGGAGTGGTCCCCACCGTCCGGCTGACGGAAATCTTCCGCCAGGCGGCGCAGAGCGCCATCATCCGCAATGCCCACCTGATTAACCAAGGCCAGGTACCCGACCTGCGGCGCAACGAGGGGGACTTCTTCTGTCTGGCCCGGCGGGACCCGGAGGCGGTGCTGGACACCATTGTGGACCTGTGCCGCCGCCGTCTTCCTGAGCGGCTGGGCATTCCCTCTGACCAGATCCAGGTCCTGTCCCCCACCCGCCGCCGGGGGACGGGCACCAAAGCCCTGAACCAGGTCCTCCAGGCGGCCCTGAATCCTCCCCTGGAGAGCAAGGGGGAACGCCGCTTTGGCGACTGGGTCTTCCGGGCGGGGGACCGGGTGATGCAGGTGCGTAACAACTACGACATCCTTTGGCGTGAGGAGGGGGGCGCCGACGCCGGGATGGGCATGTTCAACGGGGATATCGGCGTCATCCGCTCCATTGAGAAGGAGGTCATCACCGTGGATTTTGACGGCAAGGTGGTGGAGTACGCCCCCGACATGCTGGGAGAGCTGGAGCCCGCCTTTGCTGTGACGGTACATAAGGCCCAGGGCAGCGAATACCGGGCGGTAATTCTGGCTGCCCTGGAGGGCGCCCCCTTTCTGATGACCCGGGGGGTGCTGTACACCGCCGTCACCCGGGCCCGGGAACTGTTCATTCTGGTGGGCGACCCAGCCGCCGCCGCAAGGATGGTAAACAACAACCGCCAGACCCGCCGCTATTCTGGACTGCGGGCAAGGCTGACGGAGACATAAAAAGCCTTCCCTTCATTGTAAAAGGGAAGGCTTTTGAGTTAGCGTAAAAAACCTCCCTTCGCAAAGGGAGGTGGCACGACGAAGCCGTGACGGAGGGTTTTCCTCTAAAGGGACAGATGCGTGTCGTTAGGAGAACCCCCCAGTCAGCTTCGCTGACAGCCCCCTTTGCGAAGGGGGCCTTAACGTCACACTCCCAGCCACTTCGGCAGGGCCGGGTCGTCCCAGCGGGTGACATAGCAGTCGGCCAGGGTTTTGAGCTGGGGCTGTTCGGTGTGGGAGTTGACGTCGTAGATGACGCCCAGGGAAAAACCGGCCTTCTTGGCGGTCTGGGCGGCCACCAGGATGTCCTCAAAAATGACGGTGTTCTCCGGCGTGCCGCCCAGCCGCCGGTCGGCCTCCAGATATACGTCGGGGTGGTTTTTGCCCACCCCCACCTCCTCGCAGGACAGCAGGAACTGAAAATAGTCCCGCACACCCAGCCGGCGCAGGCAGATGTCCAGCAGCGCTGGAGCGGTGGAGGAGGCCACACACATTTTAAATCCCGCCGCCCTCATCCGCTCCAGAAGGGCGGCCGCCCCTGGTTTCAGAGAGACGTCAGTGCGGTAATGCTCCTCCATCAGAGCGTTGACCTCCCGGGCGATGTCGTCAGCAGTGCCGGGCAGTCCGAATTCCCGGATGAACAGCTCACCGGTGCCCTGCATGGTCAGGGCGATGGATTCCTCCTTCAACTCCGGGGACAGCGGGGGAATACCGTGGCGGGCCAGATACTCGTCGGCCAGCCGGTTCCAGTAGCCCATGGAGTCCACCAGAGTACCGTCCATATCAAAAATCGCAAATTTTATGTCCATATGCAATCCCGTCCTTGCGTGAATATGTCAAAGGTATTATAATAGAAACGGACATAATACGCAAGCTTTTTGTGGAGGATCAGATAAAAGGAGGTAAGAGCGATGACTGACCAGGAGCTGGTAAAAAAAGCCTTTGAGATGCATCAATTTTCCTATGTGCCCTACTCTCATTTTCCCGTTGGAGCGGCGCTGCTGAGCGAGGAGGGCCGGGTATTCACCGGCTGCAACGTGGAAAACGCCGCCTACGGCTCCACCATCTGCGCCGAGCGCACCGCCATTGTAAAGGCGGTAAGCGAGGGCTGCCGCGAAGGCTGGACGGCAATCGCCATTGCGGGCCAGGGGGAGGACTTCTGCTGGCCCTGCGGCGCGTGCCGCCAGATGCTCTACGAATTTGCCCCCAATCTGCGGGTGCTGGCCGCGAGAGGGGACGGAACATTTCGTGAGGTTCCCCTGTCCAGCCTGCTGCCCTGCGGATTTGGGCCCAAGTCGCTGAAATAAATTTTTCCAATTACATAAAAGGGTAAAAATCGGATAAACTACCCCCTGGAACCCGAAACAAGGAGGTGGTTTGACGTGATGATGGACAAAATCGCCCTGACACTGCTGATTATCGGCGGCCTGAACTGGGGCAGCGTGGGCCTGTTCCAGTTTGACCTGGTGGCCTTTGCCTGCGGCGGGTCCGGCAGCATGATCAGCCGGGTGATCTATACCCTGGTGGGTCTGTCCGCCGTATGGTGCGTCTCCCTGTTGTTCCGCGACCGAGATCCCGTGGAGGAGCGCCGCTGACCCCTGGCGAATATTCCCTCATGTGAAAGAAGACCTGGAGCGGTTTGCTCCAGGTCTTCCTTTACTGCTCCAGCAAAATACCAATCAGTCCCTCCGCGGTCAGTCCGGCCAGATACTGTGAGATGTCTGTGCCAGTCAGCCGTTCCCGCAGGTCCTTCTCCCGCAGGGGACAGCCCTGAAGATGCCGGGCCAGTTCCTCGGGCTCCACTGCGGAGAAGAAGTCACCATAGAAGGAGATGGCGGCGATTTGCCCCGCCTCCAGGTGGAGGTGGGCCTCCACAGTGCCGCAGCCCTCCACGCGCCGCTTGCGCAGCAAATCGCAGGGAGGGGAGACGCCGTAGTTCCACTCCCAGCGGTCGTAGCGGGCTTTTTTGATGGCCTCCACAGCGGAGATATCCGCCTCAGTGAGCCGGTAGGGATCCATGGGCCGCTCTCTGGAAATTTCTTTCAAAAGCAGAGCCTTAAACTCCTCCAGGGGGACGGGGCGGGGCATATGGGCTCGAACCGTGGTCACCCGGGAACGGACGGAGCGCACCCCCTTGGCCTGTATCTTCTCCGGGTCGGCCCGCAGGACCTGGGCCACCGTGTCCAGGTTGGAGTCATACATAATGGTGCCGTGGTGCATTACCCGGCCCTCCCGGAGATATTGGGAGTTGCCGGAAAATTTTTGGCCGTCGATGGTAATGTCGTTGCGGCCGTTGACCTGAGCATCTACCCCCATGGCCTGGAGGGCCTGGGCCACCGGACGGCAGAACAGGCCCATGTCCAGCTGGCCGCCCTGGGCGGCATCCTGAATAAAGGTAAAATTCAGGTTGCCCAAATCGTGGTACACCGCTCCCCCGCCAGACAGGCGGCGGACCACGGTGACCCCCTTCTCTCTGACCGCCGCCTCGTTGATCTCCGCCAGTGTGTTCTGGTGGCGGCCTACGACGATAGTGTTGTGGTTGCGCCAGAGCATAAACCAGTTCCGGTCCCGGGGCAGGGAGTCGAAGGCGTACTGCTCCAGGGCCAGATTGAAGGCGGGATCGGTGCTTTGGACGTCAATAAAGGACCAGCTCATAGAAAAAACCTCACTTTTTTGGGCGGGCTGTGTGTCTGCCCCGTCTTTTTGACCAGTATAGTGGATTTATGTGGCACTTGTCAATAGCTTTCTACACAAAAAACCACAAAATCACAAAGAATATTTGAGATCATGTGGGATTTCTGTTGACGAATTTGTGGGTTTGTGGTATGATTGAACAGTAAAAAACCGGGAGACAGGGAAGGAGGCGAGGCTGATGCTGCTGGCGGAGCGCCGACAGGTGATTGTAGACCGGGTTCGGGCCACCTCCCGGGTGGTAGTGGGCGAGCTGAGCGCCGAGTTTGGCGTGTCGGAGGAGACCATTCGCCGGGATCTGGAGTGGCTGGAGCAGGAGGGAATCGCCGTGCGCACCTATGGGGGTGCCGTTCTCAAGCACAACGATCAGGCCCCGCCCCCCTATGCCACCCGGAAGAACACCAATGTAGAGGGCAAGGTGGCCATTGCCCGGCTGCTGGCCGGGATGGTCCAGAACGGCGATTCGTTGATGGTGGACGAGAGCTCCACCGCTCTGTTCGCTATCCGGGCGGTGCGGCACCTGAAAGAGGTGACCCTGATTACCAATTCCCTGAACATTTTGCAGGAGGTGAGCGGCCAGGACTCCTGGCACATCATCTCCACCGGGGGACAGCTCAAGCCGGACATCATGGCGCTGGTGGGGCCCAAGGCCCTGAGTACCATCCAGAGCTACCATGTGCGGTACGCTATCCTGTCCGCCCGGGGGGTGAACACCCAACTGGGCATTGCCGACTCCTCAGATGATGTGGTCCAGGTGAAGCGGGCCATGATGGCGGCCTCCGACCACGCCGTTCTGCTGGCTGACCACCGGAAGTTTGACCGCGCCGGCTTTGTGTCCATGGGCCGGCTGGAGGAGATTGACCGGATTATCACCGACCGGGAGCCCTCGGAGGAGTGGAAAAAGCGGCTGAAGGACAGCAATGTCAAGCTCTATTGCCGCAGTGAACAGGCGCAATCTTAACATTTCCATATAAAATGAAAAATTAGGAGGAATGGTCATGGCAAACGCAGTCCTGATGCCCAAGGCGGGTATCACAGTGGAGTCCTGTATCATTGGAAAGTGGGAGAAGAAGGTGGGCGACCAGGTTGCCGAGGGGGACATTCTGTTCACCTACGAGACGGACAAGGCCGCCTTTGAGTGCGAGTCCACCGCCGCCGGTGAACTGCTGGAGATCTTCTTCGGTGACGGCGAGGAGGTCCCCTGCCTGGTGAATGTGTGCGCCATTGGCGCCAAAGGGGAGGATGTGTCCTCCCTGCGCCCCGACGGAGCTGCTCCCGCCTCCGAACCCGCCCCGGCGGCGGAGGAGGCTCCCGCCGCCGCTGCTGCGGCTGTTCAGGCGGTTGAGGTCTCTGCCGCCCCAGGGGGCGCAGGAAAAATTTCCCCCCGGGCCCGGAACTTGGCCGAGCGGGCCGGAGTGGACGGCTCCCTGGCCACCCCCACCGGCCCCAACGGCCGTGTCATTGAGCGGGATGTGCGCAGACTGATGGCTGAGGGCGTCCCCGCCGCCGCACAGTCCGCCGCCCCTGCGGCATCCGCCCCCGCCGCCGTGGATGCCGGTCCTGAGTATGAGGATGTGAAGTTCAGCGGCATCCGCCGGGCCATCAGCAAGTCTATGCACAACTCCCTGACCTCTATGGCCCAGCTGACTCACAACTTCTCCTTCGACGCCTCCGCCATCCTGGCCTACCGGAAGATGCTCAAGGAGTCGGGCGGCGAGTGTGCCGGGATCACCATTGGCGATCTGATTTTGTACGCCGTCTCCCGCGTTCTGCCCGCCTATCCCGACCTGAACGCCCATATGCTGGACGACACCAGCATCCGGAAGTTTAACCATGTGAATCTGGGCGTGGCTGTGGACACCCCCCGGGGGTTGATTGTCCCCACCATTATGCACGCCGACGAGAAGAGCCTCCTCCAGATTTCCAAGGAGCTGAAGGTGCTGGCCGCCGAGGCCAGAGACGGGGCCATCAGTCCCGACAAGCTCACCGGGGCCAGCTTCACCGTGTCCAACCTGGGCGGCTTCGGCGTGGAGAGCTTTACCCCTGTCATCAACCCGCCCCAGACTGGTATTCTGGGGGTGTGTACCACCGTACAGCGGCCCAGGCTGGCCGCCGACGGCTCCATCAAGCTCTATCCCGCCATGGCCCTGTCCCTCACCTACGACCACCGGGCCATTGACGGCGCGCCTGCCTCCCGCTTTGTGCAGGAGCTGTGCAGGCAGCTGGAGCAGTTCACTGTACTGCTGGCGAAATAAGGAGGCTGAACTATGGAACTGTTTGATCTTATTGTCATTGGCGGCGGCCCCGGCGGCTATCTGTGTGCCGAGCGGGCCGCCCAGGGCGGCATGAAGACTGCCCTGTTTGAGGCCCGCTCCCTGGGTGGCACCTGCCTCAACGAGGGCTGCGTCCCCACCAAGACCCTGCTCAACTCCGCCAAGCTCTACCGCCACGCTACCGAGAGCGCCGCCTTCGGCGTGACCGCTGAAAAGGTCACTCTGGACCACGCCAAGGTGGTGGAGCGGAAGGATAAAGTGGTAAAAACCCTGGTGTCCGGGGTAAAGGGCACCATGAAGAGCTGCAAAGTCACCGTTATTGACAAGGCTGCGGCCATTGAGGGCCGGGTTGAGGGCGGCTTTGCCGTCAAAGCGGGGGAGGAGATGTACACCGCCAAGCGGCTGGTCGTTGCCTCTGGCTCTGAGACGGTGGTCCCCCCCGTCGCCGGACTGAAGGAGGGTATTGCCAGCGGTTTTGTGGTGACCAACCGGGAGGTGCTGGACCGGAAGGAGCTGCCCCGTGAGCTGGTGGTCATTGGCGGCGGCGTCATTGGTCTGGAGATGGCCTGCTACTTTGCCAGCGTGGGGGTCCATGTCACCGTCATTGAGATGATGCCCAAGATCGCCGGCCCCACCGACCCTGCCATCTGCAAGGTACTTATGGACGAATACGGCAGGCGTGGGATGGAGTTTAAGCTCTCCTGCAAGGTGCTGGAGGTGACAAAGAACTCCGTCCTCTACGAGGAGGCCGGGGAGAAGAAGGAGGTCAAGTGCGACCTGGTGCTGCTGTCCGCTGGGCGCCGGCCCTTCACTCAGGGGCTGGGGCTGGAGAAGCTGGGCCTGGAGATGGACCGGGCCGCTATCGTCACCGACAAGCACCTGTGTACCAACGTGGCCGGCGTGTACGCCGTGGGCGACTGCAACGGCAAGCTGATGCTGGCCCACACCGCCTACCGGGAGGCCGAGGTGGCCGTCAACCACATGCTGGGCGTGAAGGACGAGATGCGCTACAACGTGATTCCCTCCGTCATCTACACCGACCCCGAGGTGGCCAGCGTAGGTGAGACCGCCGACAGCGCCAGGGCCAAGGGCCTGGAGGTGAAGGAGGTGGAGCTGCCTATGCTCTACTCCGGCCGCTATGTGGCCGAGAATGAAAACGGAAAGGGCTTTATCAAGCTGGTGGTGGACACCAGGAAAAACTGCCTTATCGGCTGCCACATGGTGGGCAGCTACGCCTCTGAGATTATTATGACCGCCGCCATGATGGTGGACACCGAGCTGCCCCCCCAGCGGCTGAAAAAGCTTGTATTCCCCCACCCCACCGTGGGCGAGATCATCCGGGAAGCCATGTTCAAGATTTAAATATAAGGAGGAAGTTTCACCATGCCCAAGAGCATTTTTGTGGACCCCGCCGCCACCCGGGCCCCGGGGAAGATCACCTTTGAGGACATCCCCGTCAACGCTTACAGCAAGACCGTTCAGGACGAGCGCAAGAAGTTCAGCGACGACGACCTGGTGCGTATCTGGAGGGACATTACCATCCTGCGGGAGTTTGAGTCCATGCTCAACCAGATCAAGACCCAGGGGGTGTACAACGGCATTGAGACCACCTACCCCGGCCCCGCCCATCTGTCCCTGGGCCAGGAGGCCGCCGCTGTGGGACAGTCCTACCTGCTGGACCGCAACGACTTCAACTTCGGCAGCCACCGCAGCCACAGCGAGATCCTGGCCAAGAGCCTGAGCTGCATTGAGAAGCTCACCGACCAGGAACTGATGGACGTGATGGAGAGCTTTCTGGGCGGCAGCACCCTGCGGGCGGTGGAGAAGCTGGGCAGCGTGAAGGACACCAAGGAGCTGGCAATCCGCTTTGTGGTCTACGGCGCTCTGGCTGAGGTCTTTGCCCGTGAGAACGGCTTCCACCACGGCATGGGCGGCTCCATGCACGCCTTTTTCCTGCCCTTCGGCGTCTACCCCAACAACGCCATTGTGGGCGGCTCCGCCACCATTGCCACCGGCGCGGCTCTGTTCAAAAAGTGCAACGAGAAGCCCGGCATTGTGGTGTGCAACATTGGCGACGGCTCTCTGGGCCGGGGCCCCGTGTGGGAGGCTATGAACTTTGCCTGCATGGACCAGTTCCACACCCTCTGGGAAAAGGGTCGGGACCAGGGCATGCCCATCCTGTACAATATCTTCAACAACTCCTACGGTATGGGCGGCCAGACCCGGGGCGAGACCATGGCCTACGACATGCTGGCCCGCATGGGCTCCGGCGTGTCCCCCACCCAGCTCCACGCCGAGCGGGTGGACGGCTACAACCCCCTGGCTGTGATCGACGCCATGGAGCGCAAGCTGGAGCTGCTCCGGGCCGGCAAGGGCCCCGTCCTGCTGGACACCATCACCTACCGTCTGTCCGGCCACTCCACCTCCGACCAGAATGCATACCGCACCAAGGAGGAGATCGAGGCCTGGCGGGCTGTTGACCCCATTGTCACCTACCGCCAGAGTCTGGTGGAGGCCGGTGTGGCCCCCGACAGCCGGTTTGAGGAGATTATGGCCGAGACGGTGGAGCGCATGACCATGATTTGCCGCCACGCCGCCGATCCCGCAGTTTCCCCCTACGCCGACTTTGACAACGACCCCGCCTATGTGGAGCGGCTGATGTACTCCAACTTGAAGGTGCCCTCTTTTGACACCCAGCGCACACCCGACGCCCTTACCCCCAAGGAGGAGTGCCCCCTGTGGCAGAAGATCCAGGGCAAGGAGCGTGCTCCCTTTACCAAGGACGGCAAGCCGGTGAGCAAGATGAAGCTGTTCAACCTGCGGGACGGCATCAGCGAGGTGCTGCTGGACAAGTTCTACGAGGACCCCACCATGATCTCCTACGGAGAGGACGTCCGGGACTGGGGTGGCGCCTTTGCCATCTACCGTGGCATGGCCGATGCCATCCCCCACAGCCGTCTGTTCAACTCCCCCATCTCTGAGGCCGCCATTGTGGGCACCGCCGTGGGCTACGGCATGTGCGGCGGCCGGGCCGTGGTGGAGCTGATGTACGCCGACTTTATCGGCTGCGCCGGCGACGAAATCTTCAACCAGCTGTCCAAGTGGCAGTCCATGTCCGCTGGCATTTTGAAGATGCCTGTGGTGGTCCGGGTGTCGGTGGGCTCCAAGTACGGCGCCCAGCACAGCCAGGACTGGACCGCCCTGTGTGCCCACATCCCCGGCCTGAAGGTGTGCTTCCCCGCCACCCCCTGGGAGGCCAAGGGCCTGATGGAGACCGCCCTCAACGGCACCGACCCGGTGATTTTCTTCGAGAGCCAGCGCATCTACGACATGGGCGAGCAGTTCCACGAGGGCGGCGTCCCCGCCGGACGGTATGAGATCCCCTTCGGCGACGTAAACGTCATCCAGACCGGCAAGGATGTGACCATCCTCACCATCGGCGCAGTGCTCTACCGGGCCGTGGAAGCGGCCAAAGAGCTGAAGGAGAAGTATGGCATGGAGGCCGAGATCATCAACCTCCACTCTCTGGTTCCCCTGGACTACACCAAAATTATCGAGAGCGTGAAGAAGACCGGCCGGGTGGTGCTGGTGAGCGACGCCTGCGCCCGGGGCTCCTTCCTGGACGACGTGGCCCGGAATATCACTGAGCTGTGCTTCGACGACCTGGACGCTCCCCCTGTGGTGGTGGGGGCCAAGAACTGGATCACTCCGCCCTACGAGTTTGACCACTACTTCTTCCCCCAGCCCTCCTGGATTATCGACGCCATCCATGAGAAGATTGTGCCCCTGCCCGGCTATGTGCCCGGCCAGAGCTTTACCGACGCCGAGCAGCTGAGAAAGGCCAAGGCGGGTGTGTAAATTCACCCGGACGGCCAATGCCGGCGGCCTGCTGGAGCTGGACGGAAGACTGATCCTTCTGGACGGGGTGTGCGGGGCGGAGGGACCCTATCTGCCCACCCCGCCGGCGGTGCTGAACACGCTGATTCAACGGCCTGTCAGTCTGGCCGCCTTTACCCACGCCCATCCGGACCACCTGGACCCATCGGCAATGAAGGAATGCCTCTACGCCTGGGGTGGGACTCCGGTGCTGGGTACCGGCGGGGTAGCCGGGGCTCTGTCCCCCTGGCCGGTGACGGTGGGGGAAGCGGCGGCAGCGGGCTGTGTCACGGTGATGCCCATTCCCTCCCGCCACATTGGGGCGGCCTACCGGGAGCTGGAGCACGTCAGCCTTCTGGTGGAGGGCTCCCGGCGCTGTCTCTTCCTGGGGGACGCCGCCCCCACCCAGTGGAAGGGCAGTCCGCTGAGTCCGGATGTGGTCCTGGCCCCCTTCGCCTACGCGGCCACCCCCGCCGCCTGGCGCATTGTGGAGGGTATGGCCCCCTGTCACCTGATACTCCTCCACATGCCCGCCCGGAACAACGACCCGGAGGGGCTGTGGAGTATGGTGGAAGGGGTGCTGGCCCGCTGCCAGACCATTCCAGTGAGCATTCCAGAAATAGGGGAGACCGTCGCAATTCCATAAAAACAGGCCCGCAGACAAGGTGGGTACAGATAAGGAAGCACCCCACCCACCTATAGCCGAACCCTAAAACCGAAAAGACAGGAGGCCGAAACCCGGCCCCCTGTCTTTTCATACCTCCCAGCGGCCCACCGCTGACCGCCTCAAAAATCCTAATAGCCTGTTTGAAAACTTCTAATAAGGATGGCAATGAGAGCAAAAGTAAGGATCTAGGCAGCGGTAAGAAGTTTGCGTTCACAATTTTTCCAAAGCCTGCGGAATTTGTCGAGCCAGCCGAAAAGACGCTCTACCACCCAACGACGCGGCAGCACAACAAACTTGTGTAATTCGCCGCGCTTTACAACTTCGACCTGCGCGCCGCAAATCTCCTTGACCTGATTGGCAAAGCGTGCGCCGGAGTATCCCCCATCTACCAGAAACTTCTTTACACAGGAAAGATTGTCCCGGTTAGAAAGGATCATCTGAACGGCTCCATCCCGGTCAGTCACATCAGCGGTTGTTACGGCTATGGCATGGGGCAGCACCATCGTATCTACGGCAACATGGCGTTTGATTCCACATACTTTTTTCCCGCGTCATACCCTTTTTCTTCCGCTGTGTCAGCATTCTGCACACTTTGCGCATCAACAATTCCAAAAGTGGTCTTATCCTGCCGCAGGTCCTCGTTCCGTATCTGCTTTACCAATTTGTGCAGAACCCTGTCAAGAACACTGACGCCTGTCGCATCTTTTTCGGCCCATACCCGGAAATAATAGTACACGCTCTGCCATTCGGGATAATCGCTGGGCAGCATTCGCCATTGTATTCCACCCTGCACCACATACAGCACTGCACAAAACACATCGTACAAATCGTACTGTCTTGGACGCGTTCTTTTTCGTGCTCCTTCCAAATCCTCTCGAATCAAATCATATTCTTCCCGGCTGATATCGCTTGGATATTGATGCATCCTATCCTCATCTCCCGCCTGTTTTTCCCTTATTATCTACTTCTCTCCCCCTCTTGTCTAAAGTTTTTAAACAGACTCTGAGGCTCCCTCTCTGAGGGAGCTGTCGCCGCTGCAGGCGGTGACTGAGGGAGTATTTTATATCCTTTTCCCGTACAAACTCTCTCCGTCACGGCTTCGCCGTGCCACCTCCCTCAAAGAGGGAGGCTTTTGGGGCAAGCAGCAGGGGCGGCCAAAGGCCGCCCCTGCTTATGGCAGAAAACCTGATGATTGCTATAGGTTAAAGCGCTGCCTTTTGTGCGGCCGATTCCTTTGAAACAGCCGTCTTGCGTCTCATGGCCGCGTACAGCTGCTTTTTGACCAGCTCCGGAGTGGTATGCAGCACGGCGGAAAACTCCTCGCATACCAGCCGCTCCGCAAGCTTTAAATATTGCTGATCCACCTGTCCCAGCTTTTTGCTGTGGCTGGCCAGCTCCCTCTGCTTGGCGTAAATCTCCTTAATAAGGAGCAGGCAGTCCTCCAGCTTACAGGAGGCCAGCATACCGCGATAATGCGCGGCAAGATCCATTGTCTTTCGTGAGCTGAAGGGGCAGGACTCAAGCTGTGAGCACAGCTCCAGATACTGGGCCGCCTGAGCTTTGTCAATCAGCGGACGCATAAAGGCGGTGGTATCCACCGGGGTATAGATGATTTCGTTGCTGGTGGAGAATGGGGAGCGAAGCTTGTAATACAGCCCGCCGCCCTCCACCGAGGAGGGCGGCTCCCCTATGCTCTCAATCTCATATACCCCTCTGCGTTCGTACAGGATGAGGGTACCGGCCCTATACATGGGAGCGCTCAAAGCAGATAATCCCCCACAGGCTGGGAGTTATTCTGCCGCTTGATCTTGATGATAAGGGAACCGTCTGGCTGCTCGCACTCCTCCATAATCTTGTATGGGGTTTTGTTGCGCTCCAGCTGTGTTTTGTAGGCCTCAAATTCCTTTCTGAGCTGTTGCTTGTCGGCCTCAGAGGGAGTGCCGTCCTTCAGCAGGAAGTGGATGGTCTGCTCTAAACACGCCGCTCGAATCCTTTTCATGGTGCAAATTCCTCCTTCTACGGATATAGTATCATTTTATGACAAATTTGCACATATTTCAAAGGCTATATTTCGCAAAAATATGGAATCTGCACATAGTCAAAACGCCCAGACGGCATCTCAGACCGGCTCGATCACATATCCGAAGGGGGGCAGGGTTACTCCCAGGGCCGAGGCCGGGACAGCGTTGTGGTTCATCAGAATCCTGACCTTTTGCCCGCCGCTCCCCCGGACGGCCACCTCCACGCCGCTGTCAGAGGGGATGGTGTCAATTTGGTTTTCGGCCAGGACAGCCCTCATAATCCGGGCGGTGGTCTTCTCATCCAGAGCGCAGCCCAGGTAGTAGACTGTGCCCTCGCCCTGTCGCCTCCGGGTCACGGCGGCGTAGTCTATGTAAAACGGGTCGCCATAGCGGTAGAGGACCTGGGCGTCCCGGACCTTCAGCATATCCCGGAAAATACCGCCTGAGCCAGTTTCCCCCTCAAAGCCGTTTTCACCAATAACCGGGAAGGCGTTCAGCTCATGCAGGCTCTCCGTCTCCTCAACCCACACCCCAGCCAGCTCCCCAAAGCCCACGGGTACCCGCTGTCCAAAGGGCAGGTTGTTGTCCGTGTCCTTCACCGCGCTGCGGTAGGTCAGCACCAGCGTCCCGCCCCGGCGGACAAAATCCTTCACCCGCTCCTGAAAGGACTCCCGGGCAATGATCATCTGGGGCAGAAGGACCACCTTGTATTGGGAAATATCCGCCTGGGCCGGAATCACATCCACAGGGACATTTCCATCGTAAAACGGCTTATACAGCTTTTTCATCTCGTTCTGGCAGTCCAGCAGGATACTCTGCCTTTGGATGCGGAAGGAGGCCAGGCAGTCGTAGTCATAGACAATGGCCACCTCGCTGGGGATGGGAGCGGACAGGGCCCGCTCATACCGGCTGATATCCTGAAAGAAGCTCTGTACCTCCCGGAATTTGCGGCCCTTCACATTATCCGCATCGATTACGCCGTAGCAGAACTGCTCCGCCCCCTTGACTGCCCCCCGGTAGCGGAAGTACAGCATGGCGGTACAGCCGTGGGCCATCCCCTGGCAGGACCACATTTTAGCCTGGTTGGGCCGGGGGAGAAAGCCGGTAACATCGTGGCCCTGGGCGCCCATAATGGCCTCGGTGATCCAGAAGTTCTGCCCTTTCAGCCCCCGGATGTAGTCCAGGCCAAAGGCGATTTCGTGGGGCGGGACAGGTTCGTTCTGGCCGCCCCAGACGGGGTAGTTGTTATAGGCGGCGATATCCAGACATTTGGCCGCCTGGGAGTAGTCCACATGCTTGTCCAGCCCGCCGCCGGGAAAATCGTGGATAATCACCGCCTCCGGGTCTGTCTCCCGAATGAGGCGGGCCTGAAATTCCATGTACCGGACAATACTGTGGCTGCGGAATCGCTCCCAGTCCAGCCGGAGGGCCGGGTTGTGAGCGGCGACAGTCTCAGCGGGCAAGGGGATCTCATCAAAATCGTTGTACTCCTGGGACCAGAAGGTGGTGCCGTAGGTGTGGTTGAGCTTGTCTATGTCCCCGTTGAATTTTTCCCGCAGAAAGTCCTGAAACGCCCGCCGGCACTGAGGGCACCAGCACAGGTCGCTACCCTCGTGGCCGAGCTCATTGTCGATCTGCCAGGCGGCAATCTGCTTTTCCCCTTTGTAGTGGCCTACCAGAGCCCGGACGATTTTTTCGGAGTAGGCATACAGCTCCGGACTGTTGTAGCAGCAGACATGGCGGCCGCCAAAGGCCCGCCTCTGCCCGTTCTCCAGCTGGGAGAGTATATCCGGGTGCTTTTTGGCCAGCCAGGCGGGGATGGTGGCGGTGGGCGTGCCCATAATGACGTGCAGCCCCTTCTCCCCGGCCTTGGCAATCACCCTGTCAAAGAAGGAGAAATCGTAATTGCCCTCCGTCCTTTCCATCAGGTGCCAGGAGAACTCCGCAATCCGTATCACATTTCCCCCCATCTCCCGGATGGTGTCCATATCGGCATCCATCAGGGCGGGGTCCCACTGCTCGGGGTAGTAGTCAACGCCTAACCACATAAATTACTGCTCCTTTGAAATGGAATGGACTACATTTTATCACACAGGAGCAATTTCCACAAGGGAACAGGCGGATTTTTGCAGCCTAACGTCCGCCGTTGTAAGGCAGGCCGTTTTTATCGCAGTAGTCCTTCACTGCGGCCTGGATGGCCTCCTCGGCCAGGACGGAACAGTGCAGCTTGTGGGCGGGCAGGCCGTCCAGTGCCTGGACGACCGCCTGGTTGGTCAGCTTCAGCACATCATCCAGGGGTTTCCCCTTGATAAGCTCGGTGGCCATAGAGCTGGAGGCAATGGCTGAACCACAGCCGAAGGTCTCGAATTTCACATCAGTGACCACGTTATCCCGGATTTTCAAATAAATTTTCATAATGTCACCGCAGACGGCGTTGCCCACCTCGCCGACGCCGTCCGCGTCCTCGATCACGCCCACGTTGCGGGGATGGAGAAAGTGGTCCATCACCATTTCACTGTATAGTGCCATATTTGTTCTCCTTTCTCAAAGCACAAAGGCCTTTTTGCCGCTGATTTTGTCCTTCCACAGGGGGGACATGCCTCTCAGGTAGTCCACAATCTCCGGTACAGCCTTCAGGATAGCGTCCACGTCCTGATCGGTGTTGGTTTCACACAGGGACAGGCGCAGGGAGCCGTGGGCCACCTCGTGGGGCCGTCCAATGGCCAGCAGGACATGGCTGGGGTCCAGAGCCCCGGAGGTGCAGGCGGAGCCGGAGGAGGCGCAGATGCCCCTGTCGTCCAGCAGAAGGAGCAGACTCTCCCCCTCAATACCCTCAAAGCAGAAGTTTACATTGCCTGGCAGGCGGTTGACCGGGTCGCCGTTGAGGGCGCAGTGCGGAATGTTGCAAAGGCCCTCAATCAGCCGGTCCCGGAGGGCGGACACCCTGAGGGTGTTCTCCTCCATGTGGGCGCAGGCCTCCTCCAGGGCAGCCGCCATGCCCATGATGCCGGGGACATTTTCCGTCCCGGCCCGCTTGCCCCGCTCCTGGGCTCCGCCCTCAATGAGGCTGGCCAGGGGGACCCCCTGGCGGACATACAGGGCGCCCACCCCCTTGGGCCCGTGGAATTTATGGGCGGACAGAGACAACAGGTCGATGCTCTGCCCCGCCGTATCAATGGGCAGATGGCCCGCCGCCTGAACAGCGTCGGTGTGGAAGAGTACCCGCTTTTCCCGGCACACTGCCCCGATCTCCCCAACGGGCAGGACGGAGCCGATTTCATTGTTGGCGTACATGACGGTAACCAGGCAGGTGTTGGGGCGGATGGCCTGTTCCACCTGCCGGGATGTGACGGTGCCCAGAGGACCCACGGGGAGCAACTCCACTTCAAAGCCCTGGCCCTCCAGCTTTTTCAGAGTATGGAGAACGGCATGGTGCTCAAAGGCGGTGGAGACGATATGGGTTTTCCCCTGCCGTGCCCCCATTTGGGCGGCGGAGAGGATGGCCTGGTTGTCCGCCTCACTGCCTCCGGAGGTAAAGGTAATCTCCTTTGGAGAGGCGCCGATACAGGCGGCCACCCGCTCTCGGGCGCTCTGGAGGGCCTCCGCCGCCCTCTGCCCCGCAGCGTACAGGCTGGAGGGGTTGCCGAAGACCTCTTCCATAAAGGGGAGCATGGCGTCAACAGCGGTGCGGCTCATTTTGGTCGTGGCCGCGTTATCTGCGTAAATCATAGCAGTCAGCAATCCTTTCATATTTTCATACTATGTTAGTATGTTTAATCATTATAAACAGTGCGGCCCACTCTGTCAAGAGGGAACCGCATTTTGTGAGCACCCTGCCGCGCATGTTACAGCAATCACCAAATTGACGCTGTCTGCAGGGGCGGCCTATGGCCGCCCCTGCGCTTTAATCTGCGATTGGGACACTCCCCCGTTTTCAAAGCTGGGCCAGGGCAAATTCCACATAGAGGCTGGCGGCAATGGGGAGGGCCCTCTCATCCACGTCAAAACCGGGGGTGTGGTGGGCCAGGCGGGAGCCGGGGACAGTGTCACTGCCGCTGCCCACAAAGGCGTACACGCCAGGGACGGCGGCGATAATCTCCGCCATGTCGTCTCCCCCCAGGGAGAGGGCCTTGGGCACCAGATTCCCTGTGCCCACCACCTTTTCAATGATGGGCACAGTCTCCTCATACACCCCGGCGTGGTTGATAAGGGCCCGGGTGAAGGACTCGTTGTCCACCTCCACAGATGTGTTGTACAAAGCGGCGATGCTGCGGGCAGTGCTGGCAATTTTCCCGTTGAGCATAGCCCGGGTGTCCTCAGAGAAGCAGCGGACAGTGCCCTCAATAACCGCCTCTTTGGCCACAATGTTGTAGCCCTCCCCGGACCGGAGCACCCCTACCCCAATCAGGGCGGGATCGGTGGGGCTTTTCAGCCGGCCCACCAGGCCCTGGAGGGCGGTTACTATCTGGGCGGCGGCGTAAAGGGCATCCGCACCCAGCTCCGGGGTGGAGACATGGGCGCTTTTACCCAAAACCCGGATGGTAAAGTGGTCCACCGAGGCGTTTTCCGCTCCCGGATTCATGGCCACCTGGCCCACAGGCAGGTTGGACTGCACATGGATGCCAAAGGAGCGGTCCGCCCCTTCCAGCACCCCGTCCCGAAGAAAGAGGACAGCCCCCGCGCCGTACTCCTCCCCGGGCTGGAAGACCAGGTCGATTTCCCCGGAAATGTCCTTCTCCAGCCGTTTCAGCGCCCGGGCGGCCCCCAGAAGGGAGGCCGTGTGGGCGTCGTGGCCGCAGGCGTGCATCACGCCGGGGCACCGGGAGGAGTAGGAGACGGTTTTCTCGTCCTGAATAGGCAGTGCGTCGGTGTCCGCCCGGAGGACAATCCGCTTGCCGGGCCCTTTTTTGCCCTGGATAATGCCCAGCACCCCGGTATCACCTACCCGCCGGGTGGAGATGCCCACAGCCTGGAGCTCCTCCTCAATTCTGGCGGCGGTTTGAAATTCCTTCATGCTCAGCTCCGGGTAGCTGTGAAAGTGGCGGCGGATGTTGACCAGGTAGTCCCGGTCCTGTTCAATCAGCGGATGGATAGCCATGTTTTTCACCTCATCAATGAAATAGGCCCCCTCAAGGAGGGCCAGAGGGGGTAGGGATACAGTCGCCGCCTGCGGCGGCGGCTGAGGGGGGAAAGCTGCAGTGGCGGCCTTTGGCCGCCACTGCATACGGCAGCAAATCTGATGATCGCTATAATATAGAGCAGCTTTTAAAACGCGGGGATATAGGTGCCCTGATAGATGTCCCGGATGGCCTGGGCGGTCTCCTCAGACTGGTAGGCTTCCAGCACCTTGACATAGACCTCGTTGTTCAGGTCGGCGGTGCGGCAGGCAATGATGTTGATGTAGGGGTTGTCGGAGCCGGGCTGGACCTGCTCAGTGTAGACAGCTTCATCAATTTTCAGCCCGTTGTCAATGGCGTGGGCTCCATTGACAAAAGCGGCGGCCACGTCGGGCAGGAGGCTGGCGGTGTTGGAGGCCTCCACCTCCACAAACTCCAGGTTCAGGGGATTGGAGGTAATGTCTTTCAGCTCGGGCATATACCCGGCGGAGGGGTCCAGCTCCAGAACCCCTGCGGACTCCAGAATCTTAAAGCATCGGCCCTCGTTGGTGGCGTCGCTGGGGACGGCAATCTTGTCCCCCTCCTTCAGCTGGCTGACGTCGGTGATCTTATCGGAGTAGAGGGACAGGGGAGCCACAATGGTGTCGCCCAGAACGGCCAAGTCATAGCCCATCTTTTCGATCTCGTTATTGAGATAGGCCTTGTGCTGGAAGGCGTTCAGGTCGATTTCCCCGGCGTCCAGGGCGTTGTTGGGCAAAGCGTACTCGGCAAACTCGATCAGCTCTACCTTGATGTTCTCCTTGGCCAGCAGTTCATTGACGGTGTCCCACTGTTGGTTGTTGGCGCCCACCACGCCTACGGTGACCACAGTGGGCTCAGCGGCAGGGGCGCCGCTCCCTGCGGAGCTGGAGCCGGGGTTGGAGCCGGAAGCAGGGCTGGAGCTGCCGCTGTTTCCACTGTTTCCGCCGCAGGCGGTCAGAGACAGGCACAAGGCCGCAGCCAGGGCCAACGCGAAAATGTTCTTCTTTTTCATTTTAATTTCCTCCTAAATGCGATGGATATATTTCCATTATCCCGCCCAGGGGCGGAAGAACAGACCAATTTAGTGGGCCGCTTTTTTGGCGATCACGCTGCCCGTCCACTGGACCAGGCTCACCAGAATGACAATGATGAGGATGACGGTCCAGGTGATCTGGGGCAGATGCTTGCTGTGGCCGTACATCACGGCGAAGTTGCCCAGTCCGCCCGCGCCAATGGTACCGGCTACGGCGGTGAAGTTGATAAGGGAGACAATGGTGATGGTCACGCCCCGGGTGATGCCGGGGACAGCCTCCCGCAGATAGACCCGCCAGACGATCTCCCAGGGGGAGGAGCCCATAGACTGGGCCGCCTCGATCAGGCCGGCGGGGACTTCGGCCAGCGCGCTCTCTGTCTGCCGGCCCAGAAAGGGGATGGTGCCGAACAGCAGGGGGATAATCGCTCCCGTGACACCAATTCCGGTGCCCACAATCAGGCGGCTCATCCCCAGCAGCAGGATGGCCAGCAGAATGAAGGGGATGGAGCGGAAAAAGTCGCAGATTTTGCCCAGAATAAAGTTCACTGCGCGGTTTTGCAGGATGCCCCCCTCCTTGGTGGTAAACAGGAGCACCCCGAAGGGAATCCCCAGCACCAGAGAGATGGCCCCGGAGATGCCCACCATCTGGATGGTCTGCCAAAAGGCCTGCCACAGCTGGTCGGAGCGGGCCACCACGTCAGGGATTATCTGGTTCAGCAGATCAGCCATGGGCGATCACCTCCACCAATACGTTTCGTTCTGATAAGTACTCCGCCGCCGCGGTTACTCTGTCGTGGCCGCCCCCCGCGATAACCACCAGGCCGCCCAGGGGGTTGCCGTCGATAAGCTCAATGTTGCCCAGCAGGATGTTGATGTCCAGGTCAAACTGCCGGGACAAAGTGGAGATCAGCGCCTGGGAGGTGCTGCGCTCCAGGTAGTTCAGCCGGAGCAGATAGTCGCCGGGTAAGAGCTGGATGGGGTTGGCCGGGTCGTCCAGCAGCTCCCGGATGCGGGAGAGGTTGGAGGTGCTGTCCACAAACTTTCGGGTGACCGCCCGCTGGGGGGAGGCGAACACATGGAACACATCCCCCTGTTCCACCACCTGCCCCCCCTCCATTACATACACCTGGTCGCAGATTTCCTTAATAACTCCCATCTCGTGGGTGATGATCACAATGGTGATGCCCAGAGTGCGGTTGACCTCTTTCAGCAGCCGGAGGATGGACCGGGTGGTATCCGGGTCCAGGGCGCTGGTGGCCTCATCACTGAGCAGGACCTCCGGGTCGTTGGCCAGGGCCCGGGCAATAGCCACCCGCTGCTTCTGGCCTCCGGACAGCTGGGAGGGGTAGGCGTCCGCCTTGTCGGCCAGCCCCACCAGGTCCAGCAGGGAGCGCACCTTTTGGTCAATCTCCCCCCGGCTTCTGCCGCTCCCCTTCAGGGGGTAGGCCACGTTGCCGTATACCGTCCGGGAGGCAAACAGGTTGAAGTGCTGAAAAATCATGCCGATTTTTTTCCGCTTTTCCCTCAGCTGCTTTTCGTTCAGGGCGGTGAGCTCCGCGCCCCCCACAATGACCTTCCCCTGGGTGGGCCGCTCCAGCAGGTTGATGCACCGGGCCAGGGTGGACTTGCCCGCCCCGGAAAAGCCAATGATACCGGCAATTTTGCCCTTCTCTATGTGGAGGCTGACATCTCTTACCGCCTCCACCGTATGCTTTCCCGTCTCAAACCGCTTTGAGACGTGTTCCAATCGAATCATTCGGTCTCCTCTTTTCCTTTGGCGTGTGAAAAGGATATCACAAAACCCGCCCCGGGTGTTAATACCCAAAAACAGGAGCGGGTTATAGGTAAAAACTATAATAAAATGGATGTGCGGACCTCGGCCAGGTAGAGCTCGCCCAGGCGGCTGAGCTGGCTGCCCCGGCGCTGGATATAGCCGATATGCATAACGCCCCCCTCCGCCAGGGGGATGGTGGTGTACTCCGAGCCGTTCAGCGGACGGCAAATGATCCCCGAGCACAGGGTGTAGCCGTTCAGGCCCTTCATCAGATTGAGCACTGTGGCCCGGTCCCCTACCCTGATAAGCTGGCGGTAGCGGTAGGTGCTCATCACCTCCTCCGACAGGAACAGGGAGTTCTGCTTGCCGATCTCAAAGGCGATACAGGGGTATGGCTCCAGGTCAGCCATGGTCAGCTGGGGGCGGTGGGCCAGGGGGTGCTCCCCCCACAGGTAGACGCAGGTGGAGCAGTCCCGCAGGGGGTGGAACTCCAGATTGTTCTCGTCAAAGAGCTTGGTGAGGTACTTCTCATTGAAATCGTCCAGATACAGGATGCCCAGCTCGCTTTTATAGTCCCGGACATTCTCCACGCACTCGTAGGTCCGGGTCTCCAGAATGGAGAACTCATACTCCTCCATCCCCACCTTACGCACCATCTCCACAAAGGCGTTGATGGCAAAGGTGTAATGCTGGGTGGAGACGGAAAATTTCTTCTTGGACCGCCCGGTGACAAAGCGGTCCTCCAGCAGGGCATACTGCTCGCCCACCTGACGGGCGTAGTTGAGAAACTCCTCCCCCTCCGCCGTAACGGTCACCCCCCGGTTGGAGCGGTGGAACAGCTCAAGGCCGATCTCATCCTCCAGCTCCTTCACGGCGCTGGACAGGCTGGGCTGGGAGACATACAGATTTTTGGCCGCCGAGTTGACAGAGCCGCTGTCCGCAATGGCAATGACATATTTCAGCTGCTGTAAGGTCATAGTCCGCCCTCCGTTACAGCTGCCGCCAGGTGGAGGGGGTGAACAGGACCAGAATGGGGAAGATCTCCAGACGCCCCACAATCATGCACAGGGACATAACCCCCTTGGACAGGGTGGAGAAGGCGGCGAAGTTGCCGCTGGGGCCAATGGCCTCCAAGCCGGGGCCCACATTGCTGACGCAGGTGAGGGCGGCACTGAAGGAGACGGCGAAGGAGCAGCCGTCCAGGGAGATAATGAGGGCGGCGGCGAAGACGGTGGTGACATAGGCCCCCAGGAAGACCAGCAGGGTGTGGAGGGTGGCCTCACTCACCAGCTTGCCGTCCAGCTTGACCACCTCCACACAGCGGGGGTGGGTGATACGGTGGATTTCCCGGCGCAGGCCCCGGAGCAGCAGCAGCACCCGGGAGCATTTCATGCCGCCGCCGGTGGACCCGGCGCTGGCTCCGCAAAACATAAGCAGCACAATAATCATCTGGGAGAACTGGGGCCACAGGACAAAGTCCGCCGTGCCAAAGCCGGTGGTGGAGATGATGGCGGCCACCTGGAAGGAGGCGTAGCGCAGACTCTCCCCAACGCTGGAGTAGACCCCCAGGTTGAACAGGGTGAGGACCACGGTTGCCCCCGCCACCACAGACAGGAAAAAGCGCAGCTCATCACTGGCCAGGGCCTCCCGCCATTTTTTGGTCAGAATCAAAAAGTAGACCGCGAAGTTGATGGAGAACAGCAGCATGAACACGGTGATAATCACATCGATTGCCACGCTGTCATAGGCCCCCACGCTGGCGTTGCGGTTGGAGAAGCCGCCGGTGCCAGCGGTGGAGAAGGAGTGGATCAGGGCGTCGTACAGGGGCATGCCCGCAATTTTCAGGCAGAGGGCCTCCAGAGCGGTGAGGGCAAAATACATGGTATACAGGATTTTAGAGGTCTGGGACTGCTTGGGTACCAGCTTGGAGAAGACAGGCCCCGGCGTCTCCGCCTGGGTAAGGTAGTGGGAGCGGATGCCCAGCCTGGGCAGGATGGCGGTAGCCAGTACCAGCACGCCCATGCCGCCCAGCCAGTGGGTAAAGGCCCGCCAGAACAGGATGCCCCGGGGCAGCGACTCGATTTCCGGAAGGATGGTGGAGCCGGTGGTGGTAAAGCCGGAGCAGGACTCAAAGATGGCGTCCATAGGGGTGGCGAAATACCCGCAGAACATAAAGGGCAGCGCCCCCACCAGCCCGGTAAAAATCCAGATCAGACCCACAGCTACAAAGCCCTCGCGGGTAAAAAACTGGCTTTTGGCGGGCAGGGCGGACAGGGCAAGGCCAACGGCGGCCACAATGGCAATGGCCAGCAGGAAGGGGAGGGGGTCCTCCCGGTAGATCAGGGCCACCGCCAGGGGGACGGCCAGGGCAGCCGCCTCCAGCAGCAGCACCCGGCCCACCAGCTTTAAAACAAGCTTTATATTCATTTCGCGGCCCCTCCACCAGTAAACTCAGGGGCATAGATGTCGTTCAGGTCCAGCACGCCGCCCCCCCGGGCGATAATGATAACCCGATCGCCCCCTTGGAGGAAGGAGGAGCCCTGGGGAATGATGATGTCGTTCTTCCGGACGATAACGGCCAGCAGCACGCCGGGGCGCAGTTTCAAATCCTTAAGAGGGACGCCCAGGTGCCTTGTGGCGGAGCCCACGGTAAACTCCATAGCCTCCGCCCCGCCCCCGGCAATGCGGTGGAGGGAATTCATCACGCTGCCCTGGGAGTTTTGCATGCCCCGCACCACATGGACAATGTTTGAGGCGGTGACAAATTTGGGAGAAATGACGCTGTCCAGGCCTAAGGACCGGACGATTCCGGCATAGTTTTGCCTGTTGCACTTGGTAATCACCTTTTTGATCCCCTGCTGCATGGCGTAAAGGGAGATAATCAGGTTATCCTCGTCACGGTCGGTGAGGGCGACGAAGGCGTCGCTGGCGGTGAGATTTTCCGACTCCAGCAGTTCAGAGTCGGTGCCGTCGCCGCAGATGACGGTGACCCGGGGGAACTGCTCGCTGATCAGGCGGCAGCGCTCCTCGTTTTGCTCGATGATTTTCAGGCGGATGCCCATCCGGTCCAGAATTTTGGCCAGATACATAGACACCTTGCCGCCCCCCACCATAAAGACCTGCCTGACCTTGGGGGCATACCGGCCCAGCTGGCGGAAGAACTGGTCCAGACTGTCCGGACGGCCCACCATGTACAGCTTGTCCCCCGCCTTGGGGACAAAGGAGCCGTTAGGGATGGACACCTCGCCCCCCCGGTCCACGGCGCAAAACAGCAATGACAGCTTTTTTACCTTGTCCGGCAGGGCGTAGAGGGGGGTGTCAATAAGGAAGTCCCCCTCCTGAAGGCGAAATCCCATCAGCTCCACCTTGCCCCGGCAGAAGGTTTCAATATTGGCGGCGGAGGGGAAGCGGAGCAGCCGGGAGATTTCCACGGCGGTGGAGTTCTCCGGGTTGATGGCCATGTCGATTTTCAGGTTGCGGCGCAGCTCGCCCACGCTGGTGGTGTACTCCGGGTTGCGGATGCGGGCAATGGTATACTTGGCCCCCAGGTCCTTGGCGGTGAGGCAGCACACCATGTTCACCTCGTCGGCGTTGGTGGCGGCCACCAGAAGTTGGGCCTTGTCCACGCCGGCCTCCCGCAGGACGGCGGCGGATACGCCGTTGCCCCTGACGGTCATGATGTCCAGCTGGTCGCCGGCCCGGCGCAGGGCCTCCTCGTCGCTGTCCACCACGGTGACGTTGTGCTCCTCCTTCACCAGCTGCTCTGCCAGAGAGAAGCCTACTTTTCCGCTGCCTACAATGACAATATCCATTTAATTGATGTCCTTTCCAGTTTTTGGATGAAAAAGCCTCCCTTCACAGAGGGAGGTGGCATTTGCAAAGCAAATGACGGAGGGTTTTCTATCTGGTACCCCCCAGTCACGGCTTTGCCGTGCCAGCCCCCTTTGCGAAGGGGGCCTTTTGTACGTTAAATCGTCCATTCCCCGTGGACAATAGCCACCAGATACCAGTGCTCACCCTCGGGCTGGAACACCAGCTTGAGAGAGGACCAGTCCAGGCCGTCGTTCACCGGGTCGGAGGTGGGAAAGCTGAAATCCACAAAGCGGCAGCCGGTGTAAACCTCCGTCAGGTTTTCCAGGGCGTTGCCGCTGGTCATAATCTGGTCGATTCCGATTTCCGGAACCTGGGTGTAGTCCCGGTCATAGACGTACCGCTCAAAGTACTGGATGGCTGTCATCTGAATGGGGTCGCCCCGGCCGTCTTCAAAGCCCCAGGTGTAGACATTCTGGTCCTGGGCCAGGTTTTTGATCTGGTCGGCGGTAAAGGTCAGGTCGCTGTTCGGTTCCACGGTGGAGTAGGGGGTGAAGGTGACGCCCCGGCTGGGGTGGACATAGGCGGCCAGTGTGGCCCAGCTGCGCTGCTGAAGGCAGCGGTTGACGGCGCAGGCAGAACCCAGCAGGGGGAAATTGTCCTCCAGATCCAGGGTGTCTGTATCGGCGGAAAGGGTGGAGGAGCTGCTGCCCTCCGGCTGAGATACGCCGGGCGGCGGAGTGAAATTGCTGGGAGTGCTGTTCACCGCTGGGGGCGCATCCTGGCCGCTCAGGTCAATGGGCAGCAGGATACCTACCAGCAGCCCGATCACCAGGGACAGAATACAGGGAAAAATTAAAAAACGTTTCAAGCTTGAAGCCTCCTTCACAGGATGCACATGGACGCGAGGCACGCGAGGCAATTTTGATACTTCTATATTATAGGCCGAAACAGGGAAAAGGTCAAGACATAATACAAAGGAGGCCTTGAAAACCAGCCGCTCTTATGGTAAAATAGCACAATAATAGAAACAGGGAGGCCGCTCATTATGAATGAACAGACAAGAAAACGACAATTCCATATCCAATGCGCCCAGGGCGAGGTGGGGGGTTACTGTATTCTCCCTGGCGATCCGGGCCGGTGTGAGGCTATCGCGAAGCACTTTGACAACCCGGTCCGCATCCAGACAAACCGGGAGTATACCACCTATACCGGCACCCTCCTGGGTGAGAGTGTGAGCGTGACCTCCACCGGAATCGGCGGGCCCTCCGCCGCCATTGCCATGGAGGAGCTGGCCAACCTTGGCGTACACACCTTTGTCCGGGTGGGCACCTGCGGGGGCATTGACCTGTCCGTTCAAAGCGGCGACGTGGTGGTGGCCACCGGGGCCGTCCGCATGGAGGGGACCAGCCGGGAGTACGCCCCCATCGAGTGGCCCGCCGTCCCCGATTTTGCCGTTACCACCGCCCTGGTGGAGGCCTGCAAAAGCTTGGGCTACTCCTGGCACGCCGGGGTGGTCCAGTGCAAGGACTCCTTCTACGGCCAGCACTCCCCCTCCCGGATGCCGGTGAGCTATGAGCTGGAGCAGAAGTGGGAGGCCTGGAAGCGGCTGGGGGTGCTGGCCTCTGAGATGGAATCCGCCGCCCTCTTTGCTGTGGCGGCCTCCCGCCGGGTGCGGTGCGGGTCGGTATTCCACGTGATCTGGAACCAGGAGCGGGAGAAGGCCGGCCTGGACCAGAAAGAGAGCCATGATACCCAGGCAGCTGTCACCGTCGGGGTGGAGGCTGTCAAGCTGCTGATTGAGCAGGATAGAATCAAAACGCGTATGGACCGCTTTTTGGCCGGTTTGGATGACATCCCCTGGCTGGAACACTGCGGGGAACCCAGTCAGGCGTATCGGGTGGAGCCCTCCTTATTCCAGGCCTGGGACAACTGGAACAGGGAGATGCTGGCGGTCTGGGAGCCAGAGACCTGCCGGCTGGAGGAACAGGCCCGGGATAGTATTGGAGACGACGAGATCGACCGTGTGTTTGAAACGGTCTCCGATGCGGCGGCCGGCCGGCTGTGGCAGAGCTGGTGCGCCTTTGTCCAGCGGATGTCGCTGGAGGAGGAGAGCGGCCTGGAGCAGGAGTGGATGGACTTTATGAAGCGGGATCTGGCCTGGGCCTGTGTAGAGCAGATGGTGGGTTCGGAGGGCTTTTTTACTGCCGTACTGAAGGTCTACCAGCAGGGGCGCCTGCCCTGCGCCTGGGAGGGGGCATACCCGGAAGGGCGCTTTGTGGTGCTGTAGGGCGCGCCGTTGGAAAAGGTTTCCAAACAACGGCAGGCCGAGTCGTCCCGCCCTGCAAATACGGCGGAATTTTCTGAACATTGATTCCCGTTTCTCTGGGGAGGAAACAGTTGACATTCCCTCACCGGCCTGATATACTGCGGTTACAAGTTTATAGTGCGAGAGGCGTTCATAAGTTACCCCTGTGGTACGGCGTTGGCCGTATGGTAGCTTTTGAGCGCCTCTGTGTATATATGGGAGGTAATCGAATTGAAGAATGATATGACTCAGGGAAACATCGCCATGGCGCTGACGCGGTTTACCATCCCTCTGGTACTCAGCGGTGTGTTCCAGCAGCTGTTCAACTGGGTGGACGCCTTTATTGTGGGCAATGTGGAGGGGGAGCTGGCCCTGGCCGGAATCGGCGCGGTTACCGCCACCTACAGCATGTTTGTAATGATAATTGTGGGCTTTACCTCGGGGCTGTCGGTGCTGGCCGCGCAGCGGTTCGGCATGGGGCGGGGGGAGGAGCTGAAGTATATCCTGGCCTCCTTCAGTCTTGTGCTGGGCGGGATATTTCTGGTCATCTGCGGGCTGGGGGCTGTATTTACACAGCAGCTGCTGGTACTGCTGGACACACCGGAGGACATCTTTCAAAACGCGGAGCACTATCTGCGGATTATGTTTGCCGGCATCCCCTTTCTGGCGGTGTACAACACCTTCTGCGCGGTGCTGCGGGGCATGGGGGACAGCCGAGCCCCCTTTCTCTCCGTGCTGGTATGCTCCGTCATCAATGTTGCGCTGGACCTGATTTTTGTGGCGGGCCTGCGGCTGGGGACGGCGGGGGCGGCGGCGGCCACCGTCCTGTCCCAGATTGCCATGACTGTTTATCTGACCGCCTACACCTTCCAGCGGTATCCCGTTCTGCAGCTTCGTTTTGGCCGGGAACTGTTTCACCGGGAGACCGCCGGAGCGGGGAGCCGCTTCGGTCTGCCCCCGGCCATCCAGTCCGGGACCACCTCCTTTGGAAATATCCTCCTCCAGCGGTTTATGAACGGCTTTGGGGAGCAGACGGTGGCCGCCATCACCACAGCCTACCGGGTGGACACGGTGCTGCTGCTGCCCATTGTCAACTTCGGCTCCGGAATCGCCACGGTGGTGGCCCAGAACATTGGGGCGGGGCGGCCGGAACGGGCCAGACAGGCCCTGAAAAGCGGGATGCTGATGATCGTGGGGGTATCTGTCTGCCTGACTTTGATTATTCTGCTGGCCGGAGAGTTTTTGATTGCCATGTTTGGGCTGACCCCAGAGTCGGTGGAAATCGGAGGACACTTCTTCCGGCGGCTGGCCAGCTTCTATGTGGTCTACGGCCTGGCCATGGCGGTACGGGGCTATCTGGAGGGACTGGGCGACATGACCTTTTCCGGTATAGCGGGAATCGCCGGCCTGGCAGTGCGCATTACGGCGTCCTACACCCTTGCCGGGGTGTTTGGACAGATGGTCATCGCCTACGCCGAGGCCATCTCCTGGCTGGTTCTTCTTCTATTGTACCTTCTGCGGTGCGCCTGGAAAAACCGCAGACAGGCAGGGACCTCTAACTGCTAATTTGACAGGATAATTGAAGCATCGAGAAAAGGCGGCCAGTGATGCTATACTGGCCGCCTTGTATTTCTATAGCAAACGTCAAAATTGCTGACACCGGAGCTGTAGGGGGCGGCCAAAGGCCGTCCCTACATATAGCAGCAAATCTAATGATTGCTATAATATTACTATACCAATATAGAGTACTTTAAATAGATGGCCTGTACAAGTTTTATACTGCTATGGGTTTGGAGTAATTCACAGGAAATCCGTCAAAAAATTTGTGCGAAATCATTGACATTTTGGTGAGAAACAGCTATAGTGTATCTCGCTATCCGTGAAAGCCGGTCACCGCACCGCCGTCCCCCCAGGACGGTCTGGCCGCCCGGTGAATAAATCGAGGGAGCTGACAAGGTAATTTATAGAAATGGGGGAGGATACATGTCCAAGGAGTTGATCCGCCTGAACGGATGTACCATGGCGTTCGACGACGAGGTTGTACTCGACAAAATCAATTTAAGCATCAGGGATAAGGAATTCCTCACACTGCTCGGACCCAGCGGGTGCGGCAAAACCACCACGCTCAGAATCATTGGTGGTTTTCAAACACCCACCTCTGGAGATGTTTTGTTCGGCGGGGTGAGGATCAATTCTGTCCCGCCCCACAAGCGGACCATCAACACGGTGTTCCAGAAGTACGCCCTGTTCCCGCATCTGAACGTATATGAGAACATCGCCTTTGGCCTGCGCATCCCCAAGGCGGACGCCTCCGGAAAAAAGGTCAAGCTGCCTGAGGAGGAAATCGGCCAGCGGGTGATGGAGATGCTGGAAATTGTCAACCTGAAGGGCTTTGAAAAGCGGCGGGTGACCCAGCTGTCCGGCGGACAGCAGCAGCGGGTGGCCATTGCCCGGGCGCTGGTAAACCGGCCCAAGGTGCTGCTGCTGGACGAGCCTTTGGGGGCCCTGGACTTAAAGCTCCGCAAGGACATGCAAAACGAGCTCAAGCGCATCCAAAAGGCTATGGAGATCACCTTTGTCTACGTCACCCACGACCAGGAGGAGGCACTGGCCATGTCCGACACGGTGGTTGTGATGGACGCCGGCCGCATCCAGCAGATCGGCAGTCCGGAGGACATCTACAACGAGCCCCAGAACGCCTTTGTGGCCGACTTTATCGGTGAGTCCAACATTATCGACGGCATCATGCGCGCTGACGGGGTGGTGGAGATCTTCAACCGCCGCTTTCAGTGCCTGGACGGCGGCTTCGAAAAGGACGAGCCGGTGGATGTGGTCATCCGTCCTGAGGATGTGGACATTGTCCCCGAGGACCAGGGCCAGCTGCGGGGCACCGTCACCTCGGTCACCTTCAAGGGGATGCAGTACGATATCATTGTGGACTTCTACGGCTTCAAGTGGCTCATCCAGACCACCGACCTGTCCCCGGTGGGCAGCCGTATCGGCATCAAGATCGATCCCGACGGCATCCACGTGATGAAAAAGAGCGAATACTCCGGTATGTTCGGCGATTACTCCTCCTACTCCGAGGAGTATGAGGAGATCAGCGACGCCAGCTACGCGCTGGACGAGGAGGAGAGCGGGGATGAAGAATAAGCTCTCCTGGTTTGCTGTCCCCTATGTGGTGTGGATGGCGCTGATGGTGGTCATCCCCATCCTGATTATGGTGATATACGCCTTTACCACTGCGGATTTTGAGGGGACGCTGGAAAATTTCTCTGAAATGGGCTCCTATGCCTCGGTGTTTCTCCGCTCCTTCCGGCTGGCCTTTGTGGCCACCCTGGTCTGCCTGCTGATCGGCTATCCGGTGTCCTACTGGATGGCCCACGAGGGCCCCGGCTTCCAGCGCCTGGCCATGGCCCTGATTATGCTCCCCATGTGGATGAATTTTCTGCTGCGGACCTACTCCTGGATGTCCATTCTGGAGAACAACGGCCTGCTCAACCAGCTGTTCCGGGCCGTTGGCCTGCTGGACGCGCTGGGGGTGGACTACATCCCCATGATCGGCACCCCCGGGGCGGTGGTGCTGGGCATGGTGTACAACTATCTGCCCTTTATGATCCTGCCCATCTACTCGGTCATTGTCAAGCTGGACCACTCCCTGGTGGAGGCCGCCCGGGACCTGGGGGCCGATTCCGCCGGGGTATTCCGAAAGGTCATTCTGCCCCTGTCCCTGCCCGGGGTGCTGTCCGGGGTGACTATGGTGTTTGTCCCGTCGGTATCCACCTTTGCCATCTCCCGGCTGCTTGGAGGAGGCACCCAGATTATGCTGGGCGACCTGATTGAACAGCAGTTTCTGGGCGGGGCCTATGACCCCCACCTGGGTGCGTCCATCTCCATGGTGATGATGGTCATTGTGGTGGTGTGCATGGTGGTGATGAACCGCTTCGGCGAGGGTGAAGGGGAGGCGGTGATGCTGTGAAGAAACAAAACCGTACCGGCAGCCGCGTCCTCATTGGGCTGACCTTTCTGTTTCTGTACGCGCCCATCCTGCTGCTGATCGTCTTCTCCTTCAACGCCGGGGACTCCAGCGCCGTGTGGAAGGGCTTTTCCCTCCACTGGTACACAAAGCTGTTCCAGAACCGGCTGATTATGTCCAGCGTCTACACCACCCTGCTGGTGTCCCTGCTGGCCACCCTGATTGCCACTGTGGCGGGCACCTTTGCCGCTATCGGGCTGTACAGCCTGGGCCGCAAACGGCGGGAGGCCCTGCTTACCGTGGGCAACATCCCCATGGTGAACGCCGATATTGTCACCGGTGTGTCCCTGTGCCTGTTCTTTGTGGCCTTTTTCCAGGGCTGGGGGGCCTTTGCCAAGTGGTTTAACTCCATCCAAAGCGCGGTGGAGCTGCCCGACCGGCTGGTGCTGGGCTTTGGGACGCTGCTGCTGGCCCATGTGGCCTTCAACATCCCCTATGTCATTCTCAACGTGGCCCCCAAGTTGCGCCAGATGGACCGCAACCTGATGGACGCGGCCCAGGACCTGGGCTGTACCTGGATGCAGGCATTTTGGAAGGTAATGCTCCCTGAGATCAAACCAGGCATTGTGTCTGGGGCGCTGATTGCCTTCACCATGTCCATTGACGACTTTATTATCTCCTACTTCACCGCCGGGTCGGCCAGCTCCACCCTGGCCATGACCATCTACGGCATGACCAAGAAGCGGGTCACCCCGGAGATCAACGCAGTGTCCACCCTGCTGTTCCTGTCGGTGCTGGTGCTGCTGGTGCTGTCCAACATTAAGGAGGTCCGGCAGGAGGCCCGGGACCGCCTGGGCGCGGCCCGGAAGCCCTCCGCCCTGGAGCGGCTGGGGCAGAAGGCGGGAGAACCCCGGTTCAAGTGGGTCCGCCGGGGGACGGCGGCAGTACTGGCCTGCGCGTTTCTCCTTGCCGTAACAGTGCTGGCCCGCGAGACCGGCTCCCGCCCGGTGGTCAACGTGTGCTCCTGGGGGGAGTACATTGATGAAGATCTGATTACTCAGTTTGAGGAGATGACCGGTATCCGGGTCAACTACCAGACCGCCGAGAGCAACGAGGCCCTGTACTCCCTGCTGAAAAGCGGCGGCGCGGACTACGACGTGGTGGTCCCCTCCGACTATATGATCGGCCGCCTTCTGGAGGAGGACATGCTGGAAAAGCTGGACTACAGCCAGATCCCCAACTTCTCCCAGATTGACGACCGCTTTAAAAATCTGTCCTATGACCCCACCAATGAGTATACCGTCCCCTACACCTGGGGCACGCTGGGGATCATCTACAACACCGCCATGGTGGATGAGGAGATTGACAGCTGGAGCGCCCTCTATGATGACAAATACGCCGGAAATGTGCTGCTTATCAACAACTCCCGGGATGCTCTGGGAGAGGCGCTGCTGTATCTGGGGTACTCTGTCAACACCACCGACGAGGGGGAGATCAGGGCGGCCTATAACCTGCTGGCTGACGCCAACCGCCGGGGGGTGTTCCAGGGGCGGGTGATGGACGAGGTGTTCCAGAAGATGGAGGGCGGCAACGCCGCCATCGCCACCTACTACGCCGGCGACTATATCTCCATGGTGGAGAACAATGAGGACCTGGCCTTTGTCATCCCCAAGGAGGGCTCCAACTGGTTTGTGGACGCCATGTGCGTGCTGAAAGACGCGCCCCACCAGAGGGAGGCCCATATGTGGATCAATTTTATCGCCTCCGCAGAGTCCAACCTGATGAATATGGATTATATCGGCTATGCCTCTCCCAACCGGGTGGCCCTGGAACGGTATCCCGCCTACTACGAGGCGCTGTATGAGGAGGAGCTGGACCCTGAGATTTATAACATCATGGTCACCCCGCCTGAGACGCTGGAGCGCTGTGAGGCTTACCTCAATCTCCCCGCCGCAACCCTCAACCTGTACAATACCCTGTGGACGCAGATGGGGGTGGAGTAAAGTCAAGGCCTTCCCCTTTAGGGGAAGGCCTTGCGGCATATCAAACAACTCCTGCTTGTTCTGTTATAGCAACTTCAACATTGCTGACCCCGAAGTAGCAGGGGCGGCCTGTGGCCGCCCCTGCTATAGGCTCCCTCTTTGAGGGAGCTTTTTTTACAGATGAAGCAGTTGATTGGTCATGTCAAAAGGGCCCTTCTTTCCCCTGCGTTGGTCCATGGGATGGGTTGCTCACAATTTGTTCACACTTTAGCTGTAGACTTTCCTGGCAAAAACGGGTAAAATAAAGGTTACGAATCAAATCAGAGGAGGACTTCGTCTTGAAAACGCTTTCCCGCTGGATTTCCGATTTCTGTTATAAGCACCCAAATCTGGGCATTCCTGAGCTGATTAAATACGTTGCGGTGGGCAATGTGGTTGTCTTTGTGGGCGATATGGTCACTCAGGGCATGATCTCCCAGTTTATCAGCTTCTACCCGGAGCTGATCTTCCGCGGGCAAATCTGGCGGCTGATTACATTTATCTTTGCCCCCCTGCCGGTGGGCGGGGAGTCCATGCTCTCCCAGACCATTTTCGGACGCACCTTTCTGTTTGCCCTCATGACCTTTTTCTACTACTGGATCGGTACCTCTCTGGAGCGGCAATGGGGGTCCACCCGCTTCACCGTGTTTTACGGGCTGGGCGTCCTGTTCAACATCATTTCGGGCATTATCATCTATCTCTCCCTGCCCTTCCAGGCCACAGGGGCGCAGTTCGGTTTCTATGTTGAAACCGCCAATATGTACTACGTTAACATGTCCCTGTTCTTCTCCTTTGCCACCCTTTACCCGGACATGCAGGTCAACCTGTACGGCATTATTCCGTTGAAGGTAAAGTGGCTGGCCCTCATTGACCTGGTTTTCTTCGGCTACGCCATTGTCTCTCCTTTGATATCCGGCCAGTGGCTGTGGGCGCTGATGCCCATTGTGGCCATTCTCAACTACCTGATTTTCTTCTGGGAGGACCTTATGAACACGCTGGGCCGCAAAAGCGCCCAGGTGAAGCATCGGACCTCCGCCCAGACCATCAACTTCAAAAAGGCCCAGAAGGAGCTGCGGGAGCGGCGAGGCTACCTGCACAAGTGTGCTGTCTGCGGCGTCACCGACCAGGACGACCCCAACATGGAGTTCCGCTACTGCTCCAAGTGCAGCGGCTACTACTGCTACTGCGCCAACCACATCAACAACCACACCCACGTGCAGTAAAAGGTCCCCCCTTCGCAGGAAAGCGGATTTCTGTATACAGCCCTACCTCCAGATAGTTGCGGCCAAATCGGGACATATCTCCTTGTGTCAACTAAACACCAAATTTTTTACGGATGCCAGAGGCGGCTAACAGGTCTTTCCCAGACCGCCCCTGGCATCAGCTTTATTGTAAAGTAGAAACCTTTATCAGTTGTCATGTCCCTGCATATCAAACACATCCCGGAACTTCCAGACGATCTCGATCTCGGTGAGAGAGGACACCAGCACTTCCTGGATGAATGTCTGTGCCAGCTCCGCCGTCAGTTCCGTAGCCCCAGCAAAGGAAGTGAACACATCATCCTCCTGTGCCTTATGAGTTCTTTGATTCGTTCTTCTGAAATAGAGGGTGAATGTTTGCAGAACTGCTTTCCATGTTCCACACGGTTGGCGCAGCGCCAGACAATTTCACCGGCAGGCCGGGTAATGCGACGATAATTATGATTGCACTCTGCACAAACTAAGAGGCCACTCAGTACACTCTGTGAGTTGTACCGGGTGGCCTTCCGTTTGTTGGTATCTTCATCGATATTGCTACGCCTACTCTTATCCCCTTGCACCAGGAAGAAGTCATCAAAGCTGACGATATAGCCAATATACTTCTGATTGGAGAGCAGATTGCTGAGTACCGGCTGCGTCCAGCGTTCTTTTCCCTTTGGGGAGGGTATCCCATGTTCAAAAAGAAATTGAGCAATCCCGCCCAGACTCATGCCGGAAAGGTACTGCTGATAAATAGTTTTGACGATATTTGCTTTTTCAGGATCTACAATGATTCGACTATCAGATGCTGATATAAATCCATATGGAAGTGACATGAGGGGGTAATGTCAAGAATGATGCGCAAAATAGTTTGCAGGCTCTGGCGAATAAAATCAGCCAGCAGTAGAGGCATCCTCCATGGCAGGCTCTAAGTGCCTGTTTAAAATCTTTTGACAAAAGGAGGCGGGAGGCAGATAATAGAGAAAAACAAGCGGGAGTTGGGGGAAATGCGTCAATATCCAAGTGAAATCAGCCGGGAAGAATATAACCTGATCCGCGAGGATTTGGAAGGAGCAAAGAAAACAACCCGGCCCCGAAAATATGATTTATACGATGTGTTTTGTGCGGTGTTATATGTAATCCAGGGTGGAATACAATGGCGAATGCTGCCCAGCGATTATCCCAAATGGCAGAGCGTGTACTACTATTTCCGGGTATGGTCCGAAAAAGATAAAACAGGGGTCAGCGTTCTGGACAAAGTGTTGCAAAAATTGGTAAAACAGATACGGAACGAAGACTTAAGGCGGGATATGTCTACAAATAATAATGCCGCAGTAAAATGACTGCGGCACAAAGGTTTTATGTGATTATATATAAAAGTTGACAGACTACGCCCTTGGTGTAACCTGTCAACTTATCATGGCGGAGCGGGTGGGATTCGAACCCACGGACGGTTGCCCGTCAACTGATTTCGAGTCAGTCCCGTTATGACCACTTCGATACCGCTCCATGTGATAATTATTCAGTTTTCAGCGCGGATAACATGATTTCGAGTCAGCCCCTGTCATGACCACTTCATTGACATCCACGGATTATGATAGCAGATTGCCATTTAAAGCGGCTAATGACCGCTCACTTGTAACAGCCGCTTTGTCCTTTCCATGGACAGATAGGACCAGCCACTTAAGTTTTATTATACGATACCAGAAATTCAAAAAAAAATCAAGGTCTTCCGTCAAACTTTATTACCGGACATCCGTTACCATCAAACCATGTCTGCTGCGACTAAACAGGCAACGCCGCCGTATCACATTTTTCCGTGATGCGGCGGCGCTGTTCAATACAGCGGCTGCCAGCGGTCGTAAACTTTGCGGTGGGACGCTGGGCTCAGCCTCCGATCCAGTCCCGCCCCACCAGCTCGTCCAGGCTGACCATGAAGAAGTCGGCCAGCTTGATAAGCTGAGCAATGGACGGTTCACTTCTGCCGCCTTCGTAATTTTGATAAGTTCTAAGGTTAATGCCCAAATATTCCGCAACTTCTCGTTGCTTTTTGCTCGATTTTTTTCGGATTGATTTCAAGGAGTCAGAAAATTGGCTCATTTTGAAAACTCCTACATAGCGCAGTAAAAATCGACGTATAAAATATGAATATATTTACACATAAGGAGCGATCTGCCATGAACTTTGCTTTCTTAGAAATGATTTACAACATCCTGGAGCTGCAAGATCTATCATACCAGATTTACCGGCAAATTCCCAATCGGGTGGAGGAGGAAGAAAACTTCCGGCAGGTTTGGAGCAAATGCGCCGCAGCACCCGATTGCGATACACAAAAGCTGTTCCTTCGCCTGGAGGACGCGTTCAACCGCACCGGATCGCTTCACTCCTGGGCGGCCTTTTTTGCCGGCGCCTTTTTCATTTGGAATCTCCTCCGGGCTATGGAGCAAATTTAACGGATATTCAATTCCTTCTCCACGTCGTTGAGGTTGATGGTGAGCATCCGGCTCACCCCCTGCTCCTGCATAGTCACGCCGTAGAGCACGTCGGCCTCCTCCATGGTGCCCCGGCGGTGGGTGATGACAATAAACTGGGTCCGCTCCGCCATGGTGCGCATGTAGTGGGCAAAACGCACCACGTTGGCATCGTCCAGGGCGGCCTCAATCTCGTCCATCACCACGAAGGGGGTAGGGCGTACCTTTAGAATGGCGAAGTACAGGGCGATAGCCACAAAGGCTTTCTCGCCGCCGGACAGTAGAGTGATGATTTTCAGCGCCTTGCCCGGGGGCTGTACCTTGATCTCAATGCCGCAGTTAAGGATGTCCTCCGGGTCCTCCAGTTCCAGGTTGGCCTTGCCGCCGCCGAAGAGCTCCAGGAAGGTCTGGCCAAAGGCCTCGTTGATAGTGGTAAACTCCCGCTGGAAGATGGCCTTCATCTCGTTAGTGATGCCGGCAATAATTTCTTCCAGCTCTTTTTTTGCCTTGTCCACGTCGTCCCGCTGGTCGGTGAGGTAGGTGTAGCGCTCGTTCACCCGGGAAAATTCCTCAATGGCCCCCACGTTTACGTTGCCCAGGGAGGAGATGGACCGTTTCAGCTCAGAGATCCGGCGGCTGGCCTTCTGAACTGACTCAATCTCCACCCGCTGCTGGCGGGCGGCCTCGTGGCTGAGCTCGTAGTTCTCCCACAGCTTGTCCAGCAGCTGTTTCTCCTCCATAGAGGAGGACACCTTTTTCTGCTCCAGACGGGAGACCTCCCCCTCGGTGCGCAGCAGTTCCTCGTTCAGTGACTGGCTCTCCCGGGTGGCCTTCACCCGCTGGCCCTCCAGGTCAATTTTCTCCTGGTTCAGCCGGGCGATCGCCTCATTCTGACTGCGGCTCTCCTCCTGGAGGGCAGCCAGGGTCGCCTGCTTCTCGCCGATCTCCTGGGTAAAGCCCGCGTTTTTCGCCTCGTAGCCGGCCATGAGGGCCCGGCTCTGGTCCCGGTCCCCGGCCATACTGGCTTTCAGCTCTTCCAGCTCGGTCAGGCCCGACCGGGTGGCCTCCCGTTCCGCCTCCAGGGCGGCCTGGGCGGCAGTGAGGGCGGCCACCTCCTGGGCAATGCGGGCGGAGCGCTCCTGTACCTCCGTCTGGCCCCTGGCCTTCCCCTCGGCCTCACTCTTGAGGGCGGCGGTCTCCCCCTCCAGGGCCTGGATGCGGGAGCGTGCCGCCTGGGTGTCAGTTTCGATCTGGGCGGCACGGCTCTTGAGCTGTTCCAGCTCCTCCTGCTGTCCCCCCTGCTGGCGCTCCAGCTCAGCGGTGACGGTGCGGCGCTGGGACAGCTCGCCCTCCGCTTTCAGGATGGCGTCCTCCCACTGGCGCAGCTGGTTTTGGGCGGTCTCCAGCTCGTAGGCAGCGGCGGTGGCCTCCCGCTCCGCCTCCGCCACCGTTTTCACTACCTCCGCCACCCGGGCACGGATATCCGTCAGCTGCTTGTTCAGCCGCTCCAGCTCGTTGGCCCGACTGAGGATGCCGGCGCTGCGGCTGGCGGAGCCGCCCGTCATGGACCCGCCCGGGTTGAGCACCTGGCCGTCCAGGGTGACAATGCGGAAGGAATATTTGTACTTCCGGGCGGCGGCAATGGCGGCGTCCAGATTTTCCATCACGGCCACCCGGCCCAGCAGATTGGAAAACACATTCTTATACCTGGGGTCAAAGGAAATCAGCTGGTCGCCAATGCCCACAAAGCCGGGCTCATGGCGCAGGTTGTCCCCATCCCGGAGGAAGCCTGGCCGGATGGAGCTGACAGGCAGGATGGTGGCCCGGCCCCCGTCCCGGCGTTTCAGGTACTGGATGACCGCCTTGCCGTCCTCCTCCCGCTCCACTACAATGTTCTGCATGGCCCCGCCCAGGGCGGTTTCAATGGCCACAGTGTACCGGTCCGGGACTTTCAAAAGGTCGGCCACCGGGCCGTGGATGTTTTGCAGCGTCCCCCGCTGGGCTTCGTTCATCACCAGCTTGACTGCCTTGGTGTAGCCCTCGTGCTCCCGCTCCATCTCGGTGAGCAGCTTGATCCGGGAGGTGAGGGCGTTTTCCTCCATTTGCAGCTTGACATGGGTGTCTCTGCTCTGGTCCCACTTCTTTTTCCGGGCGTCCATTCTCAGCTGATAGCCCTGGATCACGTTTTTGACCGCGTCCCGCTCCTCCACCGCGTCGTCGTACCGGCGCTTGGCGGAGCGGACTTCCTTTTGGGCCTCTTCCAGCCGGTCCTCCAGGTCGTGGGCCTCCCGGCGGACCGCCTCGTCCCGGTCCATCACCTCCTGGGCAGCGGCGGCCAGGGCGGACAGCAGAGCCTTGGCCTCGGCCGCCCCGGCGGCCCCCAGGTCGGCCTGACTGCGCAGGTCCTCCAGCTCCTTTGCCAGAGTGCCGGCGGAGCGTGCGGCCTCATCGGCCTCACGGCTCTTGGCGGCCAGGGCATCCCGGCCCGCCTCCAGCTGGGCCTCGATCTCCGCCAGGCGGCTCTTCCGCTGGCCGATCTGCTCGGACAGAGAGCCCTCCCGACCCTCCTGCTGCTGAAGGTCCTCCTTGATGCGCTGGGCGGACTCCAGATTGTGCTGAATGTTGCTTTTCAGCACGGCAATGGCCGATTCCAGCTCGTTGGCCTTGGCCTGACGGCCCTGGAGGGCAAAGCGGAGCCGGTCGGCCTCCAGGTCTTTTTCCCTCATTTCCTCGGAAAAGCGCTCGGCGGCGGCGTAGGCTTTCTCCTGAGAGACCTTGACCTCTTCCTTGCGGCGGACGGCCTCCTGATAATCGGCCTCCAGCTTGATGTTGCTGGCCCGGATGCGCTCCAGGGTATCCAGCCAGACGGAAATCTCCAGCCCCCGCAGTTCATCCCGGAGGACCAGGAACTTTTTCGCCTTCTCACTCTGCTCCCGGAGGGGCTCCACCTGCAATTCCAGCTCGGAAATTTTGTCGTTGATGCGGACCAGATTCTCGTCAGTGCGCTCCAGCTTGCGTTCCGCCTCCTCCTTCCGGTGGCGGTAGCGGGAGATGCCGGCGGCCTCCTCAAAGACCTCCCGGCGGTCAGCAGACTTCACCGACAGAATTTCGTCGATTCTGCCCTGACCGATAATGGAGTAGCCCTCCCGGCCCAGGCCGGTGTCCATGAACAGCTCGTTTACGTCCTTCAGCCGGACAGAGCGGCGGTTGATGTAATACTCGCTCTCCCCCGAGCGGTAGTACCGCCGGGTGACCATCACCTCTGATTCCTCCATGTCAAAGAGGTGGGTGGTGTTGTCCAGCACCAGGGAGACCTCGGCGTAGCCCGTCTGCTTGCGCTTGGCCGTGCCGCCAAAGATCACGTCCTCCATCTTGCCCCCCCGGAGGGCCCGGGTGGATTGCTCCCCCATCACCCAGCGGATGGCGTCGGAGATATTGGACTTGCCCGAACCGTTGGGGCCCACGATGGCCGTGATGTCCTCCCCAAAGGTGAGAACAGTCTTGTCCGGGAAGGACTTGAAGCCCTGGATTTCCAATGCTTTTAGGTACACAGAACCACCCCTTTCTTCTCAAATCTTCTCAAAGCGTTGCGGCGCAATAGGTTCAAGAGTTTCAACTGTTTCATAACTTCTCGAGAAACGGCGTATTTTCTCGCTCAAATGGTGTAAATTGTGGTGTAAAACCACTTGGCACTTCGTTTTACACCACAAGACCGCAGAACCTTAATGTTGATATTCTGTTCACACATGCGTGTACAGAACGTATGCCGCAGAATATGAGCACTAATCTTTGGAAGGTAGCACGGCTCACGTTTCTCTTCCAGCGCTTTTGCATACTCTTCCTTGTTGTAGGAGGTCCTTCAGTATACGTTTTTCCATATCTCGCAATCCTGCGAGTCACGCTGCCTCTCCTTTAGCTTATCGGTACTCACCAGCCTCCAGCTATACACGGTATGCCGTTCGCCTGTGCCGTCAGTGTAACGGAACATATACTTCCCGTCTGAACGCTGGCTTTCCCCATTCCATAGAACTCTGCCTTTACTGTCTCTGCGTTTTTCTGACATAGTGACTCCTTTTCTGGAAAAGAAATCTGATATAGCGTTTTATTTTACCACATCAGATTCCCTTTTGCAAGTTTCAAGCCACAAGGATTCAGGTACTTTTGAAATCAGATACAACTGCTCTGATCAATAAATTTTTCAAATAATTTCCTTTTAATTTGTACGCGATTTCCATTCCAAAGAACAAAATCCGTATCTTTGTTCTCGTTAATGATTTGTCGAAGCTTAGGTTGTACTCTGTACTATGGGCAGTACTCTCGGTTCTCGTTCCCTGGCGTATAGCCTGCGTGCAGACACTTTGTTTCGTCTATCATATAACTTCCTCCTAAATCCGGTTCATACAGTAAACATTAATACAGGTTGTTTATACTTTTGTTATATACTTTAGAATAAGGGTAAAAAATACGGTAAGGCCGCAGGAAAGACGTGGCCTTACCCTTTTGCACCTGTTATTTGTGGTGCTTGCTTCTTTTCAGATACAGAGCTAAGGTTCCAGCTATGACAGCCAGGATTCCACAGTTTCCAATCAAACTATACAACATAATCAACACCTTCAAACAATACAATATATAATTGAACATAAGCTGCTCGCCCAGTTTATGTTTTTACTGATTGGACAAGCATTGGAACAAAATATCCAGTCCCTTGTCAATTTCCTTCAACGTAATGTTCAGCGGCGGCAGCATCCGCAGCTTTGCCTTTGCAGTTAGGATTATAAGGCCGTTTTCTGCGCATTGAACCGCAATTTTCCTGGAATCCAGACCTTCCGCAATTTCAATGCCAATCATAAGTCCCAGTCCGGACACCCCGGTTACGTTGGGCATAGATAACAACCGATGATAGATGTGGGCCGCTTTTACGGTGACATCCGGCAGGAAATTCTCGTCACAGACCTGATTTAACACCTCAATTGCACCTGCGCAGGCGATGGGGTTTCCGCCATAGGTCGTGCCATGATGTCCGGGCTGGAAAACCTCGCTGGTCTTTTCGTTCATCAGGACGGCACCAATAGGCAAGCCAGCCCCCAGCCCCTTCGCCAAGGTGATAATATCGGGGCGGATGTTATATTGCTCACAGCACAAAAGGGTTCCAGTCCGTCCAATACCCGTCTGGACCTCATCCACGATCAGCAGGATACCTCTGTCCTGGCAGAGCTGATCTATATACGTCACATAATCTTTATCCAAGGCGATTACGCCGCCTTCACCCTGGACAAGCTCGATCATAATACTGCACACGGAATCGTCCAGCGTTTCCAGAAGCTGCTGCTGGTTGTTGGCTTCTACATAGCGGAACCCTTCTGTAAAAGGGAAAAAGTGCTGATGAAACGCATCCTGTCCAGTGGCGGCCAGAGTTGTGACGGTCCTCCCGTGGAAGGAGTTGCGCAGTGTGATGATCTGATTGCAGTGCTCTCCTTTGTGCTCTATACCATATTTTCTTGCCAGCTTGATTGCGCCCTCGTTGGCTTCAGCCCCGGAATTTCCAAAAAACACCTTGGAATATCCTGTGATTTGGCACAGCCGCTCCGCCAGCAGGGCATCAGGCGCAGTGTAGAACAGATTGGACGTATGCTGCACCAGATTCAGCTGCTTCGTCACTGCGTTCACCCACCTTTCGTTGCAGAAGCCCAAAGGAGTTCACGCCGATGCCGCTGCCAAAGTCGATGTACTCGTTGCCGTCAAAATCCTTGGCGGTGGAGCTGTGCCCGCTTTGGACTGCAATGGGGAACCGGTTATAGGTGTGGGAGATAAAAGTGCTGTCTTTGTTGAAAATTTCTTGATTTGTCATAATTTCCTCCTATTTTATCCAAAATTCATTCTCGGAGCTTTGATAATCTGATTGTATCATGGAATTTCATCCAACAGATAATACATAATATCTATGCTGTTCCATAGGGATAACCTATCTATTTCAGAATACTGTACACACAGTCCAGCAGAGTCAGTGCCAGAATGATATTGATGGGCCTATAATGTTGAAGATAGACCTTCTGAATGGCCACGCCTGCTCCAATCCACGCCGTGGTTGCAATCGTTCCTATGGTGGCGATAACCAGTTCAAAGAAAAGCAGCATCCACAGTGCTGTACTGTAATTGGTCACATAGCCGGTCAAGGCAGTAATGCCGAACAGATATATCTTTACATTGACGAATTGCAGCATGAAGCCCTTCCAGAAGGACGCTGATTTCTCGCTGCCGTCCCCGCTCGGGCGGCTGAGTGCAATATGTAGGGCCAGCCAGAGGATATATGCTGCGCCAACATATTTCATCACTCCCAACACCCCAGGCAGGAAGGTACTGACACCATAAACAAACACCGCGCAAATCAACTGAACAACATAGTAACCAGCAAAGATGCCCAGAAACAGAGGGGTTCCTTTTTTCCACCCGTAGTTCGTTACCGTGTTCAGCGCAAGAATGTTCCCCGGCCCCGGAGTAAACGCATTGATTACAGAATAAACAAAAAAATTACCTATCGCATAGCCAGGCATAATAACGCCTCCTTCCGCTCGTCATTATACGACGGAATGCTATGGGATAGGTAATATTGATTTGTTATGCTAAAGCATAGGATGAACCTATGTCTTATTGGTACTGCATCAAGGCTTCGATATAAATTTTGCCCAGTTCGGATAACTCCCGGTCTTTGTTCAGAAGATACCCAATTCGCATCGTTTCATTTTCAGCAAGGGGAATAGAAACAATAGAATCGCCATGCAAATACTTTGGGAATATGCCGCTTGAAATTGTGTAGCCGTCCAGCCCGACCATGAAATTGACGATAGCGGCGCGGTCACTGATCTTAATACTCTTGTCTGCAATTTCGTTGCTGAACAATTCTTCCGCAAAGTTAGAGGATTCATAGGCCCCCTGTACAAAACTTAATCTGGGATAAGGCTGTAAGTCTTTTAACGTGATTTTTTCATAGCTTGCCAGGGGGTGCTCCCGTCGCAAAAAGACGTGTGGGGCCGCTGTGAACAACTCGTGAAAGTCCAGGCCGAACTCCTCGAAACTTTTTCGCAATACACTTTCATTGCTCTGGCTAAGGTAGAGAACACCCAAATCACTGAAACGGTTTCTGACATCCTCAATAATCTGGTGCGTCTGTGTTTCGTTCAGGATAAACTCATATCGCTCCTGTCCGAAATGCTGTACCAGCTCCACAAAAGCGTTGGCCGCATATGATGGGCCGTTCCGCAAAAGTGACGGAGAATGAGCGTGCGAGAAAGCAGCGGGAACTGGACGGACTTCTGGCAAGGGACAAGGAGTTGGATGGGCTATTTGAGAGGCTTTACGAGGACAATGTGAGCCAGAAGATCAGCGACGCCCGGTTTGCTAAAATGTCCCAGCGATACGAGCAGGAGCAGGGGGAGAACGCCAAGCGGATCAAGGCCCTGCGGCTGGAACTGAAAAAGTCCGAGGGTCAGCGGCTGGACGTTGACACCTTCCTGGAAACAGTCCGGCGCTACACCAACGCCACCGAGATCACCCAGCGCATGGTAGCGGAGCTGATCGACCACATTGACGTTTATCATGCAGAGAAGCAGGACGGCGTTACCACCCAGCACATCACCATCTATTATAACTGCATCGGCGCTTTCTCCGTCCCTGACCGCCGGAAAATCCCGGCGGAGGAGATCACTATGGGAACGAGAAAGGGAGTAGCCGTTAGCTACTCCCCGGAGCGGGTCGCCGTATAGGATTTTCTTATAAAATTATAGGTAAAATCAGATTATCTCTTTAGAAATTCTTATATGTCGGAATAGCCTGTATTTCCGGGCTTTTCCGGCAGTTTAGATATGGGGAGAAGTTCACATATACCCTCATAAACCTTTAGGTTTTCCCTCTGGGCGGTAGTAAAAAAGTAGTAAATCCTGCCCGCGCCTATGCTGCAATCAGCCTTTCCATTTCAGCCTTTGCGGAAGCGAATGTTGCGTGTGCGTAATAGTTCAGCGTCATGGTGATGTTGGAATGTCCCATGATATACTGCAACGCTTTGGGGTTCATGCCCGCATTGGCTAAGTTGGTACAGAACGTATGGCGCAGGGTGTGGGGTGTCATTACTTTAGGTAACGCTTCCTCATGGCACTTGTTGTACTTCTTTACAAGTCCCCGGAACATATTGGAATAATTCACACCCGTTTTCGGGCAGCCGTCCCGGTTGAGGAAAAGGAAATTGCTGTACCCGTCAACGGTGACCTGCTTTGTTCCTTTGCGGTTCTCCAACACGCGCCCCAACGCTTCATACACTTTTTCACTCATTGGAATTTGTCTGATACCGCTTTGTGTTTTGGGCTTCTCTATGTAGTAGCCTGTTTCCGCGCTCCGTAAAAGCTGGTGGTCTACATTGATTACCCGGTTTTCAAAGTCAAGGTCGGTTTCAGTCAGCCCGCAGAGTTCGGAAATCCTAAGCCCCGTCCCCAGCAGTATGATAACCTCGTCACGGTATTTCTGATAGACGCTATCACTTTGCATAAAGGATAAAAGGCTTTCTTCCTGTTCTCCTGTGAGGGGTACTTTCGGCTCTGTGTCGTCCTCGATCACGGTATTTAGCTGGAAGTCAAAGGGGTTCTTCCTTATACAGTCGTCCTGTATCGCTGTGTAAAAAGCAGCTTTCAGAGAACGCTTGTCGTTGCTTATGGTCTTGTAGGATATTCCCTGTTCTTTCATGCGCAACGCCCATTCTTTCGCATCGGACAGCTTCACACTGTCAATGGGGCAGGAACCAAGTTTATCCGCTTCTAACAGCTTCATCAGCCGTTCGCGCCCCTTTGTGGTGTTATGCCTTACGTTTCCCCGGTGGCGGTTCTGCTTCGCGTAAAGCTCGCAGACGGTCATTTTCTTTCCGATTGTGTCTATCCCGTCGTCAAGGTCTTTCTGTATCTCTTTTTCCTTTTCTCTAAGGGATATGTCGTCACGCTTCCCGGCTGGGGTTTTGTCCGTAGGCACTAACTTCCACGCATAGACAAATTGCACTTTACCAAAAGTATCGGTATATTTGTAAGCATATCTCCCGTCTTTTCTCTGGCTCTCTCCCGAACGCAAAATGCGGTTTTTATTATCCCGTCTTTTCTCCGACATTGTTTTTGCTCCTTTCCGTGTCGGAAAGAGCCTTGATATGCCTAAATTTATTATAGCAGATTTGTGGCGGTTTTTCACTATCTTTTTCGACAAATCAGCGATTCGCCCGACGTATCTATAAAAATTTCTGTTACGCTTTAGAACACCATTTTGGGGAGTGGGAATATAAAACCCTGTCCCTTATCAATTCCATGTCTGCAAGCCGCCAAAATCAAGCTGAAAAGGCTTCCTACCGCGTAACAAGCCCATAATAAATTGAGGGCGAAAGCAGTTTACTGATTTCACCCTCTTGACTACCCACAAGCAAAGGCGGGAAAAGCTGTCAAGGGCGCGAAGCGCGAAGTTTACCCTTGACAGCTTTTCCTGTCTTTGCTACCTACCTGTCGAAACGGAATTTTAATATGGCTTCTGTTAATCTTGTTTTTAGCTTGTCCTGTATATCGTCATTGATATGCCCCTTATACATAGACAGGTATTTGATATGTGCAGTGTAATGCCGCAATACTGCGTCTACCGCTTCCGGCTCTCCGGCAACGGCTTTTTCGATTACCTCAAAAGGTATCAGCTTCTTGTTTCTCATGTTCCAATTTCTCCCATTCTTTCCGTAACTGTTTCAGCGCGACATTTCTCCGGCGGTTTATCGAACTCCTGCAACGTCCGTACAGTCTGCCGATTGCTTCATCACGGTAGCCGGCAAAGTAATAAAGCAGCAGGACTTCCCGGCGCAATTCCGGCAATCTTGATAATGCCATTGCTAACTGTTCATCATCAACGATCACTTCTTTTCCCAGCACAAGAAATACAGTCGGCTTGTCCTGTTTTTCAAAATAGCTGTCCATAGCGGACGGTTCAAAATATCTTTCCGACATTAGGTAGTCAAGGGATATTTCCCGTTCCTCTTTCCGCTTCAAATCCCGCCATGCGTTGATTGCTTCATGGTGCAGGACAATCTTGCAGAACGCATTGAAAGCATATTCGATATGTTCCATGAACTGTTCAGAATATCTCATTTTCTCTCACCCCCTTTCTTCCCAGTAGGGGGTTATTACAACAAATACCCCTACGGCAGAAAGCGCAAAGGTATTTGAGTAATGCGAGTTATTAAGACATACTAAATGATATGTGTGTTCATACTCATAGGCAAAAAATCCCGTTTCAAAAGACAGGATTTTTTTAACAAATCAATCACCGATGAATTTTGTTGATACAGTTTGCATTTCATGGCGGCAACTCCTTTAGCCGCCATATCTTTAGGCAAAGATTCTCGCTTCTTTAATAAAAGAAACGGCGGCTTTGATTTTTCTAAAGCCGCCGCTTAATGATAGGCGTGTGAAAAGACTTCTGCTTGACGACGGCTTTTTTTCTTTTGCCGTCGTGCGGCAGAGCATTATTCAATATTCAATTCTATACTTCCTGTAAAATCTTCACATTCAATACCAATATAGTTGCTGCCACTTGACAATGTAATTGTTTCCTTATAAGTTCCATCTGTTTCAATCAAGCTAACTGGTTTTTCGCTTCCTGAAATCCAAAATACTTTAGCAGTACCACTGTCAACCTTTAGGACGCACTCTACAGTCAATTCATTTCCCTGCTCTCTTTCAACGTCAACACCGCCAAACAGATATTCCGTTTTTGAAAAATCCTCATATTCGGCTGAATAAGTTCCGACGTAATTATCAATTCCTGTATTACGTTCCCCCTGCAAAGAAAATTCAGAAGTTAAAACAGTGTTTCCACCAATTTCATTTAGCACATCCATGATGTCTAAAGCAGTATTTTTTGGAGTGTCGCCTACAGTGTCAGAAGCCATATCAAGTATCTTTTCCGTTCCGTCGGATAACGCTTGATAAATGCTATTGCAACCGGAAAGCGATAAAGCACTCACACATATTAGAATGATACAAAGTATTCTTTTTCCTGTCATTGAATATCTCCTTTGCCTTTTATTTTTTGCGTTTTGCTCCTGTCATGTGCCAGAAGCAGCATAACCGCAGTTATAACAAGCATAATCAGAAGCACAACAACGCACCGGAAAATATTATATGTGCCGGTTTCCATGCCATTTTGATAATTGATAAAACCAAGTCCTATCGTAACCGGGTAAAGACAGGACAAACCATGACCGGAAGCAAAAGTCCCTATAAAACCATAAAAAAATGCAAAAGCTACGCCTGTCATAAATGCCCCTGCCTTTTGTCCTGTAAATACAATAATAGGAAGTACCGATATAAATACAAAGCAATTCATTCCAACCATTTGGATAAGCGATTTCATTATGCTGTTAAGAACAATTCCCTCATATCTGCAAAAAAGCGAAATGAGAGCAGTAAATAAAAGTTCCACGATCGCCAGAAAGACAGCAATCATTCCGCAGACAAATACCTTACCCAAAAGCAATCTTCGGAAAGATACCGGGATTGCCATTATATTTTTCAATGTGTCGTCTGTTCTTTCACGTTCGATCATATAACCCGCAATCAATACGATTGTTGCCGGAAAGATAAGCGAAAAGCTGTTCCATATTACATTATCTGAAAAACTGGAAAATGTCGGCGTTCCCGGCGTACCAATCTCCATAAAACAGGTTAGTAAAACAACAGACAGCATAGTTGCAATTCCAATCCAGATAACAGAGTATCGTTTTAATTTCCAGAGTTCTGTTTTTATGAGCCTTGCCATTTCTTACACCAGCCTTTCCTGCTTTTTGTATATTTTGATAATCGCAAAATAAGAGATACCTCCAAGAATAAAAACGGTAAATACTACAATTCCTAATTTCAGAAAGTAGGGCTGCCAGTTTTCAAAAGCAGTTGTTCCCTGCTCAATCATTCTTGAAGCCTGCCAACGATAAATAATAGGCGTTGGTAAAATACTGGTAAGCACTTTCATTACTTGATTTTCTGATGTGAATTGCCCTGTAAAAGCAAGGGAAAATCCAAACATTGTATAGAAGAATGTCAAAATAACTGCAAATATATAAGAGCGGTTAAATTTTACAATCGCAATTATAATCGGAAGTGTACCCGTGGCATATAGAATAGCTGTAATAACAGCAATTACAAGTTTGTTCCAAATATTGCCCAAATCAGTTCCGGCTATTATCCCGCCGATAATTGCAGAGAACAATGTTACACAAGTAAATAAAAGACTGATAAAGTATAATACTATGATTTTTGCAGTCGCAATTTCCCATGCCGAAACAGGAATAGCCATCAAATTTTTCAGAGTTGCATTATCTCTTTCCATGTAAAAGAGCATAGCCGCTATAATGCCAAGTATGCAGGGAAGCATGACAGGAATAGCTATACAAAAAAGCATATCATATAAGCCGTCAAAAGCGTTCAGATCGCCCACATTCCCTTTTAGCACAAGTGCTGTAAACGGGATAGGAAAAAGCAATGCAGAAAATATTACAAAAAGGATAAACTTTTTCCGTTTCAATTTCCAAAACTCACACTTTACAAGATCAAGCAATTCCTTCACCCCCTGTTATACGCTTGAAATAATCTTCAAGGCTTTCTTCGCAGACATAGGCTTCTGATACGGTAAGTCCGTTTTCGACAAAGGCGGTTATAATTTCCCCAACTGAAATATCTAAATTATGCAGACGCATCTTGCAGTCGTCCTGTACGGTAAACTGCGTTTCATGGAAATTGCGTTCTAAAATCCTTGCCGCCTGTGTTGTACTGGAAACGGTAAAACGGATATGTCTGCTGCTCTTTGCTTCCAGCTCTGCAAGGCTTTCTTCCTCCAATAATGCGCCGTGGTCGATAATTCCTATATCATCAGCCAGCAATGCAATCTCGGAAAGAATATGGCTGGAAATCAATATTGTTTTCCCTCTTTCAGTACAGAGGCCACGGATAAAAGAGCGCACTTCCGCAATTCCAATCGGGTCAAGTCCGTTAATCGGTTCGTCCAAAATCAAAAGCTCCGGGTCGTGCATAATGGCAAGGGCAATCGCCAATCGCTGCTTCATGCCAAGGGAATATTGGGAAAACAGTTTTTTGTCTTTATAGGGAAGCCCCACTAAATCAAGCGCATTTTTAATTGCATTACGGTTCGGCACTCCCCGCAGGGTTGCAAAAATGCGTAGGTTTTCTGTGGCAGTCAAGTTCGGGTAAAATCCGGGGGATTCAATCAGACTGCCAATCCGGGGCAACAGCTTTTTCTCATTTGTCCGTAAAGGCTTTCCCCAGATTGTAACTTCCCCGGAAGTGGGCTGTGTCAGCCCAAGCAGCATTTTCATGGTCGTTGTCTTTCCGGCTCCGTTTCTGCCAAGCAGACCGTAGATGCGTCCTTGCCTTACATGGATATTCAAATCCGCAACGCTTTTTTGTGTTCCGTATTGTTTGGTAAGTTTTTTTGTTTCGATTACATATTTGCTCATTGCGAAACCTCCTTTTCATATTTGCTATTCTATCACGCTAACCTTGCCAAAACCTTGCCGAAACCTTGCTTTTTTCATGCTTTTACAGTTAAGCGAAATTTGACAAACTGAAAAATCCCCGTATTATTACAGGGATTTCGGAAGTAATAAGGTAAATGTAGTCCCCCTATCGGGAGTGCTATCAACGGTGATTGTTCCCTTGTGAGCAGCTACAAGTTCTTTTACGATTGATAAGCCTAATCCATTTCCACCGGCAGACCGTGACTGATCGCATTGGTACATTCTTTCAAAAATATGTGGTAGGTGATCGGAAGATATTCCTTTTCCATTATCTGTTATAGTGATTTTAGCTTGCAGATTATCTTCAAAAACATGGAATACTATTTTACTTCCTTTGCTATGGATAAGAACATTCTGCAACAGATTGTTGAGGATGCGGCTATAAGCGTTTGCATCTATACGCATAAGGTATTCCGTTTCCGGAATATCAAATTCATATCCAAAATTACTGTTTTCTAAAACAGGAATCCAGTCAACGATAATATTCCGTGATAACTCGTTTAGGTCTAAAACTTCAAAATGAAAAATCTGTTCCCCGGAGTCCAGTTTTACCCATTCAAAAAGGTTCTCCACAAAATGTTTCAGATAATCCGCTTTTTCAAATGCGACATGAACATATTCGTCTTTTTCTTCTCCTGCAACGATCTTACATTCTATTGCTTCCAAATAACCAACCAAAGAAGCAAGGGGAGTTTTTACATCATGGGAAATACTTGTCATTAACCGTTTATATGCCTGTTCAGATTGTTTTTGCTTGATGAGCTGCGTTTGGCTGTTCATTGCAATATCGTTTATACCATAGCAGATTTTTCTTGTCATATCGTTCTTTTTAGTCAGCATACGGCGGTTTAAATTCCCGGATTTTATATCTTCAAGGGCTTCTTCGATAATAGATAATTGCCCCTGTACACGCCTAAGTTTTGATATAAGAAACAAAATAAATAAAAGTGTAAAGGAAAACGCAATCAATAAAAGCAGATTAACATTCATGTTATGCCTCCCTGTTAAAACGATAGCCCACGCCACGGACGGTTAAAATATAAAAAGGGTGTTCCGGGTCTGGTTCAATTTTTTTCCGTAATTTGCTGATAAAAGACATGATATTGCTGTCATCAAAAGCATATTCTTCCTCCCATACATGGGTATAAATCTGTTTCTTCGTAAATACTTTCCCCTTGTTCGCTGCAAGAAAGGAAAGCAGATCAAATTCTTTTCCTGTAAGTTCCACTTGTACGTCATTCATAAAAACAAGACGGTTAAGATTATCAATCGTCATTCCCTGAAACACCATACAATCCGTTTCGGTGCTGGAAATTGGATTGAGCAGGGTATAACGCCGGATAAGGGAATTTACACGCGCCATAAGCTCGTTAATGCTAAATGGCTTTGTCAGATAATCGTCTGCCCCCATTCGTAAGCCGGACACTTTATCTTCCTCGTCGCTTTTAGCGGTGAGCATAAGGACGGGAACATTGCTTGTCTGTCGTATTTGCTGCAACACTTGAAATCCGTCTAAATCGGGCATCATAATATCAAGAATGATAAGTGAACAGGTATTTTTGTTTTCACCCAATATATGCAAGCCCTCTATGCCACCGCTTGCGACAACCGCAGCAAGGTTTTCCTGCTCTACGCATTTTTTCATAAGTGCGCAAAGTTCTTTATCATCATCAATAATTAAAACTTTATTCATGTTTTTTCTTCCTTTCTGCTTTCAAGCGGGCATCTGTTGGTTTCTCTGCGTCCTTTGGTATCAGCCATAGCCGACTAAATTTTGCCACGCCCGGTATGCGGTTTTCCTCGCATAGCTTTTGCACTCGTCTTTCTGAAATGCCCCATTTCTTCGCCGCTTCCGGGGCAGAAATATACTCTAACATCTTCATTCACCTTTGCTTCCTATAAGTTCTATCGCCATAATTATATACGGTTATCCGAATAAATTCAAGAAATTAAATAGTACTTGGCATTTTCCAAACTTCTTTGTAGAAAGGATTAAAAAAACTTTTTAAAAGATTTTTCTCAAAGATTCGTTAGAATTCACCTTGTACGGTGTTGTAGGTAATGAGAGAATTACCAAGAGGGTTTGGGATACTTCCCAACAAGCAAATCTGTCCGGCAAGCTATACGGGCGGACAGATTTACGGAAAAGGGTACTCTTTTCCTATGCTTGCTCCGAAACTTATTTTTCTTTCCGCAAAGTAAAATCACACTTCCTGTCCTATCCTGTTTGAAAAAACATAACCGCTAATCTTGTTGCTGATTTTCTGATAAATTTCAAGTTGGCTCTGTATACCGTTTCTTTTCACTTCCATTCCGATAACTGTGTTGTTCCCTGTTAGACGAAGAAGGGTAAGGTGGCTGAACGGATAGGAAGGGAAAGGAAAAGATTTTTTATATCTTTATTTGGTAAATCAGTATTTTATATATCTTTATTTATTTGCATTGGATTTTCCGACGTCGGATTAGCCGATGTCGGAAAATCCAATATCGGCTAATCCAACACCAGCGACAGGAATTATATGCCACTCAAAGGGGGTGTTGTAATAACATGGGGTATGTTGCCCCTCGTTAGAATCCTGTTTCTCGGCGTTTTAAGCGGTCATAGAGCCTTGAAAGCGGTCGGGGTAAGGGATTTATACTCTAACCCCCGAAAATGGCGTTCTATTGCGTAACAAAACATAAAAGGCAAGTTAAAGTCAATTTCGGTATAGCCGTTTCTTTTCGTTTCCGTTCCTCCACTGGAAAGGATAGGAATGGAATGGGTAATTGATAGAATCAGTATTTAATTTATCTTTACTCTATATATCTTTATTTAATTGCGTTGGATTTTCCTACGTAGGTTTTTCCAACGTTGGATAATCCAATGTAGGTAAATCCAACATAGGCAGTTGAAATGCAGAGCCGCTATATATCGCACTTGGTAAGCTGTTTTGTACTGACACCCTTTTGAGAGGGATAGATTGTTACGCAATAGAAGCCTTTTTCCCCTTGATTTAAGCGGCTTGCAGAAACGAAAAAAGCAGAGGTAAGGGAATTATACTCTGCCCCTTGAAAACGGTGTTCTATTGCGTAACATTGGAGATGAAAAACAGCATTTCTTTTCCCCACGTTTTGCGGAGCAAAGAAATGCTGTCATGGTAAAGATTTTCTGTAAGTTGTCCTATCCGTGTGTTTGGTTCTTGTGGTTGTGCATATCAAGACTTTTTCCGTAAAAGTAGTAAATTGGTAGTAAATTCAGTTGCTTGTATTTATAAAAGTGCCTGTTTTTAAGGCTTTTCAGAGATAATCAATAGTTTTCATCCAAAATAATGCGGAGTGTCCCACAAGGATACTCAAATCCTATAAGGACACTCCGCATGGTCCGAGTGTAATTATAGGACTTCAAGAAAGTCAATCATACTAATGGTTTGAAAGCTGTTAGCAAGAGGTTTATCTGCTTTTTTCAATGGTATGTTCTAACCGTTTTTATTGCTTTCTTCAAGTGTACTGTTAATAACACGAAAGACACGATAATAATATGGCCCTGAGCAAAGTAACGCATATACTTCCTTCATTTTATCTGGGTCTTGTAGGTATGGATGTATTTTATTGATTTCCTCATGTATTAAGAATCTGATAGTGTTAATATTCATTCCAGAACTTTTAAGCGTTTGAGAAAATGCATCTACCACAATATTGGCATCCTCTACACTAACATCTTCTGGTGCAGTATCATGTTCTGTGGAAAGTTCTACTTGCTGTTCATACATCTCATTTAATGCCGTCAAGAAAGCCATAACATGATCTCTACGTTTTGGATTTTTTCCTTTATCTACATCAATCTTTACATATTTTGCAATTAATAAGCAAACTGTTTTAGCTTCAGCTTTTTCTGTTTCTTCTACTATTTGCTGATATTCGGCTTTAGAATCTTTTAATACTTCTTTGCCAACAGCATCCAATATTTTATCCATTTTTTCCATCAATACATTCATATTATTAACGGTATCTCTTAGTTGTTCAATTTCCTTTTGTTCTTTTATTGAGGCCAGGTATGTTTTAAACATATCTGCCCATTGCTTACTGAGAAAGTCTTTTATATCTGATACTTTGTCAAATTCGGTAATAGATATCTGTTTTATTGATCTTATTTCACGTATAAAGCGGAATACATTTATATGTTTTGTAGCCTTGAATTTTACTTGGCATTCTCCTGAGTCGATTTCTTTAGAATTCAAGTCATAGATTCCGTATTCTGCAAATACGTTGCGGTCAACAAAAACAAAAAAGGGAACTCCTTCTTCAACGCCTTTTTGAAACTCACGCCGTGTTATGGATACGAATTCTTGAAATCCATCAGGTGTTTCTCCAGTTGCGGGACTTCCATAATTTCCACCGATAATAAGAAGTGCCATATCGGCATTTTCCATTGACTTATAACACGAATCATCTAGGCTTGTGAGTGGATTATATCCAATATCACCATCTTCAAATAGAATAGGTTCAAAATCGTGAGCTTTGATATAGTTTGCTAAATCTTCACGGATATACTTTAAATCATAGAAAGTTGAGCTAACAAAAATCCTGGGTTTCATATTCTTACGACCTTTCCCAAAGTATTAATAACTAAATAATATCAGATTTTTTTACAAAAGACAAGCCTATGTGACACAATTAAACACACAGACAGCGCCGCTGGCGTCGCTGTCCCAGCAAGTATGTCATTTGGTAGCACAAATGACCCTTGTTGGGTGTGTAACCCCCAAACCCCCAGCCAAATAATATCGCGTCACTATGAAAAAATGAAATCCCACAATGAGACACAAAAGGAGGACACCACGAGAAAACGAAACCGACACATCAGTGTATGGATGGATGAGAGTGAGTACCAGCATTTGAAAAAGCAGGCGGACAATGCAGGGCTGAGAATTGATCCGTTTATCCGAAATCTTGTTGCAGGAATTGAACTCCGTCCACGACCGCCTGAAACTTATGCCGCTCTTTTACGGGAATTGTCAGCCATCGGCAACAATGTCAATCAGATCGCATATTGGGCCAACGCTCAAAAGAGCATTTCGGAGGCCGATATGCAGTCAGCTATTGCTTTGGTCAGAAAAACGTGGCAGTTGGTTAAAGACACACTATAAAGGGTCATGTTCCCTTTGGGGAGGATACGCCGGGACCCGCTGTCAGTCAAGGCCGAGCGATTGCTGACGCAATCGCTTGCGAGCCGGCCAGTCTGCGGACTGGCCGGGCCTTGACAGCCAACGGTACCCGGCGTGACGGTTATGAAAGGGAACATTCCCCCACAGCCGCCTTGCGGCGGCTGTGGCCATCCTGGAAGAAGTGTTGTTTCTCTCAAAGATTCCTTATTATTCGTCAGTTTTTTGAATCCAGACGCTTTTATATGCATCAATAGTTAGAATTGAATCCCACCGTGAGATTTTATTTACTCCCGATAGCCCTACATAAATTCCTTCCATAATATTTTTAGTAAGATAAAAAATAATAATTATTTCATACTGGTTTCACAATGCGGTGATATATTGTTTTGACAAAGGAGGTGCGCCAATGGCAACACTACTAATTGTTGAGGACGATCACAAGACGAACGACGCGATCTGCGAATATCTCAAGCCCACGGGCCACTCGCTCATTCCGGCCTATGATGGCAGCGAGGCCCTTCAGCTTTTCCGGCAGAATCATATTGACCTTGTAGTGCTGGACATTATGCTGCCCCACGTCAGCGGTCTGTCTGTCCTGCATGAGATACGGCGGAACAGCACAACGCCTGTCCTGATGCTCACCGCTATTGAGGACGAATATACCCAGGTCATGAGTTTTGACGAGCAGGCCGATGACTACATGACAAAGCCCTTTTCTATGGTATTGCTGGGGAGGCGGATCACCGCTCTCTTGCGGCGAAGCGGACAGGCCCCGTTACCCCAAACGATAACCTTTGGCGATGTGACCGTCGATTTCTCCGGCTACACCGCCAGCGACAGCGCCGGGAAAATCGACATCATGCCCAAGGAAATTGATTTGCTCCGGCTGCTGGTGGAACATAGGGGGCTGGTGCTAACCCGCTCGCAGATTTTGGACGAACTGTGGGGCGCTGACTATCCGATCATCGACCGAACTGTGGACACCTACATCAAAAATCTGCGGAAAAAACTGCGGCTTGACTGCATCGTAACAGTCAAGGGTATCGGCTATAAATATGAGGTGCAGCCATGAAACGCTTAAAATTGTTTCCGAAGATATTTCTCTATACCATGAGCATCATGTTATTTGTCGTTGTTGTCACGCATGGGCTGATCTATCTGCTTGCCCCACAGATGCAGCTTGCATTGAGTACCCAAGATGATGTTCTTGTCAGCATCCGGCAGGAGCAGTTTGTGACCGAGGCAGTAGAAAAAGCCCTGCCTATCTCGTTAATCTGTTCCCTGCTGATTTCCGTTGTCTGTTCCCTCCTGTTTTCCAAAGCGATTGCCGACCCTATCAAGAAGATTTCTGCGTCAACCGAGCAGATGATGAAATTAGACCACGGAGCAAACTGCTTTATTCATACCAAGGATGAAATTGGTACACTGGCGCAGAACGTCAATGATCTGTACTCTAATCTGCTGTCTACCATTGAACATTTAGAACGGGAAAAGGACGCTGTGCGGGATATGGAGCGGGCCAAGGTGGACTTCCTGCGGGCGGCGTCCCATGAACTGAAAACACCTGTGACCGCATTGAACGCCACACTGGAAAACATGATTTTAGGCGTGGGAAAATATCAGGACTATGCTACCTATCTCCCGGAGTGCAAAGAAATGGTCGAGCAGCTTTCCGGGATGATACATGAGATTTTGGAAACCTCCAAACTGAATTTGGCCACTGAACCGCCAAAGCAGATTGATGTGTCTGAACTGCTGGCGGAACTATGTGAACCCTACCAACTGATTGCGGCGGCACATCAAATTACATTCTCTCTTGACTTGCCGGAGCAGTTTTCCGCTGTGCTGCCTGTTGGCCCGTTCAGTAAAGCGGTGTCTAATATCCTCGCAAATGCTGTCGCTTATACAGAGGCCGGGAAAAATGTTTCCGTCTATATGGAGGGGCGCAGCCTTGTGGTCGAAAACGAGTGCAAGCCTATCCTTGACGATGAAATCCGCCGTCTGTTTGAACCGTTCTATCGTCCAGACTTCTCACGGAGCCGTGAAAGCGGGGGCAACGGTCTGGGCCTCTATATCGTGGATACACTTTTGACCTCTATGGACGTTCCCTATTCTTTTAAGCCGATGAAGTCCCCGCCTGGGATGTGTTTTACCATTCAACTATAAATGTGGAAAACTCCCCGGCTGGGGAGTTTTTCATTTCTGCTCAAATTCCATATACGTTTCATACCCATTCCACATTGGGATGCTATTCTGCGAGTGCGTTCGGAAGAACAGCATAACGATATGGAGGTATCAACCATGAGCATTTTCAAAAGGGCGTTTTTATACGTCACGCGAAAACGGGGGAAAACCATTCTCCTGTTCGCCATCCTGCTGATTATGGCAACCTTTGTCCTGACGGGCCTCTCTATCTGGAAGGCGTCGGAGGCCGCGCAGCTTGACCTGCGGCAGAGTTTGGGCGGCAAATTTGATGTTTTTGTAGATTGGAGCAATAGCCCCTATGTAGTGAAAGAACCCGTCAAAGATGAAGTGGATGAGGAAACCGGCAAAACATCAAGCAGCTTCCTCATGTATTCTACCGTACAATTTACCCCGGAGAACATTGCCGCCATCAAAGGCGTTCCCGGCGTAAAGTATTGCAGCGCAAGGCAGGGCAATCTTTTGCCGTTTGATGGGCTTTCCCTGTTTCCCGGGACAATCTCAACCGACGCAAAATATCAGGGATATACAAAGGCCCTGGGCGTCTGCAACACGGAAGATGATGAACTTTTCACCACCGGCACACTGACGCTGGCAGAGGGACGGCATATTACCACCGACGATACCCATGTGGCAATCATCAGCCAGGACTTGGCGGAAAGAAACGAGTTGAAGATCGGGGATTATCTCACCGCCCACAGTTACAGCGTGGAAGATCAGGGCTTTACCGGGCTGGAAATCAGGATACAAATTATTGGACTGTTTACCCCTCATGCGGTGGAGCAGTTTGGTGAAACTGTCACCACCTACGATAAAATCCAGAACCGGGTGTTTGTGGATTTGCAGACCTCAAAGGAATTGGACGGCGGAGAGATCAACTACGGCTTTTCTGCTCTCCACGTTACTATAGACGACCCGCAGGACATGGCGCGGGTGGTGGCCGATGTCAAGGCCCTGCCGGGTATTGACTGGAAAGCCTTTACCGTGGAGGTGGACAATGAAACCTACGAGAACGCCGCCGCTCCGCTGGCTACGCTGAATGAGTTGGTCGTGACCCTGCTGGTGGTGATTATCGTTGTCAGCGCCATCATTCTGGCCCTGATATTGACCCTTTGGACAAAGACCCGTATTCACGAGATCGGCGTGTTCCTGTCCGTGGGTATCAGGAAATCGGCCATCATTGGGCAGTATTTGATTGAGGTGCTGCTGATTGCCGTCCTCGCCTTTGGCCTCTCCTACTTCACCAGCAACGCCATAGCGGGGCAGATTGGCAACCACCTGTTGGAGCAGAGTATACAGACCGAGCCGGAGGACGATAACAATGTTGTTTCCGTTGCCGCCTCCGTTGAGATAGGCGCGGATAATCTCGTGCAAAAGCCCTTACCCACTGAAAACGGCATCCAGGTATCGGTTGGGCTGGATAACCTTGCCCAGCTCTACTTGATCGGATTTGCCATCATCATTGTGGCGGTCAGCGCATCGTCTATCACGGTCATGCGGCTGAAACCCCGTGAAATCTTGTCGAAAATGAGCTGAAGGAGGGACTATCATGCCTATACTGGAATTGAAAAATGTTTCTTACGCCTACGAAAAGGGCAAGGCGGTTTTGCAGAACGTCAGCGGGTCACTGGAAACCGGGAAAATGTACGCCATCCTCGGCCCGTCCGGGTCGGGCAAGACCACGCTGCTGTCCCTGCTGGGCGGGCTGGATGTGCCAACACAGGGCGGTGTCCTGTTTGACGGCGAGGATATTGTGGCAAAGGACCTGAAACACCACCGCAGGAACCATATCTCGCTGATTTTCCAGAGCTACAACCTGATCGACTACATGACGCCCGTTGAAAATGTACGGCTTACCGCCAAGCTGGACGCCGCCCCCATTCTGGAACGGCTGGGGCTGGAGCAAGACGAGATCACCCGGAATGTGCTGAAACTGTCCGGCGGACAGCAGCAGCGGGTGGCGATTGCGCGGGCGCTGGCCTCCGACGCCCCGGTTATTCTGGCAGACGAGCCGACCGGGAACCTGGACGCCGACACCGCCGAGGAGATCACGGCGATTTTGAAAGAGAGCGCCCATGCGTTCGGGAAGTGCGTGGTGGTCGTGACGCACTCTGGCGAGGTGGCAAAACAGGCGGATGTGGTGCTGGAAATCAAGCGGGGACATTTGAAAGAGAGGGAAATGTGATGAAAAAATTTATGATGATTTTGGCCTGTGTTCTGGTCTGCTTCTCGCTGTTCGCTGGCTGTACCGATCAGAAAGGCAACGACGAGCAGGACACGAATTTGGGGAACTCCGTGGAAATTGATGATACAGACATTGCAATCGACACCGAACCGGGATTGGACACTGAGGACAACTCCGACGATATAACTTTACCTGACGGCGTTACCTACAGTTTCCGCGACCCGGACAATGAGGACGGCATTGTAGTTACACCGAGGGAGTAAAAAAATTCCTGTTTCACACAGGCTCCACATTGGCTTTATATAGATTCCACATGGCGGCGGTACTTTGGTAAAAAGTGCCGCCGCTGTGATTTTGGCGGCTCTAGGAGGTAGCCGCTGTGCCAAGGTCATTAGCAAAGCTGGATAAAGCGTCAAAAAAATTCTTTCCCCTCTGACGGTAAAATCCAGCCTTGAAGATACAACAATTTCTTATATAGCTGAATATTGTATTTTATCCGTCCGTGTGGCCTTTTGCTATGCGGATATTTTTGTGTCCAATAGGCTCAAAAGCCGCTGGAAATTGCTATTTATATGCTCTAAAAAATTTTTTCATAAAGTGGGCATTTTGCGGGCAGCGGAGAGCGTAGCCGGTGTCCTATTAGCGGAAAGGGAGAGAACCACCCATCCCCAACGGAAGGGGGTGAGAAAATGGGATCGATCCCCCGCGAATATGAACAGCGGTGCCAGTTTGACGCTTTCTGTAAATCGGTACTGCGCAACGAAGCCTGGAATCTGAAGCGGAGCATGAAGCGCCAGCGGCGCCGTGTCACCCCGCTGGATACCGTGCCTCAGAGCGAGTGGGACAAGCTCAGCACCACGGACTGCTACCCCAGCGACAGCTTTGTATTTTCGTCGCACGGGTACAGCATGTGCATTGACAACGAGCTTGTGGCCGCCGCCTTCGCTGGCCTGTCCGCTACAGAGCAGAGCATCCTGATCCTGCACTGTGCGCTGGACATGACAGACGCTGAGATCGGCGCATACCTGGAAATGTCCAGAAGCGCCGTCCAGCGGCGCAGGACAAAAGCCTTGACCGGGCTTCGTGCAAAATTGGTGGCGTTAATGCCGAAAGGAGGGTAAACATCATGAAGCAGCCCCGTCACAAGGGCAGGGAAATGCTGCCCCTATCGGTAAGCGACGCTGCCCGTTCCGGGGACGCCGAGGCCGTGGAGCGTGTCTTGCGGTACTATTCCGGCTACATAAACAAGCTGTGTACCCGGACGCTCTACGATGAAACCGGACGCCCCTATGAATGCCTGGACGAGTACATGAAGCGCTGTCTGGAGATTAAACTCACGCAAGCTATCATTATGCACTAAAAAACACCCGCAAGCTGGAGGAACAGCTTACCCTTTCCCTGTTCCTCCGCTTGCGGGCGTCGGTGCGGAATGAAATCCCACCGTGGGACACCAATCAGGGAAAGGAGGGCTATATGGCCAACGAGGAATACGTCTATTACATGGGGAAGATCACGTTTATCGTCACGCCTGTTTACAAAGAAAATGGCGAAACGATGGGTGAGATTCTCTTAAAGCTCATGCTTACAGATATAGACGCTCCAAAATTTGACGCTCCGAAGGGCCGGCAGTATAATAATAGAGGATAAAACCTCTTGTTTGACGGCTGGAAAGGAGGAAATTTTGAAGCAGTCAAGCAAGAACAACGAGTTTAGAACAGCAGCGTTGTACTGCCGCCTGAGCCGTGACGATAATCTGGATACCGAATCGAACTCCATCAGCAATCAGAAAAAGATTCTTCAGAAGGCGGCAAAGGAAAAAGGATATACGGATACCTTGACTTTTGTAGACGACGGAATCAGTGGCACAACTATGAACCGCCCTGGTTTTAAGAAAATGGTCCAGGCTATTGAAAATGGATATATTTCAGCGGTGTTTGTAAAAGACTTGTCTCGGCTGGGTCGTAACTACATCGAGGTAGGCCGCCTGACGGAAGAATTTTTCCCGGCCCACGATGTCCGGCTGGTGGCCGTCTCCGACGGAATAGACAGCGATGAAGGAGAAAATGAGTTTGCACCGTTCAAAAATATCATGAATGAGACTTATCCATAAAGAATGATAGTACACGCAGGACATAGCATCCCTGTTACCTCCGACAAAATTGGTGAAAAACGGAGGTATTGATTATGAATAATCAGAGTAATGACACTTTAACCTACACAGAAGTTGGCGATTACTATATCCCGGACCTTGCCATGGATGTCCAGCCTGACAAGGAGATCGGCATCTATGGCCGTATGAGAGAGCGGTACTTGAAAGAGCATCACCCCGGCAGGTACAGTTATATGCTCCTGTACGGGACACTGTATCCCCATCTGCTGGAAATTGACGAGGCGGCGCAGAGGTATCTTGACACCATGATCCCTCGCATGGCCGCTACCGCTGGTGTGACCGAAGAATTGAAAGCCAGCGATCAGATGGTATGGGTGGGCCGGATGAACGCAATCCATGCACAAGTGGAAGAAATAATAAGGAAAGACTTGATTTACTGCTAATATCACAAAGGGGCGCATGGTTCAGTTTATAGGCTGAGCCATGCACCCCCTTTCATTTTTTGCGCTTTTTCCGCGGCAAGGGCCGTTTCTTACCTCTCCGGCTAATGCTGTTCTCCTTAAACTTTGACTTTTCCAATATCCCAATCAGTACCACAAATTCCTCAGGGGTCAGATCATCGTAATCAATACCCCATGCGGCCAGATATACTTTCGCGGCCTGTTCCTCTGGACTTCCCTTTCCTTCAATGACGGACTGAACCTTCTCTTCAAATTCCTCTATGACAGCGAGTGGGGACAAGGCTGTTTCATCCTTGGTTCTTTTTGGGCGGGCATTGCGTATGTCACGCAGGATGCCGGTCAAATCATCCCTGAGAACAGAGCTGACGTACTCATCCGCAGAAATCTTCCCTAATTCAGCAGTTCGGTAAAACAATTCGTTTTCTTCTGGATGGTACTGCTTTTGGACAATGCCCCGCATTGTGCCCATAACATCGTTCAGATTGCCGACCTGCATACTGGCGATGTGGTCAACAAAAATCTCCATATCCGTCATCAATCGGGGAAAATCGTTGTGACAAATGACCTCAGACAATAATTTCCTGCTGAAATGCCCGCCTTTTAGCACGTTCAAAGCCTCATTGGTCAGGCGTAGCTCCTGTATCTCTGCATCAGCCTCTTTTTCAAGATTACTCACACCCATGAGGTAATCCGTGGTCACGCCGTAAAACTTCGCCAGTTTTACAATGCTGAACGGACTGATGTCCTTAAATTCGCCAGTCTCATATGTACCAAGGGCGGACCTTGAAATTTTGGTGGCCTCCGACAATGCCTCCAGGGTAAGGCCGCGCTTCTTCCGCAGATCCTTTAGACGCTCCGTGATTGTAAGAATTATATCATCCACCATAATGCCTCCTTCGCCTTTTGCAGACAAATTATAGCACAGAAAAGAGCGATATTCCATCGAATTATGACGCCTGCGGACGGATTTCCATAAGCGTGGAAATTTGCTCATTTCAGGCCGGATTTCCGACCTCTTGGATATACGGGAAAGGGCGAAAAATTTTAGTATGATAGGTCATGCAGCGATACTCGCACACCTTGACAACTGCATGACCGTCTGAAATGGATATGTTCCCCGGTGAAGTATGCGATGATATGAGCGTACCAAAGGGAACAAAACGCTGCTGAAAAACAGGGGCAGGAACGGGTTTCAGAGAAGAACGGCGATCACACTAAAAGTTAGGAGAACACACAGCATGAACATACGCAACGAAATAAAGGCTCATATCGTGCAGGAAGGCACGACCATGAGCGAGGTAGTACGGACGCTGGCGGTAGTCCATGGATGGAGCGCCAGCGTCCCCAATCTTTCGGACAAGCTCAAGCGCGGCACTCTGCGCTACAACGAGGCGATTGAACTGGCCGATGTACTTGGCTACGACATTATCTGGCAGAAACGAGGAAGGAGGCATGGAACATGAAGGTCAAAATTGATGAAATCAAGGTCAACCCCGGGCGGCGCACCGCTCTGGAAAACGATATTGAAGAGCTTGCGTTCAGCATTTCAGAGATCGGTCTGTTGAATCCGATCACGCTGACCGGGGACTATACCCTGGTGGCGGGACTGCACCGGCTGGAGGCCGTGAAGCTGCTGAGCTGGACGGAGGTAGAGTGTACGATCACCGATTTGAACGGGCTGACGGCGGAGCTGGCCGAGCTTGACGAGAATTTTGCAAGGGCAAACCTCTCCCCGCTGGAAATTGGCGATTTATACAGGCGGCGCAAGGACATTTATGAAATGCTCTATCCCGAAACCAGAGCCGGGACCGCCCAGGCGATTGGGATGAACAAGGCGAAGGGGAACAAAGTGGATTGCAATTTGCAATCCAGGAGGAAGTCCTTCATTGAGGATACCGCCAGCGTGACCGGCTCCCACCCCAGCACCATCGCGCGACACATTAAAATCGCAACTGATCTGACACCAGACGCGAAGGAAACGCTGCGAGATGCGAAAAAGCCTGTGTCCAGCACAACCTTAAAGAAAATATCCAAACTGACCCCGGACCAGCAGAAGGAGGTATCTACTCTGCTGGTATCGGGAGAAATCCAAACGGTAGACGAATATCTGACAAAGGGGCAGCCGCAGGAATCAGAATCCTTGACAGCAGAAGGATTTCAGAGGGAACAAATTGCCGCCATGATGGGTATGGCCTACTTTGCGGATGGCGTTATAGCACACACCAACGATTTTCTGAAGCAGGCGGACACCTTTGCTCAAATGTCGAGAGAGAATCTGATGGATGTTCTGAAAATGCTGGACGCAATCAACAGTTCCATCCAGACATTGGGTGATGTGGTAGCAGATTGCTACTCTACCAGTTGACTTCTCACCTTGCCCGCGCGGGCGCTTTCGTGACCCTCAGATGGCAGGAGGTATACCCGTACCCGTGGCCATTCATCCGGTCTGCTGAGGCCACCCGCGCGGGTACTGTGCGGAAAGCGAAACACCATTTTAAGCGTCACTACACAAAAGGAGGTTTGATAGCCATTTCAAATACATACGGCTACATCCGGGTCAGCACCCGAGAGCAGAACGAGGATCGGCAGCTTATCGCCCTGAGGGAAATGTCTATCCCGGAACAAAACATTTTCATGGACAAGCAGTCCGGTAAGGATTTCAATCGGCCTCAGTACAAGAAACTGGTAAAAAAATTGAAACCGGACGATTTGCTCTACATCAAGAGTATCGACCGGCTGGGGCGCAACTATGAAGAAATCCAAAACCAGTGGCGGATTCTCACGAAGGAAAAAAAGATCGACATTGTGGTGCTGGATATGCCTTTGCTGGACACCCGCCGGGGCAAGGACCTGATGGGCACCTTCCTCAGCGATATTGTCCTGCAAGTGCTGTCTTTCGTGGCAGAGAACGAGCGCACCAACATCCGCCAGCGTCAGGCGGAGGGCATCGTGGCGGCAAAGGCCAGGGGCGTAAGATTCGGCAGACCGCCCAGACCGCTCCCAGAGAACTATCACAGTGCCTATCAGCGGTGGAAAGCCGGAGCGATCACTGGCACAGCGGCGGCGAAGGAGTGCGGGATGCCGCTGTCCACCTTCCGCTACCGGGCGGAAATCTACGAAAAGGCCAAATTGTTGTGAGGGGATGATTTTACAGGAATGTGTACTTTCCTGTAAATACACCTCCGTTTGACATTGACCATAGTTTACCAGAAAAAGTGCGCAATTTCAATACCTCATAGGCAATTTCTCCCCGTTGAAATGACTTTACAGGAAAGTACACTTTTCCAAAATTAAGGACGGAGGTCAGATAACATGGGTAATTTAACCGGTTATCCGTCAATAGATAAACCATGGTTGAAATATTACAACAATGAAGCAATTCGAGTTGCCATACCCCAAAAAACATTGTATCAAAACATTCTGGATCATAACCGTAACAGTATGAGTAATGTGGCGCTGCAATACTTTGATACAAAAATAACCTATCAGTCATTATTTGATCGTGTAGAAGTATGCGCAAGAGCATTGTTGGCAGTAGGTATTACCTGCGGCGATTGTTTTACTGTTTGCTCCTCTGGCATTCCGGAAACGGTAACTCTTATTCTGGCTGCAAGCAAAATCGGTGCGGTGGCAAACATGCTGAATCCAACTTTCCAAACGGCACAGATGATTGACCGTATCAATGAAACCGGCGCAAAAATACTATTTGTCATGGATAAGATGTACTCATTTGTTAAGGACGCTATTGACAAAACATGTATTGAAACGGTTATTGTCATTCCTGTAGCGGAATCATTGAGTTTTCCAATACGAGTTCTATCTATGATGAAAACAGATAAAATGTTGAAGGCCGCTGTACGAAACAAAGAAAATATCATATTGTGGTCAAAATTCCTAAAAAACCGAAATAATTTCACCGGTGGAACAGAGGTCAGCTATGCAAAAGACCGACCGGTTGCAATGGTCTATTCCTCTGGCACAACCGGTGCTTCAAAAGGAATCCTTCTGACAAATGATGGCATGAACGCTAGTATTGTCCAATATGAAACCTCGCCGTTTCAATACCAGACAGGAAATACATTTTTACATCTCATTCCAATCTGGTTTTCTACAGGTATGGTTATATCCCTTTTTATGCCAATGTGTCTCGGAATTTCAAGTATTTTGATTCCATCCTGTAATGCAGATTCTTTCAAGAATGCTCTCTTGAAATACAAGCCGAATTACGCACTTGCCGTTGCGGGACTTTGGCTGTCTGTCATTAATGATTCAGCGATGGAGGAATTGGATTTATCCAATATGATCTATCCAATTACTGGCGGCGAGTATATCTTGCCAAAGTCTGAAAAAGCTCTTGCCAATTTCCTTGCCGCACACGGATGCAAAAATCCGCTGGTGAAAGGTTACGGTATGTGCGAATTAGGGGCTACTGCTACGACCAGTTTTGACGGTATGGATTGTGCAGAAGCTGTTGGCGCACCTTTGCCCAAAGTGATTGTCAGCGCATTTGACCCTGATACAGATGAAGAATTGCAATATGGCCAGCGGGGTGAACTGCGTGTAGATACACCTTGCCGGATGAAAGAATATTTTCGCAATCCGGACGCTACAGCAGCATTTTTTAAGCGGGACGGTGCTGGTCAGATATGGGGCTGTACCGGAGATATCGGCTATGTAGATGCAAATGGATATGTGCACATTCTCGGTCGGGCATCAGACTGTTACATTGCATGTGATGGCAAAAAATACTATTTGTTTGATACAAAAGCTGTGATTTTACAGGATGATGCAGTTTTTCAGTGTGAAGTTGTGAATGTGACAGTAGATAGTGCGCAAAGACTTATAGCGCATATCATTTTAGATAAGGATGTGTTTGGTGATGATATCCAACGAATTATTACCAGAATTCATGCGCTATGCAAAGCTAAATTGCCAGTACATGCAATTCCGTATGCCTACAAACTACGAGAAGATTTTCCAGTTTCGGAAAATAGCAATAAAAAGGACATGCACAAATTGAAGACCGACTTCGAAGGATTGATCTTTGCGCATGAGCTTGATGCATAAAATTGGGAGAGCGATTAACTATGTTGACAAAGAAATTAACCGGTTATCCATCGATTGACAAGCCCTGGCTGAAATACTACAGCGAAGAGGCGATCAACGCCCAGCTGCCGGCATGTACGATATACGATTACCTCTATAAAAGCAATAAAGACTATCGCGGCAGAACGGCGCTGAACTATTTCGGCTGCAAAATCAGTTATGGGGAGTTGTTTGAGAACATCGAAAAAGCGGCTCGGGCGCTGAAGCAAAATGGTGTTGGCAAAGGAAGTATCGTCACAGTGCTGATGCCAACCTTGCCGGAAACCGTATATTTGTTTTACGCGCTTGGAAAAATCGGCGCGATTGGGAATATGGTCGACCCGCGAACCAGCGCTGAGGGCATTCGCGACTATATTCAAGAGGTTGGGTCTGAGCTTTTGATCGCAGTCGATGTTGTCCTGCCCAAGGCAGCGGATATTTTGAGCAAAACCACGATCAAAAAGGTGCTGGCAATATCTCCAGCGGATTCCCTGCCGCCTGTCCTGCGGACTCTTTATAAGATGAAGCAGGGAAAGAGGCCGAAGCTTAATGGTGCCTGCATCAGTTGGAAATCCTTTATTGCAGAAGGGGCTGCTTATACTGGGACAACCAGCGCGGGATATGAAAAAAATCGTCCGGTCGTCATTGTTCATACAGGTGGGACGACTGGCCGGCCTAAAGGGGTCATGCTCACAAATGATAATCTGAACATTTCAGCTTTTCAATGTCAAATTTCCGGTATCGATATGCAGCGAGAGCATACATGGCTAAACATCATGCCGCCATTTATTGCCTATGGCGTGGGCAATGGCCTTCATCTGCCATTGTCCATTGGCATGGAGACGATTTTAATACCACAGTTTGACCCACACAAATTTGATGACCTGCTGTTGAAATATAAGCCGAACCACATGACTGGCGTTCCCTCCCACTATGGCACAATCATTAACAGCAAAAAAATGAAAGGCCAAGACCTTTCTTACATAATTGCACCAACTGTCGGCGGTGATGCAATGGATACCGTTCTTGAACGAAAAACAAATCAATTTCTTGCAGAACACCACTGTCAATACTTTGTGACTAAGGGGTATGGAATGACGGAAGTTGCAGCATGCGTCACTGTCTGCATCTCAAATGACTGCAATCAGATCGGCAGCGTAGGTATCCCGCTTACCCATACTACAGTTTCGATTTTTGACCTAGACACAGGCAAGGAGTTGACGTATAATCAGCAAGGAGAAATCTGCATAACCAGCCCAAACACTATGCTGGGTTATTATAAGAATCCTGAGGCTACCGCTGAGATCATCGTCCGGCACAAAGACGGATTGGACTGGGTACATTCCGGCGATATCGGCTACATGACCGAAGACGGGATGCTGTTTATCGTGGACCGCATCAAGCGGATGATCGTGCGGCATGACGGGTTCAAGGTTTTTCCGTCTATGATCGAAAAGACTATTGCCAGCCACGAGGCTGTGCAGTCCTGCTGTGTCGTGGGTATCCCGGATAAGGAGCATAGCCAGGGGAAGCTGCCTGCTGCGCATATCGTGCTGGACCCAGGATTTTCCGGGCGTGAGGAACTCATTCGGCGGCAGCTCACCGCGCTCTGTCAAAAGGAACTGCCGGAGTATGCCCAGCCGGTGGATTATGTGTTCCGGGACAGTTTGCCGCTAACCTCAATTGGAAAAGTCGATTACAGGGCGCTAGAGGAAAAAGGTTCTAAAAATATAGAATAAAGCTGACATGCTGGGGAAAGTTGGAATGTTGCCATGAAAACAAAAAACTCAAAAGTTATGCTGATATGTGCAGTGTTTAATGTTATCGTACTCTTGCTTACATTATTGTTTGGCGAAAACATTTGGAAGCAGATTCATGAGCACGAACAATCGGTTGATGACCTACTTCAAGAGGCGGAGCAAGCCTTTATAAGCGAGGACTACCTATCTGCGCTTAAAATCTATTTAGATGACAGTCTGAAACGAAATCCGATTGCACTCAACAATCTTGGATATATGCTCGTCACAGGTACTGGCGCTGCCAAAGACATAAAGAGTGGATGTGAGTATTATAGGCAATCTGCTAAATTAGGAAATACAACAGCGCTGGACAATTACATTCTTTCGATACTCCTATATCCGACAACCTATGATGAAGTTTTGGAAGCTTTGAGTTGGGGGCATAATGAAGACCGCCCTATTGTTGAAACCTTCGTAGAAATAACGTCATTGTCTCCACAAATTGTGAACCAATATGGCAATATGGATCCATCCGAATTTTGGGAAAATTACGATATTAGCCAGCTCACATGGCTTAAGTTAATTACTGTTGAATCAGATGATGTTATTGATCCCGATATATTGGATGCTGGACATGCAGACTTTATTGGTGAGCGATGTTCCCGCAAGGTAAAAGAAAGAATCAGCTATAAGCCTATAACAACATCCGATGGCCTTACCGTATTGGAAGAGGTTTACGGATTGATTACACAACTTAGCTATAAAACTTATCGTTTGCAATATGCTGATTTTCTCGATGCACAACAAGTTTTTAATTATCTCTAGCGGGAATTCTCTTCAGCACGAAAGGAATAGGATGAAAAACATCGGGATTACAAAAGTCATGAAATGGGGTGTAGATGATTTTACCTCTCCAGCTGGATTGATGATTCGACGCATGATAAATCCTGTTTTTCGCCGGTTGTTAAGGTTTGGGACCAGACGAAAGATCATGATTGAACAGTATCCTAAACTGGAGAGAGGCCAGCCATACATCTTTTCAGCTACACACTCTTTTGATGATGACATTATCTCAACATTGAGCGCGATTGATAGAAACGCTTATGTTCTCATAGGAACCACAGACCAGATTGAACACAATCCTCAAATGTATGCCGGTTGGCTGAATGGTATGATCTATGTAGACCGGCTTGATCCTCAAAGCCGAAAGGATTCTGTGTCTAAGATGGTCAAGGTCTTGAAACATGGCACTAGTGTGCTTATTTTTCCGGAGGGAGGCTGGAACAATACGGAGAATCTGCTGGTTCAGCCTCTTTTTTCCGGACCATACCTGGTACATCAAGAAACCGGCTGTCCAGTTGTACCTATCGCAGCCTTTCATGAGCACAACAGCGATAAAATTTATATTCGAGCTGGGCAGCCGATGTCCTTTGAGAACATGGATAAGCACGAATCTTTGGATGCCCTCAGAGATGCTATGGCCAGCATGGTCTATGAAATGGTAGAGGCGCATTGTACGCCTTTAAAGAGGGATGATTTGCGGGGCACTGATTTTCATATGGCTTTTATGGAAGAGCGCCGTCTGGAATATCTACGTGTTCGATGGTCGAGAGACGTTTGGGATGAGGAATTAACTTTCTATCAGGATAAAGAGCACCCAACGCCTGAGATGGTTTGGGCGTTTATTGATAGGGTAGTTGTTCATCGTCAAAATGCAATTATACTGGCACCAATTTTGCTCCGCCGGGAAGTGGACAAACAATATGATTTCAAAGAGTATATGCATCATAATTGGGACAGAAAATAGCGAAACAATCTAAACATCTGTGTAAACGCCGCATATATTCCCTGAGCCCTTAGAACACTGGAAAACAACGATGCTGAGAAGCTAAAAAGTCCATGACGAAGGAATGGCGCACTTCTATACATGGTCTGCGACCATGTATCGTGCGCTCTGCGAGGTTGCGGCCCGGACTTCCGAAAGTCCGGGCCGCTTGCGTCGCTGCGCTCCGTACAAGGGGCTGCACCCCTTGCGCCGCTTCGCGGCTATCCCTGCCCCTGTGGGGAATTGAACATTGTCCCCTTTGACCGTTTTACCTCTGTGGGTAAGGCGGTCTTTTTATTTACAAAATTCAAAATTGAAGGAGGTCCACACGATGAAAAAATCACAAAAAGAACTGCAAAAAGAACACGATGAGGCCGTTGTCAAACGGGAGCAGTACCAGCATCAATGCCAGCGGTTGGAAAACCGTATCCGCTACTACACCGAGGGCGAGAGGAAGAAGCGGAACCACCGCCTTATCACCCGTGGCGCAGATGTGGAAAGCGTAGCCCCGGAGGTGCACGGCATGAGCCAAGCGGCCTTCCGAATTCTGGTAGAGCAAATCTTTTCCCTGCCGGAAGTTTCCGACCTGGTGAGACAAGTCACCGACCAGCAGGAGGGCAGATAATTGGCCCTGTTCCATCTCCACGTCACCCGGGTCAAACGGAGCGCGGGACAGTCCATTGTCACGTCTGCCGCCTACCGCGCTGGGGAGAAATTATATAGCGAGTATTACGGCGAGGTCAGCGACTACACCCACAAGGGCGGCGTGGTCTGCACAGACATTCTCCTGCCGCCCCAGGCCCCCGCCGAGTACCAAGATCGCGCCACCCTTTGGAACGCCGTGGAGAAGGCTGAGTGCGGCAAGAAAGCCCAGCTTGCATATAGCTTTGACATTGCCTTGCAGAACGAATTTTCGCTGGAAGAAAACATCGCTCTTGCAAGGCAATTTGTATCCGAACAGCTTATGGGACGGGGCATGATTGCCGACTTCGCTATCCATCAGCCGGACAAGAAAGATGGTGGCATCCCGAATCCCCATTTCCACGTTCTTTGTCCAATCCGGCCCATTAAGCCAGACGGTAAATGGGGGTGTAAGCAGCGCCGCCGTTACCGCCTGGATGAGGACGGGAACCGCATCATGGGCGAGGACGGCAAGCCCCTCTTTGACGCTGTTCCCACTACCGACTGGGGAAGCCCGGAAACGCTGGAACATTGGCGGGAGGCATGGGCCGCTATGGTCAATGCCAAGTTTGAGGAAAAGGGGCTGACGTGCCGCATCGACCACCGCTCCTATGAACGGCAGGGGCTTGACCTGCTTCCTACCATCCATGAGGGCGTGGCCGTCCGCCAGATGGAGGCCAAAGGCATCACTACTGACAAGGGCGATTTCAACCGCTGGATAAAAAAGGCCAACAACATCCTGCGGGATATTCGGAAGAAAATCGCCGGCCTGACGGATTGGATAAAGGCAGTAAAGGAAGAATTGAGCAAGCCCCAGGCACCCGACCTTGCCGCCCTGCTAACTGGCTACTATGAGGGCCGGAACGCTGGAGCATGGAGCCGCAATGCCAAAATTGGGAACCTCAAAAACTTTGCCAAGGCCGTCAATTTTCTGACCGAGAAGGGCATCGCCACGCTGGATGATTTGGAGGCCCATATCGCCGCCCAGAGCGAACGGACGGAGGCCATCAACGCATCCATGAAAGCGAAGCGTGACCGTCTGAACGAATTGAAGGAACTGCTTCGTCTCGTTGACCTCTACCGGGACACCAAACCCGTCTATGACGAGTTGCAGGGTATCAAGTGGAAGGGCAAGCGGGAGAAATTTGCGAGGGAGCATGAGGGCGAGTTGCAGACATTCCACATGGCCCGCCGCAAGCTGGATAAGTGCCGTTCCCCTGTGGGTAAAATCCCCGTCCATGCGTGGGAACAGGAACAGGCGAGACTTCAACAGGAGTACAAGGCCGAGTATGAGCAGTATAAGCCCATCCAGGACGATTTGTGGAGGCTCCAACAGGTGCAGCGGAACGTCGATACCGCCATGCGCCAGCAGGAGCAGACCCAGCAGAAGCGCCGGGAGACAGAACGCTGATTTCTGGTAGCGGACAAAATTGCCGCCATCTCCCTAGAAAATCAAATGTGCAAAATGCACGGTTGATTCCAAACGGACATTTTGTCCATTTGAGTGTGGTCCGACCAGAACGACATTTTAACGGTCTTATCATTATTTTGAAAACTCAAAGGAGGAGCAACCATAGAAAAAGTGAAAAGACAATTTGAACCTACCGCCAAAACGGGCGGCATCCCTGGTTTTCGATACAGAAATCATGCCTATCAGCTTTTGAATCATGGCCTTGACATTGAGGCAGATGGTGTGACTTATCACCTGGCCAGCGAGTTTGCTGGCAAAGATGAAATGGGCACGGTACTTGATCTGATCGAGTTGGAGAGGAACAGAAGAAATTCAGCATGATTTCCTGAAAATCTATTGCTTTAACGTGCGAAAGCGAGTATAATAACAGCAGGTAACAGATGCTATGTGCCTGCGTCCAAGGAGGTTATAAAAATTAAGATGCAGGAAACTTACAATGTCGGAATCTATTGCAGACTCAGCCGTGATGATGAGAGGACAGGCGAGTCCGTATCCATTGAGAATCAGCGCGAAATGCTCAGCCGATATGTGCGGGAGCAAGGCTGGAATTTGTATGATACCTACTGTGATGACGGCGTTTCAGGCACGACATTCGACAGGCCGAATTTTAACCGCCTGATTGCGGACGCTACCGCAGGAAAAATCAATCTGGTGCTGTGTAAAGACCTTTCCAGGTTGGGACGGGACTACATTGAGAGCGGCAAATATACGGACGTTGTGTTCCCATCGCTGGGCTGCCGCTTTATTGCACTCAACGACGGCGTGGATACGATTCACAAAAATAATGAGATGCTGGTTATTCTGAAAAATGTCATGAACGATCTCTATGCTCGGGACACCAGCAACAAGATCAGGGCCGTCAAGCAGTCCACCTTCAAGGCCGGGAAATACGTCGGCTGCTACGCTCCCATCGGCTATCTGAAAAGCCCGGAGGATAAGCACGTCCTTGTTATCGACCCTGTGACCGCTCCCGTGGTGACGCGCATATTTGATTTGCGTTGCCAGGGGTACAGCTACCGCAAGATCGCCACCACACTAAACGCCGAACATGTACCTACGCCTACGACCTTCTACTACATGAGGCAGGGTAAGCTCAATATTCGCAAAGACGGTGATTTTTGGGCGCCGCCTACGGTGAAGTCCATTCTCCGCAATGAGGTTTATCTTGGACACATGGTGCAGAATAAAACGGGTAATCTGTCCTATAAAGTTCACAAGCAGATTGCCAAACCGGAGAGCGAGTGGATCAGGGTGGAGAACACTCATGAGCCGCTGATTTCACGGGAGACGTGGGATATGGTGCGGGAGTTGGATGCCCGAAAAGCAAAATTCCGGAGCAGTAAGACCGGAGAGACAGCGTTGTTCACAGGCGTCCTTTTCTGCATGGACTGTAAATCCCCCATGCGGCACTATAAAGATGGCCGGAAGCGCAAGGACGGAAGTCCCTCAGCCTATCAGAGTTACGCCTGTAATCGCTATGTCGCTGGTGGAAAGACTGTCTGTTCGGGCCACATCATCAATCAGAGGGTGCTGATCGACCTGCTGCTGATCGACATCCGTTTCAAGGCGGCGCTGGCGCAGAATCAGCCTGACGCCCTCAAAGAGAAGATCATGGCTCAGAAGAACGCCGCCGGGCTGGAGCAGCGGAAAACGCTCCAGGCAACCCTGGATACGTTAGATAAACGGCTTGCGGAGTTGGAGAAGCTGGTGGTTGCCGCTTATGAGGACAAGGTGAAGGGCAGGATCCCGGAGACAGTGTGTGTCCAGCTGCTGAAGCGGTATGAAGATGAGCGCAGGTCGAAGCTGGAACAGCGGACAAAATTGTCCGCCCAGTTGGAAAGCTGCCAGGAGGACGAGAAGGCCACTGACGATTGGCTGACTCTCATCCGGGACTACTCCAAGCTGGAAGAACTGGACCGTCCGACGCTCCTGCGGCTGGTGAAGCGCATCGAGGTCGGGGAGCGTAGGACAGTCAACGGACACGATGAGCGTGACATCAAAATCTACTACAATTTTGTCGGATTTGTGGAACTGTAATTTCATCATTCTTTATGGAAAATATTCTAATGAATACTACGCCCGGGATATTTCCAAAAAGCGTAAAATTGTGAATAAGCTCAAGGGCAACTCTGGTATCCCTTTATCACCGCCGCCCTACGGCTACATCAAAAACCCGGAGGACTCCCGTTTTTGGGTGATCGACCCGGAGGCCGCCGCCGTGGTGCGCCGCATTTATCAAATGGCCCTGGACGGCTACGGGCTGGCGGAAACCGCCGCCGCGCTGGAACGGGATGGGGTGTTCAATCCCACCTATTACTGGCGGAGCAAGGGAACCAGCCGGGGCGGTTCCAAGAGCACCGTGGAGCCTACCAAGTGGGGACATACCACCATCAAGAAAATCCTCACCTTGCAGGAGTATTGCGGCGACGTGATCAACTTCAAATCCTACTCCAAGTCCTACAAGATGAAGAAACGGATCGAGAACCCGGAGGAGAACCGGGCGATTTTCCTCAACGTCCATGAAGCCATTATAGACCGGGCCACCTGGGAAAAGGTGCAGAGCATGAAAAAGGGGACCCGCCGGAGGCGGCCCACTGTCACCCAGGAGCCCAGCGTGTTTTCCGGCTATCTGAAATGCCCGGAGTGCGGCGGCAACCTCAATTTCCACTTCAACCAGGGCAACCACGACATCAAATTCTTTAGCTGCCAGAACCACAATTCCGGCCTCCGCAAGTGCTCCAAGACCCACTATATCCGGCTGGAATTTCTGGAGCGGGTGGTGTTGTACGAGGTGAACCGGCTGGCCTGTTTCGCCAACGAGTACGAGGACGATTTCATCAAGGCCATGATGGGCTGTTCCGCGAAAGTGACGGAGAACGAGCGGGCCAGGAAGCAGCGGGAGTTGGACGGGCTTCTGGCGAGGGACAAAGAGCTGGACGGGCTATTTGAAAGGCTTTACGAGGACAACGTGAACCAGAAGATCAGCGACGCCCGATTTGCGAAGATGTCCCAGCGGTACGAGCAGGAGCAGGGGGAGAACGCCAAGCGGATCAAGGCGTTGCGGCTGGAGCTGAAAAAGAGCGAGGGCCAGCGGATGGACATTGACACGTTCCTTGCAACTGTCCGGCGGTACACCAACGCCACCGAGATTACCCGGCGCATGGTGGCGGAGCTGATCGACCATATTGACGTGTACCACGCGGAGAAGCAGGACGGCGGAGACCGCCGAAAAATCTGTGTAAACGACAAAAACTGCAAGTATGAAAAGCAACGACTCAGTCAAGAATGGAAATAAGAACCAATTCAAGATAGGAGTCGAAGAAGCATGACTACAGCACCGCAGGAATTGTTGAAAGA
>NZ_CALPCP010000011.1 GCF_943192995.1 Flintibacter muris
TTTCATTTCTTCTGCCCCCTTCCCTTCTATTTTACCATACTTTCCGGGCGGGGGGGATTAAATCAGTGGTTCCTTAGGACTGTTGGCCATTCTGGAAAAAAGCCCGGACGATCCGGAGCGGCAGCAGGCGTGCCGAAAGAAAATCCGCGTGTCGACGGAGCATCTGCTGTCCCTGGTAAACGACGTTCTGCAGGTCAGCAAGCTGGAGAGCGGCCGGCCAACGGCGGAGGTGGAGGAGCCCTTTGACCTTCACGCCACCCTGGAAGACTGCATTACTATCCTGTCTCCTCAGGCAGAGGAGGCAGAAATCCGGCTGGCGCTGGAGGAGGTCAGCCTGCGCCACAGTCGGTTAATTGGAAATCCGCTGCATTTGAAGCAAATTTTGATGAATGTTATTGACAACGCCCTCAAGTATAACCGCCCTCACGGTTCTGTATCTATCCGGGTGGAGGAAACTGCTTTCTGTAACGGCAGTGCAAGCTACCGTTTTGTGGTGGAAGATACCGGAATCGGCATTGGGGAGGACTTTAAGCCGCACATTTTTGAACCCTTCACCCAGGAGCACCCGGATGCGAGGACCCACTATAATGGCGTTGGCCTTGGCATGTCCATCGTAAAGAAACTGGTGGACCAAATGCAGGGAAGCGTTGAGGTAAACAGTTCCCCCGGCAAGGGGAGCGTCGTCCAAATTAGCCTGCCCATCCGCGTCGACGAGGCGGGGCGGACCAGGGAGGAAAAACAGGACGGACAGGGTGATATTGCCGGGATGCATGTCTTGCTGGTAGAGGACAACGAGATTAACTGCGAAATTGTGGAGTTTATTCTTCAGGGCGCGAATGCGGAGGTAGTGACCGCCGTGAACGGAAAAGTCGCTGTAGACATCTTCAAGTCCTATGCTCCGGGAACATTTGACTGCATCCTGATGGATTTGATGATGCCGGTCATGAGCGGATATGAGGCGGCCCGGGTAATCCGCAGCCTGGATCGGGCAGACGCGAAGACCGTACCCATCATCGCGCTGTCGGCCAACGCCTTTGAAGAGGACGTTGCGCTGGCAAAGGACGCCGGAATGAACGGACATCTGGCAAAACCGGTGGACATCCGCAAGATGTTCCGGCTCATGAACAGCCTGCGGTGACGGCGGGAGCGCCAGCCTTGCCATGGTGGTGAGGATTTCTTCCAAATATATGGGCGAGGTCCTGTTCCTGGAGCCGGACAGCTCACTGATGTACTCCTTTGTGATACGAAAGGGCGGCAGTTACGTTGTACGGGATCAGGGCGGGAAAACGAAAGCTATTTTGATCGGCAGTATAAAATCTTTGACGGCCAAAGCGAAGAGGCCTATATCTATCATTCAGCAGCTGACGGCCGCCATGAACGCCGGCGAAGAGCACTCCGTTATTTTGAAAAGCGGCGAATCGCGCCAACATCTGCACTGCACCAGCCTGCCTTACTGCGAATGGTATCTGGTGACGGTCCTTCCGTTCGACGGGCTGGATATCTCGAAGATTGAAAGCGGCAAGATGACGCTGAATGTCAAGCCAATGTCGCTGAGGGAGTTGATGGACAGTATTATCAATATCATACAGCCCCAGGTTAAGGCGAAAAACAGCGGTTTAACGCGGCCGCTTAAATATGAAGCACTGGTAATCCAGGAAGACATCTCTATTGCTGGCTGACCTCATTCAGCCAGCGTCTGCAAACAATTTGCGCATAATTCTTGACTGTATCCAGTAGGTTTTGTATGGGTTTCTGTTTTAACGGGTTTCTACAATTTGTCCTTACGTCAGAGAAACTTCTCCATCATCTCCACAGTTCAGCTACTGTTGACCGCCTCCCACACCGCCTGATGTAACAGGCGGCTATTTTGCTTTTCTAGCCACACCAGACAGTCAGAAGACCTTGCCGGCGGACAAGCTATACTCTCATCTGAGGTATCTTGTAGACTCTGCTGCTTGGCCTTGGAATAGTTGTACTTTTCGCTATGTATCCATATTATATGAAAATCCGACAGACAGGACAAGTCTGTCCAGTTGACGGATTTCTTTGCGGCTGATATACTTTCCCTACTGAAAGGAGGGCCAATGATGTCCTTTGACCGAGATTTATTCCTCCCTGTGAGCCGGGAGGACATGGCGCGCCGGGGATGGGATTTTTATGATTTCCTGCTGATCACCGGAGATGCCTATGTGGATCATCCCTCCTTTGGCCCGGCCATTATCGGGCGGCTGCTGGAGGGGGCGGGCTATCGGGTGGCCGTGCTGGCCCAGCCGGACTGGAAGTCCGCTGCCCCCTTTGCCGCCCTGGGCCGGCCCCGGCTGGGGGTGCTGATCGGGGCGGGGAATATCGATTCCATGGTGGCCCACTATACCGCCGCCAAAAAGCGCCGCCATGACGACGCCTACTCCCCCGGCCGCAGGGCGGGCCTGCGGCCCGACCACGCCACGGCGGTCTACTCCAACCGGGTGCGGGAGGCTTTTTCAGATATCCCCATTATTATAGGAGGACTGGAAGCCAGTCTGCGCCGCTTTGCCCACTACGACTACTGGGAAGACAAGGTCCGCCGCTCCGTCCTCCTGGACGCCCAGGCGGACATTCTCACCTACGGCATGGGGGAGACGGCCACCCTGGAGATCGCCGCCCGGCTGGCTTCAGGTACGCCAGTTTCTGAAATCACCGACGTCCGGGGCACCTGCGTTGTGGGGAAGCACCCCGGTATTTGCGCCTACCCCCGGGTGGAGGTACCCTCCTTTGAGGAGGTGTCCGCCTCCAAACGGGCCTACGCCCAGGCCAACATGGTGGAGTATCAGGAGCACGACGCCGTATCAGGAAGGGCCATTCTCCAGAGGCACGGGGACCGGTTCCTGATTGTCAATCCCCCCGCCCTCCCCCTGACCACCCGGGAGCTGGACCGGGTGGCTGAGCTGCCCTACGTCCGGGAGCCCCACCCAATGTACGACGAGATGGGAGGCGTCCCCGCTATCGAGGAGGTGCGCTTTTCCGTCACCCACAACCGGGGGTGCTTCGGGGCCTGCAATTTCTGCTCCCTGGCCTTTCACCAGGGCCGAACCATCTCCTGCCGCAGCCACGACAGCGTCATCCGGGAGGTAAAGGCCCTCACAGAGCACCCCGGCTTCAAAGGTTACATCCACGACGTGGGCGGGCCGTCGGCCACCTTCCGCCGCCCTTCCTGTCAAAAGCAGCTGAAAAGCGGTATGTGCCGGAACCGGGCCTGCCTGGCTCCGGAGCCCTGCCCCAACCTGGACGCTGACCACACCGATTATATGATGCTTCTGCGCAGGCTGCGGGAGATTCCCAAGGTAAAAAAGGTGTTTATCCGCTCAGGCATTCGTTTTGACTACCTGATGAAGGACCCCAGCGGAGAGTTTTTCACCGATCTGGTCCAGCACCACATCTCCGGACAGCTGAAGGTGGCTCCGGAGCACTGCGTGGCCCACACCCTGGACTACATGGGCAAGCCCCGCATTGAGGTCTATGAAAAATTCCGAGAGAAATACTTTAAACTAAACCGCCGCTACGGCAAGGACCAGTATCTGGTGCCCTACCTGATCTCCTCCCATCCCGGCTGTACCTTAGAGGATGCCGTCCGGCTGGCCGAGTGGCTGAACAAGCAGGGTCACATGCCCGAGCAGGTTCAGGATTTTTACCCCACCCCCGGCACACTGGCCACCTGCATGTGGTACACCGGTATTGATCCCCGAACCATGGAGCCGGTATTTGTCCCCAAAACGCCCCATGACAAGGCCCTCCAGCGGGCGCTGATGCAGTGGCGCAAGCCCCAGAACCGGAAGCTGGTGCTGGAGGCCCTCCGCAAAACAGGCCGGGAGGACCTGATCGGCTACGGTAAGCACTGCCTGGTCAAACCGGACAAGGGGGAACACCCCCCTCAGCCGGCCCGCAGGGCAGACAGCTCCTCCATAGGAGACAAGGGAAGAAAGAAGCCTCGAGCCGATACCCGCACCCGGGTGGAGAAAACGGACAGCCCCGCCAAACCGGTCCGAAAGAAGGGCTGGGCCAAGCCGAAGAAGAAAAAATAGGATGGGCTGATTGCCCATCCTATTTTGGTTAATATCGCACCGCGCTGGAGTCAGGCTCCCAGCTGGGGGTGCCGCTGCTGGCCATCCCGGCGTTATTGCCGGTAATCACGTCGCCAATACCCCGGCCAATGTCGCCAATGGCGTCACCGGCGTCCCGGACAATATCCCGGGCGTCCTGGGTCAGGTCCCGGGAGGCGGCGCTGCCGTCATTGTCATAGACCTGGCCGTTGGTGCCGGCGGTGTAGCGGCCGTCATCAAAATAGCTGCGTCCGTTGTAGATGGTCTCACCGCCGTAGCGCCGGCTTACCGTACCGGCACTGCCGGACACGGAACCGCCAGCGGTGCTGCCGGAGACGGTTCCGGAGCCGGTTGAGCCGTTGGCGCCGCTCTGATTGCCGGCGTTGGTGTTGGGGTCCCGGTTGCTGCAGGCCGTCAGCGAACCCGCCAGGGTGAGGGCCAGGGCCAGAGCCAGAATGCTCTTTTTCATCAAAATATCCTCCCGCTCTTTTTTTCACGGAAGTCCCATCCGCTGTCTATTATGTGCCTGATTTGACCTGTTCAGTCCGGTAATGAGCGGCTAAATTGGAATTTTTGACCGATTTTGACGGAAAAATCCTTGGAAGCCCTCCGCTTTTTTGGAAAAAACTTCGGTGGAATCCCTTGCAATTTATATTGCGGTGTGGTATAGTATACTCAGAATGTAAGGTGGTATGAGTGAGAGTGGGGTCGCGGCTCCGCTCTTTTTGATTGAAAAAACCGCCTGCCCCTGGGGGTGCGGGCGAACCGGAGACAGGAGATTATTGCATGGCAAAGGTAACTGACGCTGTAGCGGCTCTGGCCCGTCCTATCGTGGAGGGCGCGGGCTGTTCCCTGTGGGATGTGGAATATGTGAAGGAGGCGGGGACATGGTTCCTCCGCGTCTATATTGATAAGGAGGGCGGCGTGTCTATTGACGACTGCGAGGCTGTCTCCCGCCCCCTGTCCAACGTTCTGGACGAGGCCGACCCTATCGAGGGCAGCTATACCTTTGAGGTGTCCTCCGCCGGGGCGGACCGGGCGCTGAAAAAGCCTGAGCACTTTGCCCGGTTCCAAGGTGAGGAGGTAGAGGTCAGGCTCTACCGCCCCCGGGAGGGCCGCAAGGAGTTTGTGGGGCTGCTGAGATCTTATGAGGACGGCGGTGTCACCCTGGATGCGGGCGGCGAGGAGATTATGTTCAGCAAGCAGGAAATTGCGCTGGTACGGCTGTACCTGCGGGTTTGACTTTAGGAGGAAGAGGACCGTGGCAAAACGAGTAACGAAAAAAGCCGTCAATACCAACGAGATGGACGGTAAGGAGTTTTTTGAGGCAATCCATCAGATTGAGCAGGAGAAGGGCATTAAGCCCGGCTACATGATGGAGAAGGTGACCCAGGCCCTGCTGTCCGCCTACCGCCGGGACCACGAGGGGGTGGGTGAAAACCTGGTGATTGAGGCCGACGAGGCCACCTACACCGTCCGCCTGTTTTTGAAAAAGGAGATTGTAGAGGTGGTAGACAACCCCGCCACCGAGATCAGCCTGGATGAGGCCCGCCGCTCCCTGCCCCAGGCCGAGCTGGGCGACACAGTGCGTATGGAGGTCAAGGCCCGCTCCTTTGGCCGTATCGCCGCCCAGACCGCCCGCCAGGTCATCATCCAGGGCATCCGCGAGGCGGAGCAGGGGATGATCTACGACGAGTTTTCCACCAAGGAGCACGAGCTGCTCACCGGTACCATCACCCGCATTGACCCCCGAAACGGGGCGGTGTCCCTGCGGCTGCACTCCGGCTCTGAGTTTACCGACGCCTACCTGGGCTCGGGCGAACAGGTGAAGGGGGAGCGGTATGTCGAGGGCCAGCGGCTGAAGGTGTATGTGGTGGAGGTCCGCCGGGCCACCAAGGGCCCCCAGGTGCTCATCTCCCGCACCCACCCCGGCCTGGTCAAGCGGCTGTTTGAGCTGGAGGTCCCCGAGGTCTACGACGGCACGGTGGAGATCCGCTCCGTGGCCCGTGAGGCGGGCTCCCGTACCAAGATGGCCGTCTGGGCCTCTGAGCCCAATATAGATGCCACCGGCGCCTGTATCGGTCCCCGTGGACAGCGGGTGAACACCATTGTGGAGGAGCTGAAGGGGGAGAAGATTGATATTATCCCCTGGTCGGAAAATCCAATGGAATACATTGCCGCCGCTCTGTCCCCCGCCGACGTGATCAGCGTGGAGGAGCTGCCCGCTGTGGGTGACGCCAAGAGCTGCCGGGTGGTGGTTCCTGACGACCAGCTGTCTCTGGCCATTGGCAAGGAGGGCCAGAACGCCCGCCTGGCCGCCAAGCTCACCGGCTATAAGATTGACATCAAGCCCGCCTCCGCTCCCCTGGAGCCTATTGAGGAGCTGATGGCTCAGGTTGAGGCAGACGCCGCCGAGGCCGCCCTGGAGGAGGCCATGGCCCAGGCCGAAGAGGACGGGGAGATTCCCGAGCGCACAGAGGAGTAAGGGCATGAAAGCCTCCCTTCCCAAAGGGAGGTGGCATTTGCGATGCAAATGACGGAAGGTTTTCTCCAATCGAAATACATCTGTCTCTGTCAGGAGAAAACCCCCACCCAGCTCCGCCGGGAGCCCCCTTTGCGAAGAGGGCCTTGAGCGAACGCTGTCCGCCCCGCAAAGATGACTGGAATGAACGACCTCAAAGAGGAGGAAGAGCCTTGCCCAAAAAGATACCCATGCGCCAATGCGTTGGCTGCCGGGAGATGAAAGAAAAAAAGTTGCTGATCCGGGTGGTAAAATCTCCCGAGGGCCAGGTGTCCCTGGACTTCAAGGGCAAGCTGCCCGGTCGGGGGGCCTATGTGTGTCCCAGCCCGGAGTGCTTGAAGCGGGCCCGGAAGAGCCGGGCGCTGGAGCGGGCCTTTTCCGCCCAGCTTCCCCCGGAGGTCTGGGAGGGGCTGGAGGAGCAGATAAAGGAGGTGGAGCCCCATGGCTAACGATCCTGTCCTCCATCTGCTGGGTCTGGCCAAAAAGGCCGGCCTGCTGGAGGTTGGCGAAGAGCCTGTGGGGGCCGTGTGCCGGGCCAGGCAGGCCAGGCTGGTACTGCTGGCCGCCGACGCCGCCCCCAATACCTGCCGCCGGGCCGCCCACTTCGGCGAGGCGGGAGAGGTGCTGTGGCTGGAGGTCCCCTTCTCCAAGGAGGAGCTGGGCTTTATCCTGGGCCGGTCCTCCTGTGCCATGCTGGCCCTTACCGACGCGGGCTTTTCCGCCGCCGTTGTGGAAAAGCTGGCCGCCCGGAACCCGGATCAGTACGGCCCCGCCGCCCAACAGCTGCGTACCAGGGCCGACCGGGTGCTCCAGCGGCAAAAGGAGCAAAGGCAGCATGAGAAAAACCTCCGCCGGGGCAGGGGAAAGCCTTGGGCCCCGCCGCCTCCGCCCAAGGATGAGGCTGTGCCGCCCCAGCGGGGCAAGCCCAGGCCGCCCAAGGCCCACCGGCGTCCCAAGGACGGCCCTCCCAAGGGGCCTCAGGCGGACAGCAGACAACCCCATAAAGCAACCGGCGGTCCCGGCGGACGCCGCCTTACCGGCAAGCTCCGTCACTCCTAAGAATCGAGGTGTATCCATCTATGATGATTAAATATCCTGTCCATAAGCTGGCCAAGGACTTTACCAAAAACGGAAAGGTCCTGCCCTCCAAAGAGATCATGGACATCCTGACCCAGTACGGCCACCCCCCCAAGAACCACATGCAGCCCCTTACCGACGTGGAGCTGTCCATTGTGTTTGAGTACCTGACCCAGCACAACCAGATCGACTCCATTGAATCGGTCTATGCCGACGTCTACCACGATCCTGAGGAGAAGAAGGGGGAGGCGCCCAAAGCGGAGGCGGGGCAGTCCGCCGCCAAGGAGGAGAAGAAGGATGGCCAGCCCCAGCAGGGTCAGTCCAAGCCCGCACCCCAGCAGGATAAGGCCAAGCCGGCAATCCAGCAGCCCACCAGCCGCGTCCCAGCCAAGAAGGTGGTGGACACCCGGGGCGGCCCGGCAGTCAACCTGGAGAAATACGACGAGCGGCTGGAGAACTTTACCGACCAGCGCCGCCAGGACATGCGGGGCGGCAAGCAGAAGCTCCCCAAACAGAACCAGCGCAGCCGCCAGCAGGGCGGCCGGGGCCAGTCCTTTGGCAGCAAGCGCCGCCAGGAGGAGCAGGACCGGATGCGCCGCCTCCAGCTGGAGATTGCTAAAAAGGCCCCTGTCAAGGTACTCATTCCCGACGAGATCGGCGTGGGCGAGTTGGCCTCCCGGATGAAGAAGACGGGCGCCGAGGTGGTCAAGTGCCTTATCAAGAACGGGGTTATGGCCTCCCTTTCCGACATTATCGACTTTGACACCGCCGCCATCATCGCTGAGGAGATGGGCTGCAAGGTGGAAAAGGAAGTGATTGTCACCATTGAGGAGCGCCTGATCGACACCGCCGAGGACAAGGAAGAGGATCTGGTGGGCCGCGCCCCGGTAGTGGTGGTCATGGGCCACGTGGACCACGGCAAGACCTCCTTGCTGGACTACATCCGCCACGCCAACGTGGTGTCCGGCGAGGCCGGCGGCATTACCCAGCATATCGGCGCCTACCAGGTGAATGTGAAGGATCACACCGTCACCTTCCTGGATACCCCCGGCCACGAGGCCTTTACCGCCATGCGCGCCCGGGGTGCCATGATTACCGACGTGGCCATCCTGGTGGTGGCCGCCGACGACGGCATTATGCCCCAGACAGTGGAGTCCATCAACCACGCCAAGGCGGCCAACATCCCCATCATTGTGGCCATCAACAAGATGGATAAGCCCGCCGCCAATCCCGACCGCATCATGCAGCAGCTCACTGAGTATGAGCTGGTTCCCGAGGAGTGGGGCGGCGAGACCATTGTGTGCCCCATCTCCGCCAAAACGGGCATGGGCATTGACAATCTGCTGGACATGGTGGTCCTCACCGCCGAGGTCCAGGAGCTGAAGGCCAATCCCAACCGCTCTGCCCACGGTGCGGTGATCGAGGCCCGGCTGGACAAGGGCCGGGGCCCGGTGGCTACCCTGCTGGTGCAAAACGGCACTTTGAAACAGGGCGACGTGATTATTGCCGGCACCGCCGTGGGCCGTGTCCGGGCCATGACCGACGCCCGGGGCCGCAAGCTCACCGAGGCGGGTCCCTCTGTGCCGGTGGAGATTATCGGTATGGGCGAGGTGCCCGGAGCGGGCGACGACTTCCACGCTGTAGCGGATGAACGCATGGCCCGCACCCTGGTGGAGCAGCGCAAGCACGAGCAGAAGGCGGCCGTCAACAGCCCGGTGGGCAAGGTCACCCTGGAGGACCTGTTCAGCCAGATCCAGGCGGGAGAGATGAAGAACCTGAACGTCATTGTCAAGGCCGACGTCCAGGGCTCCGCCGAGGCGGTGAAGGCCTCCCTGGAGAAGCTGTCCAATGAGGAGGTCCGGGTCCGGGTCATCCACTGCGCCGTGGGCGCCATCAGCGAGAGCGACGTGATGCTGGCGGGCACCTCCGGGGCCATTATCGTGGGCTTCAACGTCCGTCCTGACAACAACGCCAAGGATTCCGCCTCCCGCATGGGGGTGGATATGCGGATGTATCGGGTCATCTATGACGCAATCAACGAAATTGAAGCAGCCATGAAGGGCATGCTGGCCCCCAAGTTCAAAGAGGTGGACCTGGGCCGGGCCGAGGTCCGGAACGTGTTCCGCATTACCGGCGTGGGCATGGTGGCAGGCTGCTACGTGCTGGACGGCAAGATGCAGCGCAACGCTCAGATGCGCCTGCTGCGGGACAATATCGTCATCTACGACGGAGCTATTGCCTCCCTCCAGCGCTTCAAGGACTCCGTCAAGGAGGTGGCCTCCGGCTATGAGTGCGGCATCACCTTTGAGAAATTCCAGGATATCAAAGAGGGCGACATCATTGAGGCCTACCTGATGGAACAGATTGAGGTGTAAGCTTTTAATTGTTCAGAAAGGAGATATCAATTACGGGAATGACTGATAGTCAATTCAAAGATTTCATTCAGTTCGTCTTGGATGCCCTGCTGGACGCTCAAAGCGAGAAGGACCAAAGAGTTCGGGACGCCAAAACCCAAAAGGTGATTGATAATCTCCAAAAAGTATTAGAGGACTGAGCCAACGGGGCGGGCGTTTTCGCCCGCCCCGGTTTGGTTTTCGGTCCCGCCCGCAGGCGTAAGCCTCCTTTTGAAAGGAGGTGCCCCAGTGCGCACACTGGGGCGGAGGATTGCATTTTGGCGAAGCCAAAATATGCGAAGCAGACGAAAGCTTGCAAACCTGGTTTATTGCATATGGTTCGCTTCGCGAAACACAATCCTCAGTCAGCCTTCGGCTGACAGCCCCTTTCAAAAGGGGCCTTGCCCGATGCGGCGGGGATGAGAGATGAAGGAGGAGGCCGCTGTGACTTTTTTACCACGCAATAAAAAAGAGAGGCCGCATTCAACGCGGCTGCGCAACGAGCCTACGCCTGCGGAGAGGCGGCTGTGGTATGATTTTCTGCGTACCGCATCCCCCTGATGGAACCGGCAGCGGATTATTGACAGCTACATTGTAGATTTTTTCTGCCTGAAAGCGAAGCTGGTTGTTGAGTTGGATGGAAGCCAGCACTATGATGACAATGGCTTGATCGAATATGATAAAATCAGGACAGACTATTTGGAAGCGTTGGAACTGAAAGTTTTGAGGTTTACCAATGAGGAAGTTGAAAATAACTTTGCTAGGGTCTGCAAAAAATACAGCTTGAAACAGATCAGAGACTAAAGACAACCTGAAGGAGAAACAACATGGCAAGCAATCGAATCGGACGCATTAACGAAGAGGTCCAGCGGGAGCTGGCCGCCCTTATTCCCAACGTAAAGGACCCTCGGGTGACGGGGATGATTTCGGTAACGGCGGTGGACGTGACCCCGGATCTGAAATTTGCCAAGGTGTATATTTCAGTTCTGGACAAGGAGGACAGCAGCCAGGTACTCAAGGGACTGAAATCCGCCTCCGGCTGGCTCCGGCGGGAGCTGGGCCGGGCGCTGAACCTGCGCCATACACCGGAGCTCACCTTTTTCCAGGACGACTCCATGGCCAAGGGGGCCAAAATTCTGGAGATGCTCCGCAACCCCGAGGTGGTCAAGCCGGCCAACCCGGCCAACGAGCACATCATTTTAGACGAGGAGGACTAAAGACATGACCCCTCAGCAGGCAGCCGCATTTCTGACGGCCCACGATAACTATCTGATTTTGACCCATGTGCGCCCCGACGGGGATACCATCGGCTGCGGGGCAGGCCTGTGCAGGGCCCTGCGCCAGATTGGAAAAACCGCCTATATTCTGGAAAACCCGGAGGTCACAGAGCTGTTCACCAATTATGTGGAAGGGTTGACGGTTGGGCCGGATTTTGTCCCCGGCACGGTGGTGTCGGTTGACATTGCCGCCCGCTCCCTCTTTCCGGAGGCAGCAAAGCCCTATTTGGACCGGGTGGACCTAGCCATTGACCACCACCCCTCCCAGGAATTTTTCGCAAAGGAAACCTGTCTGGACAGCAAGCGGGCCGCCTGCGGTCAACTGATTTTGGATATTGTGAAACAATTTGCCAAAATCACACCGGAGATTGGGGAGGCCCTCTATGTGGCCGTCTCCACCGACTGCGGCTGTTTTCAGTACAGCAACGCAGACGCCGACGCCCACCGGGCGGCGGCTGAGCTGATGGAGAGCGGCTTTGATCCCTACCCTGTCAACCGGAAGTTCTTCCGCACCAAGACCTTTAAACGGCTCAAGCTGGAGGGCCTCCTTACCGCCGGGATGGAGCTGCGGGACCAGGGTGCCACCGCCCTGGTCTTCCTGACCCGAAAGATGATCGAGGAAGTGGGGGCCAGCGAGAGGGATATGGACGATATTTCCGCCTTTGTGGGCCAGATCGAGGGGGTCAAAAACGGGGTGACCCTGAAGGAGAGTGTCGGCGGTCATGTGAAAATTTCCCTGCGCACCGACCCCGGTGACCTGAACGCCTCCTCCGTCTGTGCTCTTCTGGGGGGCGGCGGCCACGCCGCCGCCGCGGGTGCCATGCTGGAGGGGACTATGGAGCAGGTGCGCCAGCGGGTTATTGACGCAATTGAGCAGGTGCGCAATGGCTAGTGGAATTTTAGTGATTGATAAGCCCGCCGGCTGGACCTCCATGGACGTATGCGCCAAGCTGCGGGGGATATTTCACGAGAAGCGGGTGGGCCATGGGGGTACCCTGGACCCCATGGCCACCGGTGTGCTCCCCGTCTTTATTGGCCGGGCCACCCGGGCGGTGGAGTTTGCGGAGAAATCCGAAAAGGAATATGTGGCCGGATTAAAACTGGGCGTTGTCACCAACACCCAGGATATCACCGGCGAAGTTCTGGAGACACACCCCGTCCAAATCAGCCAAGAGCAGCTGGAGGAGGCCTTGGTGCGGTTCCGGGGGGACATTATGCAGATCCCCCCCATGTACTCCGCCATCAAGATCAACGGCAAGAAGCTCTACGAGCTGGCCCGCAAGGGCCGTGAAGTGGAACGGCCTGCCAGGCCGGTGACCATAAAGGCCCTGGAACTGCTGCGCCAACAAGGAGAAGACCTTTATATCATCCGGGTGCGCTGCACCAAGGGCACCTACATCCGCACCCTGTGCCACGATATCGGCCAGGCCCTGGGCTGCGGGGGGTGCATGTCCTCCCTGGAGCGGACCATGACGGCGGGCTTTTCCCTGGGGGACGCCCGTACTATGGATGAGGTTCAGAGTGCACAGGACCCCGCCGCCCTGCTTATGCCGGTAGACACCCTCTTCCAGGACCGAAAAAAGCTGGTGCTGGACCGGGCGACAGAAAAAAAGATCCGAAACGGTATGATTGCTGTGCTGCCCCATCTTGACTCGGGGGAGTATCGGACCTATGCCATGAGCGGTGAATTCCTGGCCCTGTGCCGGTGCCGGAACGGCAAGCTGGGCGCAATCAAGAGCTTTTTTGAGGTGTAGTATCCAATGGAGAAACAACGCAGAGTAATCGCCCTGGGCTTTTTTGACGGGGTGCATCTGGGCCACGGGGCTTTGCTGCGCACCGTGAAGGAGACGGCAGCCCGGCTGGAGGCCGTCCCGGCGGCCTTTACCTTTGACAAGAGCCCCACTGCTGTTATCACCGGGCAGAGCGTCCCCCTGCTGTCCACCGTGGAGGACCGCATCCTCCTTATGCGGAGGTGCTACGGGATACAGGAGGCGGTGGTGGCCTCCTTCGACGCCATGCAGCGCATGGACTGGGAGGACTTTATCACCAAATATCTGGTGGAGGAACTGGGCGTGATCCATGTGGTGGCCGGCCACGACTTCCACTTTGGCTACATGGGCAAGGGCAACCCGGAGCGGCTGCGGCATAAATGCGCCCAGCTGGGCGTAGGCTGTGACATCATCCAAAAAGTGGAGCAGGACGGCATCACCATCTCCTCCACCTACATTCGGAACCTGGTGGCTCAGGGGGAGATGGAGCGGGCGGCGGAGTTTTTGGGCCATCCCCACATCCTCACCCAGCAGGTGAGCCACGGCAAGGGGATCGGCCACTCGGCCCTGGGCTTTCCAACGGTCAACCTGCGGGTGCCCGAGGGTGTGATTGTCCCCGCCTTCGGCGTCTACGCCACCAAGGTGTGGTTTGACGGCCAGAGCCGGGCCGCCGTGACAAATGTTGGGGTCCGGCCCACCGTGGCCGATAACGACGGACGGGTGACTGTGGAGGGCTTTATTCTGGACTTTGACGGCAATCTCTATGGCCGCCAGGTGCGGATGGAGTTCCACAAGCGGCTGCGGGGGGAGCGGAAATTCCCCTCCATGGAGGCCCTGGCCAGGGAGATCAGAAGGAACGCGGAGCAGACACGGGAGTTTTTTGAGGGAGCGTGACAGCCAATGACGAGGGGCGTATTCCACCTTCTGCACCATGAGCACCAGGCCCGGTATGACAAGATGTTCCCCTATCTGTGGGCCTATGCCATTTTGCTGGTGCTGGCCGGCTTTGTGCTGGACAACCCCGCCAACATCCTGCGCGGGCTGTACACCATCATTACCACCGAGGACGCCCTGATTACCGACTACGTTCTGGTGGCCGGGCCGGGGGCCGCGCTGGTAAACTCAGCCATTGTCACCGCGATCAGCATCTGTCTGCTCTACGCCTCCCGGGATACCCTCAACGGCATGACTCTGGTGGAGATGGGGCTGATGTCGGGGTTTTCCCTGTTTGGAAAGAATTTTTTGAATATCTGGCCCATTCTGGCCGGGACCTGGCTGTATACAAGGGTGCGCAGACAGCGGCTGGCGGGCAATATCGGCATTGGACTGATGGCAACCGCCCTGGCCCCCATTGTCAGCTACATCGCCTTGGATAACGGCTGGGGCGGCCCGGTGGAAGGGGTTCTGGTGGGAATAGCCATTGGATTTATCATGCCTCCGCTGGCCACCTATACCTACCGCATCCAAAACGGCATGAACCTGTATAACGTGGGGTTTGCCTGCGGGCTGGTGGCCCTGGTCTGCGTGCCGCTGATGGCATCCCTGGGGGCGGACCCCACCACCCACTACCGCTGGGCCAGAGGCTATGAGCTGCCCTTCGGGCTGATGCTGGGGGTGCTGTGCGTACTTCTGATTGTGGGCGGACTGTTTTTTGCTCAAAAGCCGGTGTGGGCGTCCTGGGCGGGGTACCGCCGCCTGCTCCAGACCAGCGGCCGGGCGCCCAGCGACTATCTGCGCATGTTCGGCCCGGCCCCGGTGTGCATCAATATCGGAGTCAACGGCCTGATCGGCATGGCCTTTCTGCTGGCCACCGGAGGCGACCTGAATGGCCCCACCGTAGGGGGCATCCTCACTATTATGGGCTTTTCCGCCTTTGGCAAACACGCCTTCAATATCCTTCCGGTGATGGCCGGGGTGGCTCTGGGCAGCGTGGTGATGGACTGGTCCCTCACTGACTCCGCAGTTCAGCTGGCCTGCCTGTTCTGCACCACCCTGGCCCCCGTAGCGGGATACTTCGGGTGGGGCTATGGGGTGCTGGCCGGGTTTCTCCACTCGTCGGTGGTGCTGTATACCGGCTCCCCGGTGGCGGGGATGAACCTGTATAACAACGGCTTTTCCGGCGGGCTCATTGCCATTGTGCTCTACCCCACCATTATGGCCATTGCCCGCCACCGCAAGCCGGTGCTCCAGGAGGAGGACTACTTCGACCAGTTGGAGGGCGACCGGCCCGTTATGCCCCCTGAGCCAAAGAAGCTCAAGGAGGAGGAGTAAAAACAGCGGCGCCATATATGGCGCCGCTGTTTGTTTTGCTGCTGTAAAGGAAAATCAGTGAACCTGGTTGACGACTCCCACAAACAGGGGAATGTCCTGGTTGCGGATAAGGAACAGGAAGGGCCGGTCCAGGTCCATAACGCAGACCTCGGTGGGCTGGGGCGGCAAACTGGTGTTTTTCACCATCATCATGGTGACGGCGGCGGCCTCCACCCCCTCCTCATCCACCTTCACCCGGGCCAGCTGCTTGGCCTGATCCAGGAAAGCCCTCAGATCTGTGAGGGCGGACAGGTCAGCCCTGTCCGGATTGGACAGATCGGTGATTTCCAGGCTGTTCAGAGCTCCCATCAGGTCCAGGTCGGAGTTGACGTCAAACTTGGGCACCGACCATTGCACCTCCCCATAGAGGGCGGCATCCCCGTAGAACTCCAGGCGGGAGAGGAAGTCCTCCTCCTGGAGCAGAGACTGGGGGGCGATCCCCTCGTCAGGCAGCACAAAGACCATCTCCCCCAGGTGGGTGGCCAGCCGGGCGGCCTGATAGCCCTCCCGGCGGATAAAGTAGGTGTCCTGGGTCTTGTGCATAAAGTCCACCCGGCTCTCCTCCCCGGCGGCGTCAGTGAAGATGTCCTCCTCTGTCTGGCCGGCGTTGAACTCCTCCTGCCAGGCGGCCTTGTAGTACAGGGAGGACACCAGCAGAGCCAGAGTTTCGGGCATGGTCTGCACCACAGGGGCGTCCCCGCCAATGAGGCCGTTGGTCTGATTGCTTACCCAGCCGGTTACCGCTTGGTCGGCTTCATCGCTCCCCATGGGGACAGAGTAGGCCCCGGCAAAGTACTTTTGGGACAGGGTATCCAAAGTTTTCTGGACATAATTTCCCTGCATATTGCTGTTGAGCCAGATGGAGCTGCCCAGAATCAGTGCGCTCTGGCCGTCGTCGGTGTACAGGGCCCGCCAGAGGTGCTCCGCCTGATCCTGAAGGGCCTCCACGCTGTCCACGCCCATGGCGTCCAGCACCTGCTGGCGGCTGTCCCCGTTGGCGCACTGGGCCAGCATGGCCAGAGCTGACCACAGGGAGAGCGGGGAGTAGACGGCGTTTTTCCCCTCCTGACCGGCCAGGACCAGGGGAACGCTTTTGGCGGCGAAGGCGTTGAGGGCGGCGTGCTCCGCCTCGGTGACACTACCGGCCTCTCCTCTGAGCGCCCTGAGAGCGTCGGTGTATTTGTCATAAGCTTCGCTGTAGGTTTTCCAGGCCTCCTCGCCGCCCTCCTCCGGGAATTGGGGCTGCTTGGGGAACTCCGGGTACACCGGCTCAGACAGAGCATAGTTCATGTTCACAGGCGCGCCTCCTTTTCCGGCTGTGCTGTAGGCGTTCTGTTCCGGGGGCTGTTCGCCGGCGGGGTAACCGGCGCAGCCAGTGAGCAGCAAAACACAGGCCAGGGCGAAAGATACGATTCGTTTCATGATGTCTCTCCCTTCCGTTTTGTCTTCTGTTTCTTTGGACGCATTTTTTCAGAAAAAGTTTCCACCGGGAGAAAATTTTTTATAAAAAAGGGCGGCCCTGCGGCCGCCCCAATTTATATATGCTGACTCAGTCCTCAGGTACCTCAATACCCCCGGACTCCTCCTCGTCTTCCTCGTCGTCAGTGAGCTCCATGGCGTAGCGGGTACCGCAGCTGGGACACTCCACCTCACCGTCCACCAGGGCCTCGTCATCCACCAGGATATCCGCGCCGCAGGTGGGGCACTCCACCTCAAACCAGTCGTCGTCGTAGTCCCCGGCGTCCTCATCCTCGTCGAAGACCACCTCTTCCACGTCGGCCAGGTCGTCGGACAGTACGTCGATCTCCTCGCCCAGGTTGAGGGCGTTCTCCTCCAGGTCCTCCACAGACATGGCCAACTCCTCCATGATGCCGATCATCACGGAGATGAGCTTGCCCTCCTTGGATTTGGTGGTATCCAGATCCAGCCCCTCGGCCAGGCCCTTCAGATAGGCGACTTTTTCGGAAATAGTCATAATTTTACTCCTTATTACGCCTTGCAGCGCTCCAGATACTCGCCGGTGCGGGTATCAATCTTGATCTTGTCACCGGGGTTGATGAACAGGGGGACCTTGATCTCGGTGCCGGTCTCCAAGGTGGCGGGCTTGGTCACGTTGGTGGCGGTGTCGCCCTTAAAGCCGGGATCGGTCTCGGTGACCTCCAGCTCCACAAAGTTGGGGGGCTCCACGCCGAATACGCTGCCCTTGTAGGACATGATCTTGCAGGTCATGTTCTCCTTGACAAAGCGGAAGCTGTCACCCAGCAGGTCCTTGCCAATGGGGATCATATCAAAGGTCTCGGGGTCCATAAAGTAGTACAGATCACCGTCGTTGTAGCTGTACTCCATATCCTTGCGCTCCACAAAAGCCTGCTCAAACTTGGCGGTGGGGTTGAAGGAGGTCTCGGTCACGCCGCCGGTGATGACGTTCTTCATCTTGGTGCGGACAAAGGCCGCGCCCTTGCCGGGCTTGACGTGCTGGAACTCGACCACCTGCATGACCTTGCCATCCATCTCAAAGGTCACGCCGTTGCGGAAATCGCTGGCGGAAATCATTGCCATAGGAATCATCCTCCATTATATAAACTGATTTTAAGATATGCTGACCTATTTTACCCTATTTTTTCCCCTTTGGCAAGGGGTTTGACAGAAAAACCCACACTGTACTATCATTATTTTAAATACGCATTAGCCGCCCGGTCTGCATCCAGGCGGCTAAATTTTATGAACTAATCTTGGACTGGCCGCTGTAACAGCACCCTTCTGGTTTTCATTATAGACATTCTGATTGCTTTGTCAAGGAGACAAAGCGGTTTTTCACGGAAATCAATATTCAGAACATCCAGCCGTATTTGTAGGGCGGGACAGCTCGGCTCGCCGCTGATTGGCAGCTTTTGCGGACGGCGCGCCGGGGCCGTCTCGCCCTGCAGCGCCAAAATTGATGTCTGCAGCGGCTTTTTACAGCCACAGTACCACCCGGTACATCATCACAAAGTGGGCGATACTGCCCAGCAGGATGAACAGGTGGAAAATTTCGTGACAGCCGAAGCGGGGGTTGTTCCGGCCCGGCCACTTGACGGCGTAGAGCACGCCGCCCGCAGTGTACAGCAGTCCTCCGGCCAGCAGCCAGAAAAAGCCGTTGGCGGGCAGAGCGCGGTAGATAGGGACGATTGCAAAGATGGCCAGCCAGCCCATAAACAGGTAGATAGCGCTGGTGAGCCAGCGGGGGATGGCCAGCTTGGCAACGGTGAGCACCATCCCGGCCAGGGCCAGGGTCCATACAGCGATTACCAGCGGGATGCCCCCGGCGTTTCGCAGGACGGTAAGGCACAGCGGGGTGTAGCTGCCGGCGATAAGCAGATAGATGGAGCAGTGGTCATACTTGCGCAGGGCCAGCCGCCCGGGGACGGAGACATTGAGGCAGTGATACAGGGTGCTGGCGGTGTACAGGCAGATCATGGACAGACCGTAGACGGCGAACAGCCCGAACAGCAGCCACTTTCCCTGACTGGCGGACTGAACCAGCAGCGCGACAGTGCCCAGCGCAGCCAGCACCGCGCCTGCACCATGGGTGATGGCCGACCAGGGCCGCAGGCCGTCGTAGGGGTCCCGGACCTCCTTCCGGCGGCGGGGGCGGACGTTTACAGCGGGCAAAACGGGGTTGACAGTTAATGTATCGGTGCGCATAGAACACACTCCTTTCCAGAGGAGGCTGGGTTTCGGTCTTTCTTCTGATATAAGTATATCCTATCGCGCTCCAATTATCTATATAAAATATTACCAAATATAATTTTTAAAACTAGATAATATGATGTAAAAAGCCTCCCTGCGCCGGGATTGATTCGGAATCCGTCATGTAATATTCCTCTTGAGGGAGCACCTTAATTGCAGATTTCAATGTGGAGGCGTCCTGTGGCCGTCCCTACGTAGATATGTGGAGGAACAATACCTGTTTTGAGCGCAAAAAAACAGCGCCGGTAAAACCGGCGTTGCTTTTTGGTCATTAGCCCTGGGAAATCGCGCCCATGGGGCAGGTACCAGCGCAGGAGCCGCAGTCGATGCAGGCGCCGGCGTCGATGACGTAGTGGTCGTCGCCCTGGGAAATCGCGCCCACGGGGCAGCCGTCAGTGCAGGAACCGCAGCTGATGCAAGCGTCACTGATAACATAGGCCATAGTATGTACACCTCCATTAGAATGGTACCCCTATTCTATCACAATTTTTTAAAAATGCAATGCTAAATTTTTGAAAATACGGGTATGATGGAAGAAGACTTCTTTCTGAGGTGATTGTACATGGCAGACAGCCAATTCACATCCACCGCTCTGGGGGCCATCCGTCTGGCCCAGCAGAACGCCGCCCGCCTGGGGCACAGCTATGTGGGCAGCGAGCATCTGCTCCTGGGTCTGGCGGGCCAGGAGTTCAGTCCTGCGGCCATGGCCCTGCGACGGGCGGGGGCGGACAGCCAGGCGCTGCGCTCCGCCATAGCCCAGCGGGTAGGGACCGGCGTGCCCGCCAAGTCCAGCTTTCAGGGCCTTACCCCCAACTGCTGCCTGGCCATCCAGGGCGCGGTGGAGGAGAGCCGCCGCCTGGGCCAGAACGCGGTAAACTCAGAGCATCTGCTGCTGGGCCTGCTGCGGGGCAAGAGCAACGGGGCCTCCCGCCTGCTGTCCCACTGCGGGGTGGACGGGGAGGGACTGTACCGCACGGTTTCCGCCTCCCTGGGCGGGGAAGAGGCTCCCACCCCCAAGCCCCGGGCCCGGGAGCCGGAGCCCCGTCCCAGCGGCGACACCCGCCAGCTGGACCAGTGCGCCCAGGACATGACCCGCATGGCCTCAGAGGGCCGGCTGGACCCCATGATCGGGCGGAAGGAGGAGCTGGCCCGGGTGATCCAGATCCTGTCCCGCCGCACTAAGAACAACCCTGCCCTGATTGGCGAGCCCGGCGTGGGCAAAACCGCCGTTGTGGAGGGGCTGGCCACCGCCATTGCCGACGGCGCCGCCCCTCAGCACCTGCTGGGCAAGCGGGTGTACGCCCTGGACCTGTCCGCCATGGTGGCGGGCACCAAGTACCGGGGGGAGTTTGAGGAGAAGCTGAAGCACATCATCCAGGAGGTACGTCGGGCGGGAAATATCATCCTGTTTATCGACGAGCTCCACACCATTGTGGGGGCGGGCAGCGCCGAGGGGGCTATCGACGCCGCCAATATCCTCAAGCCAGCCCTCAGCCGGGGAGAGCTCCAGGTCATCGGGGCCACCACCATTGACGAGTACCGGAAATATATCGAAAAGGACGCCGCCCTGGAGCGCCGCTTCCAGCCCATCACTGTGAAGGAGCCCACCCGGACGGAGGCGCTGGAGATTTTGCAGGGTCTCCGGGGCCGGTATGAGGCCCACCACCACCTGATTATCTCCGACAGTGCCTTGGAGGCGGCGGTGGACCTGTCCTGCCGCTATCTGCCCCAGCGGTTCCTGCCTGACAAGGCCATTGACCTGGTGGACGAGGCGGCGGCCCAGGCCCGGCTGTCCGGCAAGGCCCTGCCCCCGGAGCTCCAGCGGCTGGAGGGGAGGGTGTCCCAGGCCGGCCGCCAGCTGGCCGACGCCGTCCGCCGCCAGGACTTTGAACAGGCGGCCATCCTGCGCAATGTGGAGCGGGACTTTCGCCGGGAGCTGGAGGGAGAGCGGCAAAAGTGGCAGTCAGGCCAGGGGCAGTTCGCTGTGGAGTCCCACCACATCCAGGCGGTGCTGTCCCAGTGGACGGGGGTGCCCGTCTGTGACCCGGATGAGGAGGACAAACGCGCCCTGAGTGAGCTGGAGTCCCGGCTGCGCCGCCGCCTTCTGGGTCAGGACAGGGCGGTGGAGACAGTGGTAAAGGCCATCCGCCGGGGCCGCCTGGGTCTGAAGGACCCCCGCCGCCCGGTGGGCTGCTTCCTCCTCCTGGGCCCCAGCGGGGTAGGCAAGACCCAGCTGTGCCGGTCTCTGGCCGCCGCCCTCTTTGGCAGCGAGGAGGCCCTGCTCCGCTTCGACATGTCCGAGTATATGGAGAGCCACACCGTCTCCCGTCTTCTCGGCTCCCCGCCGGGCTACGTGGGCCACGAGGAGGGGGGACAGCTCACCGAGCGGGTACGCCGCCACCCCTGGTCGGTGGTGCTGCTGGACGAGCTGGAAAAGGCTCACCACGACATCTGGTCTCTCCTCCTTCAGGTGATGGAGGAGGGGGTCCTCACCGACGCCCAGGGCCGGAGGACCGACTTTCGCAATACGGTGCTGGTGATGACCTCCAACCTGGGGGCTCAGCGGTTCGCAAAGGGAAAGCGGCTGGGCTTTGCCGCCGGGGGTGAGGCGGAGCGGGAGGAGCTGGAGCGGGCAGTGCTGTCCGACGCGGGCCGGACCTTTGCCCCCGAGTTTCTCAACCGCCTGGATGCCACCCTGGTCTTCCACCCCCTGGATGGAGACACATTGAACGCCATCACCCGCCAGCTGCTGTCCGAAACCCGGAAGCGGCTGGACAAGCTGGGCATCGCTATGGCGGTGGAGGAGGAGGCCGTCTCCCTGCTGGCCGGCAAGGGCAGCAGCCGTGAGTACGGCGCCCGCCCCCTCCGCCGGGCAATCGCCAATCTGGTAGAGGACCCCGCCGCCGATTTGATGCTGGCCGGCCAGCTGAAAAAGGGGGATACCCTGTGCGTCTCCGCCCAGGGGGACGAGGTGAAGGTAAGATTGGTGTAAAACCAGGCGGGAGTGTCCCTTTCGCATATTTTAACGTAAGGGCGGCCAAAGGCCGCCCCTACATGAAAATCTGCGATTAAGGACACTGCCGGAGGTTTAGTCCTCCGCTGTCACTTGGATTCCGAATCCCTCCAGCTTCTTTACAAGTTCCGCCGGGGGTGTGTGGTACATGCCGAAGGTGATGGAGGTTAAATTGGGAAACTGCTTCAGCTCCCGTTCGCTGATATCAAGAATATCGAAGGCCGCCCCATCCTGAAAAAATTCGTCAAAATCCAGCCACTGAGGGTTGATTTGGAAGTATATCTCCAATTCCTCCCCCACATAGAGCTCAGTGATTTTTCCGGCCAGGGAGACGGGAACTTGCAGCGCCTGGAAAAACCGGTTCCCCCGTTGGATGTACGGTTTCAGCCGGGCAAGGGATTCCTGTTCCGATGCCTCTTCTATATCGTCATACCGTTCAAAATACTCGTCGCCGCCCCGGTATTTCTCCCCCAGAAGGGCCTCGTCATACATCAGCTTCTGGACGACGGCCAGCTTGAAGGGCAGGTTGTCAAACACCAGGAATTCCTCCGCCGGCGCTGTATTCCGCTTAAACCGGTCCAGCAGTCCCATTTTCATAACCTCCTAAATGTTCGCGTGGGCCAGTTGGGGCTCCCGGTCGGTTTGGGGCTCCTCCCGGGGGCGGGCGGGCTGGGACTGGGTGAGCCCCCTGGCGTTGGCCAGCATCAGCTTGATCCGGTTTTCCTGATTGATCCGGGTGGCGCCGGGGTCGTAGTCGATAGCCACAATGTTGCTGTAGGGGTAGTCATCCTTCAGCTTGCGGATCATGCCCTTGCCCACGATATGGTTGGGCAGGCAGCCAAAGGGCTGGGTGCAGACAATATTGTTGGTGCCCGAGTGGATCAGCTCCAGCATCTCGGCGGTAAGCAGCCAGCCCTCGCCCATTTTGTTGCCGTCCCCCAGGTAGCCCTGGACCAGGCTGTGCAGCTCCTGGAAGGTGCCGGGGGCGCGGAAGCGGCCCGAGTGCTCCAGGGCCTCGATCATGTCCCGCTGGCAGGCCTCAATGTATTTCATAAACAGAGAACAGCCGAACTTCTTGATCCACTTGCCGCCGTAGAGCTCCACATCGGCCACCCGGTTGTAGATCTTGAAGATGATGAAGTCGGTCAGTCCGGGCACCACCGGCTCCACCCCCTCGGACAGGAGGAATTTTTCCAGGTTGTTGTTGCCCAGAGGGGCGAATTTCACATAAATTTCCCCCACCACACCCACGCGGATCTTGGGCTCCCCCGCCACGGGGATGGCGGCAAAATCGGAACAAATCTGGTCAAAATTGGCCCGCATCTGCCTGCGGCTCATGCCCTTGCCGGCCTGAAAGCCGTCCACCAGCTTCTGGGACCAGCGCTCGGTCATGGCGTCGGCGGCTCCCGGCTCCACCTCGTAGGGGCGGACCTGGTTTGCCGCATTGACAATCAGATCACCGTACATCATGGCGTACACCGCCTTGCGGACAAAGGGCAGGGTGAGAGAGAAGCCGGGGTTTTTCTCCAGCCCGGACAGATTCACCGACACCACGGGGATGTAGGCCATGTCCGCTTTTTCCAGGGCCTTGCGCAGCAGGTGGATGTAGTTGCTGGCCCGGCATCCGCCCCCGGTCTGGGTGATGAGCAGGCCCACCTTGTGGGGGTCGTAGCCCCCGTGCTTCACCGCGTCGATAAGCTGGCCAATGACCAGCAGGGCGGGGTAACAGGTGTCGTTGTGGACATATTTCAGGCCCTCGTCCACAATGCACCGGTGATTGGTGGTGAGCATATCCACCTTGTAGCCCTCGCACTCCAGCAGCTTTTTCATCATGCCGAAGTGGACAGGCAGCATCTGGGGCATGAGGAGGGTGTACTCCTCCTTCATCTCCCGGGTAAACAGCAGGCGTCCGGTGTTGTCGTAAACCAGTTTTGCCATTATGAAGAAGCTCCTTTCAAGTTTCAAGTGGGGGCAGGCGCAGAATACGCCGGCACCAGCGCTTGGACATCTCCTCCTCCAACTCCTCATCCGTCTCCCCAGGATAGCGGGGAAGGCCGTATTGGAAGTAGGGGGAGTAGGCGAAGGCCGCCCGGTCCCCCTCGCCGCCGCACAGGAAGCAGCCTCCGTCGTCCCCCTTCAGCAGCCAGCGGGAGCCGGACACCCGCTCCGCCCGGCAGCAGTATCCGATCACCAGGCCGAAGGCGTTCTTCACGTCATTGTCCAGCTCCTCATTGTAAATGGGTTCCAGCTCCAGGGTGTCACCCCAGGGGAAGAGGGTGTGGACGCCGCCGGAGCAGAGATACTCCCACTCGTCCTCGGTGGGCAGGCCGAAGGGCGGCTCCACTGTCTCCGGCGTATTCCAGGCCCACCGCTCCACCAGCATGGGCGGGATATCGGCGGTGCGCAGAGGGGAGGTGTTGGCATCCAGCTCGGCCAGCAGCTCCTGGAGATAGTCCTCCCAGGGCTGGACCTTCTCTTTTTCCTCTTCCAGAGCTTCCTGCGCCCAGCGCAAGGCCTGCTCCCACTCGCCCCGCTCCTTGTGGGACAGCTCCCCCGCCAGCCTTTCCTGGTAGCTAGCGATGTCCTCTAAGATCTCGTTGACCTTCCAGTGGGCCTCCTCCTGCCAGTACCGGCGGAACTCCTCCAGAATGGCCGGGGCCAGGGGGCACTGTTTGGTGTCCCAGCCCAGGGTCATGCCTTTTTTGCCGGGGACATAGATGAACTCCCGGTGGGGCAGCTCCCGGCAGGTGAAGACCAGAATGTCCTCTCCCCGGTCGTTGGGCTCGGCATAGGCAAAGGCAAAGTGGAGGGAAAATTGGTCCAGCTCGTCCATAATTTTGGAGACAGTCTCATTCATTGTGTTTTCCTCGCTTCTATGGCGGCCATCAGAGAGCGGATGCGGATCTTCACCGCCCCCAGGTTGCTGATGTCGTCGATTTTCAGTTGGGTATACAGCTTGCCGCCCCCCTCCAGGATGGAGCGCATCTCGTCGCCGGTGATGGCGTCGATCCCGCAGCCGAAGGAGACCAGTTGGATCACCTCCATGTCCGGCTGGGTGCAGACGTACCGGGCGGCGTTGTACATCCGGGCGTGGTAGGTCCACTGGTTCAGGACATGGCGGGGGGCCTTGTCCTCCAGGTGGGCGACGGCGTCTTCAGTGACCAGCACAAAGCCGTAGGAGGTAATCAGGTCGTTGATGCCGTGGTTGATCTCCGGGTCCATGTGGTAGGGACGGCCCGCCACCACCAGAATGGGGCGGCCCTCTGCCCGGGCCTGTTGGATGCAGGCCTGTCCGGCGGCCCGCAGGTCTGTTTTGTAGGCCTCATAGGCGGCGTAGGCGGACCGCACCGCAGCCGCCGTCTCCCGTTTGGGAATGTGGAATTCGTTGAAAAACCACTCCCCGGCCTTGCGCTCCATGTCGCGGGGGCGGTGGAGGCCAAAGTAGGGGTAGAGGTAGCGGACATGCTTCAGCTCCGGAAGGTTGGCGGCCAGCAGCTCGGGGTAGTAGGCCACCACAGGGCAGTTGTAATTGTTGTCCCCCGCCCCCTCGTCAAAGTTGTAGGGCATGCAGGGGTAGAAGATGGCGTCCACCCCCACCTCCACCAGGGCCTCCACGTGGCCGTGGAGCAGCTTGGCGGGGTAGCAAACCGTGTCGGAGGGGATGGTGCGCTGGCCCTTCAGATAAATTTTTCGGGAGGATTCCGGGGAGAGGACCACCTCAAAGTTCAGCTTGGTGAACAGCTCAAACCAGAAGGGCAGATTTTCATACATATTCAGCCCGAAGGGGATGCCGATCTTGCCCCGGGAGCCGTCCCCCTGGCCTCTGCCCTGGAGGGCCCGGAGCTTGGCGTATTTGTACCGCATCAGGTCGGGCTGACGGTGAGGCTCCTCGCCCAGGGGGCGGGAGCACCGGTTGCCCGAGACAAACCGCCGCCCGCCGTCGAAGGAGTTTACCGTCAGGGAGCAGTGGTTGGTACACAGCCCGCAGGTGGCGGGTTTGGCGGTGTGGGTGAAGTGCTCCAGCGCCTCCCGGGAGAGGAGGGCAGACCGTTCCAGTCCCAGGTCCCGGGCGGCCAGGGCGGCGCCGAAGGCCCCCATGCTGCCTGAGATGGTGGGGCGGGTGACCTCCCGGCCAATCTCCTGCTCAAAGGCCCGGAGGACCGCGTCGTTGTAAAAGGTCCCCCCCTGGACCACGATGTGTTTTCCGAGGTCGTCGGCGGAGGCGGCCCGGATCACCTTGTAGATGGCGTTTTTTACAATGGAGATAGACAGCCCGGCGGAGATATCCTCCACGCTGGCCCCGTCCTTCTGGGCCTGCTTCACGGAGGAGTTCATGAACACCGTACACCGGGACCCCAGGTTCACCGGCTTCTGGGTGAACAGGCCCAGCTTGGCAAAGTCGTCGATCTCATAGCCCAGGGCCTTGGCAAAGGTCTCAATAAAGGAGCCGCAGCCGGAGGAACAGGCCTCGTTGAGCATGATGGAGTCCACCGCACCATTCCTGATTTTGAAGCACTTCATGTCCTGCCCGCCGATGTCGATGATAAAGTCCACCTGGGGCTGGAAGTGGGCGGCGGCCTTGTAGTGGGCCATAGTCTCCACCAGCCCCAGGTCGCAGTTGAAGGCATTTTTAATCAGGTCCTCGCCGTAGCCGGTGACGGCGGCTCCCTTGATGACAATATGGTTCTTCTTTGGCAGATCGCACAGCCCGTAAATATGCTTCAGCTGCTCCAGCACGATGGCAACCGGGTTGCCCTGGTTGGAGTGGTAATACTGATACAGCAGGTCCCCCTCCGAGGTGATGAGCACGATTTTCGTGGTGGTGGACCCGGCGTCGATGCCCAAGTAGGCGTCCCCGCTGTATTCGCTGATGGGCAGAACGGACAGTCCCGCGGCACTGTCATGCCGGTTGCAGAAGTCCTCATACTCCTCCTTGCCGGTAAACAGAGGAGGCATGGTATCCACCACGGTGGTGGCCGCGGCGCTGTCCTCCAGCTTTTTCATCACTGTCTCGAAGGGAGCGGGTGGGTAGTCGGTGGCGCACAGGGCGGCCCCCATGGCGGCAAAGCAGTCGCCGTCCTGGGGGAAGACGGCGTGGTCGAAATCCAGCTTTAACGTCTCTACAAACCGCTCTCGCAGACCCGTGAGGAAGTGGAGGGGTCCGCCCAGAAAGACAATCTTGCCCTTCAGCTCCCGGCCCTGGGTCAGGCCGGCCACCGTCTGGTCCACCACCGCCTGGAAGATGGAGGCGGCCACGTCCTCCTTCCGCCCGCCCTGGTTCAGGATGGGCTGGATGTCGCTTTTGGCAAACACCCCGCAGCGGGAGGCAATGGGGTAGATTTTCTCGTGCTTCAGGCTGAGCTCGTCCAGCTCGCTGACGGTGACGTTCATCAGGGTGGCCATCTGGTCGATAAAGGCCCCGGTGCCCCCGGCGCAGGAGCCGTTCATCCGCTCCTCCAGCGCACCGCCGAAAAAGATGATCTTGGCGTCCTCGCCCCCCAGCTCAATCACCGCGTCGGTGTCCGGGATGTATGTATTCACAGCGGCGGCGGTGGCGTACACCTCCTGCACAAAGTCTATACCCGCGGCGTCCGCCACCCCCAGCCCGGCGGAGCCGGTGATGGTGAGCTTGATGTCCTGTCCGGAGAGCATATCCCGGATGGAGTTCAGCGTCTCCAGCGCCCGCTCCCGGGTTTTGGAGAAGTGCCGCTCGTAGGAGCGGAACAGCAGCTGATCCTGTTCGCTGAGGACCACCACCTTCACGGTGGTAGAGCCAATGTCAATGCCGACGCGCAGACTCATAGATAATACCTTTCCTTTCTAACTAAGGCTCCCTCAAGGTGGGAGCTGTCAGCACGCAGGGCTGACTGAGGGAGTTTTCATGGATTCCCTCTATCACGGCTTCACCGTGCCGCCTTCCTAAAAGGAGGCTGATTCTATGATATATGATACTGATTTTTTGTCGGAAAAACAACGAAATTAACGGCTTTTTAACGGGGCGAAAGAGAAGAAAAGCGGGAAATTAACGCCGGGAAAGCTGGGCAAAAGCCACAAAACACAGATTAAAAATTGTCAGAAGTGACAAAAAGAAGGCCCCCGGCGGCACAGGCCGCCGGGGGATGTGATTAAGAGGAAGCGCCTTCCCCGCTTGGAACATGAAGGGTGGCGATTCCCAACGGGATATTGCCGGAAGGCAGCCCGTGGAGCGCCAGGATGGTGTGGTACAGCTCAAGGCTGCGGACAAACAGGCGGGTGGGTTCCGAAGTTATGGCGAAGTTCCTGTGGCTGAGGCAGACCACCCCCTCCTCACTGCCCACCGACAGGGTGAGCCGGTCCGCGTCCTGCGCGATTTCGTGTCCAAGGTAGCTGTCTATGCCGCTGCGCTTCACCTGGATGGTAAGGACATACTGGCCGTGCTTCTCCTGCTCGTACTCACTGGAGAACTGGTGGTACAGGGCCCGGGTGAGCTGGTCCTTCAGAGCTAGGATGTCCGGCTCGACCGTCTGGCCGGGAGCGGAGCCCCCCGTTGTCACCGAGACCACATCCTCGGGCAGCAGGCAGGCGGCGAATGTGTCCGGGGTTGTCACCTCATAGCTGGACAAGTCAGCCCAGCTGTCCCGGTACTGGTCGGCAACGAACACCGCCGATGGCTGGTCGGACACGACGGTATAGCCGGAGGAATGGGAACTGACTCCAGGGGCGAGCAGCTCCAGAACCCAGGAGCCATCGTGGGTCTCGTCACCGTAGTACCACAGCTGCATACGAATCAGTGAGGTACAGCCTTTATAGAATTCCGCCTCCTTCAAATCGCCGCTCCACCCCTGGAGCCGGTAGCCCCGGGCCTCCCAAATCCCCTCCGGGGTGTGGCCGCTCAGCTCTGTCCGGGTCATGGGAACGGGGATGGTTGGGTCCTGGGCCAGCTGCTGCTGCATCTGGGCCAGCGCGGCAATGTCGGGAATCATGTCGCTTCTGACCTGGGAGCGGAAGATGGGGCCGTATTCCAGCTCCTCGCCCTCCTCCAGGCAGAGGTACTGGCTGAGGGCGTCCCCTGGAATCAGCCAGGTCCAGTCGTTCCACGGGACCAAGGTATATACGGTCTCCTTTGTGCCGTCGGACAGGACAATCATACTGGAGGATGTCAGCTTTTTGGGGTCGGGCGGGGTGTTGTTCTCCTCGGGAGGGACAAAGCGGCACAGCTTTTCCCTGGCCAGGGCCAGCAGTCTGGGGTCGGTAATGGGGTCGGGGCAGGTCTGTCCGGAGTAGGAGGGCGGGTAGTCAAATCGGATGGAGGAGGCGGACTCCACATCCTGAAGGAAGGCGGTCAGCGCAGGGGAGTCGAAGCCGCTTTGCTCCCCCTGCCGCCGCATCAGCTCATAGAGCTGGTAGACGGTCTCCCGCTTCAAGCTGGCGGCAATCCGGCTGCCCGAGACGTTGGAAATGCTTCCTTCTGTGATTACATAAAAATCCGGATACTTCGTGTTGGGGCTGACCAGCAGATAGCGCAGCTCCTGTCCGTCCTGACCGGTGAGGGTCAGGGTGCGCAGAGAGGACAGATTTAAGTCTTCCAGCACCGAAGGAGGGGTGAGCCAGTCGGCTGCGCCCTTCTCCAGAACCTCCTTAGCCAGCTCCAGCAGCTCCGGGTCGGTAATGGCGGTGGGGTCATCATAGCTGGAGGTGCTTTCCTGGCTCAGATGGATGGACTGGGCCCTGTTTACATCGAGCTTGAACCGCTGGTAGTCCCCCGGTTTGCCGCCGTCCCCCCGTCCGGCGAAGACAAACACCACCGCCAGGACCACCACTGAGACAGCGGCGAAGAGGGCGGTTTTCACCGTCTCCGGTTTTTTCACCAGCAGGGCCACCCGCTGCTGGATGGATTTTTTTCCGCCCGTCATGGCGGTGGAGCAGGACAGCAGGTCCCCCGGACGCAGGGACCGGGCGGCCACCATGTCCACCAGGGTGCGCCCGTAGGGGATGCGCTCCCCCTCCCCCAGCCGGGCGACGGCCCCCTCGTCACAGGCCAGCTCGCCATCCTCCTTGGACAGCCACACCGCCAGCCACACCAGGGGATTGTACCAGTGGAGGGCCAGAGCCAGACACCGCAGGAGAGACCAGACGTGATCGAAGTGGGCGTAGTGGGTCAGCTCATGGGCCAGGATGTGGCGCAGGGTGTCCGGACGTTCCGCCGCCTCCGCCGTCACATAGACGGCGGGCCGCAGTACCCCAAACAGGCAGGGGGAGGACAGGCCCTCTGTCACGTAGACGGGGATAGGGGCCTCCGCCCGTTCCAACCCTTCCCGCCGCTTTCTCAGCCGGCCATAGAAGCGAAGGTTGGAGACCAGCATAACCGCCCCGGCCAGTCCGGCCCCGACCAGCCACAGGGCAAGAACAATCTGTTCCGGGGACAGGATATAGCGGTACCAGGTAATTGTCTCCCCATCTCGCCGCAGACAGCCCACTCCGTCTGAGTAGGACAAAATATCCCCCGGCTCTAGTGTGGTTTCAATGTCAAGATTGAACTCGGCAACAGGTTTGCTCCGCTCAGGGAGTACAGGGATGGATGGCTCCTCCCACCGTGCGGTCTCCGGGGCCAGATTGGAGGCCAGTACCGGCAAAGCGTCACCAGCGGCGGCGGGCAGCTCCACCTGGAAGGGGACCAGCAGCCGCAGGAGCACTACCCCCCACAGGGCATATTTCAGCCGGGCGGACAGCTTATCCTTGCACAAAAACCGGGCCGCCAGCACAATCAAAATCAGCGCGCTGGAGGTGACGGCCCACTGAATCAGCAGCTTCATTTCTCTCCCTCCTCCGCTTTGCGCAAAATTTCATACAGCTCGTCAATTTCCTGTTTGGACAGCGCCTTGTCCTGGGCCAGGGCGGACACCATCAGCCCCACGCTGCCCTGGTAGACCTTATTTAAAAAGGATCGCGTCTCCCCCCGCACCGCCCGGTCCCGCCGGACAACGGGGGTGTAGTGCTTGCCCCGGCCCTCCACGGTGCAGCGGACCAGGCCCTTGTCCTCCATCCGCCGCAGGGTGGTGATGGTGGTGCTCTTGGCCCAGCCCAGCCTCTCCCCCAGCGCTCCCACCAGCTCCATCACTGTCATAGGAGACTTTTCCCACAGGCAGTCCAAAACGTACCACTCACTGTTGGTCAGATTGATGTCATCCATACTGTTCAGCCTCCTTACACGTCCGGTTTCCCGACAATCACGTCTATCACCTTTGAATCCCTGTCATAATAGAGGACCACAATCAGCTCCTCGCCGGTGTGCCAGATGTCCCCGCAGAGACCGGAGAGCATGCCGTCCGGTTCTCCCCAGGCGTCCACAATCTCCTCCCGGTCCAGCCCGGACAGACTTTCCAGAAGCTGCGCGTCTGAGTATCCGCTCTCGGAATACAGCGCGCCCACCTCGCTGAGGGCCGGGATTTCACTGCGCCCGCAGCCCGTCAGGCACAGAGCCAGGCCGAGCGCACATAAAATCAGCTTTTTCACAGGAACCTCCTTTTGGTTTACTTTGTAGACCAATCATACCACGGCTGGTCTACAATGTCAACCAAAATTTCAGGCCGGCGCACAGGAGGCTTTTTTGTGTTTCTGTTTTGTTTCTAGACTTTTCGGGCAAACTATGGTAAACTGGTAATACCCATCCAAATCGGAAACAAGGAGGATTTTTTATGGACAACAAGGTTATGTATTCCCTGAGCTACGGTCTGTTTGTGCTGTCCGCCCGTCAGGGGGATAAGGACAACGGCTGCATCACCAACACCGCCATCCAGGTAACCACCGACCCCAACCGCATTGTCATTGCCGTGAACAAGAGCAACTATACCCACGACATGGTAAAGGAGACCGGCCGCTTTACTGTCTCCATCCTGTCGGAGGAGGCCAAGTTCGACCTGTTCCAGCGCTTCGGCTTCCAGTCTGGCAGGGACGTGGATAAGTTTGCCGGCTTTGAGGACCACACCGGAAAGGATTCCGACGGCATCCGCTACGTCACCCAGGGGACCAACGCCTGGCTGAGCTGCAAGGTGGTTTCCGCCACCGACCTGGGCAGCCACACCCTGTTCCTGGCCGACGTGCTGGACGGCGGGGTCATCTCCTCCGCACCCAGCGCCACCTACAGCTACTATCAGGCCCACATCAAGCCCAAGCCCGCCGCTTCCGCTGCCCCCAGCGAGAAAAAGCGGTGGGTATGCAAGGTGTGCGGCTACGTCTACGAGGGGGACGAGCTGCCCGCCGACTATATCTGCCCGCTGTGCAAGCACCCCGCCTCCGACTTTGAGCTCTTGGCATAAAATTTTAAAACCCGCGCCGGAGTGGAAACCTTCGGCGCGGGTTTTGCGTCTATATAAAAGAGTGCAAAAAAGCCTCCCTTCACAAAGGGAGGTGGCATCCGCACAGCGGATGACGGAGGGTTTTCCCCAATCAAACCGCATCTGCAGCTTTAGGAGAAAACCCCACCCGGCTTTGCCGGGAGCCCCCCCCCTTGCGAAGGGGGCCTTGGGGAGTGCAGACAGAAATAAGGAGGATTCCCCCATGGAGGACAGCAAAATAATTGATCTGTACTGGGCCCGGTCCCAGCAGGCCATTGCGGCCAGCGAAGAGAAATACGGCCCCTACTGCCACACCATTGCCCGGCGGATTCTGGACCGGGAGGAGGACGCGGAGGAGTGCGTCAACGACACCTGGCTCCACGCCTGGAACGCCATACCACCCCAGCGGCCGGGGATACTGTCCGCCTTTTTTGGCAAGCTGACCAGGAACCTGTCCCTGGACCGGTGGCGGCGGCTGAAGGCGGCCAAGCGGGGAGGCAGCCAGGTGGAGGTGGCCCTCCACGAGCTGGAGGACTGCCTGCCTGACCGCCGCACCCCCGACGAAAACCTGGAGGCCGGGGAAACAGCGGCCATTATCTCCGCATTCCTGCGCCGGCATTCGGAGGCGGACCGGGCCCTGTTCGTCCGCCGGTACTTCCACCTGGAGCCGCTGAGCGAGCTGGCGGACCGGTTCGGGCTGTCTGTGGGACAGGTGAAGTCCAGGCTTCACCGGATGCGCTCCAAGCTGAAGCTGGAGCTGGAACGGGAGGGGGTAGCGGTATGAACCCGGAATACTTGTTAAACGCCATGGGCCTGCTGGATGACGACCTGATCCAAGAAGCAGAACAGTACAGCCGCCCCAGGCCCAAGGTCAATTACAACGCCTGGCTGAGCCTGGCGTCCTGTCTTGTGCTGGTGATCACGTTGGGCTACGGGGTGAACCTCCTGTTGAGGGGAGGCGGCTCCAGCGGGAACAGCGCCGAGCCGTCTGGCGGCGGCCAGGCAGACACCCCGGCCAGCAGCAGTCCCATCGAGTGCCTTCCCGGCGCCACGGCGGGCGGGGAGTCCAATGGGTTTGGGGCCCCCAGCGGCGAAGAATACAACGGCGAAGGCCTGCCCCAGCCTCCCGGCGCAGGCTGTGATGAGGCCAATGCCGCTGATGAGATCTTCGGCATGGAGGAGGGCCGGTGTCCCGCCATTATGGTGGACGGCACACTCTATTGGTACACATCAGCCATTGTCACAGCCTGTCCGGATGAGGGAGACATCCGGTACAGCTCCTCCTATGTGGACGGAGACCCGGAGGAGGACGGACAGGTCAACTTCCCCAAAGAGGGGGTCCGTTATGTGGTGCTGGAGGAGGGCAAAGTAGGCGTAAACTGGGATAACAGCTGCCAGTGGAAGGTCTTTGTGCCCATACTCCCTGAGGAGCAATGAGAAACAGGGCCCACCCGGTTAGGTGGGCCCTGCCAGTCGGGAGCTCAGCCCTTTGCCCGGACTACCATAGAGGCCACCTCCTGCCGGGTGGCCAGGTCCAGGGGACGGCTTCCGTCGGTCAGGCCCAGCTTTTGGGCCTGCTCCAGCTCCGCCCTGCCCCATTCGGGGACGGGCTGTCCGCCCAGCTCCCGGCGGTATCGGTCCATGTACTCCTTCCACTGCTCATAGGTCACTTGTTCATCCTCTCCTCTCATCATGCGGGCCACATCTGCCCGGAAATCGTCCATTGTCTTGCCATGCTTTGGAAACCAGTGGAGCACGTCCCCGTGGTTGGAGGCGATCCCCAGTTTATGGCCCTCGGCGTGGCAGATGACCACTCCGCTTTCCAGAGGGTCCAGGGCAAACTGCCCGCACAGCATGGCTGTCAGCTCCACCGCCTCCTGGTAGGCCGGCTGAAAGTAGTAGGGGTCGGTCAGGCCGTCCTCGCAGATCTCAAAGCCGATATGGGTGCTGTTGGCACTCACCGGCTTGGACCCGGACCCGGAGTGCCACCCCTTTCTGTTCCAGGGCAGGGTCTGGACGGTGCCCACCCCGCCGTCGGCAAACCGGCCGATAAAGGCGTGGACGCACTTGGTCAGTCCGGGGCGGTTCCAGTGGTTTCCGGCTGTGTTGCGGCCAATTTCCCCGTCCCCCGGGACGTACCGGGCTACCCTGGGGTTGTTGGCCCCTGTGGAGTGGACCATCACCCCCCGGACCTGGAGGGAGCGGCCCTGCCGGTAGCAGTCGTTTTGGGTGAGGTACTGTTTTCGAAGCCTCATTTCTCCTCCGTCCCCTCCATCATGTCCTGCACCTTCTGGCTCTGGGTCCCAAAGTAAAAGGCGATAATAACCGCGTATACGGTCATAAAATCCTGGGCGATTCTGCCTGTAAGGGCCAGCACACAGAACACAACGCTCAGCATCAGGGTAACCAGGCTCTTGACGGACAGCAGCCGGGACAGCCGTTTATAGATATGGTTCATCAGAATCATCCTTTCTTTTATATAGAATGGTTTTTAGACACAACAAAAGCAGCTCCCCGCCAAAAAAGGCCAGAATCACGCCCAGCAGCGGGGCGGGGTCGTGGCCGGTGCGGGAGAGGATGCGCAGCGACCACAGACTGCTCCCGCTGGCAAAGGCCACACAGTACACCACCGTGGCCTTTGCAAACAGATGGGGGACAGCCCGCAGGCGGGAGATCAGTTCTTTCACGCCGCCGCCTCCCCAAAAGTAAAATTCGTCAATTTTTCACCTCCCCCTTGCAAAACGGTTTCTTTTCGTGTACAATCACTGCTGTCAGCTCCTTTCAAGGGAAAAATTTCCCTCATATATCCCTGGGTTCAGGGTGATAGTTGTACATTTTCGTGCATCAGGCGGGAGAATCGCTGGATAGATTTTTGAAATTTGGATACTTTTCCCGATTTATGTCTTGCAAAAAAGGGAGCCATCTGGTACAATAATAAAATGTCCGAACATTTGGGCATAACTGCAATACTCGATCGGGTCATGGCGGCCCGCGGCAAGGAGAATGAACGCACATGGATAAGAAACACAGAGAAGCACAGGAAGCACGCCGCCGGCAGGAGGATATCGCCCTGCAAAGAGGTTTGCTGTGGGTGGTGGGAGCCATCGTGTTAGAGGTCCTGCTGGTGCTGCTCAACCGCTTCTATATTAATTACTCCCTCAGCGAGGCCGGAATCAATACCTTTGCCGCCCTGCACGAGGCACTGAAGATTGTGCGGCCGACGGCGGCGGCAGCGGCGGTGCTGGCTCTGCTGTGGGCGGGCTGGCAGTTGAAGCAGGGCAAAAAGTTTGCCCTGCCCCTGATTGCGGCCATCGCTCTGGCCGCCGTCACCATCTGCGTCCACGTGGCTGTGAAGTACCGCTCGGACGGCATGTCCATGCTGTATTGGCTGGTGATCGCCTGGGCTGTGCTGGCAATGGTGTTTTATATCTACCAGCGGGAGTTCTTCCTCGGTGCCTCCGCCTGCGGTATGTCGGTGCTGGCCCTGTGGTTCGTCCGCTTCGGTGTAGTCGGCAGGCCTGAGGCTATAGTGCTGTCAGCGGCCATTATTCTGGTGGGCGCGGTCTCCCTGTGGATGAAAAAGAGCGATGGCGTCCTGCCCGGCAAGGAGCCCATCCAGTTCCTGCCCAAAAAGACCAATTATGCCGTGCTGCTGGTCACCTGTCTGGCCAGCCTGGCGGCGGTGGTGGTAGCGATGCTGGCGGGAGATACTGTGGCCTACTACCTGGTGTTTGTCATGATCGCATGGCTGTTTGCCCTGTTCGTGTACTACACCGTCAAGCTGATGTAAGCCTTTTGCTGACCCATGCCTCCCCGCTGTCCGGCGGGGAGGTTTTTCACATGTGGAATCCAAAAGCAAGGAGTGGACACCTATGGAGGCCGGGAAGAGCTCTGTAACGGCGGTAGTGCCGTCTTTCAACCCAGACCAGCGGCTGTGTACAACGGTGGAGGGCCTTCTGGCGGCGGGTTTTTGTGACATTGTCCTGATCAACGATGGAAGCAGTGCCGAAACGCTGGCCCCCTTTCAGGATCTGGCCCGGCTGCCCCAAGTCACCCTTTTGACCCACACGGTCAACCGGGGCAAGGGGGCGGCTTTAAAGACTGCCTTCGCCTGGCTGCTGGAGCACCGGCCCCAGTGCTCCGGCGTGGTGACGGTGGACGGTGACGGCCAGCACCACCCGGAGGATGCCCTGGCCTGCGTCCGGCGGATGCAGGAAAAGGAACAGGTGGTGCTGGGGTGCCGGAATTTCTCCCGGCCTGAGGTGCCTCCCCGCTCCCGAATGGGCAACCGCATCACCCGGGCGGTCTTTCACATTTTTTGCGGCATGACCGTCTCCGACACCCAGACCGGCCTGCGGGCCATCCCCCGCCGGTATCTGGAGCCCCTGACCGCTGTGGCCGGGGAGCGGTATGAGTATGAGACCAATATGCTGCTGGCCCTGAAGGACCAGCACATCCCCTACAGCGAGGTGGAGATCCGCACCATCTATCTGGAGGAGAACAGGGGTTCCCATTTCCACGTTGTTCGGGACTCCTGGCGGATCTACAAGCTGATTCTGGCCCACTTTTTCCGCTATGCCCTCAGCTCGCTGGCCAGCGCGGCGGCGGACACCGGGCTGTTCGGTCTGCTGTCCTTCCTCCTGGCGGGAGTGCTGGCCGGGACGGCCCTCACCGCCGCCGCCACGGCGGGGGCGCGGCTGCTGTCCTCCCTGCTGAACTTCTCCCTGAACCGGTATCTGGTCTTTCGGGGCGGCGGACCGCTGGGGAGGGCTCTGCTCCGGTACTACGCCCTGGCCCTTCCTCTGCTGCTGGCCCAGTTTTTGCTGACTGAGGGCGTGTTTCAGGTTGCCCATGTCAGCGACAGGCAGACCGTTTTGCGGACGGTGATCTACGCGGTGGTGATGACGGCGCTCTTTGTGGGCAGCTATGTGATCCAGCACCGCTGGGTTTTCGCCCCGGATAAGAAAGAGGAAAGGAACGAACGGCTATGAGCGAAGGGAAACGGACCGCCCCCAAAAAGGCCAGGCGGGTTTTGCGCTGGCTCTGGCGGACGCTGCTGGCCATTTTGTCGGTGGCGGCGGTGCTGGTGGCGGGGCTGTGTATGATTCTGGATGAGGTCTTCAACGGCCCCTCCGAGACCGCCCGGAACCGGCTGACCATGTCTCTGCTGGAGGCCAGCGCCACCAAGTGGGTGCCCGCCGTCTTTATCGGGGCGGACACCGTGGACCAGATCCAGGCCAAGGTGGCCGCCGGCCTGCCTGACGAGCAGTCCGACCCCACCCAGGTGGTCATCCGGGCGGACGGCATACCGGACAGCGACGAGTGGGCGGACTGTCCTGAGGGCCTGCGGGTGGAGGAGGTCCATGGCGACACCTACAACGCCTATGTGATGCTGGTGCAGGACCCCTCCCGGCTCTATCTGTGCCCCTCCTCCCGGAGCTACTCCAGGAGCAAGCCGGGCACCCGGATTACCCGGCAGATCGAGACAGAGAGGGCGGCGGCGGCCATCAACGGCGGCGCCTTCTTTGACAACGGCACCATCAGCCCGGAGGTGGGCAGCGTCCCCTGCGGCCTGGTGGTCTCCCAGGGGGATATTCTTTGGAACGACGGCAGCTCCTACAACGGCTTTGCCGGCTTTAACGAGGACGACATCCTGGTGGTCTCTAAGAAAATGTCCGCCAAGGAGGCCGAGGAGGCCCGCATCCGGGACGGCTGCTGCTACGGTCCGGTGCTTATCATGAACAGTGCCGTCAATGAAGAGGCCTACAACACCAACTCCGGCTACAACCCCCGCACGGCCATTGGCCAGCGGGCTGACGGCACGGTAATCCTGCTGTGTATCGATGGCCGTCAGGCGGGTAGCCTGGGGGCCACCTACGCCGATATCATTGACGTGATGGTGGAGTATGGCGCGGTAAACGCCTGCAATCTGGACGGCGGCTCCTCCACTGTGATGCTCCTGCGGGATGAGGAGGGCCAGGTTCAGACGGTGAATAACGTCTCCCTGCTCCAGGAGGAGCCCCGGCGTATGCCCACCTTCTTCATGGTACGGCCTTTGGACAAAGAGTAAGGGGTGGGGGATATGGAAAAGAAAGAAAAAATCGGCGTTTTTTATCCGGTTCTGCTGGGTTTTCTGCTGGTCTTACTGCTGGTGTTTGTCTATATCCGCTTTGGGCTGCTGCGCCCCTGGCTCACCCGCTATGAGGCGGCCCAGCCCAAGCATGTCAGCCAGGAGGTCTTTGCCGACCTCTTCTCCCCCGCCGACTGGGGCCGGGTCTACGACCTGACGTCCGGCGCCCAGATGAGCCGGGACAACTTTGTCCAGGCTATGGAGGAGATGACCCAGGGCCGGGAGCTGACCCTGGTGGAGACCTCCGCCGGGCTGTCCGGCGACCGGCGCTATATTGTAAAGCTGGAGAGCGACAGCCTGGCCGCCTTTACACTCACCGCCGCCCCAGAGGGGGAGACCCCAGCCTGGAGGCTGGACAGCGTGGAGCTGCTGTCCGCGGCGGAGGGGGAGACTGTTTTGATTCGGACCCTGGACAGCCATAGGGTGTTGGTCAACGGCGAGGACCTGGGGATAGACTGTCAGGTTCAGCTTACCGAGACGGCGGCGGAGCGCTACCTTCCGGAGGGGGTGTTGGGACGGAGGACCATCCTGTGGCAGGCCCAGGTGGGGGCGGCCAGGTATGCGGAAGTCACCGTTCTGGACGGAAACGGGGAGGAGGTCCCCCTGGACTTTGACCAGGAGACGGGCGTGTATGCCGTGCGGGAGGCGGAGGAGGAGCCCACCGATCAGGAGCGGGAACTGCTCATCGGGGCGGCAAAGACCTATGCCCGGTATATGATCCGGGCGTCGGACGCCGCCCAGCTGCAAAAATATTTTGACAGCGGCAGCGCCATCTACCGCACCATCTGCTCCAGCGAAATCTGGATCAAGACCACCGCCGGCCACTCCTTCACCGGCGAGACGGTGAGCAACTTCCAGCGCTACGGGGAGGACCTGTTCTCCGCCCAGGTGTCCATGCACATGGACGTCAAACGGAGCAATGGCTCTGCCAAGCCCTACGAGGTGGACAACACCCTGTTTTTCCACCGGACAAACGGCGTCTGGCGGGCCTTTGAGATGACCAATGTGGACGTGCAGGAGGAGATTGTTCACAGCCGTCTGGTCTTTATGGACGGACAGGAGGAGCTGGGACGGCTGTTTGTCTCCTCAGAGGACCACAGTTTCACCCCGCCCGCCCCGCCGGAGCGGCCAGGCCAGCGCTTCGCCGGCTGGGCCATCCGGGAACAGGAGGGAAACAGCGTCACCATGACCGTTCTCTTCCAGCCTGATGAGGCGGGCAGCGTCACTCTCCCGGCGGGCTATGAGCTCAAGCCCATGGCGCTGTACGCCGCCTTTGAGCAGGAGTAGGAAAACGGCGGCCTGTCGAAAAGCCTCATTCAATGAGGAAGGCGGCACGGCAAAGCCGTGACAAAGGGAGTTTTTGCCCAAAAAAGTTATAAAATCGCTGTTTACTCCCTCGATCACCGCCTTTGGCGGTGACAGCTCCCTCCCTGAGGAAGCCAAAAGAATAAGCAGGGCGTAACAGCTGGGGGCGGTCTTCAGACCGCCCCCGTTTTTTGCATAATAAGCCGAAAATCCGCCACAATGAAGATAGTATGGTCTGCGGACCAGCGATTTTGAAAAGGAGCGGATATTTGTGGCAATCAACTATAGAAAGGCCGCCATTGTGGGCTGCGGCTTTGTGGGGGCCTCTATCGCCTTCCGGTTTTTACAGCAGGGGCTGTTCTCCCATCTGGTGCTTATCGACGCCAACCGGGAGAAGGCGGAGGGGGAGGCCATGGACTTGAGCGACGGCCTGCCCTATGGTGCGTCTATGGAGATTACCGCCGGAACCTATGACGACATTGCCGAATGCGGCCTGGTGGTGGTTACCGCCGGAGTAAACCAGAAGCCGGGGGAGACCCGGCTCCAGCTGATTGAGCGCAACGCCGCTATAATGCGCAGTATTTTGGCGGAAATTACCGCCCGGAGCTTTGAGGGCATTCTTCTGATTGTGTCCAACCCGGTGGACGTGCTGACCTATGTGGCCAGGGAGCTGTCCGGCTATCCCAGGCATCGGGTAATCGGTTCCGGAACGGTGCTGGACACCGCCCGGCTGAAGCAGCTGCTGGGTGAGGAGCTGGCGGTGGACAGCCGCAACGTCCACGCCTTTATTGTCGGCGAGCACGGCGACAGCGAGCTGGCGGTGTGGAGCGGGGCCAACGTGTCCGGCCTGGACCTGGACGACTTTTGCCGCCTTCGGGGCCAGGAGCTCCACGACCCGGGCCGGGAGCGGATCTACCGGGAGATCAGGGACAGCGCCGACGAGATTATCAAGCGCAAGGGGGCTACCTACTACGGCATCGCCATGGCAGTGGGCCGTATTGCGGAGTGTATTGTGAAGGATGAGCACGCAGTGCTGCCCATCTCGGTGGTGCTGGAGGGGGAGTACGGCCTGGACCGGGTGGCCTTGAGCATCCCCTCCATTGTGGGCAAAAACGGGCTGGAAAAGATTTTGGAAATCCCCCTGGGCGAGACGGAGCGGGAAGCGCTGAACAGCTCCGCCGGGCAGCTCAGGGAGGTCATCACCGGACTGAACCTGTAAAAAATGCCCGCGCCGCTTTTGCGGCGCGGGCGGCTTTTTAAACGGCCTTCAACAGGCACAGGATCAGTCCGTAGATCACGCTGGTGCTGATGCCGAACACCAGCACCGGCCCGGCCACGGTGAACAGCTTGGCGGCGGTGCCGGTAATCAGGCCCTCGCTTTTGAATTCCAGCGCCGGGGATACCATGGCGTTGGCAAAGCCGGTGATGGGCACCAGAGTGCCCGCCCCCGCACGCTTGGCCAGCTTGTCGAATACACCCAGGCCGGTGAGCAGCGCGGCGGCGAAGATCAGGGTGACCGAGGTGGCCGTTCCAGCCTGTTCCTTGTCCAGGCCATAGCTCTGATACAGGCCGGTCAGGCCCTGTCCGGCGGCGCAGATCGCGCCTCCCACCAGAAAGGCCCAGACAATGTTCTTCCCCATAGGGGAGGGCTTGGACCGTTCGTTGACCAGCTTGCCGTAGTCCTGATTGGTCATGCTCATGTTTTTCTCTCCTTCCGGTTTTTCAGTAGGTTTTCCCCGGTTCAAAAAATTATGCGGCGTTGAATGAAACGGCCTGTCTGCGCATAAATTGTACCGGAAGGAGTGAGGGAATTGTTCTATCCCAAACGACAGCTGATTATCACCTGGATTGCCGCCCTGCTGGCGGGGTGCATCCTCCATTTTGTGTATGAGTGGCTGCCCAACGCCGTTACCGCCCTGTTCTCCCCGGTGAACGAGAGCCTGTGGGAACACGTCAAGCTGATTTTCTGGCCCTTTTTAGGGGCGGCGCTCATCCTCAACCGGGGCAGACCGGGCGGGACCAGACCCTGGCTGCTGGTGCTTCCTCTGCTGTGCGCCCTGACGCTGGGGCTGGGCTGGGTCTATCACGTTACACTGGGGGGCGAGGCCATGTGGGTGGATATCACCATCTTTGTTCTGGTGATGACCCTGGGCTTTTGGCTGGCCACCCGGTTTTCCGGCCCCTTCAAGGGCGTCAGGTGGGTGCTGCCCATAATTGCCGTTATCGCCCTGGGCCTGTTCATAGGCTGGTTCACACTCTATCCCCCCGAGGGCCTGCTGTTCCGGGACCTGTCCGCGGTGGGCTCCTGGATTGCGCTGCCATGCTGAGCTTTCGCTTTTCTGTCCAGCCTTACAAGCTTGTTTCCTCCTCTCCCTTTTGGTATACTATAGCAAGAATCAAAGTTGTTGATATCAGCCCTGTAGGGGCGGCCACAGGCCGCCCCTACACATGACGCAGCTTTGATCATTGCCGCAAAAGGGAGAAGGGGAGCTTTTTATGGTCGTTTACAGCGCAAAGAATTTGACCAGCCGCGCTCAGGCCCGGGGGCTGCTGGCTGTGGCGGTCCGGGAGATGTGGGGGCTTTCCCCTCTGCCTGAGATTGCCCGGCAGGAGGGGGGAAAGCCCTTCTTTCCCGAACATGAAAATTTCCACTTCAACCTGTCCCACAGCGGGGAGCTGGCCCTGTGCGCCCTGGACAGCTTGCCTGTCGGGGCAGATATCCAGATTGTAAAGCAGTGGCGGCCCTCCCTGCCCGGACGGGTATGTTCTTCTGAGGAGCTGGACTGGCTGGAGGGCCAGCCCGATCTGTGGCCCGCCTTCACCCTGGTGTGGGCCCTGAAGGAGGCCCGGGCCAAGGAGAGCGGCCGGGGACTGACCTCCTCTATCCGGGATATCCGGGTCCCTCTTCCGGGGGAGGGGGATGCCAGATTGGACGGTCTGTGGTTCCGTACCTGGACCGGCCCCGGCTGGGCGGCGGCAGTATGCGGGCACAATCCTCCGCCGGAACAAATTGTGCAATCATGCTGCTGGTGATTTCAACCGGCTTTCGCGCAGTGAAAATATGCCGGCTAAAATTGAAGGAGATAGTGAAAGGGACGTCAAACCAGTTTTTTGTCAAGTGACGCAATTCATAGGGATAGTTTTCATATCCGCACTGTTTTGTGCAGTTCTCCTTTGGGGAAATTACAGGTTCCATCCCTGACGAAGCCGCTTTTAAAAATTCAATACCTGTCCAGTCGCCAAAGCGTGACAGCCGGGGCCAAAGCGCTCTTGCAACAGGTTCAGGGCTGTCTCGCCGGTGCAGTGGCCGGTATAGATCTCCTTCACCCCCAGCTCCTTGAGGGCGTCGGCCACCTGGAAGACATACTCGGGGGTACAGTTCAGCGCGCCCTGTCCTTTGGCGGCCATGTGGAAGCCGCCCACCACGGCGTACACCTGTTTCCCAGGCAGCTGGTCCAGCACCTCCCGTACAATCGGGACAATCCCGGTGTGGCTGCACGAGTTAAAGACCACCAGTCCCTGCTCCCCCTCCAGCACCAGGGACTGCTCATGGCGGAAGTCGTCCGGGATAAAATCGTCTTCTCCCCGCTTAAAGAGCAGGCCGCCGGACCGACCGGAGCTATCCGAGGTCTGGACGCGATCCGGGACCAGCCAGGCCCCCTCCATCAGGGGATATAGGCCTTCTACACAGACAAAGCGGTCTTGGCACTGGGCCCAGATGTCCTGGTGGATACCGATAAAGTAGGGGCCATCCTTCCCCATAGAGAAATAGGGGCCGCCCGCGCCGGGGCGGACATGCACCTTGGCGTGGCTGTTGACCTGGAAGAACCGGCGCAGGCCGTCGCCGTGGTCGTAGTGGCCGTGGGACAGCACCGCCAGCTCCACCCCGGACAGATCCGCCCCCAGGGTCTGGGCGTTGTCCGCAAATTTGCCGGAGGAGCCGGCGTCCAGCAGCAGCCTGCGGCCCCGGTATTCTATGTACAATGACAACCCGTGCTCCGGAGTGAGGCCACAGCCCTCCAGGGCAGTGTTTTCCATCAGGACAGTTATTTTCATGGGAAATGCCTCCTTATTATAATTATGCCTGAGTCAGGTCCCGGACCCATTTTCCGGAACGCAGACGGTGGATGCCCACAAAGAATTTCACAACCTGCTCCAGAGGGAAGGCCAGATAAACCCAGAAGACGGAGGTTTTCAGTACCAGCCCGCACAGGGCGGCATAGGGGATGGCTACCAGCCACAGGGGGCTGATGTCGATCAGGGTGGCCGCCCTCACGTCCCCGCCGCCCCGGAGAACACCTACAATGTTTACCGTGTTAAAATCCTTCAGCGGCATTTGCAGGGCCATGACTGTCATCATGATGGAAGCCACCGACGCCGCCTTGGAAGACAGCTTGAACAGAGGATAGATCCAGATCGGAGCGGCAAGCCAGACCAATGCTAACAGCAGCCCTCCCAGAACGGCCCCGCAGGCCACTGCCAGGGTGTTCAGCGCCTTGCCCACATCCAGCAGCCTGTCCTGCCGGCCCGCGCCGATCTCCCGCCCGATAATGATGGCGGCGGTGGATGCCAGACCGAAGGAGGCCACCATAACAATCTTTTCCATGTTTCCGGCAATGGTGTAGGCAGCCAGAATCTCAGTACTGCCCGCCATATGCCCCATGATGGTGGGGAAGACGGAGGTACCAAGCCCCCACATGGTCTCATTGCACACCACCAGTCCACCGTATTTCAGGAACCGGCGGGTCATATCCATCCCGGGCTGGAGAAGCAGATGGAGATGGACCCGGAAAAAGCGGTTTTTCATCATGTGGAGGATAACGATAGACACCTCCAGCAGCCGGGCAGTAAGGGTTGCAACGGCCGCCCCCCTTACCCCCAGGGCGGGAGCTCCCAGGTTGCCGAAGATGAACACCCAGTTGAGAAAAGTATTGACGGTCATAGATGCGCCCAGGATATACATGCCCAACTGGGGCCGTTCCATACTGCGGTAGGCGGCCACATACATCATGGTAAAAGCGTTGCACACAAAGGAAAATCCGGCAATGGACCCGTACTGGGCGGCCAGCTCAATCACCTCCGGCTCGTTGCCGAACAGGCTGAGAAACTCCACCGGGCAGATGAGCAGCACCACCGCGACCACTGAGGATACCCCCAGCGCCACCCACAGGGCCACACCTAAAACCCGGTTGATGGACTCCATCTCCTGCTTGCCCCAGTACTGACTGATGAGGACAGAGGACCCGCTCTGCACGCCAAAGATGAACATTTGCACCGCAAACAGGGGGATGTTGGCCAGAGTTACTGCCGCCATGGGGGCCTCCCCCAGCATGCCCACCATAAAGGTGTCCGCCATGCCAAGGGCGCTGGTGATAAGGTTTTGCAGTACAATGGGCGTGGCCAGCAGAACCACCTGCCGGTAAAAGCCGGGCTTTTGCTTCATAAACGCGAACATGGGATATTGCTCCTTTTTATGATAGGGTAGTAAAAAGTGATTCCTTTGCCGCCCTCAGCCCCTCCACCAGGGCGTCCACATCCTCACGGGCGGTATCGTAGGAGAAGCTGATTCGCAGTGCGCCGTCCAGCACCGGCTTGGGCAGCTTGAGGGCGGCGAAGACATGGCTGGGCCTTCCCCGGTGACAGGCGGAGCCGGAGGACAGACAGATGCCCCGGTCGCTGAGAAATCGGACCATCACCTCGCTCTTGTAGCCGGGCAGAGAGACAGGCAGGATGTGGGGGGCTCCCCCTCGGGTGAGAACCTCCGCCTCCGGGAGAACCTGGTTCAGCCGCTCGATGGCATAGGCTTTCAGCTCCGCCATATGGGACGTATCCTCTTTCATAGAGGAGGCCCCCAGCCGGGCGGCGGCGGCAAAGGCGGCAATCTGGCTGGTGGCCTCAGTGCCGGAGCGGTAGCCGCCCTCCTGGCCTCCCCCCCGGATCAGAGGGGGAAACCGCTTGGAGTTCACCAGTTCCTCCCGCACATACAGCGCCCCCACCCCCTTGGGGGCGTGGATCTTGTGGCCGCTGACAGACAGCAGATCCACCCCCAGCTCCCTGGGGGTAAAGGGCACCTTTAAAAACCCCTGGACCGCGTCGCAGTGGAGCAGGGCGGGACAGCCGGCCCTTTGGATGGCCCGGGCCGCCTCCTTGACAGGGAGAACCGTCCCCAGCTCGTTGTTGACCAGCATGATGGACACCAGAACCGTGTCCGGGCGGAGGGCGGCGGCCAGCTGGGCGGGGTCAATCTCCCCCTGGCGGTTGGGCTGGAGACAGGTCACCTCAAAGCCCTGGCGCTCCATAGCTTTGACCGGCTCCAGCACGGCGGCGTGCTCAATGGCGGTGGTGACAATGTGCCTGCCCTTCCGCCGGTTCAGCTCCAGTGCCCCGCAGATGGCCCAGTTGTCACTCTCCGACCCGCAGGAGGTGAAGAAGACCTCCCCGGCCTGACAGCCCAGGGCCTGGGCAAGATCCTGCCGCCAGAGCTTTACCTGGTCCGAGGCCTTTTTGCCAAAGGCGTACTGGGAGGAGGGATTCCCCCAGCCCTCAGTCATAGCCTCCAGCGCCGCCTGGGCGGCCTCATGCCGCACCGGTGTGGTGGCGGCGTTATCTAAATAGTGGAACATGGCGTCCATCTCCCAAAAACAGAGTCAGTATCGGCTATTCTATGCCGATATCAGGGGAAAGTCAATCCCTATTTCCCCCTTGCGCACGGAAATCCATCTTCAGAAAATTCAGCCCTATTTCAGAGCGGGACGACTCAGCCCGCCTCTGGCTGGCGCCCTTTCCTTACGGCGTCAAAATTGATTTCCATGCCCCTTGCAAACCGGCTTGCTCTTGTATATAATGGAAAACAGAAATACAGACTGCCAAAGGAGTGGCACGCTATGAATCCTGCTTCCAATATCTGCTACATTGTGGGGGCCATGTCCCTGACCCCTGACCTGCGGCCTTACCCCCTCCAGGGGGACTACGTCATTGCTGCCGACCGGGGGTTCGACTCCCTGGTGGCCTACGGGGTCAAGCCCGACCTGGCGGTGGGGGACTTCGACTCCCTGGGCCACCGGCCCAACCACCCCAACGTCATCCAGCTCCCCGCCGAGAAGGACGACACCGACATGGTCTACGCCCTGCGCAAGGGGATTGACCTGGGATATCGCCGCTTTATCCTTCTGGGCGGCCTGGGGGGACGGCTGGAGCACACCCTGGGCAACCTCCAGCTGCTGGACTGGCTGACCCTCCACGGAGCCCAGGGCTTTCTGGCAGGGGAAAAGACGGCAGTTACCTGTATTCGGGACGGTATGGCCATCACCTTCCCCCCGTCCATGTCCGGCTATCTGTCTGTGCTGTGCAGCAGCGGCAAGGCGGAAGGGGTGAACCTGACCGGATTAAAATATCCGCTGAGCAAATACACTCTCACCAGCGACTTCCCCCTGGGGGTGAGCAATCAGTTTCTGGGAACACAGGCTACCGTATCGGTGGAAAAGGGCAGCCTGCTGCTGATCTGGGAGGACAAGGGGGACTTCTACGCCCAGCTCCCCAGACTGTGGGCGAAATGACGGCTGAACGTCGAGAATAATTCGCAGGGAACAAGAAAAACAAACAAGAGCGCCCCGCCCTTTTGGGGCATCTTACCCGCAAATAGATATGACAGGCCAGCCGGAAGGGTCAATCCCATTCGGCTGGTGCATTTGTACAATGTCCAAAGGCGCAGAGCGCAGGATAAAGCCGAAAAGCGGGAGTTATCGCATGAAAAAGCTTGCGGGCGGTATGCGGGCACAATCCTCCGCCGGAAAAAATTTTGCAAAAAGCGCTTGACATTTCCACAATGTAAGGGTTTATCCTGTGTTCAGGAACCGGTTCCCACAACAATTCAGGAGGAATGTCATGCTGACCATTGGTGATTTTTCCCGGCTGAGCCGGGTCACGCCCCGGATGCTGCGCCACTACGACGCGCTGGGACTGCTCCGTCCCCAGGCGGTGGGGGACAACGGCTACCGCTACTACCGGCAGGAGCAGCTGTCTGATCTGATGAAAATCCAGTGGCTGAAGGGCTACGGCTTCTCCCTGGGGGAGATCGGCCCCCTGATGGCCCTGGACAGCGGCCAGCTGCTGCCCCGCCTGCGGCAGCGGCGGCGGGAGCTGTATCTGGAGCTGAGCCGGCAGCAGGGGATTATCCACCAGATCGAGGCGGACATACTCCGTATGGAGGGAACAACATTTATGGAAACTCAGTATCATGTCGTTTTGATTCAGGACCCGGAGCAGAAGGTCTTCTCCATCCGGGAAACCATTGGCGTGGACCAGTACCACGACTTTTTTAACCGGCTGTACCAGGAGGCGGAGGCCCGGGGGCTGACCCAGGCGGGGCCCATCCAGATGCTCTACCACGACGAGGAGTTCAACCATGAGCGCTCTGACGTAGAGGCCCAGATGGTGGTGGCCCAGGATGGCCCTGATGTTAAAATCAAGCCCGCCTGTACCTGCGCGGCGGTGCATCACAGGGGGAGCTATGACAACCTGCATCGGGCCTATGACGCCCTGTGCGTCTGGCTGGGAGAGCACACCGAGTATCGGATGTGCGGTCCCGCTATGGACCGCTACTTCGGCGATCCTGACAACACGCCCGCTGACCAGCTGGAAACCGGGGTGCTCTTCCCGGTGGAGAAGGTATAAGCGAAGGGACGGCCCCCGGGCCGTCCCCTGTTTTTGCTATACCACGTTCAGACAGGCTGTCAGCTGCTTTTGAAATTTCTTTTCCGCCTCAGAGAGGTAGTGCCAAACGGCGTGAAACGCGCCGGTATACTCGCTCCCTGAGCCGTCCAGGCCAATGACCATCACCTGGATCGCCGCCAGACCGTCTGAAATGCGCTGGGCGGAGGCCTCCAGTTCTAACAAATTGCGCTTTATATCCATTCTAAAATCTCCTTGCTTTTCACCAGGAGTTATGGCATAATCAAATTTGCCGCTCCTCCTTGGTGTGGTAATAGAGTGTTGGATGGCTTTTGTGTGGCGACCAACACTCTATTTATTTTCCATGCTTTCCTGCACCAGTTTGACCCCTTTGACAATAACCTCTGTCCTTGTTGTGTTGAGAGAATCCGCACACGCTTGAATCAAATCTGCTTCATCTCTGGTTAGGCGAAGATTGAGGTTCACATTACGGGGGTTCTCTTTGGGAGGACGCCCTGTCTTTGGGCTCATTTCATCACCCGCTTTCTGCCCTCGCAACAATTATATGTTTGCAAGGGCAGAAAGTCAAAAAATCAGGGGACAGCTCAAACGCTGTCCCCTTTTGCGCCAAAAACTCTCGTTCCCCCGCAGGGCAAGGCTCCTTTGGAAAGGAGCTGTCAGCCGCAGGCTGACTGAGGATTGTATTTTGCCGCAGGCAAAATGTGCGGAGCAAACGAGGTCTGGACAAGCTTTGTATGCGGCATTATTAATGTTGTGCCATTGTCTTATTTCCTTCATCCGTTAAGATAATAAGTGGAGGTGAACGGACGATGCAGGATAATCCTGAAAAGTTCAGCGAGATTGTTAAGCACTTTCGTACACGGGCTGGCCTCACGGTAGAAAAGGTTGCGGAGCAGGCTGATATCACAGAACGGTATCTTTACCGCATTGAAAACGAGGACAAAACCCCCAGCTTTGATGTGCTCGGCAGACTGGTTCGGACACTGTCAATACCGGGAGATTACATTTTTTACCCCAAAGAATAGGTAGACCGTAATCAGCTCCTCATCTGTAAATTGGGGACAATTGTTGTTGCTTTGGCGTTGTAATTCTTCTCTAAATCTGCTATCATTGCATTGGCAAATGGTGCAGTATAATTTGATGAGTTTTGTTTCCACAAGACCATTCTCATCCTTTGGGCGCCATTTGTCTCTATTTTTCTTTACTTTTAACTATTGATTCCCACTTTATAAGGAGGCTTTGGGCGGGGGCGCAGAGGTTAATGCTTCTGGAAGAAGGCCACGGCAATGGCGCCTGGGCCCACGTGGGTGCCGATGGTGCCGCCTACGGTGCCCAGGGGGAGACGGTCGGCGTGATTCGTCCAAAGGGCGGCGCTGTCGGTGATGTACTTTTGCAGCAGGCTGTCATCCAGGCCGGCGTAGCCCAGCTTGTAGGGGCGGGAAAAGTCCACGCCGCCTGTCTTTTGAATCTCCTGTACCAGCAGGTTGTTGCCGTTTTTGGAGCCCCGGGCCTTGCCCAGCACCACCACCTCGCCCTCCTGAACGGCCACCACCGGCTTGATGGCCAGCAGTCCGCCCACCAGAGCCACCGAGGCGGACACCCGGCCGCCCCGCTTCAGGTACTCCAGGGTGTCCAGCAGGGCCACCAGGCGGATGTCGGTTTTTTCCTCCTCCAGCCGGGCGGCTATGGAGGAGGCATCCAGCCCGGCGTCCATCAGCTCCAGCGCCCGCTCCACCAAAATCAGCTCCCCAATGGTGGCGTTGGCGCTGTCCACCACAAACACCTTGCCGGGGAACTCCTCCGCCGCAATGCAGGCGCTCTGATAGGTACCTGACAGCCTGGCGGACAGCACCACAGCTACCACCGTCTCCCCGGCCTCCACAGCGGCGCGGAAGGCCTCCTCAAACCGGGCGGGGGAGATCTGGCTGGTGGTGGGCAGGTCGTCCCCCTCGATCAGCTTCTCGTAGAACTGGTGGTGGGTCAGGTCCACGCCGTCACGGTAGGTCTCCTCCCCAAAGGTGACCTCCATAGGCAGAACGGTTACCTCAGGCCGGTGAGGGGGCAGCAGGTCGCTGGCGGAATCGGTGATTACTCTAACCTTCATGTTTTTTCCTCATTTCTCCATGCTCTCTCGCAAGGTTGGTCGATTGTACCATGGCTCCTTGCGAAATACAAGGGCAAAAATGACGAAGAATGCGGTTATGGCGTCGGCGGCGGACTGGCAGGGCCACAGGGCCTCCCGGCCCAGCAGAGGGGGCAGGGCCAGCAGCAGCGCCGGGGGCAGAATGACGCTGCGCAGCAGCGAGACGGCCAGCGCCTGTTCGGTGCGGCGGGTGGCCTGCCAGAAGGAGATCATCAAAATATTGAACCCGGTGAGGAAGAACCCGCAGAAGTAGGGGACCGACTGCTCCACAGCGAAGGCCACCAGCTCCGGGTCCTCCGGGGCAAAAAGGAGGAAAAACCAGCGGGAGCCGAAGAAGATCAGGGCGCAGCCGGCCAGTCCCACCCCCAGAAAGACTTTGGTGGAAAACCGCCGCATAGCCAGCCCCCGGTCCCGCTCCCCGGTGGCCATAAAGCGGCTGAACACCGGCTGGAGGCCCTCCGCCATCCCCAAAAACAGGGTGAGGATGATGAGCATCAGATACCCGATTACCAGGTAGGCGGCCAGCCCCAGCTCTCCATAGCCGCATTGGGCGATGGCCAGGTTGTACAGAAATGTGACAATGCCAATGGAGAACTCCATGATAAAGGAGGGCACGCCGCACACCAGAATGTCCCTGCCGTCAGCCAGCCTGGGTCGGAAGGGGGCGAAATACAGCGCCCCCCGCTTCCGAAGAAAATGGGGCAGAAGGAGAAGCACACTGAACACAGGCCCCAGGGCGGTGGCCAGGGCAGCGCCCCGAATGCCCATGTTCAGGGGGTACATGAAGAGGTAGTCCAGCACAATGTTAGACCCCGCCCCCAGAATCATGGCAGTCATGGCCAGCTTGGGGCGGCCATCATTCCGGGCCATCCCTCCCAGCAGAAAGCTGAACAGCTGAAAGGGAGCGAAGGTGACAATAAACCACAGGTAGCCGGCGGCCGGTTCCAGAATCTCCGGGGTAGCTCCCAGCAGCCGGGCCAGAGGGATCAAAAACAGGTTTCCCAGCACCGCCGTCAGCACTCCGGCCAGCCCCAGCATCCAGACTGCGGTGTTGAACAGCTTCCGGGCACCCGCCCGGTCCTCCGACCCCAGGCGGGCGGCAATCAGCACCCCCGCCCCTGAGCCGGCGGCGATAGCCACCGAAATCAAAATCTCGATCAGCGGCACCGCCACAGCGGCGGCGGCCATGGCCTCCCGCCCCAGGCGGTTGCCGATAAAGATGCCGTCCACAATGGTATAAACCGAGTTGAACAGCAGCCCGATCATCTGGGGGACGGCAAAGCGGAAGAACAGCGCAGGGGGCTTGCCCTCATACATGGAAAAAACCTCCAAACAAAAAAATAAAACGCCCCCGACCGCTCCTTCTACGGCCTATAGAGCGGCAAAGACGTTAACCAGGTTACCCGGCGGTAACATATTTATTTTTTCCAGCATACCAGAGTTTTGCAGAGATGTCAAGCCCCCCGTGGCCAGCGGCACGGAAATCAATTTTCAGAACATTCCGCCATATTTGTAGGGCGGGACGACCCGGCCCGCCGCCGGTTAGCAACTGTTGCCAACGGCGCGCCGGGGCCGTCGCGCCCTACGGCGCCAAAATTGATTTCCCCAGACCCAACGGCCATGAGGGGCTTGACGTATCGTCAAAGCTATGTTTTTTCCAGTGCGCTGCCCCTATCAAGCCATCTTGGCGACCAGCTTTTGGAAGGAGCGGGGAGCGACGCTGTCCTCCACCACTACGTGGGCCTTCCTGCCGATCAGAGCGAACAGCCCCAGCAGAGAGCGGGCGTCCAGCATCATGCTGCCGGAACTCAGCCAGACCTCATAGGGTGTTTCACAGGCCAGCCTGTTGATCTTCTCAATCTGCTCCTGGCTCTTGATGTCAATCTCTTTAATCATTGCAAAGACCTCCTTGCATTCAATTCAAACCGTTTTGTGATGCCGCTTCCCTCAGCGGCTGCCCGTATTGTAGCAGGGCGGGGCGGCTTGCGTCAAGGATCGTTTTGTTGAATTCGCATAATTTTATAATATATTTTTATGCAATATATACAATCATGGGCGTTGAACAGGGTATCCGCAAAAACACCTGTCCTTGTTGTGGGGACTATTCACACAAAGAGAGGAGAAAATACCGCCCGGTTCTTCGCTTTCGCCATTGACACCACATTTTTCCCGGACTATAATTGAAAATTACCGTACACCAGTGTGTACAATCACATTTTCTGTACAGAAAGGGGCTCTTCTCATGAGCGATTCCCGCGTCTACAATTTTGCCGCCGGTCCCTCCGTACTCCCGCTGTCCGTGCTGGAGCGGGCCGGATTGGAGATTACCAACTATCGAGGCTCCGGTATGTCCGTGATGGAGATGAGCCACCGGTCTAAGGTCTTTATGGACATTTTCCAGGACACACGGGACAAGCTGCGCCGGCTGATGAACGTCCCTGAGGGATACCACATTCTCTTTCTCCAGACGGGAGCTTCCGGCCAGTTTTCCATGATCCCCCTGAACCTGATCAGCAAGACGGGAAAGGCGGACTACGCCGTCACCGGCAACTTCTCCGGCCTGGCCTGTAAAGAGGCGAAAAAGTACGGGGACATCTCCACCGCCTGCGACACCTCCGACCGGAACCACAGCTACATCCCCCGGCAGGAGGAGCTGAAGCTGAACCTGGACGCCAGCTACTTCTACTACTGCGCCAACAACACCATCTATGGCACCGAGTGGGACTACATTCCTGAGACCGGGGATGTGACCCTGGTATGCGATATGTCCTCTGACATTCTGACTATGCCGGTGGATGTGTCCAGGTTTGGCATCATTTACGCCGGGGCCCAGAAAAACCTGGCCCCCGCCGGGCTGACTGTGGTGATTATCAAGGACGGCCTCCAGGGCCATGAGCTGCCATATACCCCCTTGATGATGAATTACAAGACCATGATCGACAAGGATTCCATGTACAACACCCCTCCCTGCTGGTGCGTCTACATGCTGGGGCTGATGCTGGACTGGGTGGAGGAGAACGGCGGCCCTGAGGGTATGGAGAAGCTGAAACAGCAGCGCTCCGGAATGCTCTACGATACGCTGGACTCCTCCCGGCTGTTCACCTGCCACGCGGAGCAGGGCTCCCGCTCCGGAATGAATGTCACCTTCCGCACCGCCAGCGAGGAGCTGGACGCCAAGTTCGTCCGGGAGGCCACGGAAGCCGGGTTTGTCAACCTGAAGGGCCACCGGATGACTGGCGGGATGCGGGCCTCCATCTACAACGCCATGCCGGTGGAGGCGGTGGAAAAGCTGTGCGACTTTATCCGGGCCTTCGAGAAGGCGAACTAACCCATTGACAAAGTAGGGAATTCGCCGTATACTTCTCTCACCAACCAAATAGAGGAGGAGTTCTTATGCTTCAAAAGGATAAAATCCATCTGCTCACCATCACCGCGCTGTTTGCTGCGGCCATCGCCGTGATGACCGCCTACATGCTCCACATCCCCATCCCCACCGGGGGCTACATCCATCTGGGCGACGCGCTCATCTATCTGGCCGCCTGCCTGCTGCCCCTCCCCTATGCGGCGGCCGCCGCCGCTGTCGGCGCGGGGCTGGCCGACCTGCTCACCGCCCCCATGTGGGTACTGCCCACCCTGGTTATCAAGGCGGTTTTGGTGCTGTTCTTTACCAGCAAAGGCGAGCGGCTGCTGTGCCGCCGGAACCTGGCCGCGGTGGTAATTGCCGGACTGTTCTCCCCCACCGCCTACGCCCTGGCCGGCTGCGCCATGGCCGGGACCATGGCCGCCTTTGTCCCCCAGTTCCTGGGCACTCTGGTCCAGGGGATTGGCAGCGGAGCCCTCTTTATTGTCATTGCCCCCGCTCTGGATGGGGTAAAGCTCAAGGAGCGGATGATTACTTTCTAAAAGGAGACGCCACAATGACTGACACTGAACTGGCTCTGGAGATCTGTGGAGAAATCCGCGCCGCCTGCAAAAAGATATGTCTCCCCTATACCCTGGAGGTGGGCGAACCCGGTATCGCTGACAGCAAGGTGGGGGGCATGCCTTATCTGTCCAGGGGCGAGGCCTGGCCGGTATGCAGCTATGGCGACCCCATGAGCTTTCTGGCCCAGATTGATTGTACACAGCTGAAAGGCCTGCCCGACTTCCCCCACGCCGGCCTGCTGCAATTCTTTGTCGGGACGGATGATGTGTACGGCGCGGATTTTGACGACCAGATTGCCCAGCTGGGCTTTCAGATTATCTACCGGGAGACGGTGGACCCCACCGTCACGGCGGAGAGCGTTGCCGTTCCCCGGCCCTCTGACGGCAAGGAGTGCTACACCCCTTTGGGGGACCAGCCCTGCCGGATTGTCTTCGGTCCGGTGCAGAATCAGGACATCCCGGACGGCGACTGCCGGTTTGAAAAGCTGTTCCTGCAGCGCTGGAATCAGCTCAGACCGGAAAAGCCTATCCGCTCCATCTGGGACTTCTACGGCCTGTTTCCTAAGGAGGAGCGGGATTACGATATCTTCACTCTGGACCCGGCCAACGCTGCCGGCCACCAGCTGGACGGCTACCCCTTTTTTACCCAGGCCGACCCCCGGAGTGAGGACAACGAATATGAGGAATTTGACACCCTCCTGTTTCAGCTGGACAGCGAGATGCGGGACCGGAAAGATCTGGTCTGCTGGGGCGACTGCGGGGTGGGCAATTTCTTCATCAACCGGGAGGCACTGAAGCGCCGGGATTTCTCCCGGGTGCTGTACAACTGGGACTGCGGCTGAACAGATGTCCCCGCAAGATCAACAAAAGTTTGAGGTAATAGGTATGTACCGTATCAAAACACTGAACAAAATCTCCTCCGTGGGCCTGGACCGGCTGGACCGGGACCGGTTCCAGGTGGGGAGCGAGGTGGAGGAGGAGGACGGCATTCTGGTCCGCTCCGCCCCCATGCACGACTATGTATTCCCCAACTCTCTCCGGGCGGTGGCCCGGGCGGGGGCGGGCACCAACAATATACCCATTGACCGCTGCTCTGAAAATGGCATTGTGGTCTTCAACACCCCCGGCGCCAACGCCAACGCGGTAAAGGAACTGGTCATTGCCGCCATGCTGGTGGCCTCCCGGGACATACTGGGGGGGGCCGACTGGGTGCAGGAGCAGGCCCACACCCCCAAGGTGGACGTGGCCGCCGCCGTGGAGAAGGGCAAGTCCGCCTTTGCCGGACCGGAGCTGTACCGCAAGACTCTGGGTGTCATTGGCCTGGGGGCCATTGGGGCCCTGGTGTGCAATATCGCCCTGGATCTGGGGATGGACGTGTACGGCTATGACCCCTTCCTGTCGGTGGACGCCGCCCTGCGGCTGGACCGCCATGTCCATGTGGTAAAGGATGTGACCGAGCTGTACCGGGTGTCTGACTATGTCACCCTCCACATCCCCTACACCAGCGCCACCAAGGATTTTATCAACGCCGAGGCCATTTCCAGGATGAAAGGGCAGGTGCGGGTGCTCAACCTGGCCCGGGGCGGGCTTGTGGATAATGATGACATGATTGCCGCCCTGGAGTCGGGACGGGTGGCCAAATATGTCACCGACTTCCCGGATGAGCAGATTGCCACCGTAAAAAATGTCATTGCTCTGCCCCACCTGGGGGCCTCCACCCCGGAGAGCGAGGAGAACTGCGCCGTCATGGCCGCCCGGCAGCTCCAGGACTACCTGCTCAACGGCAATATCACCAACTCCGTTAATCTGCCCAACGTGTCCCAGGAGTGGAGCGGCATTGCCCGCATCTGCCTGATCCATAAAAACGTCCCCGCTATGCTGACCCAGATCATGACCACCCTGTCCGACGACCACATCAATGTGGAGAATATGACCAACAAGTCAAAGAAGGACTACGCCTACACCATGGTGGACGTAAATACCCGCCTCACTGAGGAGGCTGTGGAGGAGCTGCGGGCCATCCCCAACATGATAAGGGTGCGGGTGCTGAATCATTAAAGGAGTGTTCCCATGATATTCATTTCCTGGAACGTAAACGGCCTGCGGGCCTGCATGAAAAAGGGGTTTTTGGACTTTTATCAGGGGCAAAAGCCCGATTTTCTCTGTCTTCAGGAGACGAAGATGGAGCGGGGTCAGGCGGACGTCCCCCTGGGGGAGGGGGTGCTGGAGTTCTGGAACTCCGCCGAGAAGAAGGGCTACTCCGGCACCGCTGTCTTCACCCCCCACCAGCCCATCGCCGAGGCCTACGGCATGGACCTGGACCGGCACGACCACGAGGGGCGGCTCATCACGCTGGAGTATGAGAAGTTCTACCTGGTGTGCTGCTACACCCCCAACGCCCAGGACGGTCTGAAGCGGATCGACTACCGCATGGAGTGGGAGGAGGATCTGCGCGGCTACCTCATGTCCCTGGACAAGACCAAGCCGGTGATTTACTGCGGCGATTTGAACGTGGCCCATGAGGAGATCGACCTGAAAAACCCAAAAACCAACCGGGGCAACGCCGGCTTCTCCGACCAGGAGCGGGAGAAGATGACCGCCCTCCTGTCCTCCGGCTTTACCGACACCTTCCGATGGCTCTACCCCGACCGGGAGGGGGCCTACTCCTGGTGGTCCTACCGCTTCCACGCCCGGCAGAACAACGCGGGGTGGCGCATTGACTACTTTATCGTCTCCGACCGCCTGCGTGACAAAATTCTCCGGGCAGAGATCCTCTCTGACGTGGAGGGCAGCGACCACTGCCCTGTATTGTTAGAGCTGGATATTTGACTTACCTCAGATTGTCAAAAAGCCTCCCTCAAAGAGGGGGCCTGAGAGGACGAAGAACTTAGTCTCAGGCAAGGGCAAAGCCCTTGCCCTACATGACAGAAAGAAGCGATTATCATGAAATTGTGCCAGTTATTCGGCCAGGGCCGGACCGTTTTCTCCTGCGAGGTGTTCCCGCCCAAAAAGACCGCCCCGGTGGACAGCATCTACCAGACGCTGGACGGCCTGAAAGACATCCGCTTTGACTTTATCAGCGTCACCTACGGGGCAGGCGGCTCCAGCAATGTGAACCAGAGCACCAGCGAGATCGCCGCCCTGATTGAAAACAAGTACCACATCCCCGCCATGGCCCACCTGACCTGCGTGGCCGCCGGGCGGGAGGACGCCGACCGCATTTTGGCCGAATTGAAGAAAGCCGGGGTGGAGAACGTCCTGGCCCTGCGGGGGGACGTAAACCCGGACTATCTCCCCAAAACCGACTTCAAGTATGCCAGCGAGCTGGTGGCTTACATCCGGGAGAAGGGGGACTTTGGCATCTCCGCTGCCTGCTACCCCGAGGGCCACTTTGAAAGCCCCGACCTGGTCAGTGACATCCGCCACCTGAAAGAGAAGGTGGACGCCGGCGCCCAGCATCTGGTCAGCCAGCTGTTTTTTGACAACGACGACTTTTTCCGCTTTCTGGAGCGGGCCCGTATCGCGGGCATCAACGTGCCTATTGAAGCGGGCATCATGCCCATCCAGTCCAAAAACTCCATCCAGCGGATGGTGACCATGTGCGGCGCCACTATCCCCAGCAAGCTTACCCGCCTGCTGGCCAAGTACGGCGACCACCCCGAGGCCCTGCGGGAAGCCAGCATTGCCTACGCCATTGACCAGATCTCTGACCTGATCGCCGGCGGCGTGGACGGCATCCACCTGTACACCATGAACAACCCGGATACCGCCAAAGCTATCGCCAAGGCTATCTCCTCTATTCGAAAGGTATAAGAAAATCAACAGGAGCGGCAGGGGCTTTCCCTTGCCGCTCCTGTTTTCTTGTACTCAAATAAAATGCCCGTAAAGGTATACCTTTACGAACAGTATTCTTTAATTCTTGCTTTCGGCATTATATGCCTTTAGCCCGTTTATAGTGTGGATTATAAATGCCTTTTCACGCATGGATAAATTAGCGATTATATTTTCTAAAAATAAATCAATATTTTCATCCTTGTCATTTATATCGTTACTATCTGATAATAAATAGTTCATATCTATATCAAGTTCATTTGCTATGTTTATCAATGTTTGTAAACTTACATTCATTAAATTTGTTTCTAATTTTGCAACTGCATTTGTAGATATGTTTATCTTCTCTGCTAGTTCTGCCTGCGTTAATTGTGCCGCTTTCCTAGCGGCTCTAATTCTTTTTGCAATGGCTTGATAGTCCAACTTATACTTGTATTCCATATTCAACCCCCTTTTACTCCATAATATCTAGCTATTAGCAAAAGATAAATTGAGTGTTGATGAAAATAGAATTGACTATTACTCCATATTCTGCTAAAATTCATGGAGTACCCCAGCACAACAACAAAATTAGACGGAGGTTGACACAATGAAGAAACTATTAGCCCTTATCCTTGCGGCGGCTCTGGCCCTCTCTCTGGTGGCCTGCGGCGGCGATAGCGGAGCAGGGGACACCAACACGCCCAGCACCGGGAACGGGGACACAACAAGCACAGACACGCCCAGCGGCGGCATGACAAAAGAGGAAATGCTGGAGCAGGCAATAGAATGCGATACAATGACGATAAGTAGTGATACAACCAGCAATATTGTAAGAGCAACGCAAACATACTGCGAAAAAATACTTTTAATAACGGGACGAATAGGTGAAATAAGTGCTGACCACATTCAAATAGACCCAGATTCTATTACACGCTATAAAGTTTATCTTCCGGTAGAAGAAATTGCTAATTTAGAGGTTGGACAATATGTAACTATTGTTGGGCAGACAGGAGCAGAAATCAAAGAGGAACCAATGGGCCCCGGTATTCCACAAAATAAATATGTTTATGAAGTCAGCCCAGCTTATTTTGTAACAGACAGGTATGAGTATACTGGAACGCTGACAAGCAAAAATACGGATTTTCCAGGTGCATGGAATGTTAAATTTCCTAATAGTTCTTATCAAAGACTGGTTTACTTTGATGAAAGTATAGATATAAATCAATACGAGGGGAAAGAAATTACATTTTCTGCAAAATATTATTATGAGAAAGAATATCATGATGCAGTTATTATAGAGTAGTATAAGGCGGCTAGTATTAACAATACTAGCCGCCTTGCCTGTTCATATCTTCTTCACGAAAATTTAAGGAGATTTTTGTCGTTATTTCCTCTTCTGTGTGGTAGAATACCCTCTGAGAACGGAGGCGTTTTCATGAACAGGCGGCAAAAGCTTATTATTCTCACCGCCGCTCTTCTGCTGCTGGCGGGGGGCGGATGGTTTTTGTACAGCAGCGGCTTTTTCCGGGCGGTCCGGTCCCTGGACGCACTGCGGGCCTATATCACAAACTTTACCCCATATTCCCATCTGCTGTTTTTTCTGGTGCAGTTTCTCTCGGTGGTATTCGCTCCCATCCCGAGCAATGTGATTGCCGCGGCGGGGGGGGTGCTGTTTGGAACCTGGCCCGCCTTTCTGCTTACCTTTGGGGCGGTGGTGACCGGCTCTCTGCTGACGTTCAGCCTGGCCCGGGCCTTGGGCCGGGACTTTGCCAGCCGGATTGTCAGCCAAAAGCTGTCGGAAAAATACCAGGACATTCTGCGGGCCAAGGCCCCCGTCTTTTTGACGTTGGCCTTTCTGTTCCCCTTTTTCCCTGACGATATGCTGTGCATTCTGGCCGGGCTCACCGCGCTGTCTTTCCGCCGGTTTGCCGCAATCGTGCTGCTGGCCAGGCCCTGGGGACTGCTTTTTGCCAGTGCCCTGGGGGGCTCCACCCTGGGCCTGTCCCCCTGGGTGATGGTCCCGATCGGGCTGGCGGGGGCGGCTGTGTTCCTGCTGGGGATGAAATATGGGGGCAAAGTGGAGGAATTTATCCTCAGCCGTTTAAAAGAGCGGAAAACGGGCAAAAATGAATAAGAAAAAAATTTGGGGCCCCGCCCCAAATTTTCCTATTTTCCCCCTTTACAAATTCCCTGGAGTATGATATAATACCGCCGTAATAAGAATTAATATTATTAAGGAGGGCCGCTCATGGAACGCACCGTTCGCTACAGCAAAAAACGGGAGGCGATCCTGAACGCCATCCAGGGGACAAGCTGTCACCCCTCCGCCGAGTGGGTGTATCAGCAGCTCAAGCCCCTTCATCCCGACCTCAGCCTGGGAACGGTCTACCGCAATCTGGCTTTCTTTCAAAAGCAGGGCCTGATCCGGAGCGTGGGGGTGGTTCAGGGACAGGAGCGGTTCGACGGTATCGTTGCCCCCCACAGTCACTTTGTTTGCAATAGCTGCGGCTCTGTTCTGGACCTGCCGGATGTCCGTCCGGAGACCGGCCTGGAGCAGTCCGTCAGCTCGCAATACGGGTTCGTAGTGGAACGCTGCGAACTCACATTCTATGGTCTATGTCCCAGCTGTCTGCATCAAAACCAAAATTTTAAGGAGGAAACATTATCATGAAAAAGTTCGTTTGCAGCGTATGCGGTTATGTCTACGAGGGTGACGCGGCCCCCGAAAAGTGCCCCCAGTGCGGCGTTGGCCCGGAGAAGTTTGTGGAGCAGAAGGGCGAGATGTCCTGGGCCGCTGAGCACATTGTGGGCGTAGCTCAGGGCGTTGACCCCGAGATCCTGGAGGGCCTGCGCGCTAACTTCCAGGGCGAGTGCACCGAGGTCGGCATGTACCTGGCTATGGCTCGGGTAGCCCACCGTGAGGGCTATCCCGAGATCGGCCTGTACTGGGAGAAGGCCGCCTGGGAAGAGGCTGAGCACGCTGCCAAGTTCGCCGAGCTGCTGGGCGAGGTGGTCACCGACTCCACCAAGAAGAACCTGGAGATGCGCGTCGAGGCCGAGAACGGCGCCACCGCTGGCAAGGTCGCCATCGCCAAGAAGGCCAAGGAGCTGAATCTGGACGCCATCCATGACACCGTCCACGAGATGGCTCGCGACGAAGCCCGCCATGGCCGTGCCTTCAAGGGCCTGCTGGAGCGTTACTTCGGCTGATTCAGGGAGGAATTTCTAATGGATAAGTATGTCTGCCCCTGCGGCTACGTCTATGACCCCGCCGTCGGCGACCCGGACAACGGCATCGCCCCCGGCACCCCCTGGGACCAGGTCCCCGACAGCTGGGTCTGCCCCACCTGCGGACTGGGCAAGGACGTTTTTGAGAAGGAATAAAACGTATCCGCAAGAGAGTGTTTTTCGGAGAGGAACGAGGAAACTTGTTCCTCTCTTTTTGTCGCCGCTTATCCCGTTTTCATATCCCCTATGTGGCATATTTGTGTCATGGGAATGTCCTATAAATTGTGATATCGTTAAAAGTGTCATCAACTATTGTGTCACGAGCTTTTTGTTGTAAAATATTATAATTATGTTAGCTTTATCTGGTTATCCCCCCTTTTTCTATATTATTTTGAATTTCCTTGTTTTTATCAAGCAGCTATGCACCTCCTTTATATTGCCCTGTTTCTTTTGTGCAATCAATATCAAGAATGAGGAAGTAATACAGATTGCCAAGGGAAAGAGCGTTTTGATAAACTTGTAAAACTTGGGTCATATATTGGGTCATATACAAACATCTTCTGGAATATCCTCAATTCTGTCCTCTTGACTTGATTCAACAGGGATTGGAATGATTCTATATTCTGATTCTCGCCCTCTTTTTTTATCAGCTTTTGTAACTTCGTCTGCTATATAGCCGCCCTTCTTAAAAAGTGAATTCGCTTGCTTCATATCTTGATAATCATCAATTTCTTTTTTGAGGAGAACATTTATGTCTTTCAATATATTATCTCTTTCTTCTTTTGAAATTACTTTTTCAAGTAATTCATCATGCTCTTCAAAGTACTTCTTTATGACCCTAACTATGATTTCTTCATCGGAAGGCGTTTTTTCGGCTAACCTTACTGTAGAATAGGGAAACCAGTCTTTAAAGTTTTCATTGCCAGGGGGTGATACTATTTCTCCCTTAACGATTTTATTGTCATACCAATAATCAATCCAATTTATCAGCATATATTTTTCTTTTATTGCCAAATCTTCTCCTTCCATTTTTCCATCAAAAAAGATAAATTTTTGCCGAAAGAAGTCAAATCTAATATAGGGAAAGCTTTCTTCTATTCTAGCTATAACGTCCTTCTTTGTAGGCTTTTCGGTTTTACTGATAAAATCTTTGTATTTGTCTGTAACATGTTGAAGTGATTCATTAGAAAAATAACGTTCCCATTTTAATATATCTTTTTTATAGACCCTAGACAATTCACACATAACATTCAATTCATCCAGGCCCTTACGAACACGTCCGGCCATTTGAACAAGTTCTGCTCTCTGTGAGCTCTCAGCAAACATGATTTTTATATCGTCATTCTGAATATTAATGCCCTCTTTGCACTTGGTAGTTGTAAGAAAGATTTTAACATCATCTGGTAGTAATTCCTCTGTCTTTAGGCGTTCTTCAATCATTTCTCTCTTACTTAACATATAATCAGAAAATTCTTTCTTTTTCTCGTTGCTAGTAAAAGCTACTCCGATATCACCCTCTGTAATTCCTTTCTTGTTTAAATCCTTAATTAACTGTAGGATATTTGTTATACTACTAGCAAAATATATAACTTTCCTGTTCTTCTTGTGATATTTTTTAATTACTCTTGCTGCCTCTTCCGTTTTGCTTTCTTGTCTGACAATAACCTTTTTAGGTTCCACATGATTACATAGGTCAAAGTAATCAGCAAAATGAAAGTATGTTTGTTTTTTTACCTTTTTTAGTAGGAGATTGTTTAGCGGTTCAGGTGTTCCAGACATAAGAGGAACACCCGGTCTACCACTAATGATAATGATTGTTTTATAATAGTTTGCACCTTTGTTTTTCATGTTTATAGCCTTCTTCTTGTAGTAGGATGAAATTATAAAACCTCCTGGCCTAAGTCGTTGTCATTGGACCAGGCCAGGAGGTTTTATGTATGGGGGTTGAATGTTGATATTCAAAATACTTTGGAGGTACTATATAGAGATATTCTTCTTATCCTTATTCCTCCCTCCTCTCCTCTTTCCTCTTTTTTCTAATTCTGCTAATTCTTTTCTTATATCCCTCCTCTCCTTTTTCTTTTTCTTTCTAACTTTGCTATTTTTCTTCTTATCTCCTCTATTTCTTTAGCACTCTTTCTCTAATTTCTTCTAATTCCTTTTCTAGGCTCTGTTCACATATCCAGTACAGCGGCTTCATCGGCTGCAACCGCTTTGCCATGCGCCCGGATTTCACTCAGCACCAAGTTTTTCAAGCTGATCTCAAAAATCCGGTGCCAGGAGCAGATGCTGTGTCCGGTAGTGGCAAACCGGGAGCAAAAATAAGAAGTATAGTGCTTGACAGTTCCGTTTTTCCGGCGCTGTGTTTCGCGGGCGGCAACCAGAGGATGCCCGCAGTCCGCACAAACCAGCTTTCCGGTAAACAGAGATGCTTGGGGCGGCGTATTGTTAGCGGAAATCTGTTTCGCCGCCTGATTGATTTTCTGGACAGCCTCCCACAGCTCCGGCCCGATAATTGCCTCGTGCGCACCCTCATGGGAAATCCATTCCGATTCCGGTTTCCTTATTGCTCACCTCACATTTCTTTGTTTTCCATAATCCGAATGGAGAACCAGATCGACACAGCGTACATGACAACAACCAATACAAGCACAAGACCGATCAGCAGCACCGGGGAACTTACAACCGTAGTCACAATGGGATTGTCTGCGGGCATCTTGGGCAGGAAAAACAAGGTCGCCAAAAATCCAGCCACAGGAATATACATGAACACACGGCCTTTGATGGCTCCATATTTGTAATAGCCCGGAATTTGAAATACGGTATAAAGGGCAAACAGGAACAAACCGCCGATAGCCGCACTAATCATATCAAATGCTCCAACACTTTCACCCATTGCCCGCAGCACAATCGGCTGTGTGATAAGAGAAACCACCAGAGCCATCGCGCCCAGCGCAAGAACAAAGAGATACCTGCCTGTTACCATTTCGCTTTTCTTAATGGGCAAAATCCCATACAAACGCTCCATGCTGTTTTTTTCTGTTACCGAGAAGGTGTAGCCTGTGGTCATGGCGATAAAGCACATGGCAAAGGAAACGCCGGTCAGGATGGAACGGTTAATGGCCGCAAAAGCGATAGGAAGAAGCATGGTAAACCCGATCACCTTGATATAGGGCTTTACCAGCGAAAAGTCCAATTTTGTTGCTTTTAATGTATTACTCATAATCGTCACCTTTCTTGCTCGTGAATACAACGATTTCATCAATAGTCGCCGGTTCAATGCTCAAAGAGGAAAAAGCGCCCGTATCCTCGGTCTTGACCAGAGCCTCAAAGCCTGTGGGAAATGTACGGACACCGACCGCTTTTTCTCTCAGATCAGGAGTAAGCTCTTCTGTTCCTCCCTTGACAATGCGGAACATATCGACAAATTCATCCTTGCTGCCGCTGAAAAACAATTCTCCATAGCTGATATAAGTGATATAGTCAGCAGCGCGTTCCAGATCGCCGGTGATATGGGTAGAGAACAGTACACTGTGTTCTCCATCCTCAATATACTCCGAGAGAATTTGCAGCAGTTCATCTCTGGAAACCGGATCGAGGCCGCTGGTGGGTTCGTCCAGGATCAGCAGCTTTGCGTCGTAAGAGAACGCACAGGCCAGCATCAACTTCATCTGCATCCCCTTTGAGAGTTCTTTCACTTTCTTGGTGGGAGCGATGTGAAACTTCCGCAGCATCTCCGCAAACCGTTCCGACTTCCAGTTGGGATAGAAAACGGAGATAGATTTTTCTACCTGTGTTACCTGCCAATCATCGCTGAAATAGTTGGTATCAAATACAACACCAAGTTCCGATTTTGCTTTCTGCTCGTCAGCGATATTATCCAGCCCCATGATTTTGATTTCGCCGCCGTTGCGCTTGAGCATATTCAGAATGAGTTTGATGGTGGTTGTCTTGCCGGAGCCGTTTGGCCCGATCAGCCCCATAATATATCCTTTCGGCAAGGTGAAGCTGATATTGTGAAGCTGGAAACTGTCAAAGGATTTCGACAGGTTTTTCACCTCTAAATAGTTAGTCATCTTTATTCGCCTCCAATAAAATATCTAAAAGACGGTGCAGTTCTTCGTTTGGAAGATCTGCGATTCTTGCCGCCTTGATTGCATCGGTCAACCCATTTTCCACTTTACAAATAAGCTGCTCTCTCATCAGTTCAGAGCCACGGCCCATGACAAAGCAGCCGCGCCCCTGAACATTTTTGACGAATCCCTCTTGCTCTAATTCTGTGTAGGCCCGTGTAACCGTTAGAACGCTGATTTTCAAATCTTTTGCCAGCGTTCTGAGAGAAGGTAAGGCTTCGTCCTCTTTCAGTTCTCCAGATAGGATCGCCGCCTTGACCTGCTGCTTAATTTGCTCATAGATGGGTATGCCTGATACATTTGAAATAATTAGTTTCAATCCATCTCACCTTCTTGCTGTTTTAACTGTTATACTATTATACATAACACTATAACACAAAACAAATGAAAAGACAATACGATTCAAAAAAGTTTACAAATAGCAAAAACTGGTCGGCATCGGAATCTATGATTAAGATAGGTTTCATACGACAAATCCTCCCTTATACCGTAATCCTAAAGGGGAAATGTTGCAGAAATGTCCTGAAAACAAAAAAATTGGCCGGAACAGAAATTTTCTGTCCCGGCCAGCGGTTGTTATTCCACAAGCCGCATCTGCTCAATGAGAGAATTTTGCTCCTGCTTGCGGATGGTGCAGATGGAAAGTAGCAGTTCCAGCACCACCAGGACGCCGATATACAGCAGCATTGATCCAACGGGGAACTGATAAGGCATTACCTGTCCCATCATCGCTTCACCCATCCAGCGGCAAATCCCAATCGCCACGGGGGTTCCTGCCACCAGTGCGATCACGGCGCTGAACAGAACATAGAACATCCCTTCCGCTGTCAGCACCTGATAAAGCTGCCGTTTGGTCATGCCCACGGAGCGCATCATACAGAGTTCCCGGCGGCGGGAAAGTTGGTTCGAGAGGGTCATGTTGACCAGATTGACCACGCCAAAGAGGAAAATCATCCAGGATAACCCCTGAAGCCCGCCAAAAATCACAGCCTGCTGTAAGGTCAAAAAGTCCAGTTCCTCGGCATAGGTATAAAGCCCCATGCCGGAAGGCGCATTGGTAGCGACAGATTCCAATGCTGCTGTCACAGAATCCTCTTTGTTAGGGTCTGCGGAGATCACCCAGGTATAATCAAAGTTCTCCACGCTGGAAATCATTTCTCTGGCAAGCCCTTCTGTAATCATAACGGCGGCGGAGTCCAGGGCATAGGTTCCGTTGCTTGAGCCGGGCTTGCCATAGGTTCCTACCATTGTGACGGTCATGGTATCTTCTTCCGTTTCCAGCTCGATTTCTTCCCCTAATTGAATGAAGTTGTTGGAATCCGGATTATTGGCATAGGCGTCTGCTATGAGAATTTCCCGGTCGTTCTCCGGCATCCGCCCGGAAGTCAGGTGCTGAGCCGCCGGTACAGCAGTTCATCCTCCAGGGAGGACAGCCAGCCAAACCGCCGGGAATCCACATCGCCGGTGTCCCAGGTGCAGGACAGGGATTCAAATTTTCGGAACAGGCAGGACTGCTCGCTCTCGTCCTCACACTGTTCGCCGGGAAGGGCCTGTACGCGGTTTAGATAGGCCCGCTGGCTGCAAAACCAGGTCCAGTCATATTCCTTCATCGCCGCGATCTGCCTATCGTCCATACCGGCTGCACGGTATTCCTGTTCCAGCCGGGTCCATTCTGTATCAAACTTCCTTTTTTCGTATCCATAGTGAAATCCCATAGTTTTCCTCCATTTCGATTCAGGCGTGGTTGACGGGTGAATCGAATGGAGGCGGGGACCGGCAGCGGTACACATCGGGAGGTTTCCCTAAAAATCGACAATAAGAAACGCCAGTTTCTCGCAATGAGAAACTGGCGCAACAAAAAACACCATGATTATGCTGATTTATATGGATTGATAATACTGATAGATAACTATAATATCCCGGAGGAGGGCCTATGCTTTTTTTAATTGATATATCCCATAGCTATTACAAATGAATATTGCAGACATGGCGGTATCCTCCTATATACCGCCCCTGCTGATTGCTGAGGGTCATCGGGGGTCTGCTTTTAGGCAAAAAGAAACGGCGGCCTTGATTACTCAAAACCGCCGAAGAAATCAGCTGTGCAGGAAAGCGCACGAAATCCTCTGCCCGTCAGCGGTTTTTTTCTTTTCCCCGCTGTGGAGGCAGATGTTTGGATATGTAAGCTCGTTTCATTCCACAAAGAACAGAACCCGCCGAATCAGCTCCGGGATATTTACCGGGGAGGTGATATAGTCGTTCACGCCCTCATGCCGGTATTCATATTCCGTGGTAAGGTCGTTGTTCTCGGTAAGGATAAAGAACAGCAGAAACCGGACAGGGGGATTCTTCATTTGGAACATCCCCACCACAAAGGAATCTCCTTGTACGGCCCGTACCTCGTCCAGAAAATCCATGCCGGAACCGTCCGGTAGGTCGAGGTTACAGCAAATTACCAGCGGCATTTCCTCCTGAATGACAGTTCGTGCTTCCTGCAGAGTGGATGCCGTTTTAGCCGGGTAGCCTCGCCGTTGTAAATATTTTTGCAGACACCATATATAAGGTGTCGCTGTCGTCGGGAATTGTCAATATTCTTGCTTTGTAAAATCCTCTGGTAAAAAATCGCACTGTTCATCTGGTACTCCCAATGATTTTGCATATTGTATCATATCATCCCACCTTTGTTTATCTTTCGCATGAGAGGTATCAATACGTTTTTTATATACCGGAACAATCCCCTTGCAGGACATAACAAAAATCTTTTCTCTAAAAACTACAATTGCATTTTCTGATGTATGAAATGTAATGTACCATTCTTTCTTCAAAGCTGTACTCATGTTTTTTTGAAATGCTTTTACTTCATCTTCAATATCTTTTTCAGGTATTGAAATTGTATATATTTTGCATAGACCAAAAAAACGACTTTGACATTTGAGAACAGGAAATTTTTTTATCATCTTTTTGTCTTTCAAGCTCAAATTAATTACTTCTGCATGATAGCTTCTCATTTTTATGTTCCTCCCAACTCTATTTGTTGCTCTATACAGCTCCTGAATAAATTTGAATACTGTTTGCAACGGACACCCCCTTGTTGTTTGAGTATGTTGTTTGTTGGTACTTCAATGATACATCATTCAGCAGCGGGTGTCTTTATTTTGTGCAATATTTGGTATTTACTCATTTATAGTTATGAAGATTTCTCGCTTTGCTCTATCTGTAATTCACCCTTTTTCAGCCGGAACACCACATCCGCCTGTTTTGCCAGCTCACCTGAGTGGGTAACAACTATCACGCATTTCTTCATCTGATGGGCGCTTTCTTTCAAGATTTCCGTAATATCCCCAGCCGTATCCTCGTCCAGATTGCCGGTAGGCTCGTCCGCCAGAATCACCGGAGCTTCGCTTGCGAGCGCCCTTGCAATGGCTACCCGCTGCTGCTGGCCGCCGGAGAGTTTCAGCACGTTCCGTTTGGATTCCTCCCTCGTCAGCCCCAGCCGTTCCAGAAACGGGAGTGCCGGTTTCTTTGAAGTCAGCCGGACATTCTCCTGCGGGGTCATATAGTCAATCAGGTTGTAGCTCTGAAAGATAAAAGAAACATTCTTTTTCCGATGGCCTGCCAATCCGGCCTGTGCAATGTCTTTCCCTTCAAACAGGATATTCCCGCTTGTGGGGCTGTCCAGACCGCCCAGCAGGGATAGAAGGGTTGTCTTGCCGCACCCGGACGGGCCGAGAATGGCATACATTTTTCCCGCCTCCATCTGCGCATTGATCCCTCTCAGCACCTTCCTCTTTTTGTCATAAGAGTATGTTAGATTTTGCAGTTCCAAAATTCCCATAGAGGCACCTCCTATTCACCTTCGGGCACAAATTCATAGTCAAAATCATAGTCCTTTACTTTATCCGGCACCTCGTAATCTATGATGGGCGAGCCGGATTGCTCCTGCGTTTCGTCTGATTTATTCTCCTTGGGGGTACACCCTGTGAACAGCAATCCCACAAAAAGGAGGACAGAAAACATTTTCCATACTTTTTTCATATCGTTACCGCCTTTCTCAGCTCATTTTCGATAGAATTTCCCGCGGTTTCAGCCGCATGACGGAAATTGAGGATATTCCAGCGGATACCGTTACAATCCCGATCCCCAGCAGGAATAGGAGGCCCATTTCCTCAAGCTGTACACGAACCTGTAATTCCGGGGTTTCGATTTCCGGCTCACCGGTATCTGTTCCGGCCTCCCCACGGGTTCCGGCAGATAAGCCGTCTTCCTGCTGCGCCTCCGTTACCGCCTGCCCGGATTGCAATACGTTTCCCATCTGGCCCGCAATGGCGCTGGCGGAGAAATAAGAGAGGGAAAATGCTAATATCGCAATCAGCAAAACCTCGGCAATATACTGCCCTAAGATGGACAGCTTGCTGATCCCAACCGAGAGCAGGACGCCGGTTTCATGGATGCGGGTTCTGGCCCACATGGTTAGAATGAGCGAGAGGATGGCGATGCTTACAATCAGCGCGATCATCAAAATGGTGGATACCAGCTCCGATAACTGTTCCAAAGAGGACGCGGCGTTTTCATAGTCCTCGTTGTCAACCAGAAAAGAAAAGCCTTTCCAGTCCACGCCGCTGATTTCCTTTACTTTAGAAATGATTTCCTCCATGTTCTGCGGGTCGTTCACCGATACCGTCAGCTCGTTAAAGCCCTGTATTGCGGGGCCGTTTTCGTAAGCCACCAAAGTGGCAAGGTCGGTGATGATAAGGTTTTGTTGTAGCTTTTTCCATGCGGTTTTGGGTCCTCTACAATGGAATAGCCGTTCTCAACGCAGATAGTATCGTTGAGCCGCCGGACCGCGCGGGTACTGCCCCAAAAGTTTCGGAATTTCCGGTCACAGTTCAGATTGACCGCGTTCCAGATGATGTGGTTATGGAAATCTCTGGCGATGTCGATCCCGTCCTTGTGTTCCTGGGGGATTTCATCTTTCAAAAACAGCGGCAGGAACAAAACAGGGCAGACCGGGGAATATCCGGCGTCATACACCTGGCGGCAGTAGCTGGCGGCGTTTGCCGCATTTTCATGGGGGTTCTTGCTCCAGGGAGCGGTGATATACGCAAGCGGTCGTTTCATAACAGATTCCTTTCTCCCGGCAGTTCCGGGCAGACAAAAACGGCCAGCTTTCAGAAGCCGCCGTACATATCGTGGTTGACCTGTGAGGTGTAATGGTTGCTCATGGTGGTGGGCGCGTTGAACAGCACCGTCAAAAGGTACTGCTTCATGTTCCGTACCTCGGTGGTGTTCTTTTGCAGGCAGTCCATGACAAACTCGATGTGGGAGCTGTCCAGCTTCAGGAAGCGGGAACGCACCACCTCATGGGGGAAGTCCGCCCCGGCAATCCGGGTGGTCTTACGCTTCGCGCAGACGGTTTCCACCAGCAGCTCCACAATCTCGTCCAAGTCCTCCCGGTAGGTTCCAAACCGCTGTTTGAGGCAGTCATACTCGATATTCTCCAAAATCAGCTCCCGATAATTTTCCATCTCTGTCAGCGACATCGTTTCCCTTCGTTTCGGTTCCGGTGGCTTTGCCGCCATTCCCCGGAAGGGAAGGGAATCGGTAATTGATCCGTCAGTAATTGATTTTTGGGTATTTAATTTCTCTATATTTATTTGCGTTGGATTTTCCGTTGACGGTTTTCCCGTTGCCGGATTATCCGTTGTCGGAAAACCCGACAACGGTTTTTCCAACAACGGTTTTGGGGGCAACGGTTGGGCGGGCGGTTCCTCTGTTACCGGACGCTCATAAATCACATACTCGTTGGCGCTGAACTTGCCGCCCGCGTCGGTGGTCTGGCGGCGCTTGATGTACCCTGCCTTTTCCAGCTCATTGACTGCGGAGCGGATCGCGTCCTTGCTTTCCCGGTTGATAACAGCCAGGCCGGAAAGGGTGTAGTCCCAATCCTCCGGCAGCGAAAGCATCTGGGACAGCAGGCCCTTTGCTTTCAGGCTCAGGCTCTTGTCCCGCAGATGATAGTTGCTCATAACGGTGTATCCCTGTGTGCGTTCTACGCGAAAAACGGCCATTTTCTGCACTCCTTTCGTTTCCCAGGGCATGAAAAAAGCCACAATCCCGTAAAAAGAATTGCGGCGTTCATTTGCTGGCTGACTTCTGCCTGTACCGGTGAAAAAACGGCGGCATGGGCGGTTTGTCAAACAGGCTCTCTAACTGCGGAAACGTCAGGGTTTGAAAAATCCGGTCAATCTCAATGGTTTCCATGTTTCGCTGGGAGCGGCAGTCCTCCCGGATGGCTTCTCTGATTTCCTTAACGGTACACATATTCATTCCTTCCTCTCAATTTGTCGGGTTTACGGGTGGCGTTTCTTTTTGGGCTTGAAGTCCAGGATATGCCCCTCAATGACGCGGGCATACCGTTTGATTTTGATGTCCCGGCGTTTCTGGCTGGCGAGAACGGCCTGATAGCCGTCCTCGTCCAGAAACAGGCGCGTTTCATCGCCGGGTGCGCCGTAGGCGGTACGGGGCCGCAGGACGGAAAACTCCACCATCCAGCGGGTCTTATCCTGAAACCGTTCCACAGCCAGTATGTTGTGGCCCTTTAACTCCCTGGCAACGTGATCTCTCATAGGCGCTCCTTTCAGCGTTCCTGATCTCTCTGACGCTTTTTCTGCCACTGTTCCAGCAGTTTGATGATGGTTTCCTGCATCCGGGCAGGGGTGTAGCTTTTGGGAAAATACTTCCGCAGGGTGTCGGAGGTAAACGTCAGCTTGTCCAGATCGCTTTTCTTTTCCTCGCCCATAATCGCCCGCATTACATCTATGGACAGATGCCCCTCCTGACTGAATTTCTTGAGCCGCTGGGCTTGGGAAAGGGAGGGGGTGGCCTGTTCGCTGTCCATCGCGTCCAAAAGCTGTGTCTGTTCTTCTTTTTTGAGAAAGGACAGCTCATAGGCCGGGTTCAGGGCAATTTTCTTCTCGTCCACCATGTTCAGCAGTTCGGGGATTAACTCGGTCAGGCGGATGTAGCGTTGCACCTGCCTTTGACTTTCACCAGCTTGATTTGCGACAAGCTGAATAGAAGTGCTGGACTTCTCGCCAACTTGGCGAGAAGTTAAATCCGACCGTTCTCCTTGATGTTTGATGGCCTCCAATTTCATCTTGTAGGCAAAGGCCCTCTCGCTGGGGAGCAGGCTTTCCCGTTGTAAATTGCTGTCAACCATGATAATCGTGGCGGCGTCATCGTCCAAATCCCGGACAATGACCGGCATGGTTTCTTTCTCTGCCAGTTCACTGGCCCGATGCCGCCTGTGTCCGGCTACCAGCTCATAGCCGCCGCTGGGGTCAGGACGGGCGATAGCAGGAACAAGAACGCCGTACTGCCGGATGCTGTCCGCTGTTTCCATCATGGCATCATCATCTTTGACCTTGAAGGGGTGTCCCTTGAACGAGTGCAGCTCGCTTAAAGGAATTTCTACCACCTTTTCCCGCCCCGCGTCGGCGCGGCTTTCCTCGGTGGAAAACAGATCATCGACCGATGCCAGCTCTACTTTTTTCGCGCTGCTTTTCAAGTTTCAACACCTCCTTGGTCAGATTTGCGTAGCCTTCGGCTACTTTGCCGCCTGGGTCATGGGCGAAAATGCTCCTGCCCTCCGCGCTGGTTTCCTTTGCCCGGACAGAATGGGGAATCTCAGTGCCAAACACCTTGATTTTGCTGCCGTAAGTTTCCCGCAGCAGGGCGGCAATCTCTTTGGCAAAGTTGGTGCGGTTGTCCACCATCGTCAGCAGGATACCGTCTATTTGCAGTTTCGGGTTGATCTGCCGCTTGACTTTGGCTACCGTAGAGAGCAGCTGTTCCAGCCCTTTGGCGGGCAGATACTCCGCCTGGACGGGGATTATGATCCGGTTGGCGGCGGCCAGCGCGTTGACGGTGAGCATACCCAGGGAGGGCTGGCAGTCTATGAGGATATGGGAATACTGCCCCTTTACACTGTCCAGATATTGCCGCAGAATCGTTTCCCGGCTCATAGCGTTTACCAGCGACACCTCCATGCCGGACAGCTGAATATCCGCCGGCATCAGGTCCACACCCTCCGGGTGGCGCAGAATCCCCTCGCCGGGGCGGACCGGCTGATCGGTCAGGATACGGCCCATCGCGTCAGAGAGGGTAAAGGGCAGCTTATCCGGCTGGGGATTGCCCAGGCTGATGGTCAGGCTCCCTTGCGGGTCCCCGTCAATGAGAAGCACTTTCTTTCCGGCCTGCGCCAGCCCAATCCCTAAGTTGGCACAGGTTGTGGTCTTGCCCACACCTCCCTTTTGGTTGGCGATGGCGATGATTTGCGTGTTCAAGATAATCACCTCGTTTCTTGGTATGAAAAAAGGGAGAATGTGACCGGAATCAACATTCTCCCTTAGAAACGATATGTGATTGTGCAATAATCTGTCTTTTGTGAGGTTAGCTTTTGAGAGCCATCTCGCCGCAAACCCGCATGAATACTGGATTTTTGCCTGTTTGCTTTCCCTTTCCCCAATAACCTGTGTTCAACGAGGCATATTGCCGGGATACCTCGGTGAAAACACGGAGCCAGCTTGAAATCAAACGCCAGCGCGGAGATTTCATCGGCTCTTTTGCTGTTTTTGGCTACCGGAAGGACCCGGAGAACCGCCACCGCCTGCTGGTAGATGAATACGCCGCCGGTGTGGTACGGGATATGTTCAAGTGGAAGCTGGAAGGAATCAGCGCGGGCGATATTGCCGACCGCCTTACAGCGGCGGGCATCCCCACGCCTATGGACTACAAGCGGTCCCAGGGGATGCGCTACTCTACGTCCTTCCGGCTGAAAGAGGAATCCGTGTGGGATGCCGGGATGGTGCTGCGGATTCTGAAAAATCCGGTCTACATCGGCGTGTTGGAGCAGGGGCGCGTGACCACCCCCAGCTATCGGGTGAAGCGGCTGGTGGTGAAGCCCCGCGAAGAATGGGCGGTGGTGGAGAACTGCCATGAGCCGGTCATTGACCGCTATGACTTTGAAAGCGTTCAGAAGGTGCTTGCCCTGGATACGCGCACCAGCGTCAGCGGCAAGGCGGTGGAGCTGTTCTCCGGCATGGTCTACTGCGGCGAGTGCGGCGGGGCCATGATACGAAAAACCGTCCCCACCGCCAAGAAGAAGTATGTGTACTATGTGTGCGCCGCGCACAAGAACGAAAAGCGCTGCTTCTCCCACTCCATGCGGGTGGAAACGCTGGATGAGATCGTGCTGGACGCATTGAGAAGATACATCCAGGATGTGATCAACCTCTCTGACCTGCTGGAACTGACCGACACGGCCCAGCTTCAGCAAGCGGGTATGCGAAAGCTGCAAGGCCGTTTGGAGAAGAAACGGGAAGAAATCGACCGCAATCAGGCCCTTTTGCGCTCCCTTTATGAAAGCCTCGCTGACGGCGTGATCGACCGGGACGAATACCAGGATTTGAAAAAGACCTACTCCCGCCGCCGTGCCGAGGCGGAGGAACAGGCCGAGGCCATCCAAGAGGAAATGAGCCGGGAAATGGGCAATTTTTCGGAGGGCCGGGGCTGGATGGAGCAGTTCCGCAAGCACCAGAACATTGACGCTCTGGACCGTACCATCATTGTATCGCTGATTGAGCGTATCCTGATTTTCCGTGACCGCCGTGTGGAGATCGTCTACCGCTGGCACGATGAATTTCACTGGCAGATGGATTTGCTGCGGCAGGCCCAGGGAACCCTTCCCGGAAGGGAGGCGGTCTGAAATGGCGCGGACGAAACGCAAGGTCAATCCCGTCCTGCCGGTAGCTGTCCAAGCGGAACAGCCCCGCCGGATTTATCAGGTGGGCGGCTATGCCCGCTTGTCGGTAGAGGACAGCGGAAAGCCCGGAGCGGACACGATCAGCACACAGCGGGAATTGATTCAAAGCTACATTGACGGCCAGCCGGATATGCGGCTCTATGACCTTTACTGCGACAACGGACGGACGGGAACGAACTTTGACCGCCCGGAGTTTGAACGGATGATGGAGGATGTTCGCTCTGGCAAGGTAGACTGCATTGTGGTGAAGGATTTATCCCGGTTTGGCCGCAACTACCGGGAAACCGGCAACTATCTGGAACGGATTTTCCCGCTCTTGGACGTGCGGTTTATCGCCGTCAACGACAATTTTGACACGCTGACCGCCGAGCGGACCCAGGACGGCTACATAGTGCCGCTGAAAAACATCATGAACGCCGTTTACAGCAAGGACATATCCAGGAAGATTCTTCCGGCCATTTCGACCAAGCAACAGAAAGGAGAGTTCATCGGTTCATGGGCGGCATACGGCTACCAGAAGTGTGCCGGTAATGCCCACCGGATTGAGCCGGACCCGGAGACTGCGCCGGTGGTGCGTGAGATATTCTCCCTGCGTCTGACGGGGATGAGCTATCAGCGGATTGCCCGGACCTTGAATGAGCAGGAAGTCCCTTCCCCCGGACGGTATCTCTGCTTGAAGGGGGCGGCAAAGTGCGAATCCTATGCCAATTCCCGGTGGACCATAGCCTCCGTAAAAAAAGTCCTGACCGCCGAGGTCTACTTGGGTCACATGGTCCAGGGACGCAAGCGGTCCGGCTTCTCCGAGGGGAAAAAGCCCTACTATGTGCCGGAATCCGAGTGGGTGATCGTCCGCGACACCCATGAGCCGCTGGTGGATGAAGAAACCTTCCGTGCGGTTCAGAAAATGGCCGTAGAGGCCAGCAGCGCCTATAAGGAGCGGCTTGGATGTCATGACGCCTTGGGGACGATCCCCAATATCCTGCGGGGCCTGATCTTCTGTGCTGACTATGGCCGTCCATTGGTGCGCTACAAATGCCTATACTTGTTATATCCCCGTTCCCGCCGCTGGGTGTATTCGTGTCCCCTGTGTCACCGCCACCACCACAGGCCACCAACGAGAGGGCCAGAGCCGCTGCAAGTGCGAGTACTAAAAGTTTTTTCATTCTTGTTTCCTCCTACTTTATTTTGCACGAATAATAACCGATATTGGTTATTCTGATTATACATCATTTTCCTTTAACATTCAAGTGGAAAGTGAGGCTTGAATGTTATGATTTCTTACAACAACTTGTGGAAGGTCATGAAGGAAAAAGGCATTTCGCAATATGCACTGATAAAAAAGTACAACATCAGCCCTGCGCAAATCACCAGATTAAAGAGAAATGAAAGCGTCAGCACTCACACAATAGAAATGTTCTGCAAAATACTGGATTGTGAGGTAGAGGACATTATGAAGTACATTAGGGATGATGAAGTTTAACCTTGTGGCGGGGAAACCCGCCCTTTTTCTTCGCCCTTTCTACATGGGGTATAACCGCCGCCGCGTCCACCGTTTTCGTCCGTTTCCGCCGTGATTTTGTGGCGGTAACGTGTTTTAATATGAAAGCTGGCAGGCTTTTTCGATCAGCTGAGGGGCGGCACGTTGACGTGCCGCCCCAATACTTAATCTCGCAAAGCGTTACCGTTTGCGTCAACAGAAATTTTTCCGGTAAGGATAAAAATGCCATCGACCAGGCCCCAAATTCCAGAAATGACCGGCCCCACGAAGACGAAAGCCCCTACTGTTGCAAGCAGAATATGGATAATGGCTTTTTTGGTATTTCCAAGGTAAAAATCGTGTATTCCCAAACCGCCCAGAAAAATCCCAAGCAGACCCGCAACCAATTTTGACTTAGCGTTTTCCGATGCGTTTGTATTTGCAAGAGAGCACCCACAGCTTAAACATACAGCCGCAACTGGATTTGTTTCTTTCCCACAGTGTGGACAATAGAAATTTCCAGTACCTTTGGATACTCCGCATTTTACGCATACAACCGCATTTTGGTTCATTTCATTCCCGCAATTTCTGCAATACATAGTCTCGCTCCTTTTCATTCTCCCACGTCTAATGGGTTATTTTTATCTATCTGTCATGGTCTTGCTAACAGTCACGCACCAAAACTGATTATACTCTGATTTAATGCTAATTGCAAGAAAAATCTTTATATTTCTATCAATTAGCGTGTTTAATTTCTGGCTGTATGCTGTAAAATCTATCAATAAGGCAGTCGAGGGTGTAATACTATGGATTTAACTCTTATGGGCAGCAAAATCAAGTCGGAACGGAAACGGCTTAACCTGACGTTGGAAACGTTATCAGAACAGGTGGGAATATCCAGAAACTACCTTTGGGAAATAGAGGCCGGACGCAAGGCCCCCGCATTGAATACACTTTTCAATTTAGGTGTTACACTCAATGTGTCTATCGACTATTTGTTAGGGGCCTGCGCCGAAAAGAAAAGCATTAGCAGCAATTCTCCCGTGACAGAGCGCGATTTAGAGATTGCACGGATTATGAAAACACTAAATGGGTATGAAATAAAGGAGTTATCGTTAATATCTGATGTGATACACGATTTTTCAAGATACTTTGAACAGAAATAGCAAGCGCGGCTACTGGAAAGCCGCGCTTGCTTTGGCTACGAGGAACAACCACCGCCGCGTCCGCCGTTTTCGTCCGCGTCCGCCGTGATTTTGTGGCGGTAACGTGTTTTAACATGAAAGCTGGCAGGCTTTTTCGATCAGTTGCAGGGCGGCACGTTGACGTGCCGCCCTGCTATATCGCCGTTACTTCTTTTCGTATGTCACTTCAAGGCCATTATCTGGATGATAGGTCCAAGATACTTTGTATTTATCATTTTCCTCGCTTTGACGCCCCATTAAGGCGGTGGTTTTTATCATTTTGGAGTATACAGAGCCATTAAAACCTAACTGTTCGTTTGCATATCGAATTGCTTTCAGTGCATTCTCCTGTGTGCTGGGAAGCAGGAGGGCCACCACGGCATCATCCATGTTTTCGTATGTATCGGGATATGTATCAATGGTAAAATAGTTGCCGCTTCCGCTAACTATACCTGCAATGTGAAGGCACTCGTCTCTTACCTTTTCAAATTTAGACTTATGGAGGAAAGCAAATGCAACGGCAATGACTACAACGGCGATTACACCCAAGATGGCAAGCTTATTCTTAGCGAATTTTGGCATTAATGCTGCCAGTTTTCCCGCGCCGCCTTTGGCTGCTGGAGCAGCATTCGTCTTATCATCTGGGGAAACCATAGAAACACTTTCCTTCTGCTCAGAATTAACATTCATTTTATCATCCATAACCAATTCTCCTTCTTTAATAGTACTCCTTTTCCATCTGTGTGGTTTTTCTTTGATACCTCCTGTAATGTAAACTGATATCTTTAGTGATATCTAATTGCATTGTACTTTGTACCTCTTTGTCAAGCTATAATTCATTACAGATTAAGAGGCGCGGCGAGGATGGGAACAAGGTTATTACCATTCGGATTAGAGTAGATATCCTTGACGCACTGGACAAAATTGCGGCGGAAACAAACCGTTCGCGCAATGAGCTTATCAACATCATTCTAAGGTATGGAGTGCAAAATATGGAACTTGAATAGCTGGCAGGGGACAAAATAAAATACAATTTTTATCAATAGTAGCATACTTGACATGGGAAAACAATTAACTGGCTGCATAGCATTCCAACAAAAAACACAAGGAACGCTTTTTGCGCCCCTTGTGTTTTTATTTGCTGTTCCTGCCGTTTTTGCGCGTTTTTCCTCGCGATTTTGTGTCGAATAGAAAAAGTGTCAGAAACTGGTGCGGATAATAAATTTGAGATTTTCCCGAAATTATCTCCTGCATTTCATTTATACTTTGATAAATACCATTCGCGGCTGTCCGTCATCCGCACTCTGATAATATCTGGAACTGCCTGCTTTACATGACGATTTATATTCTGCGTCTGCCCGCAGCAGGCAGTCCGGGCCGGAATTGGCCCCTGTCTTGGCGTCACCCCATTTGCTGGATTGTTAACCGGGTTCCAGCAAATGGGGTGTCTTCATTTTGCAGGCGTTTATTGTAAAGTCAATCTTCTTTGCGGTTGTGGTGGGGGTGGTCCATAACGGTTTTACAGGCACGGGTGAGCTGGGCAAAAATGGTGGAGTTAAAGCGGCCCTCGTAGACGGTGAGCATGGGAATGCGGTCCAGCTTGGACAGCACCACATATTTGGGCACCAGGTTGGTAAGGGTAAGGGCCTTGACATCCGCCAGACACTGCTTGCAGGTGCACAGACCGAATTTTTTCATATATCCCGGAGCCTTTTCCTCCACCAGCACCTCCATGATGTTTGTGTAAGACACATCCTCTTCCTCCTGGGGGTTGGGGGCTGGCTTAGGGGCGGGAACGGACTCATTGACAGGGGCGGGCTTGTCCACAGGAGCATTGGCGGCAGCCAGAAGTTTTTCTATTTCCTCCTGGTTCATCTTGCCGCCGGAGGGTGCAGAGGGCGCGGGCGGTTCGGGCGCAGGGGCGGGCTCTTCCGCGGGGGCATTGGCGGCGGCCAGAAGTTTTTCAATTTCCCCCTGGCTCATCTTGCCGCCGGAGGGTGCAGAGGGCGCAGGCGGTTCGGGCGCAGGGGCGGGAGCGGGTTCGTCTGCGGGGGCATTGGCGGCAGCCAGCAGCTTTTCAATTTCCTCCTGGCTCATCTTGCCGCCGGAGGGTGCAGAGGGCGCGGGCGGTTCGGGCACAGGGGCGGGAGCGGGCTCGTCTGCGGGGGCGTTGGCGGCAGACAGCAGCTTTTCGATCTCCTCCTGGCTCATCTTGCCGCCGGAGGGTGCAGAGGGCGCGGGCGGTTCGGGCACAGGGGCGGGAGCGGGCTCGTCTACGGGGGCGTTGGCGGCAGCCAGGAGCTTTTCGATCTCATCCTGACTCATTTTGCCGGCCGAGGTGGCAGGGGACGCGGGGGGCTGTTGTGTGATGGGCAGTTCCGATGCCACTGGGGGCACCTCCTCAATGGTAGATTGTGTGGGCTGTTGAGCCGCCGGCTGGGCGGCGGGTTCCTCCTCCAGCTCCTCCTCCAGGGCACGCTGGATCTGTTGGGACAGATTGTCGTCATTGGCCTGGGCCACCTCCAGAATGGGGGGGAGCAGAGGACGGGAGGGCGCGGAGGTGGAGGGTTCCGTGGCGGCCTCTGCCGGGGAAGTCTCCTCGCCGGCGGGGGCGCCCTCTCTGGGGGCACCGGGGGCGGTGAGAAGGTTTAATACATGGGCGGTTTTGTTGCCTTTGGCATTTTTCTTGTTTGCAGCCATGAAAACGGCTCCTTTCCGAAGTTTCAGGAGTTAGGGAATGTGGGGTCGTACATACGGGCAATCTCGTTGATGAGCAGCCGGAAGTCCCGGGCCACTTTGGACTCCGGGGCGTAGGACAGTACGCTCTCCCCGTGGGCGGGGGCCTCGGCCACCGCCACGCCGGAGCGGATACGGGACTGGAACACCTTGGTGTCCAGCTGCTGGGCAATCTGCTCAGTCATTTCCAGCACCTCACGGTTGAGGGTAAAGCGTTGGTTGAACTTGTTCAGCACAATGCCCAGCACCCGCAGGCGGGAGTTGTAGCACCGGCGGACTGTATCGATAGTCTCCCGGATCTGAGACACGCCCAGCAGGCTGAGTATCTCCGGGGCCATGGGGATGACCAGGCCGTCGGCGGCCACATAGGCGTTTACCGTCAGCACGTTGAGGGCGGGAGGCGTGTCGATAATGATATAGTCATAGTCCTCCGCCACCTCCGCCAGGGCGTTTTTCAGCAAAAACTCCCGGCCGGGCCGGTTAAATTCCAGCTCAGCGGCAGACAGCAGGATGTTGGAGGGCAGGATATCCCCGCAGTCAGACTCCATAACGGCGTCTTTAATACTCTGAGCGCCCTTCAATACGTCGTAGATAGTGGCACAGTTTTCAATATCCAACCCCAGGCAGAAACCCAGACTGCCCTGGGGGTCCAGATCGACGCCCAGTACCCGGGCGCCTCTGCTGTGCAGGCCGTCCATCAGGGCGCTGGACGTGGTGGTTTTTCCCACGCCGCCCTTCTGGTTGGTGATAGTGATGATAGCGGACAAACGATCTCCTCCCATTAAAATCTTTCTCTGAGAGCTATTAACTTAATCATACTACATGCCGATAAAAAAGTACAGAGTATTTTTGCGTTCAATTTCAATAAAAAACCGTTAGAATACAGATACAAGACGGAAGGAGCGATTACTATGGCCTCTATTAGCGGAGCAACAAGCAGCAATACAGTCAGCAGTCTGATGAACAGCGCGAACATGATCAGCGGCCTGGCCAGCGGCCTGGACACAGAAGGCATGATCGAAAGCCTGGTTCAAAGCTATCAAACAAAAATTAATACGCTGAATCAGAAGGTAACCAAGGTGGAGTGGAAGCAGGACGCCTACCGGAGCATTATCAGCAAATTGGTGGGGTTCAGCAATAAGTACACCTCCTACACCTCCAGCAGCAACCTGGCCTCCCCCAGTTTCTTCAACAGCGCCGTGAAGGTGAGTACCCTGGGCCTGTTTGCCGACCGGGTGTCCGCCAGCGGCAAGACCAACAGCGAAATTTCCCTGGACCGGGTGTCTCAGCTGGCCACCGCCGCCCAGTACCGGACTTCCAGCAATCTCAAGGCGGGAGACGGCAAGAGCATTGAGGCCGAAGAGGGCGTTGACCTGATTAACGGCACCACCGAGCTGGGCAAGCTGGGCGGCAGCCTGACACTGACCTACGGCACCAAAACCGTCAGCATCCAGTTTAACCAGGTGAAGGATGTTGAGGCTTTGAAGGAGATTAAAGAGAAAAACGCGGGGATCAGCGAGGATGAGGCTCTGGGCAAGCTCATTGAGCAGAAGCTGGCCGACCAAAAGATTACCTTTAGCAGCGGCGTCGCGGAGACCGCCAATCAGCGCATTAAGGTTGATGTCAATGACGGGCAGATCTCCTTCAGTGAGCTGGGCAACGCGGGCAACGGGCTGTATATTTCCGGAGCCAGCGGCAATGTGGCCAGCGTCCTGGGGCTGGACCTGGAAGACGCCAGCGAGACTCGGCCCACCTCCTTCAGTCTGTCCGGCGGCATGCGCGACAGCCTGACCCAGGATGTAAAAAATTCGGAGTATCTGTCCGGTAAGACCATGAATCTGAGCCTGGACGGCACCACCAAGCAGATCACCATGCCCACCATTAAGGACGGCAAGCTGGTGGATGCTGACGGCAACGCCCTCAAGGATGCCAACGGCAATGACATCTCAGAGCTGAACGCGGATAACTACACCAAGGCGCTGAACGAGGCGGTGCAGAAGGCTTTTAAGGGCAGCAAGATCACCGTGACAAACGCTGATGAGACAGGGGACAGCCTCAAGCTGCGCTTTGACGTGCAGGAGGGCTCCGACCTGATTATCAATACCGACGTGGGCAGTGCCCTGGGTATCGGCAAGACGGCCACCAGCTATCTCAACACCAGCAAGACTCTGGGTGAGCTGCTGGGAGACAAGCTGGGCCAGAACATGACCCAGGCCTATGAGCGGGACGAAAACGGCAAGTATAAGCTGGATGAAAACGGCAATAAGATCCTGCGCACAGACGACAATGGCGACCCAATGTACGACTTTGAGATCAACGGCGTAGTGGTGGGCAGCTACTCCAAGAACAGCACCCTGGCCGAGGTCATGTCCGACATTAACGGCAACTCCGAGGCCGCTATGCAGGTCAGCTACTCTCAGACCACCAAGAACTTCCTGTTCACTTCAAAGGAGACCGGCGTAGAGAGCGAGATCAGCTTTGGCGAGGGCCTGGCCCAGGCCATGTTCGGCTCGACTGAGGTCATCGACCACAGCAGCAGCAGCTTTGCCGACGCCTATGGCATTGATTGGCTGGAAGACGGCGATAGCGCGAAGTTCACATTTGCGATACCCGGAGACAGCCACATTGAATTTGATATCACAAAGGATACCACGCTTGGAGACGTGGTGGATCAGCTGAACGGGTCTGCGCTTAATACAGACTATACCTTTGCCTACAACAAATACACAGGCCAGATTGAGGCGAAGGACAAAAAGAGCGGCGCGCAGGCTGAGCTCAATATAACAGATCGGGATGGCGACGAGGTGAAGTTCGACACCAGCTACGCCCCCAATATCTCCTATACCCCCGGCCAGGACGCCAAGTTTACCGTTACCGTCAACGGCGAGCAGAAGGAGATGACCCGCAGCTCCAACACGGTGACCATCGACGGGCTGTCCATCACCATGAAGGACGTGTTCGACGGCTACAAGAGCGAGGACGGCAAGGAGGACGCCGTGACCAGTGCGGGCAAGCCTCAAAACGCCGTCACCTTTAAGAGCACCACCGACTCCGACAAGATTGTGGACGCCGTGAAGACCATGATCGACGACTACAACACCATGATGGCCGAGATCAAGTCGGCCTACTCCACCCTGCCCTACCAGAAGTCTGACGGCACCTTTGCCGGCTACGAGCCGCTGACCGAAGACGACCGGGCCGGCATGTCGGAGAGCGCCATCGAGCGCTACGAGGAGAAGGCCAAACAGGGTATCCTCTTCGGTGACCGGAACCTGTCCGCCCTCTATGACAAGATGCGCAACGCCTTTGCCGGCACAAACGAGGCGGCCCTGCGCTCTATGGGTATCACCATCAGCTATTCCATCAGTGACGGCGTTCAGGCCGTGACTCTGGACGAGGATAAGCTGCGCGCCGCCCTGGAAAGCGACCCGGAGAAGGTAACTGAGACCTTTACCGGTGAAAACGGCGTGATGCAGAGCATGAAGAACACTCTGGATACCTACGCCAAGACCACCGGCGAGCCCAAGGGTATCCTGATTCAGCAGGCCGGCAGCTCCCTGAGCTCCCTGTCCCTGATGAACAATGCGTGGCAGAAGGAAATTGAAAACTACAACACGCAGATTGAAAAATGGCAGGATAAGCTGACCAGCCAGGTAGAGCGCTACACCAGCCAGTTCAGCCGCCTGGAGCTGCTGATTCAGCAGATGAACTCCCAGAGCTCCACCCTGGCGGGCATGATGGGCGGCTAATGCCGCAAGAAAGGATAATCGTACATGGACGCAAGAGGTTATCAGCAATATAAACAGCAGTCCATCAACTCTATGACCCCGGGGGAATTGCTGCTGCTGCTCTATGATGAGCTGGTCAAACGCAGCACCTTGGCCTCTATTGCCTGGGATAAGCAGGACTGGCCTACCTTTGAGGCGGCGCTGGACCGCTGTACCGATATTGTCAACTACCTGGATGAGACGCTGGACCGCCAGTATCCCATCAGCCGGGATTTAAGCCGGATGTACGACTACTTTACCTATGAGCTGGGGCGTGTCAAAATCGGCAGAAACAAGAAGGAGCTGGAGCGGCTGCGCCCCATGCTGGCCGATATGCGGGACACCTTCCGCGCCGCAGAACGCAACAGCGGCGGGCAGGAGCGCCGGGCATGACAAAGGGAGATTGGCTGGATCTGGCCGTGCTGGAGCGGAAAAAGTATAACTGCCTGTCTGAGGTGATGGATTTGAGCCGGCAGATGGGCGAGGCGCTGGACCGCAGTGATGATGTGTCGGTGCGCATGCTGCTGGCCCTGCGGGAGGACCCTCTGGTCCAGCTGCAGGAGCTGAAACAGGCCATCAACATGAAAAAGGAGAGCCTGTCCCCGGAGGATCGGGAGCGGGTATCCGCTCTTGGTCAGGGGGCCTCCCCCAAGGGGGAGGAGGAGACCACCTACCACAGCCAGGCAGGCGCTGCCCGCCGCCTGCTGGAGCGGATTGTGGAGCTGGATGAACGGCTGAACCGCCGTCTGGCCGGCAAAAATTCCTTCTACGAGCAGAAAAAATAAAGAAATTCCCCCTGTGAGCCAGGGGGATTTCTTTATGAGGCGTTATGGCAGAAAGCTGGGGGAGATTGCCCAGAGAGGACCGCCGCTGTTTCGGGTGGAGGACAGCTCCTCCAAAATCAGCTCAAGGTCCCAGGCGGTCAGACTGCGCTCGGAGCTGGCCGGGTCGCCCACCAGGATGCTGCCATCCAAGGTGACGCCCCGCAGAACTATAAAATGTCCGCCATTGGTAAAGTGGCCCGGTCCCACCAGGGCCACCAGCAGCTGGCCGGTGGCAAGGCATTGGATAATGGTGTCAGAGTCCGTCTCCTCAGGGGGGAGCGAGGTGCAGGTCAAACCGAAATCCTCAGCTACCCCGGGGACGATGGACCAGTAGGAGCCCCGCTTCCGGGCCCAGTAGCCCTGGTCCACGCAGTGCTGGGCCATCCGGGCCGGGTCAACAGAGGTTTCAGTGAGGGTGGAGACCACCATGGCCATGGCCGTTGGCCCGCAGCCGTAGCGGCCAATGGTGTCGGAACCGTAGGGCTCATCCGCCCAGGTGCTGGCAGTCTGGTCATAGTAGACCAGCTCCCGGCTTCCGCCAGTGAGGTACTGCTTGCCCCCCCGTATGGCCAGCGCGGTTACAGAATAGTCGGCCTGCGCCCTGGGGGGCGGCTCCACCTCCTCGCTGTCCACCAGCTGAACCTCGCCGTCAAGCTCCGGGCCGGGTTCCGGGTCTGACTCAGGCTCCCGGGTGAGGTAGTCGTCCAGGCGGCGCAGGCCGACCTGAACCTGATAGACGCCTTCGGCCACGGCGGAGTCGAAGCGCTGGCCCAGGCGGTCCCAGGCCGCCTCGCCCAGCTCCCCCGCCCGCCGGGCGGCCTCCCGAACGGGGGCGGTGATGGCGCTGTATACGTCAGGCGCCCGCCAGGCGCAGACTAGAAGCTCCACAGATCCAATGCAGACCACGGCCAGCAGAAGAACAGGGAAGATATATCGTTTCCACTTTCCCGGTCGCTCATAATTTTTCACAGTCGCCCTCCACATTTAAAAATAGTTCTTTTCAACTGCTTCAAAAACGATTATACTACAAGAAGCGATTTTTTTGAACTATAAATTTATGGCGCACCATCATGAAAGCAAGGAGCCGTAGGAGAAATGCCAGAAATACGCATGGAAAAAGTATCAAAAATATATAAAACTGAGGATAAGCGCAAGCATTACGCGGTGCGTGAACTGGATTTCACTGTGCAGCAGGGGGAATTTGTCTTTCTGATCGGCAGCAGTGGGGCGGGAAAGAGCACTATGCTGAAGCTGATCGGGGGGGAGATCGCCCCGGAAGAGGGCGCCGTGTATGTGGACAACGTCAATATCTCCCGGTTTTTTGGCCCCTGGAAGGTGCGGCTGACCCGTACCTTCGGCATTGTCAGCCAGCAGACGCTGCTGATCCGCAAGCGGACCATTATGGAAAATCTGATGGTGGCCGGCCGGGCCAGCGGGATGCAGCGCAAGAGCAAAGCGGCGGCGGAGAAGGCCCTGGGCCTTGTGGGCCTGCCCAATGTGGGGGATTGCTTCCCCGCCCAGTTGTCCATTGGTGAGGTGCGCCGGGTGGAGCTGGCCAGGGCGCTGCTCAGCAGTCCGCCGCTGCTGCTGCTGGATGAGCTTACCGCCAACCTGGATGATGACACCATCTGGGACATCATGCACCTGCTCAACGAGCTGAACAGCCGAGGCACCACCATCATCATGGCGACCCATGCCAGCCAGTATGTCAACATTATGCGCCGCAGGGTAATCACGCTGGTGGACGGAAAATTGGCCGGAGACGTCCAGCACGGGAAATACGGCGATATTGTTTGAAAATTTGTGGGAAAATGGAAGGTTAGTTTTGATTTTCTGCCAAAACAGGGAAGTAGAGGAAAAAAAGCAAAAATCTTGACTTTTTCTTGCGTCTCAAGGGAAAGTGGTGTATAATACAAGTCAAGATGCTCACGCCGCGCGCGCGGGAAGAAATTGGGAGGAATACAGCATGAACTTTAAGAACATGTCCATCAGGAAAAGCCTGATCGTAGGCTTTGGCACAACAATTTCGGTTTCCGTTATCATCATCATCACCGCGCTGGTTATGATGAACTTGCAGAAGAATGCCTATCAGGATATCCTTGACCACTATGTAAAGACCAACCAGCTGGTTTCCGACTGCCGGATCAACTACAATATCGCAGCCCGCAATCTGCGGGATGTAGCCCTCTCCGGCAATCAGGATGGACTTGCCGCTGTTACCAGCAAGTTGAAAGAGCTTGACAGTGAAATTGCCGAGATGAAAGAGACCTATCCTGCGGAGTTGAGCGACCGAAGCCTGCTCAACGCTTTTGTCAATACCCTGGATGCCTGGTCCGGCGAGGCGGAGAAGATTGCCGAGGTTGTCAAGACCGACCGCAACCGTGCGGCGGAGATGATTGTCAACGAGTGTACTCCTGCGCTGGACGCCGCCGCCACCGCTGGTACGGTGCTGGCAGAGGATCTTCAGGCAAAGCAGGAAGATATTATTGACAAGCAGAACTTAACCTCTAATATTGGTCTGGCTGTTATCATCGCTGTGATGATCGTTGCTACACTGGTTGTACTGATGATGGCTACCAAGATCATCCGCAGCATTGTGGAGCCCAGCAACCAGGTGCGCAGTGCGCTGGTCGGTTTCAGCCAGGGCAATCTGGGTGTTCAGGTGGACTACACAGGCAAGAACGAGCTGGGCGAGATGTGTGACGCGCTGCGTACCAGCCAGCATGTTCTGGGCGAGTGTATCAGCGATACCTGCCATCTGCTGGCCGAGATGGCCGCTGGCAATTTCAACGTACGTACAAAGGACGAGGCCATTTATGTGGGCGCTCTGAGCCAGATTCTGTCCTCCGTGCGTGAGATCAACCGCAGCATGAGCGACGACCTGACTCAGATCAGCCAGAGCTCCGACCAGGTGGCCGCCGGCTCCGACCAGGTGTCCAACAGCGCCCAGGCTCTGGCCCAGGGCGCCACCGAGCAGGCCAGTGCCGTTCAGGAGCTGTCCGCCACCATCGCCGATATCTCCGAGAACGCCAAGAAGACCGCCGAATCCGCCGAGCAGGCGGGCCAGTCCGTCCGTGAGGCCGGCAACCAGATTACCACCAGCGTGGAGTATGTCAAGCAGCTGAATGTGGCTATGGATAACATCTCCAGCTCCTCTCAGGAGATTGGCAAGATTATCGCCACCATTGAGAATATCGCCTTCCAGACCAACATCCTGGCCCTGAACGCTGCCGTTGAGGCCGCCCGCGCGGGCTCCGCCGGCAAGGGCTTCGCCGTGGTGGCTGACGAGGTGCGCAATCTGGCCACCAGATCCGACGAGGCCGCCAAGGCCACCAAGGACCTGATCGACGGCTCCATGTCCGCCGTCCGTGAGGGCACCGAGGCCGTGAGCAAGGTTACCACCTCTCTGGAGCAGACCAACGAGCTGGCCAGCGGAGTTGTGGGCATGATGGAAGTTGTGGTGGAGGCCGTGGAGAGCCAGACTCAGGCCATTATGCAGGTTACCGAAGGCATTGACCAGATCTCCGCTGTGGTCCAGACCAACTCCGCCACCAGTGAGGAGTCCGCGGCCGCCAGCGAGGAGCTGTCCAGCCAGGCCACGCTGATGAAGGAGCTGCTGTCCCGCTTCAAGCTGCGTCAGGATTTCGGTTATAGCAGTTCCAAGCCTCAGCCCTCCTACAGCGCTGCCCCCGCCTCCTCCGGCTGGGACAGCAGTGATGATGATGGCTATTCCGGCGGCGGTTCCAATCCTTTTTCCAGCGTTAAGTATTAAGCAGGCGCCCTGAGCGCGTACTGTAAAGGATATGGCGCCCCGACCATCGGGGCGCCATATTCGCAATCAAGGACCATGGGAGGTACACGCGGATGATGAAAAAAAAGCCCCAGGACAGCGGTTTGATTTTTGCGCTGGACATCGGGACCCGCAGCATCATCGGCATCGTTGGCCGGGTGGTTGACGAGCGCTTACAAGTGCTGGCCATTGAAAAGGAAGAACACGGCAAACGGGCCATGCTGGACGGCCAGATTGAGGACATCGCCCAGGTGGCCAAGGTGGCCCGACGGGTGACGGACCGCCTGGAGAAAAAACTGGACTGTTCCCTGGAGCGGGTGTGCGTGGCGGCGGCTGGCCGCGCCCTGCGCACTGAACAGGGCAGCTATACTATGGAATTTCCAGAAGTCACCCGCATTACCAACGATATGATCAGCAGGCTGGAGAGCGGCGCGGTGTCAGAGGCCGAGGCCATGCTGGGTCAGGTTCAGGAGGGGGAGCGGCGCTTTTATCTGGTGGGCTACACCGTTGCCGGGTACCACCTGGACCATTACCCCATGTCCACCCTGCGCAACCACACCGGCCAGATATTAGAGGCCACGGTGGTGGCCACCTTTCTCCCCCGGGAGGTTGTGGAGAGCCTCTATTCCGTGATGGAGGCCTCCGGCCTGGAGGTGGCCAGCCTGACCCTGGAGCCTATTGCCGCCCTCAATGCGGCCATCCCAGCCGATCTGCGCCTGCTTAATCTGGTGCTGACCGATATCGGTGCGGGCACTTCGGACATTGCAGTGTGCCGGGACGGTGCCGTGGTAGGCTACACCATGGCTACCATTGCCGGTGACGAGATTACCGAGGAGCTGATGCGCCGCTTCCTGATCCCCTTTGCCACAGCGGAGCGGATGAAGACCCAGCTGGACGAGGAGACCATCACCTACCGGGACGTGCTGGGCCTGGAGCAGACTGTTTCCGGTGCGGTGGTGCGGGAGACGGTACAGCAGCCTGCCTATGCCTTGGCCCAAGAGATTGCCCAGCGGGTGACCGCCCTCAACGGCGGAGCCCCGTCTGCCCTCTTTTTAGCGGGAGGGGGCAGCAAGCTGGATGGAATCCTGGAGATGGTGGCCGAGGCACTGGAGATGGATGAAAACCGGGTCGCTTTGGCGGGAAACAATTATGATATTACCGCCTTTTCTGATGACTATGACCTGAACGACCCGGAGCTGGCTACCCCCCTTGGCATTGCGGTGTCTGCCGGCTTGGGACTGATTAGTGACAGCTACCGCATTATGCTCAACGGCAAGCCCGCCAAGCTGTTCCGCAGCGGCGCGCTGACTGTGCTGGAGCTGCTGATGATGAACGGCTACAACTCTGCGGACCTGTTGGGCCGGACGGGCAAAAATTTAAATATTACAGTGGATGGACAGCGGATGTTCTTCCGAGGTGAACCGGCGGTCCCCTGTGTGTTGAAGCTGAATGGGGCGGAGGCCGCCCCCTCAGCGGTTGTCTATGCGGGGGACAGCATTGAGTTTACTCCGGCGGTGTCCGGCTCTCCCGCAAAGCGCACGTTGAAGGATCTGCTCGGGGCCGACTTTACTGGCGGTGTGACCCTCAACGGCAGGCTGGCTGATCTGGGCACGCTGCTGAATACCGGGGATCAGATTGTCACCTCTGCCCACGGTGTCCATTCCGGACAGCGGGCCGCTGTGACTGAGCCCCCGAAGACAGCGCCTCCCAGGGTGGAGACTCCAAAAGTAGAACCGGCCAGAACAAAGGTTCCCAGAGCGGAGCCTCCAAAAGTGGGGCCCCCAAGGGCGGTCCCTCCCAAGGCGGCGGCCCCCAAACCGGAGCTTGTCCGTGAGGAGGTCCAAGAGCGTCCCGCCGCCCCGCCCTCCCGCCCTGGGGAAAAGGAGCCTGAGCCGGCCCCCGTGAAGCGGCCCCGGTTAAACGGTGTGCTGCAAGTGGCGCTCAATGGAAAAACGCTGATTCTGCCCGGCAAACCGGAGGGAGTGCCCTATTTTGTGATGGACCTTTTAGAGCACTCCGGTATTGATTTTGAGCATCTGGACCGGGGTGTGGAGCTGCAAGTAAACGGGGAGGAATGCGCGTTCACCCAGGAGCTGCGTCCCCAGGATGAAGTAATCATCCGGTATTTGGAAACATAATGGAGTGATCTGTCTTGAAAAAAGCGAAAAAAGTGAAAGCCGCAAATGTTGAAAACGGAGAAAATACTGGCAAGAAGAAGGGCGGCAAGAAAAAGCTGCTTCTGATTCCCGTTGCTCTGGTACTGGTGGCCGCCATTGCGGCGGCGGCGGTGTTTTTTGTGCTGCCCCACTTCGGGATTGACCTGCTGCACAAGGAGCTTACACCTGAGGAGCAGATAGAGGAGCCCATTCCCAAAAAAGGGGTGGAGACCTATGTGGTGGGGGCGGACAGCGTCCCGTCTCTTGATACCATCCTGGAGGAGGGCGACGGAGCGCTGATTGCCCTGCGCAGTCCCGGAAAGTCGAAGGGTGACAGCTCCGGCGGGGTGGATGACCGGTTCACCTATATTTACGAGCTGAACAGCTTTGCCGACATCATGAACCGCTATCTGGACGTTATGATGGGCAGTGAGCAGGGCTTTTACATCACTGATGAGAGCTATGTAGTCCAGGAGGAGCGTCCGGAGCTTCAGGACGCCGAGGGAGTTTTGATTCTGGCGCGTAATGCGGCAGTGGCCGAAGGGGAGGAGGCGGAGACCAGCCGCGTCTTCCAGCTGGTGATTGGCTGGTCCCAGTCCAGCGCCAACCTGGCCGTACGGGTATCCACGGCGGAGGGCAAGATTTCCTTCCCGAAGAAGGAGACAGAGCCCGACAAGACCCAGGAGCCCTCCAGCGTGAGTATGCAGATGGAACAGCTGCGGGGCATGTCCCCCGCCCACCTGGGCCTGTCCGGAGACTCTATGGATCAATACACTATTTTCCCCGTGGACGGCTTTGTGAAGGTAGACGGCATGGATTGCCGCCGGTTCAATGTGTATGAAAGCAGTAACCCGGGCAGCATTGCGGGAGTGTACCTGTTCAGCGTGGAAGGCGATCATGTGTATGTGCTGGACCCCAACACCAACAGCGTGAGCACCATACGCTGATACAAAGGGAAACCTTGATTCTACACTTAAGAAGGCGGAAGTTTTTGCCGATATTCTAAACGGAGCGACACCAAATTTACTTGGAAGGGAGGGTTACATATGGATGGTCTCAGCGCTGCCCAGTTTCAGACCAATTATACCTTTGGCCTGATGAAAATGGCTATGAGAGATATGGAAACTCAGGCGCAGGATATGATCGAAATGCTGTCCGATGTGCCCGCGCCCGCCCAGTACGGTTTTGACGTGTGGGCGTAACACAGTCGGATCGTTCCAGCAACCAAAAGCGGTGTGAGGCTTGGCTCTCACACCGCTTTGCTGTATGGAGAGGAGAGATTGCAATGACAGACAAAATTGCGGAGCTTTTTGCGGGCTGGGAGTCCCCCATGGTGCAGGCCTGCCTCCAGGGGCGTATGGGGAAGCTGACCCGCTGGGGCGAAGACAGTGCCCTGGCCTCAATCGGCGACTTTTGCTTTCTGGCGGGCAGGCCGGTGCCTGAACTGGTGGCCCAGACAGCCGCCCCCATTCTGGTCCCCTGCGGTGGGGGCTGGTCGGAACAGATCAAGGCCATTCTGGGGGAGAGGGCCCTTCCCTTTACCCGATATGCCACCCAGCACGCGCCGGAGAATTTTGACCGACGCAGGTTATTTACCTTTATAACCTCTGTGCCCCAGGGATTTTCGATTAGACCTATCGATAAGGAGATCTACTTTACACTGATGGAGAAAGAGTGGGCCCGGGACCTGTGCGGCTGCTTTGAACGTGCAGAGGAGTTTCTGGAACAGGGACTGGGTTTTGTGGTCACAGCGGGCGGCGGCCTGCCGGTGGCGGGGGCGGCGTCCTACGCCGTCTGCGCCGGGGCTATTGAGATTGAGATCGACACACGCCCGGATTACCGCCGTATGGGACTGGCCTCCGCCTGCGGGGCGAAGCTGATCCTGGAGTGCCTGAAAGGAGGAATTTATCCCGGCTGGGACGCCCACGACAGCCGCTCTGTGTCTCTAGCCCAAAGACTGGGCTATCAGCTGGACCGGCCCTACACCGCTTACTGGGTGGAGGAAAAGGTGCGCAAGCGGTGGCCGTCGGGAATAAATTAAGGAAAAAAGTTTAAACTGCCACTTGACAAAGTCGGACGGCAAGGTTATGATAGAAACACCCCACCCCGGGGGGGTGGTAAAGCTAACCTTGAAAGTCAGGTGAATCAAATGGCAAAACAAAAGTTCAATATTACAGGCATGACCTGTTCCGCCTGCTCCGCCCATGTGGAGAAGGCGGTGCGCAAGCTGGAGGGCATCCGGGCCGCCGATGTCAGCCTGATGACCAACTCTATGACGGCGGAATATGACGAGGCGGTCCTATCCCCGGAGGATATTATCGCCGCGGTAATACAGTCCGGATACGGGGCGGCCCTGCCACAAAAGGCGGGAGCGAAGGTCCAGGCCGCGCCCCAGGAGGACGTGGTGGGCCAAGAGCTGGCCGCCATGAAAAGGCGGCTGATCTGGTCCTTTGTGTTCCTCATCCCGCTGTTTTATATCTCCATGGGACACATGATGGGTGCGCCGCTGCCCGCCTTTCTGCTGGGCCATGAGAACGCGGTGGCCTTTGGGTTGACCCAGCTGCTGCTCACCCTGCCCATTATGTATATCAACGATAAGTATTATAAGGTGGGATTCAAAACCCTTTGGAATCGGGCTCCCAATATGGACAGCCTGATTGCGGTGGGTTCCGCCGCCGCCGTTGTTTACGGCGTTTTTGCCATCTACCAGATGGGCTTCGGCCTGGGTCACGGCGACATGGATCTGGTGGCAAAGTACCATATGGACCTGTATTTCGAATCCGCCGGCATGATCCTCGCCCTGATTACGCTGGGCAAGTTTCTGGAGACCCGTTCCAAGGGCAAGACCTCTGAGGCCATCACCCGGCTGATGGACCTGGCCCCCAAGACAGCCCATGTGCTCCGGGACGGTGCCGAAGTGGAGATTCCCGTGGAGGAGGTCCAGGTGGGGGACCGGGTGGTTGTCCGGCCGGGACAGTCCATCCCGGTGGACGGGGTCATTTCAGAGGGGGTATCCGCCGTGGACGAGTCCGCCCTCACCGGCGAGTCCCTTCCCGTGGACAAGGGTCCGGGGGACAAGGTGGCCGCCGCATCCATCAACAAGTCGGGCTCCTTTATCTTTGAGGCCAGCCGGGTGGGGGAGGACACCACCCTGGCCCAGATGATCCGCCTGGTGGAGGAGGCCTCGGCATCGAAAGCCCCCATTGCCAAGCTGGCTGACAAGGTGGCCGGAGTGTTTGTCCCAGTGGTGATGGGCATTGCCCTTGTCGCCGCTCTGGCCTGGCTGGTCACCGGCCACACCGTCACCCAGGCCCTCACCGCCGGGGTAGCCGTATTGGTGATTTCCTGTCCCTGCGCCCTGGGACTGGCTACCCCCGTGGCCATCATGGTGGGCACCGGCAAAGGGGCGGAAAACGGCATTTTGATCAAATCCGCCGAGGCCCTGGAGCTGCTCCACACCGTGAATACCGTGGTGCTGGACAAAACAGGCACCCTCACCCAGGGCAAGCCGGTGGTCACCGACATCCTGCCCGCCCCCGGCTTGCCTGAAGACGGCCTGCTCTGTACGGCTTTCTGCCTGGAGGGTCCCTCAGAGCATCCTTTGGCCGCCGCCATTGTGGAGGAAGCCGAACGGCGGAATATCCCCATCACCTCTGTGGGAAACTTCACCGCTGTCCACGGACGGGGTGTCCGGGCTGAGTTGGGCAAGCACATCTATATTGGCGGCAACCGGGCCATGATGGAGGAGGCGGGCATTGATCCCGGTCCTCTGGCCCGGCAGGCCGACGCGCTGGCTGCTCAGGGCAAGACGCCCCTCTACTTCGGGGATGAGACAGAGAAAAAAATACTGGGCGTTATCGCCGTGGCCGACACGCCCAAGCCCTCCAGCAGAGACGCCGTGGCCGCCTTCAAGGAGCTGGGGCTGGAGGTGGTCATGCTTACCGGCGACAATAATCGCACCGCCGAGGCAATCGGCAGAGAGCTGGGAGTAACCCAGGTCATGGCCGAAGTCCTGCCCCAGGACAAGGAGCGGAAGATCGCCTCCCTTCAGGGGGAGAGCAAGAAGGTGGCCATGGTGGGGGACGGCATCAACGACGCCCCCGCCCTGGCTAGGGCCGACGTGGGCCTGGCGATCGGAGCGGGCACCGATGTGGCCATTGAGTCGGCCGACATTGTGCTGATGAAATCTGACCTGCTGGATGTGGCCGCCGCTGTGGAGCTGTCTCGGGCCACCATCCGGAACATCAAGCAGAACCTGTTCTGGGCCTTCTTTTACAACTCCCTGGGTATCCCTCTGGCCGCCGGCGTATTCTACGCCGCCCTGAACTGGCAGCTCAACCCCATGTTTGCCGCCGCCGCCATGAGTCTCAGCTCTGTGACGGTGGTAACCAACGCCCTGCGCCTGCGCTTTTTCAAGAGCAAATACCGGTCTGAAGCTCCAGCGGAGCAAGCCTGCAAGGGCTCCTGCCCCCTGGAGATACAGGATAAAACAAATCAAGGAGGAAACAAAACCATGAACAAGACCATGAAAATTGAGGGCATGATGTGTACCCACTGCACCGGCCGGGTGGAAAAGGCCCTGGCCGCCATTGACGGCGTAACCGCCGTGGAGATGAGCCTGGAGGGCAAGTCTGCCTCCCTGACCCTCAGCAAGGATGTGGATAACCAGGCGCTCACCGACGCCGTAACCGAGGCGGGGTATGAGGTGGTGTCCGTCCAGTGAAGGCCGATCCCGTCCAGGTCAACCGCCTGCTGAAAACCGCCCGGGGCCAGATTGACGGTATTTTGAAAATGGTGGAGGAGGACCGCTACTGCCTGGACATCTCCAGCCAGATCATGGCCGCCCAGTCCATCCTGAAAAAAGCCAACCGCATGGTCCTCCGGGCCCACATGGACTGCTGTGTCCGGGAGGCGGTGGCCTCCGGCGACCCCGGCCCCAAGCTGGAGGAGCTGGCCGCCCTGCTGGATAAGCTGGCGGAATAAACTGCTTTTCTCGCAATGCAATGAAAAGAAAGAGTGCAAAACGATTATGAAAATGGCAGTTATTTATCACTCGGTCACAGGCAACACCAAAAATATGGGAGAGCAGATAGTAAAGGGCATGAACTGTGTGGAAGGCGTTGAGGCCAAAGGGTTTCCTATTGAGGACGTAGACGTGGAATTTGTGAAGGAAGCGAAGTGTGTGGTGTTCGGCTCCCCCATTTATGCGGCGCATATTACCGGGCAGATGATGAACTACCTGCTGGCAGAGGGAGGAAAGCTTGAACTGGCCGGGAAGCTTGCGGGAGCATATACCACCGCTCAGTATGTTCACGGCGGCGGAGAGCTTGGTATCCGTGAAATGCTGGACCACTGCATGGTAATGGGGGCGCTTACTTACTCAGGCGGAGCGTCCTTTGGTAAACCGGTGATTCACCTTGGCCCGGTGGGGATTGACATTACGCTGAACATTCATGAATTTGCAGAAAACTTTGTGGTCTATGGAACACGGATGGCAACGAAAGCAAAGGAGCTCTTTTCATAATTCCCCTTGCAGCTGCTTAACAAGAAGCGTTTGCGAAAAACTTTGTTTTCTTTCCGCCTTTTCAAAAGAGAAGACACATAAAATGCCCCCTTTCAGGCACACTAACCTGGAAGGGGGCGGTTTTTTGCGCTCAAAATGGAAATACGCCATAGCCGGGGGGCTGGCCGGTATTGCCAACGGTCTGTTCGGCGGCGGGGGCGGGTCGGTGTTTGTCCCTCTGCTTACCAGATACTGCAAGCTGGACCAGCGGCGGGCCTTCGCCACCTCGGTGGCGGTAATTCTGCCCCTGTGCGCCCTGTCAGTGGTCATTTACCTGTTTCGGGGCGGGCTGGACTTGATAACCGCCCTGCCCTATCTAATTGGCGGCACCGCAGGGGGCTGGGCCGGGGGAAAGTGGTTCAAAGGGACTAAGATGCCCTGGCTCAAGCGGGCCTTCGGCCTGTTGCTGATCTATGGAGGGGTGAGGAGCTTTTTGTGAAAAATTGGATATTGCCGCTGATTGTAGGCGGAGCCACAGGGGTGTTGTCCGGGTTCGGCGTGGGAGGCGGGACGCTGCTGCTGGTCTATATGACAGCCTTTGCCGGGGTGGACCAGCGCCTGGCCCAGGGGATCAATCTGCTCTACTTTCTCCCCGCCGGGCTGATGGCCCTGCCCGCCCACATGAAAAACGGCTATATTGAAAAGCCGGTCCTCCTCCCCGCCATAGGTGCAGGACTGATCTGTGCCGCCCTGTCCGCCTGGGCGGCCACCGCCATTGAGGTGGGATTGCTGAAAAAATGCTTTGGCGCGTTCTTAATCGTAATCGGGTTAATTGAGCTGTTTGGAAGGAAAAAAGAGTAAGACTGCCCTTGTTTAAATCTGTGTAATATCGTAAGGCGTCGTCTGATAGACGTAATAATTGAGCCAATTTGTGTAAAACAGCTGTCCGGCGGAGCGCCACTGGACGACAGGGGGGCGGCTGGGATCGTCGTTGGGGAAGTAATGCTTAGGCACATCAATGGGCAGTCCCTTTTCCACATCCCGGTAGTACTCCCGGGACAGGGTGTCCGGATCATACTCCGGGTGTCCGGTAATGAAAAAGCGGCGGTTGTCCTCGCTCTTGACGGCGAAAACTCCGGCCTCCTCTGACACAGCCAGCATTTCCAGCTCCGAAATCCTGCGTATATCCTCCTCATGGTTCTCTGTGTGCCGGGAGTGAGGGACATAAAACACATCATCAAACCCCCGGAACAGAGGGGACTGCGTTTTCAGCGCGGTATGGGGAAAGACGCCAAAGAGCTTTTTGTCCAGGGAGTACTTGGGGATACCGTAGTGGTGGAACAGCCCCGCCTGAGCCCCCCAGCACACATGGAGGGTGGAGTGAACATGGGTGCTGGTCCAGTCCATAATTCTGCACAGCTCCGGCCAGTAGTCCACATCAGTGAAATCGTAGTTTTCCACCGGGGCACCGGTGATAATCATGCCATCAAATTTCCGGTCCATAATTTGATCGAATGTGGTATAAAAGGAGGACAGATGACTGGCATCTGTATTCTGAGAAGTGTGACTGGACATCTGGAGCAATTCCACCTGGACCTGAAGAGGGGAATTGGACAGCTTGCGCAGCAGCTGGGTCTCGGTGACAATTTTAGTGGGCATCAGATTCAAAATGAGCAGATTAAGCGGGCGCATATCCTGATGAATGGCCCGATACTCGGTCATAACAAAGATGTTTTCACCCTCTAAGGTCGCCCTGGCGGGCAGGGAGTCGGGAATTTTGATGGGCATAGTATCCCTCCTTACTCATATAGTAAAAGGTTAGCACAAGCGCTGTCTTTGTGCAAGAGGAAATTATACAGGAGTTTGTCCGCTAATGGCGGACTTTTGAGGCGGATTCCGGGACAGAGCAGGCAAAAATAGGGTTTTTTAGAAAAAATTAAAAAAATTTGAAAAAAACTATTGACAAAGGATGGACGGAGTGGTATTATGTCGAAGCTGTCCGCGAGGACAACGTATCTGAAGCGGTCAGCCGGGCGAGAGAACAAAAGATTTTGAAAAAAGTCGAAAAAAGTTCTTGACAAAGGCTGGTAAGTGTGTTAAGATATGAAACCGTTGCGGCAGCAACGAACCACCGGTCAGGCTAAGTATGGCACGAAAAAAGATTCAAAAAAATCTAAAGAAGTGCTTGACAAAGCGAAACTGATGTGGTAAGATAATCCCCGCCGCTGATGA
>NZ_CALPCP010000012.1 GCF_943192995.1 Flintibacter muris
CTTCCTACATTTTATCCCTCATTAACTTTGTGGCCTGTCTGGTAATGAAGACAGACAGGCCTCTTTTCGACAGGCTGAGCTCCAATGTAAAACATTGGAGCCCAGCTGTCTGAAAACGCTTGTCACGCATGGCAAAAGATTGCCGCAGACTGTCCGCCTGCGGCAAGGAGCGCGCTCTTCATCCACGGGCGGCCACAGGCCGCCCCTACTATGCACAGAAGCGCCGCATTCCCAGGATCGCAACCCTGTTATGCGGCACTTCTATCCATAGCATCTTTTCGGTTATTGACTGATCTCGTAAAAAGTCTGAGTTCTAGTATCCCGTCCCTTTGAGTTCTCAGAGAAAATGGTGACAACAATTTTGTAAGCTTCTCCACGTTCACTGCTGCAATGGATACTGTTTGTGTGCTCATAAGCATTTGTGCTACTCATACCAGAATAGTTTTCTAATTTGGTTTGAGAAGGTACAGGCACCCATGTGCTGTCTACCATCTTGTAAAGATAGATACTCTCACAGCCAAGCTTATCTACATATCCAGGACCGGTTACTGAAAAAATAACAGAAAAATAACCAGGATGTGGATTAACTTTCATACTATATATAGCAATTTGGTCACTAGCTCTGGATTCGACTGCACACACCGGGGTACATAAGGTGACCATAAAGACAATAGAAAGAATCATGGATAAAATTTTTTTAGTTTTCATGATTGCACCTCATTTGTTATACATTAATTCTATTATTTCTCGCAAATCAGAGATTGTCTTGTTTGTAACTATACTGCACTCAATAGTATTTATATACCATGCAACAGTATTGTTCCCGTTGTTTTCTAAATAATAGTGTTCAGTACTATTATATACTTCTGTACCTACTAGGGTATCGCTCTTTTCGTATCGATTAACTACATTATTGTTATCCCAATGTACACTGAATATATAATAATCATTGTCTCGTTGATACATTATTGAAAATTTTAGTGTATCTTCATCAGCAAAGTAATCCAAGGTTGGTTTTCCTGCCTCGAATCCTTCTGGAAACCTTGGAACGATCAACTCATACCCGAGTTCTTGCATGGCTTTTTGAAGTTCCTGAAACTCTTCGGGGATTTGTTCAGGGTTGGTTTGTGCTTTTGGTGGCATATAAAATCCAAACTGTTCTGCGGTCCAGCTGGCCAGCATTTGGACAATGTTGTGGTAACCGAAAACGGGCACGCATGTTATTGCGACCAGGAGGCACAGGCTTGCGGCGATTAAAAGGGGTATGCGAAAGGTTTTGGATTTTTTATGCTTTTGGGTTTGCTTTGGGGTTTCAGTCTGAAAAAAATTTTCTTCGCCGGAGTAATAAATGGAATTTGTCCTGCCCTTTTCCAGGATATAGAAGGACCTAAACTCCTCCCAAGCCTTTTCGGTGTCCAGAGGTTGATAATCCGGCTGGGCCTGCTCTTTTTTGTGCATCACCTCCATAATTGCCATAATATAATCAACATCAGGAGAACTCCCGTCCGACGCAATAAAATCTTGCTGGAGCAGTGCCTCCAAGTCTGGAATGCTCTTATTTTCCAGATCGTACGGCAAAATCTTATCATCTTTGCCTGCCATATGCCAAAACCTCCTTCTATAATTATAATGACCGTTCAGCGCCAAAAGTTTACACAGCAAAAAAATTTTTTTATTCTTTCAGCTGTTCCTGCATTTTCTGTTTGATTCTATGTACCCGAACGCCCAGCGCTGATTTTGTAAGGCCTGTCTCCTGGCACAGCTCCTGATAAGAGTATCCCCCTACATAGTGCTTATACAGCAGATCAAAATCCTTTTTTGAAACCAGGCCCTCCAGCTCCAGCCTCAGTTCCAGATTATCATAGGGATCGGCGGGCTGATGGTAGAACTTTTCGTACTGAACCAGCCGCTTGATCCACTTGTTTTCCTCTCTCAATATCTCTTTGGCTTTATATTGAAGGGTCGAATACATCCAAGCCACTCGATTTTCTTTGGATAAGACCTCTTCTCTGCGCTCCCAAGCCAGGGCAAAGGTCTCTTGGACCACATCTTCGGCCCTGTTTAGCACATGAAGCGCGTCATTTCTGATTTTCAAATATGAGGCTGCACATCGGACCAGTTTTGGATATTCAGCATCATAAATTCCCCGGATTATCGCCTCTGCTTCCTGATCTATGCTTGTCCAAGTTCCCATTTCATTTCGCCACCTTTTTCTTCTTCATAAAATGTGTACTATGGCATAGCGCCCGTCAGCAAATAATCCGCGCCGCCTTCCGCCGCGCCGGAATTCGACAGGTTAAGTCATAATTCTCACCCCGCTTCCATTTATCGACGATATTTCTATTATACTTCAGCTGGAAAATAAAAACAATGTATTGTCTGATACAAGTGGTATAATTTTTTTCGTTTTGTCCCCACGGACGGCACAGCGCCGGGAAGAAAATTGTTGTTTCAGCAGTGGACAATTTCCTAATCCGGTGGTAAAATTGAAAATAATAAGCTGGGGATTTGCGTGCTGGACGCCGGTTTCCCCATGAGTTTGGGAGGTTATCGTATGAAACGCAGAGTGCTGAGTCTCATGATTACACTGGCTCTGTGCCTGAACCTGTGCCCCGTATGGGTATTGGCCGCCGGCGACGACATCTATCAAATATATACGCTGGACGCGGATAAGACCTATGATGCTCCAAATGAGATATCCAGGCCCATGACCTTTGATACGAATGGGTTTACCCTGTCCGCGCCGAATTCCAGCGCACTGCGGGTCATTGAAAATGGCGTGCTGACGCTGAAGGGTACAGTGGTATCCAACAAAGGCCCCGCCGTGGAGGTTGTGGAGGGCGGCTCCCTGATTATCTCGGACCCGGGCACGTCCATCAGCGGCACAACGTGCGCTCTGTACGTCTACACCGGCGCTGATGTAGAGCTCTCCGCCGGCACATATACCGGGAAGAGCAGGGCGATCCGGATAGAGACGGGTAATTATGACGACCTGCTGGCCCCGGGCTATGCCTATTTCGACACCGATGGCAATCTCCTGACGGACATATCGAGTGTCAGAACAGTGGTGGTAGACCGGTGGATGGACCAGCCTGCGCTTGAATGGGCCGTAACCGGCCCTGTAACCGTGCCCTATACCGGCAGCCCGGTGACAAAAGACCAGCTGCCTGTTAAGATCGAAGGAACGAAGGGTACAGATTTGAGTGCCAAGCTTGCTGCCTACCTTCAATATTCCTACCAGGAGCAGGGGAGCACCACCTATATAGACGGCCTGCCCACAAACGCCGGTACATATAATGTTATGGTCACCCTCCCGGAACGGCCGGGGGAATATTATGCGGCCACCAGTGACCCGATCACGCTGGTAATCAGCAAAATCAGCCCGATTGTCACCGCCCCCTCTGCCCTGACTCTGACTTACAATGGCAGCCCCCAGGAGTTGGTTTCCGCAGGCACGCTGCATGGCGCGGCGGCCCGTGACGGCGTAGAAATCCAATACGCGACGCAGGAGCAGGGGCCCTACTCCACAAGTATTCCCACCGGCCTCGACGCAGGGGATTACAATGTTTGGTATCAGACGGCTGAAACTGACAATTATGAAGCTGTCGGTCCAACTAAGGTCAGTGGTACTACTACAACAATCCAGCCCAAGGACATCCAGCCCACGATTGAGCTGTCGAAATCGTCCTATCTGTACGACGGTACAAAGCATGAGCCGGAGGTCACAGTCAAGGACGGAAAAACCATCATTGACAAGGACCAGTATGCTATTGCGTGGGATAACGATCTGACATCCGCCGGTACCCATACGGTGACGGTTTCTCAAATCTCCAAGAAAAACTACACATTCCAGGATGTAACCGCTCAAGTTGAGATCGTCAAGGCGGCCCAGGGAGGACTGACCATTATCGGCCAGCCCGAGCATGTCTACTACGGCGGCACGATCACAACACTGCGCACCATCGGCGGCACCGGAGACGGGACGGTAACCTGGAGCATTACAGGCAGCTCCACCATTGACGCGGACACAGGTGTGTTCACCGTCACAGACACCGGCTCCATCACCGTCACGGCGGAGCGGGCCGTCCCCAACTATGGAACGGTCAGCGATACCTGGACCTTTACCGTGGAGCCCAAGCCGGTCACGGCAGAGGTGACGATTGCGGCAAAGAACTACGACGGCACCCCGGACATTGCCCCTGGGGATATCACAGCAGTTGTGAAGACCGGCGATCTGGTGGACCCAAGCGACGCCGTCCAGATCAACGGCCTGAAAGGCACCTACGACAACGCCAACGCCGGTACGGGTAAGACGGTCATGCTGGACGATAGCAATGTGACCCCAAACTGGGATACCACCAAGTACGCCGTCAGCATTCCCGCCGCCGCAAAGGCGGATATCAAGCCCAGGCAAGTTGCCGTGACGGTCACCCTGTCCGACCACGATTTGATGATTGATAAGTCCACCAATCCCCCGAAATACTCCTACGCCTACGATGGTAACGAGAAGACCCCCACTGTTACGGTGAAGGCGAACGACGACAACGCCACGCTGGCGGCCAGCGACTACACTGTAAGCTACAGCAACAACAAGAACCAGGGCACCGCTGCTGTCATCGTGAAGTGCGCGGCGGGCGGAAACTACACCTTTAATGACGAGAGGGTGCCCTTTGAGATCATGGGTACCGCCGCACAGTTGATTTCTTCCCCACAGGCCAAGATTCTGACCTATAACGGGGCGGCTCAGGACCTGGTGACGGTAGGTGTTGCCACCGGCGGCACAGTGGTGTATTCCCTGTCGAAGATAGACCCAGACGACCCGAAGACCTACTCGGAGACCATCCCCCAGAAAACCAACGCGGGCACATACACCGTATATTATATGGTAAAGGGTGACGGCAACCACGACGACACCGGGTCTGGCCAGGTGTCCGTGACCATCAGCCCCAAGGAGATTACTCCGAAAATCACGCTGAGCCCGGGTCCCTATGTGTACAGCGGATCTGCCCACAAGCCCACCGTCACCGTGGAGGACGGAACAGATCGTATTGACACAAGCGAGTATGCCGTATTTTACCGCGACAACATCAACGCCGGTACGGCGACGGTGATGATCAGCGACGCCAACGGCGGCAACTACATTGTCAAGGGTACGGCCTACTTCACCATTACAAAGGCCCCCGCTTCGTTTATTGCAACCCCGGTGGAAAACCCCGGCCTGCAATATACCGGCGCGCCCCAGGACCTGGTCAAGGCGGGCGGTTCCGACCACGGCACTGTGGTCTACTCGGTGGGCGGCGGGAATTATTCCGCCACGATTCCAACCGGAACTGCGGTGGGGACGTACACCATTGATTACAAGGTGCTGGGCGACGCCAACCACAGCGACACCACTCCCGGCCATCTGACAGTGAGCATTAGCAAAAAAACGGTGAATGACCCCACCATCTCGCTGTCCAAGGATACCCTGAAGTACGATGGCACTGCGCAGAAGCCTGATATTACTGTCTATGATAACGGCCGCTTGATTCCCCAATATGAGTATAAAGTAGATATTAAGGGTACAAATGGCAGTACCGGTATGGTGGATGTGGACACTTACACTGTCACAATTACTGCGGCGGACAACTCCAATTATGTTTTCACCGGCAAGAACACCCGGACCTATCAAATTGTACCGGCAGATCAGGAGACTATTTCCATCACCGGCACCCAGGCCAGGGTTTACTACGGCGACGTAATCCAGCTGGGCACCACAGGCGGCACCGGCAGCGGGACCGTTACCTGGATAGTCACAGATGCCAACGGCAATCCGGTCAACAGCACCATCACCACAGGCGGACTGCTCACCGTGCGCGACGTGGGCGGCTCCATCATCGTGACGGCGGAGCGCTCTATGGGCGGCAACTACGACGACATATCCGCCGCCTGGGAGTTCAGCGCGGCCAAAAAGCCGGTAACGGCGGTGGTAACCGCCAGCGACCGGGACTATAGAGCGGGTGACAGTACCGCCGCAGTGACCGCCGCAGTCCCCAACAGCGAGCTGGTGCCCGGCGATTCCATTGCGATCAAAGATGTAACCGGCACATTCAGCGACGCCAACGTGGGCACGGACAAAAAGGTGACCATCATCTCCTCAAGTGCCTCCGTCAGCGGCACAAACGAGGAGAAATATGATATCACCTATCCCGCCGCCGCCACTGCGTCCATTTTCGCTGTGCCCGCCGCTGTGGAAAATGGTAATGAGCCCCAGGCGGTGCCCAGCCTGAAATACGACGCCAGCCAGGCCCAGGCGCTGGTCACGGCGGGGACGCCCACCGGCGGCGATATGGTCTACTCTCTGGACGGTACCAATTTTACATTGTCCATCCCCACCGGTAAGGAGGCCAAAGCCTACACAGTCTACTTTAGGGTCCGGGGCGACAGCAATCATACGGACAGCCCCGTTGGCAGCGTGCAGGTGACGATTGCCCGGCAGACTGTAACAACGCCTCAGATCGAGCTGAGTCCTCCCGGAGCCCAGTATGACGGCCAGGTGAAGCAGCCCAAGGTCATCCTCCGGGACAGCGCCAACAACGTGATCCCCGCCACGGAGTATATGGTCACATATGTTTCAGACAACGGCGAAAATTGGACTGACCAGGGCAACTACACCGTCAAGGTCGAGAACATCACAGGCGGCAACTATATGGTTGCGGATGCCCAAGCGATCTTCACCATCAGCACCACGGCTCAGGCCCCGTTGGAGATTACCGACAAGCCCGGCCTTGTCTACTACGGCGACACCTTTACCCTGAGTGTGAGGGGCGGCTCCGGCAGCGGGACGGTCACCTGGAGCAGCAACAATACAGCCGTTGCAGATGTAGACAGCAACGGCCTTGTCACCATCAAGGGCACAGGTTCCGCCACGATTAAGGCGAAGAGGACGGGCGACCTCAACTACGACACGCAGGAGGCCGCCTATCCTCTCAACGCGCTGAAAAAGCCGGTTACGCCGATTGTAACCGCTGATGACAAGTTTTATGATACGAAAACTGATGCGGTCCTGCGTGCGGTTTGGGGATCCGGCGATCTGGTGGGTAATGATAATATTGCGCTCACGATAGGAGTTGGGACCTTCGAGACGCCTGATGTCGGCACAGGCAAGCAGGTGACGTTCCAGCCGGGGACCGCTGTGGGCGATACCGGCAATTACATCATTACCTGGCCCACCAGCGCAACCGCATCTATTAACAGGACGTTTGTGGAGCTGGACAATAAACCGGAGAAAAAAACAGACCTGGTTTACACCGGGAGCTCGCTGCCTCTAATTACCGGCGGCAGCACAAAAGCCGGTATCGGCACGATTGAGTACAGCCTGAAACAGTACGGCGAGTATTCGAGCGACATTCCCACCGCTGTCGAGGCCGGTACCTACAGCGTCTGGTACAAGGTAGAGGACGACAGAAACTACGTGGGTATCCCCGCAACGGAAATTGAAGTGGAAATTGCGCCAGCGCCTTCGGGCGGCGGCACGGAAACCACGCCGCCGGATACCAGTGACAACACCGACACTACACCGCCGGATACCGGCGACAACACAGGGACTACGCCGCCGGATAGCAGCGGCAGCACAGGGACCACGCCGCCGGATAGCAGCGGCAGCACAGGGACCACGCCGCCAGATACCGGCGACGGCACCGAGACCACGCCGCCGGATAGCAGCGGCAGCACAGGCGGCAGTTCCACTCCCGGAAGCAGCAGCTCAGGCACAAGCAGCGCTCCGTACACAGGAACAGCCACCACTCCCACCCGGACAACTGTTCAGAACGGCACGGCGAGCACCGTTGTGAGCGTTGCAGACGGCAGCAGGCTGGTGAGAGAGGCGGCCGCGAATCAGAGCGAGAGCATTGTCATCAAACCGGAGATCACCAGCGACGTGACCAAAACGGAAGTTACCATCCCGGCCTCGACGGTAAGCCAGATCGGGAACCAGACCAGCGCGGCGCTCACCATCTCCACCCCCGTTGCCGGCGTGACCATCCCCAACGAGGCGCTGGACACCCTGTCCGGCCCAGGGGGCTCCGTCAGCGTGGTGACCGAGCAGACGGACCAGGCGGTTGTGCTGACTCTGACCGCCGGCGGCGAGAATGTGGAGAGCCTTCCCGGCGGCCTGACCCTTACCGTCCCGGTGGAGGACGCCGGTCCCGGCACCGTAGCGGTGCTGGTCCATGAAGACGGCACCCGGGAGACCATCCGGAAGAGTATGGTGGAAGATGGCAGCCTCAGCATTCCCCTAAACGGTTCCGCCACGGTGGAGATTGTGGACAACAGCAAGGACTTTGATGACGTGCCGTCCACAAGCTGGGCGGCGGACGCGGTGGCCTTCGCCAGTGCCCACGAGCTGTTCAGCGGCACCGGTGAGACCACCTTCAGCCCGGACCAGGCCATGAGCCGCGGAATGCTGGCAGCTGTGCTTTACAGTCTGGAGGGCTGTCCGGAGCAGGAGCCGACAAGTGAGTTTGATGATGTCAGCGGCGGCGCCTGGTATGCTGACAGTATCGCCTGGGCCACAGAAAACGGCATCACAAGCGGCTATGGCAACGGACAGTTCGGCCCCGACGACAGCATCACTCGGGAACAATTTGTGGTTATGCTCTGGAAGTACGCAGGCAGTCCCGCGCCCAGCGGCCAGACCCTCGACTTTGCGGACGCAGACCAAGCCAGCGGCTTCGCCCTGGATGCGCTGTGCTGGGCCGTAGAAAACGGTATTTTAAGCGGCTGCAACGAAGATCAGCTCGCCCCTGATGGAACAGCGACCCGTGCCCAGGCGGCGCAAATGCTGAAAAACTTTATGGAAAACACCTGATATAAGAGATTTTCAACCAGATTCCCCTTCAATCGGACAACGTGTAAAGACCGCCCTGTGCCAAACCCGGCACAGGGCGGCTGATCTGTCTGAACACAAAAAACCGCCTCAAATGAGGCGGAAGAGGCCAGCGGGCCCGCCGAGGACGGCGGCCCCTGCAAATCATCTGTTGGGGCCGGCCAGTGGTCGACCCGGCTGTCAGGATTTTTGATGTTCGCTATAGTCAATATGTATTACCAATCCAGCCGCAGGGTCTCCCAGACCTTGACTCCCTGGGCCTGGAGGGCGGCCAGGTACAGAATCAGCGCAAAGAGTACTGTTCCCAGTCCGGCGGAGACAGGGGAAAGACCGCTGTCCTTCAAGACCCGGAACAGAAGGTTTCCTGTCAGCCCGGCCAGCAGGGCGGACAGGCCAGGGGCGGCCATCCACTGGAAGGGCTGTATTTCCAGACCGGTAGCCCGTACGGTCTGCCACAGGCACAGCCCCAGCTCCAGGGCGGTGGACACCACCGCACCGGCCACATAGCCCCCCATTCCAACTCCGGGCAGGGGGACCAGAGCCAGGGTAAATCCCAGCTGTACCGCCCCTCCCAGCAGGGAAATGGCGGCCACCGTCCGCTGGCGGCCTATGCCGTTGAGGGAGGAGGCCAGCACAGAGGTGCCGCAGCTCATAGCCATGACGCAGGCCAGAGGGATGAGATAGTCCCCCACGCCGTCCTGATGGAACATAGCCCGCCCCAGGTCGGGGCCTACCACCACCATCAGCGCCATGCAGGGCAGTGTGAGCAGTGACACCGCCGAGATAGCCTGGGACACCAGCCGCCGGGCCTCGGCGGGCCGGTTCAGGGCACAGGCCCGGGACAGCCGGGGGACCAGCACCAGGTTCAGCGCCCCCAGAAACACAATGGGCAGAGACAGCATGGGCATGGTCATCCCGCACACCACCCCGAACCGGGACACGGCGGCAGACCGGTCAACGCCCCCTTCCACCAGCTTTTGGGGGATGAGGGCGGAATTGGCCGCCCCCAGCAGATTGCCCAGCAGGGCGTTCAGACCCACAGGCAGGGCGATGGAAAAAATGCGTCTTCGGCGCACCCGCCCCTCCTCTCCCCGTCCGGTGAGCGCCCCCCGCCGGCGGCGGTAGAGGATTACCAGGGTGCAGGAGGAAAATATTTCACAGATGACCATCCCGCCAACAATCAGGCCCACCACCCGCTCCGGGTACTGGGGCAGAAACATCATCAGCAGGGCAATCACCGCAAAGGTGCGGACAAACTGCTCCAGCAGCTCCACGATAGCCGGGGGGCGCACAATCCCGGAGCCATAGAAGAAGTGCTTGTGGCAGTTCTCCACTCCGGTAAGGGCCACGCAGGGGATGAGAAGAATCAGCCCCAACTGGGTCCGGGCATCCCCAAGAAGGTATACAGAGATGGCGTCGGAATCCAGAATCACCGCGGTTCCAATGGGCAGCAGCAGCAAGAAAAATATGCGCAGACAGGTGGAGATGGTCTGGTCCGCCGCCTTGCGGTTGCCCAGAGCCAGGTGCTGAGAGGTGAGGTTGGACACCGCCGAGGTCAGCCCCACAGCGGTGAGGGACAAAATCACCGAGTACACCGGCATGATAAGCTGATACAGCCCCATTACCTCCGCCCCCACCAGCCGGGACAGCACCACCCGGTAGAAAAAGCCCAGCAGCTGGGAGACGGCGCTCAGCGCCGTAAGGAACAGCGCGCCCTTCCCGGCGGACAGCATTTTTTCAGACAAAGCAATCCCCCCTCCTGACAATCTATTCAGGAGGGGGAGAGTTTATCCATCCTCAAAGGGTAAAAGTCCTGTCCATACAGTCACTGCGGTTATTTCTGTGTGGTTTTCATCATATCTCTATTGGATAATCCCCTTTGCACGCATGATTTCGTCTAATCCGCCCTTTACATACTGTCCGGCGGCAATTTCCTTGCGGCGTTTGGCCTCAATCGCCAGCTTTTTGTCAGCCCCGGCAATTACAGCCTCCACATCATCCTGCGGTACCACCACCACGCCGTTATCATCGCCCATAACCAGGTCACCCGGGTTTACAACCACACCGCCGCAGGCAATGGGGAAATTGACCTCACCGGGACCGTCCTTGTCCCCCGCGCCGCACACAGTTCCCCGGGCAAACACAGGCATGCCGATTTCCCGAAGGGTCTCAATGTCCCGCACCGTACCGTCTACCACAAGGCCAGCCACCTCCAGCTTGGCCATACAGCTCACCATCAGGTCGCCGCATACGGCGTAGGCGTTGCAGCCCTGTGTCTCCACAACCAGAACATCCCCCGGCTGGACCATAGAAATGGCCTTGTGGAGCATAAAATTGTCTCCTGACCGCACCTTTACCGTAACGGCAGGACCGGCAAACCTGGAACTGGGAAACATCTGGCGGATACCGCAGTCCATAGTATACAGCTTATCCATCCCGTCTGAGATGTTGCAGGTTGAGTAATCTAAAAGTTTTTTTGCCCACTTGGGCTCCGGACGGCGAATCTCCTGTGTATAGCGAAATCCAATTCGGCCAACAAATGTTTTGTTCATGTTGATTTCCTCTCAAAATTGAAGTAGTGCCGGGAGCGCGTTTTTCAGTACGCGCTCCCGCAATAAAGCGTTTTACTTACAGTACCCCGACTTCCTTATAATATTTCTCCGCGCCGGGGTGGAGCGGAGCGATGCACGCATCCACCACGTTGGCGGGGTCCAGGTCCGTAAAGAAGCTGTGAGCTTTTACCAGACTCTCCTTGCCCTCCATAATAGACTTTACAATGCCATAGGCGGTATCGTCGTCCATGCTGGCATTGCAGAACACGGTGGTCCACAGACCTACTGTAACAGCTTCACCAGTTTGGCCGGAGTAGGTCTCCGCCGGAATCACCATGCGGGAGTACTCGGGAGAGCCTTCTGTAATTGTGCTGACCTGCTCGTCAGTCAGGCTCAGCAGTACCCAGTCGGACCCGTCGCCATAGATGTCGGCAATCCAGGAAGCGCCCAGACCGGTGGCGTCCAGAATGGCGTCCACCTGGCCGGTCTTCATCCGGGAGGAGGCCTGGACACGGCTGCCGCTGTACTCCAGCTTCACATCATCCAGCGGGATGCCCAGCATAGGCAGTAGCTTCATGGTTGCCAGTTCCACGCCGTCCCCCGGGGCCAGGCATTCAAATTTCGCGCCTGTCAGGTCGGTGATGTCCTTGGCGTTCAGGCCCTTGCGAACCAGAATGTGCACTGGAGTGGCGCTGTAATTAAACAGTGTGCGTACGTCCGCAGTGGCGGCTCCTTCAAAGCTGTCGCTTCCGTTGATGCCGGAGGCCACGGCGCTGGCCTGGGCCATGCCGATGTCCAGCTCGCCGTCGTTCACGGCGCCGACGTTATACACGCTGCCGCCAGTGGCCTGCGCGGTAACCGCCAGACCGGTACCGTCCATAATAACTGATGCGGCGGCGGCTCCCATTGTGAAGAAGTTGCCGCCCAGACTGGCAGTTCCCAGGCTCAGCGTCCTGCCTGAGGTGGGCTGGACGGGCTGCTGAGTCTGGCTGCCGGAAGGCGTTGAGGCGCTGCCCGGTGCGGGACTGCCTCCACAGGAGGCCAGGCTTAGGGACAGGGCGAAAGACAGCAGCAGTGCGGTGATTTTTTTCATGTTTTTTTCCTCCGATATTGTAAAATTTAAGGACTCGCAGTTTTTTTGCTATGAACGGCCACAGCCACAACCGCGGTTACGGCCGCGGCCAGAGCCAGACCGATCAGAGAGACAACTACATTGGGCCAGATTAACAGCAGTGCAATCACAGCAAAGGCCGCGCGCAGTCCGGGCCCCACAGGCTTGAACATGGCCCCTTCAATAGCGGCGCACAGGAATACCAGCCCCACTCCCGTTACAAAGAAGCCGAACAGTGTGGCGGCCACATTTACATCCCCTGTCAGCAGCAAATCGGGGGTGTAGATGAAAACAAACGGAACGATAAATCCGGCTACGGCCAGCCGCATGGAAAGAAAACCGATTTTGTTGGGATTTCCTCCGGAAAGGCCGGCGGCGGTATAGGCCCCGGTGGCTACCGGAGGCGTAATGGTAGACATACAGCCGTAGTAAAATACAAACAGGTGGGCATACAAATCGCTGATCCCCACAAGGGTGAGGGCCGGTGCGGCACTGATGCTGGCCAGCACATAGGCGGCAGAGGTGGGCAGTCCCATGCCCAGGACCATAGCCACCAGCATGGTCATAAACAAAGTAAACAGTTTGATTCCGCCTGTAATCTGAAAAATAATACGGGCAATGGTCATCGTAATTCCCGTAAGGGAGAAGGTGCCCACCACGATACCTACCACGGCGGTGGCGGTGCCCAAAGTCATGGCCGTTCTGGCGGCGGTGTAGAGGATGCGGGCCAGCTTGTCCAGGTTCAGGCGGGTCTCTTTCCGCAGCATAGACAGCGCCAGTGCTGTTACAATGCCGCCCCAGAAGGCCGCGAAGGTGGGGGTGTAATTCATCACAAGCAGGACCACAATTCCCACCATGGGCAGCAGAAGGTAGGAGCGCTTCAGCAAGTCGATCCAGGCCTTTTTGTCATCACCGCTGCTGCTCAGATTCAGGCGGACCGCCCGGAAGTGAACGGTGGAAAATACACTGACATAGTACAATACCGCCGGGAGGATGGCCGCTACTGCCAACTGGATGTAGGGAATCCCCAGGGTATCGGCAAGCATAAAAGCGGTGGCTCCCATCACAGGCGGGAGAATCTGTCCGCCCGCTGAGGCGGCGCACTCCACCGCGCCGGAAAAGTTGCTGTCGTAACCCACCCGCTTCATCAGCGGAATGGTAAACGCGCCGGTGGTGGCCACATTGGCAGAGGTCTCGCCGCTGACCATGCCCATCAGACTGCTGGAAATAACCGCAACCTTGGCGGGACCGCCCCGGGAACTGCCGGCGATGGCGTTGGCCAGGTCATAGAAATAGTCAGAGATGCCTACTTCTTGAAGGATGGCTCCAAAGATGACAAAGACCACGATTGTCTCCGCCGACACCCCCAGAGCAAAGCCGAATACCCCTTCGCCCCCCAGGACAAGGTGGTTGATGAGCCGTTTCAGGCTGTAGCCGGTAGTGGCCAGCATGCCGGAAAGGTGCTGCCCAAAAAAGGCATAGGCCAGCACAATCAGCGACAGCACACTCAACCCCGGGCTGACCACCCTTCGGGCCCCCTCATACATGAGAATCAGAACCAGAATGCCCAGCACCACGTCAATATCGGCACAGCGGCCTCCCATTTTAATCAGGGAGTCGTACCGTACAAACATCCCAATAAATACGCCCGCGGCTACCGCAGCCAGCAGCCAGTCAAATATTCCGATCCGGTCCTGCCGGCACCTGCGCAGTACAGGGGTCAGCAGAAAAATCATCACCAGGGCAAACCCCAAATGGACAATGCGCACCTTGTGAGGCACCATATAGATCATCTGTGCGGCAATCAGAATTTGATACAGCATCCAGACAATTCCCACCGCAGCAGCCGCCTTCTGCGAGGGGCCGGTCAACGCCTTTCGCAGACTTTGACGGCTGACCTTTTTCTCTTCCACAGTCAACAACCCTCCTTTTTGTTTTTTTGCCGGACATATTCAATCAGCCCGCCGCTGAGGATAATCTCCTCCAGCTCTCTGCGAAGGCCAGGGCATCGGACCGCCAGTCCCGTGTCCAGGTCCTGCGTCAAAATGCCCTGTTCATCCACAGTGACCCGAAGCCTGTCCCCCTCTCGGATGGAGCTGGTATCCAGCTCCACAATGAGAATTCCGTTGTTGACAGCGTTGCGGTAGTAACTGCGGGCAAAGGACTTGGCCAGGATTACCGGGATCTGACTGCCCCGAACCACCTGAGCCGCCACCTCCATGGCGGAGCCGCATCCAAAGTTTTCTCCGGCAACCAGGATGGAAGTGCCGTGCAGCTCCCGGGAAAATCCGGGGCGAATATCTTCCATCAGATACTGCTTTAAAATCTCAACATCCAAAGTGTCCCGTTTGCGGCGGGAGGAGATGATATAGTCTGTGTTGATATCGTCACCAAAGCAAAAGGCGGTCCCTTCAAATTGAGTCACAGCTTATCAACTCCTTTGGATCAGTAAATTTGCCGGTCAGCGCCGCTGCCGCGGCGACCACAGGGGACCCCAGATAGATGTTGGCAGCGGTATTGCCCATACGGCCCAAAAAATTTCGGTTTGCGGTGGACAACACAGTAAATCCGTCTCTGGGAACGCCGGGACTGCTGCCGCAGCAGGGTCCGCAGCCGGGCGGGAGGATGGCAGCTCCCCGGGACAGCAGCTGCGCTGTAATCCCCTCCTCTGTCATAGCCAGGTATACAGCGCGGGAGGCGGGCACAACCAGGGTTTCCACCTGAAATTGCCCCGGAACCTGCTTCAAAAGCCGGTGCACATTGCGAAAGTCCTCCAGCCGGCCGTTGGTGCAGGTGCCCAGCATCACCATATCCACCGGTCTGCCCGCCAGCTCAGACAGCTCCACCCCGTTGGCCACCCCGTGGGGGCAGGCGACAATGTGCCCTACCTGGGACAGATCCACAGTAAGCCGCTGGCAGTAGTGCGCATCGTCATCCGGAAACACAGCTCCATCGGTACACAGCCCTCTCTCCCGGCAATACTGCTCCGCCGCCTGGTCAAAGGGCATAATGGCACACTTGGCACAGCACTCCGCCATCATATTGCAGATGGTCTTTCTGTCGTCCATTGTGAGGTGAGCCAGCCCTGCTCCGCCGAACTCAATCGCCTTGTAATTTCCGCCATTGGCCCCCAGCTGCCGGATCAGCCACAGCGCCGCCTCTTTTCCGCCGACCATCTGTGCGGGCCTGCCGGTGAAGTCGATGCGTATGGTCTCCGGAACTTTAAACCACAGCTCACCGCTCTGGAATACCATGGCCATGTCAGAGGAGCCGATTCCAATTCCAAGGCAGTTCAGGTAGCCATAGGTAGTACTGTGGGAGTCGCCGCCCACAATCAGCCGGCCCGGCTGGACATAGCCCCGCTCATCAAATACCTGATGGGCGATCCCCTCTCCCCCTCTGCACACTGGGATGCCATACTGTTCACTGAAATCAAATACACTTTGCTGGAGTTTGGCCACTTTACTGTCCGGACAGGGGACATAGTGGTCCAGAATAAAGGCGATCCGCTCCGGATAGGGGACATGGCTGGCCTTCATCTTGTGAAAAATCTCAATGGTGAGGGGGCCGGAGGCGTCGTTAGACATGGCGGCGTCCACCTGCGCCATAATCACATCCCCGGCTTTCACATCGGCGCCCGTTTTCCGGGAAAAAATCTTCTCTGCGCTGGTCTTTCCCATCTGTCATCCCTCCTGAAAACCAGTTCCGCAGCGGAGCGCGCGCTCCAGCACGGCCAGATCGTTGTTTCCGCCGGTAAGGACAAAGCAGACCTTGTCCTCAGGCCGGACTGGAAGCTTGCCCTCCATAGCCGCCGCAATCCCCAAAACTGAGGAGGGTTCGGCCACCAGCTTGGCCTCGGCCACGCAGAGGGCTACGGCACTTTGAATGGATGTCTCCTCCGCTTGAAACAGGCCGTCCACCCGCTGGCGGATCAGCTCAAAATTACCGGCGTCCGCATGGCTGCACCAGGTGCCGTCCGCGATGGTGTACCCGGTCTGGATGGTGAGGGCTTTTCCCGCTTCCAGGCTTTTGGCATAGCGGGGAGCCTGAGCCGGTTCTGCGCCGAATACCCGGATGGATGGCTGAATGGCCTTGGCCGCCGTAGCTGTGCCGGAGATCAATCCGCCGCCCCCTACCGGGGTGACGATGGCGGTCAGCTCCGGCTCATCCTCCAAAACCTCCAGGGCAATGGTCCCCTGTCCGGCCAGAACATAGAAGTCGGCGTGGGAGTGGACCAGCACATAGCCCTCCTCTTTGGCCAGTTGCCTGGCTTTTGCGGTACGCTCCCCGGTTTGGGTTCCGCAGAAGAGAACCTTGGCCCCCAGTTTGCGGATGCCCTCCAGCTTGGCGGGATTGGGGTTTTCAGGCATGATGACTGTCGCGTCAATGCCCAGACATTGGGCCACATAGGCCACCGCTTTGGCGTGGTTCCCGGAAGAGGCGGTGACCACACCTCTGCCCCGCTCCTCTTCCGTGAGCAAGGTCATGCGGCTGGAGGCCCCCCGCACCTTAAAAGAGCCCGTCCGCTGCAGCATTTCCGGCTTTAAATAGACCTGACAGCCCAGCCAGGCATCCAAAGCCGGCGCACGGAGCAGCGGGGTCCGGACTGCAAAGGGCCGAATGCGCTCCCGCGCCTGTTGTACATCCTTCCAACTCAGCATTTCAGCTGTCCTCTCCGGCCAGGAATGCGCTCAGTCCGGCTCCGGGCGCTTCCTTCCAGCCCAAGTCCGCCATGGCGGCCTCCAAAACCGCGATGCACTGGAGCATGTCCTCCATGTAACAATAGCCCATGTGGGCAATTCGGATGGTCTTTCCCGCCTGTTCACCCAGGCCGCCACCGATTTGAATATGATACCGCTTCCGCATATGGGCCACCAGCGCGCTGGCATCCAGGCCGTCAGGGGGCGCCGCTACCGTCAGAGAGTCGCTGCGGAAGGCACAGTTCTTTGGAAACAGCTGAAAGCCCATGGCCTCCAGTGCAGCCCTGGTCCGGCGGGCCAGATCGTGGTGCCGGGCAAAGACCTGTTCCACCCCCTCTTCCTGTATCATTTTCACAGCCTCATGGACCGCCAGCACCAGACTGACTGGAGTGGAACCGGGGGTCTGGCCGTTTTTCTCCAGATTTTTTCTGATGCTTTTAAAGTCGATATAGAAGTCATGGGACTCTATAGCGGCGCAGGCTCTTTCCGCCTTTTCGCTCAGCACACAAAAGCTCATCCCGGCCGGGGACATCAATCCCTTTTGGGAGGCGGTCACAACGGCGTCCACACCCCACTCGTCAAATTGGAAGGGGGCGCACCCCGCCGCGCTGACACAGTCTACAATCAACATCAGGTCATACCTTCTGGCCAGCTTTCCAATCTCCCAGATGGGGTTGACCAGGCCGTTGGAGGTATCGTTATGGACTACAGTGATGGCGGTGGCCTTGTGCAGGCGGATCAGCCGCTCCAACTCCTCCAGGTCCACGTTGTCGCTCCAGCCCTCCCAGCAGCGGACGCAGGGGATGTGGTTGCGTTCCATCATTTTGGCCGCCATAGCCCCAAAACTGCCGTTACAGATGGCAATAGCCTTGTCCTCCGGCGTCAGAATATTGTTGATAACCCCTTCCATTGCTCCCCGTCCGGTGGTGTGGACCGGGTATACCTGGCGCTGTGTGCCAAAAACAGGCTTCATCAGTTCCAGGGTCTCGGTCAGAATTTGGGCAAATTCATCTACCCGATGGTGGTAGCATGCTTGAATTGATGCCAATGAGACCCGGTTTGGAATGTTGACCGGTCCGGGGGTAAAGAGTTTGTTTGGGCGGCCATATTCTTGTGCGGTCATAAATGTGCCTCCTTCATCCATTGCGGTTTGCATAGTGCCTGGTTCTATATTGCATACTAAAATCATACAAAATTGCATGCAATTTATGAATTTAAAATATCACACTCCTGCGCGGTTGTCAAGGAAAAACAAAAATATCGACATATTATACATCAAACTCGTTCATTTTTTGGTCAACATGCCAATCCCGGCTGGATTTGCCTTTCCGACCGTTTCATGTTATGATAAAAAAGTATAACTCTATTTTTACTCAAAGGGAGAGGTTCTATGTCCAATGTGCGGGCTTCCAGTGAGGTAGAAAAGATTTTTAATGAATTGCAGCGGCAAATTATCTTAGGTGAGCTTCCACCGGGGCACCGGCTGGTGGAGGCACAGATCGCGGCCCAATTCGGCGTAAGCCGCACCCCTGCAAGATTGGCAATCGAGCGGCTGTCCGCCGCAGGCCTGGTAAAGCATGAGACAAACCGCGGCGCAACGGTCCATCAGCTGAGCTTTGAAGAGTTAAGGGAGCTGCTCCACATCCGTCAGATTAATGAGGGGCTTACCGCCTTTATGGCGGCAAAAAAATGCGCCCCGGAGGATGCGGCATGCCTGTATGGAATATTGGATCAAATGCGGCTGGCGTTGCAGGACGGCAATGTGAGCTCCTACTCCATGCTCAGCACCCAGCTCCATGACCAGATCATGCATGTTGCGCAAAACCATTTTCTGGCCGATTTTGTTCTGCGGATCTATATGATTACCTCCCCTTATCATATGGCAATCACCTCGCTGCCAAACCGGGCGGAGCAGTCCTTTCGGGAGCACAGCGCGATTGTGGACGCAATCGCCGCAAATGACGGAGAGGCCGCAAATCAGGCCATGATTCAACACATTCAGATCATCTCAAAATTTTTTGATGACGAATACAGCCGGGTATATTTTCAATACCACAACATGTGTACACAGGCCAATCCAGACCTGAAAAAGGCGGCCAGGTCTGCCCAGGGCAATCCATAACCAACATTCACTTTGAAATTATTGCGAGGAAATGGAGGAGTTGCAGATGGAAGCAATCAGATGGACTCTGAATCAAATGCCAAAAGGTGACGGCCGGTGGGTGAGCGTGATGTCACAAGAGCATGTGGCAAAGGCCCGGGCGTTTCACCGGAGTTTTCCTCAGTATACGGTCACACCGCTGACCGGACTGCCGCAAATGGCCCGGCATCTGGGCCTGGGCGGTCTGTACGTCAAAGATGAGAGCTTCCGCTTCGGCCTAAACGCCTTTAAGGTGCTGGGCGGTTCCTTCGCCATAGCCCGGTACATCGCCGGGGAGCTGGGAAAGGATGTGTCAGAGCTGAGCTACAGCTACCTGACCAGCCCGGATTTCCGCCGGGACTTCGGCCAGGCCACCTTCTTCACCGCCACCGATGGCAACCATGGCCGGGGAGTGGCCTGGGCGGCCAGCAAGCTGGGGCAGAAGGCGGTGATCCACATGCCCAAGGGCAGCGCCAAAAGCCGCTTTGATAATATCGCCAAGGAGGGCGCTCAGGTGACCATTGAGGAGGTCAACTACGACGACTGCGTCCGCATGGCCGCCGCCGAGGCCGCCCAGACGGAACACGGCGTGGTGGTACAGGACACCGCCTGGGAGGGCTATGAGGAAATTCCCTCCTGGATCATGCAGGGCTATGGGACCATGGTGGGGGAGGCCGCTGAGCAGCTGGGTGAGAAGCCCACTCATGTGTTCGTTCAGGCGGGTGTAGGCTCCCTGGCCGGGGCTGTGGTGGGATACTTTGTCAATCTGTACCCCGACAATCCGCCCAAATTCATCGTTATGGAGGCCCAGGCTGCGGACTGCCACTACCAGGGAGCTCTGGTCGGGGACGGCAAGCCCCGGATGGTAGGGGGCGACCTGCGGACCATCATGGCCGGCCTGGCCTGCGGTGAGCCTAACACCATCTCCTGGGATATCCTCCGGGACTATGCAGACGCTTTTGTCTCCTGTCCCGACTGGGTGAGCGCCAAGGGAATACGGATGCTGGCCGCACCGGTGAAGGGGGATACCGCAATGACCTCCGGCGAGTCCGGAGCGGTAGGTATGGGCCTGATCTCCACCCTTATGGAGGACGGTTCCTATCAGGAACTGTGCCAGGCCTTGGAACTGAACCAAACCAGTCGGGTCCTCATGTTCTCTACCGAGGGGGACACCGACCCGGAACAATACCGTAAAATTGTCTGGGGCGGGGAGTATCCATCGGTGTATAGCCGCCGCAGTTGAATGAGCCCATAAATAAATCGGACTGCCCACAGGGAGTGCTCCATTAAGAAGTGCTCCCCGTGGGCAGCTTAACAAGTACAATTTTACTCTATTTGGATGGCGTAGCTGCGGCTACGCTGTCTTTTTCCTGCGTTTCTGCATGACTCTGTAGTAGATCAGGTATTCCCGGTCCAGTTCCTCCAGGCCGGATGCTACCCATAGGCCGACGGTGTTGTAGTGGATGTCCATCCGCTGATACCGCTTGCCATCCACCTTATCGGGCTTGGATACTACGATTTTATCAATAAATCCGTAGACAATCTCAGGAATCAGCCTGGTCAGCCGGGTGATCTGTTTGATCCTTTGGATAAACCTATTTTATCACCCTCCATCCGGCCTGTTTGGAGAAATCCGTTTTCAATAACTTCTCTGTGGACACCGAGAGCGAGAATTTCAAGGAGCTTTTGAACTCCGTGAAGCTGGTAGGCATCAAAGACCCGGTGCTGGCGCGGTTTAACCCGGAGGGCAAGCTCACCATTTCCGTTGCGGCGGAAATGTCCGCGCTGAAGCCCAAGACCCAGGAGTCCGTGCTGCATCAGTTACGCTACCATAGCGACACCCTACAACCAAAACAAATATATCAGCCCGCTCATCAACCACTCGTAGACAGTTGTTCAATGTGCCAATATTGGGGTCCAAAGGAAATGTAGAATATTCGGAAAGCAAAATGTTGTAACCTAATTGATCCTCGAAGAAGCCCTTAATATCTGTCCTGATTTGCTTGAGATCATAGCAGGTTGAACTAAGGCGTTCAGGCTCATTTGCTCTTTTTTCAAAGTGCTGTCCAGCTTTCCCAGCTCCGTGATCCAGCCGCTGAGGGCGGTTATCAGGCTGTCTTTACTCCCCATATCCACCACAGCGCCCTCCACAAACCAGCGGGGGAAGGGAGACATGATACGGAAGAAAGAGGTCTTGGCAAGCCCCTGGGGGCCTTGCAGGACAAGAACACCATCGACTCCAATGGGATTGTCCTCTCGATTGAGCCCGAGCGCCACACACTGGCAAAACCACTTCGCTATGTAGGTTTGGTGCTTGAAGTTGGTGACGCCCAAAATCCGGAAAATCTCCGGGAAACGATCCTCACCGTCCCAGGTGCCGCCGGTCAGATATGTTTTGACCGGGTTGTACCGGTTCTGGTCTGCGATGCAGCTCAGGCACCCGTCAATGGCATTTGGGGTGACGCCCAGCTCCCGGAGGGCGGTATTGACACTTTCAACACTGACCCGCCTCTCTGGCTCCGCCTGTTTCCGAGTGGAAAGAGATTCCCCACGCTCCACCATGCGGCGGGCGTTGACGGTAATCTCCTCCAGAGAATGCCCATCCGCCAACAGGCTTTGAATCTCCTCCAGGGGAACGCCATGCTCAACAAGGAATGAAATGTTGTCCCTCAATGGCTGTCACCCCCGAAAATGGCGTCCACCCCGCACCGCTCCACCAGATACCGGGCTATGGCGTCGGCAGGAATGTCGGCATACTCCGCCGCCATCATGACCGGCTCACTGCTGCCATGATAGACGGTGTAAGTAGCGGACACGGGGACACGGCATAAAATGCCCCAGGCCAGGACGGCCCAGGGCATTGACAAAATCAAGATATGCGGTTATACTGAGAATAGAAAGGGCGCTGCCGGTAAGCGGGTGGCCCCCTAGTTAGACGATTGAAGTAACCGCCGGGTTGGGGAACCGAGGGCGGTTACTTCTTTTTATTGGCCGCAATAAAGAGGCCGATAATGCCGATGATGACAAGTGAGTACTGGAACAGTTCACTGTATGTGACCATTGGGCAAGCCCCCCTTTCGTGAGATCAGAGGGCAAAGAAGCTGCCCTCTGTCGAGAGGGCCAACCGCCTACCGTTACTAGCAGCGCTGAAAGATAATGAAAAGCATACTTAATTACAGTGCGACCCGCCTCTGTCGCATATCCTTTTCCCCAGAACTTCGGTAGCAGGTGAAACCCTATCTCGTATTGTTTTTCTTTGTACGGTCTTAATCCACAGCAGCCGATCAAGTCATTAGAATCCAAATCAAAAATTGGCCAGTATTGTACTTGATACTTGCTTTCATTTGCAATTTCCATTTCCAAACGGCTTTCAATATCTTCCTCTATGAAACGGCCACTAGCACAAATAAACTTTGTCACATTCGGATTTCCCCACAGATTTCTTGCCAACTCAATATCTTCCGATCTCCACTTGGAGAAGCCAATTCTATTAGTTTTCATAAAATATGTTCGTTGCACTTGATATCCCTCCAAACCGCGATTTTGTCATTTTGATTTTATCACATACAATAATCCACTTCAAGAAAAACAGGAGGTGACCCCGAATGAGGGCCGCACAGATGAAAGAACGCCCCAGCTTCTCCCTGATGAAGCAGGGGGACGTGCAAACCATATACCACATGCAGATGCCCCGTTGGCTGTTCTCTGATCCCCGGTATGCGGACATGAGCCTGGACGCCAAGGTGACTTACACCTTCCTGCTCAACCGCTTCCAGCTCTCCCGCAGGAACGGCTGGGTCAACGACTACGGCGAGGTCTTTGTCATCTTCCCCCGGAAGGAGTTGGCCCGGGAGCTGCGGGTGGGAGAAAAGCGGGTGACGGCGGCCTTTCAGACCTTGGCCTCGCTCAACCTGATCTGGGAGAAGCGGTGTGGCCGAGGTGACGCCAATCAGATTTATCTGGCTCACGTTCAGCCCCAGGACGATCCCAGCTATACCTGCGCCCCCTTCGTCCCGGAGGAGCCTGACTATGACGGTTCAAGAACCGCCGATTTGACGGGTCAGCCAACCGCCGATTACAGTGCGGGTGCAGAAGAACCGCCAAAACCGCCAGTCCAGAACCGCCAATCTGACGTTTCAAGAACCGCCGGAATGACGGTTGCAGAACCGCCAAAACAGCGGTCAAGTTATAATAATCTCAGTCATATTGATTCCAGCTATACTGATGTCAGTCAGCCAGTCAGCGCAGGAGGCGCGGGCGGACAGACAGACGATGAGGGAGAGCTCATGGGCATTTTGGACGCCTGTGAGCTTTCGTGTTTCTCTCCGGAGGTGGCCCGGGTGTTTGAAAACGCCATAGAGCGGCTTTTCTACCTGGATCACTTCCGTGTGGGCGGGGCCACCCTGCCTCAGAAGCGTGTGCGGGCCAGGCTGAAGCTGCTGGATGGGATGATCCTGCGGGACGCGGAGCGCAAGCTGCGGGCCAACCTGGACCGGGAGGTCAAGAACTCCACCGCCTACACCATGGCGACCATCTTCAACTGCATCGCTGAAAGCGAGAGCGACCTGCTGGTGGATCCGGAGCTTAACCGCATGAGCGCCCCGCCGGGGAGGTGGTAACTGTGCTTTTGTCCAATCAGCAGAAATACATCCTGGAGGTCCTGCGCAAGCTGGGCTGTGTCAGAACCAGTCAGCTCCAAGCCCTAGTGCGGGGGAAATTTCAGCGCCCAGACTTTGAAATCGGCGATGCCCGTATGACTGCCATGCTGCGGCAGCTCCGCTCCGGGTTGGGGGACTTCCACTTGGACGGCGGCTTTGTCTACCTGGCCCGGGGCCAGCCCGACACCCTTCGGCTGGAGGCCATCGACGTCATGCTGGAGCTGAGCGAGGGCGCACCCCAGGACTTCATCGTGAAGGTGGACAGCCCCCGGCTGCTCCGCTTCGGTCTGGGTGGGGACAAGCTGAAGCTGTTCTCCGTGGCCAGGCTGTCCCATGTCTCCGATCCCCGGCTCATCCAGCGGGAGCGGTCGGAGCGCATTGTCTGGATCAGCGACAGCGGCACGCCTCCGGAGGGACTGGCCTTGCCGCCCAAGCACTTTTTTGCCGCCCGGCAGTCGGACGGCTCACATTGCTTTTATGGCTCCAATGGGCCGTAAAAAATACATTTTCAGGAGGAAAAAGTTATGCCTAGAAAGAAAGTTGTTCCCGAGGAACCCGAGCAGGTCAATGACATGGAGCTGGAGCCCCAGGTCCCGGAGGAGGTCGTGGAGAGCTTGGACCAGCCGCCCGCTGATGTCCCCCAGGAGGACGCGACTCCGCACGCTGACGGCGAGGAGGTCACTCTGCCTGAGTCGCCGCCCCAGGACACGGACACGACCTCTGTGGAGGGCTTGGAGATTGAGCAGGGAGAGGGAACGGATAACCCGCCTGAGCCGTCCTCGGAGGAGTCTGCGGATGTCCCGGAGGAACCCTCCGTCATGAGGCCCTTCTGGATGGAGCCCAGTTCCCCGTCGTCCCCACCGCCCGACCCGGAGCCGGTCCCGCCCCAGAAGAGCGACCGGCAGAGCTTCTACGGCCTGGACTTCAACGCCCTGGACCGTGGCCTGACGGCGGAGGAGCGCCAGGAGTGGAACTCCATCTACGCCTCTTACCGAGGCCGCAGCGCCCTCACTGGCACCATCATCGGCGTGGACCCCCTCCACATCAGCGTCCGAAACAAAGAGACCGGAGCGATGGAGAAAAAGACCATGTACTGCGCCATCGTGGTGCCCTTCCGGGTGCGGGTGGTCATCCCCGACACCGAGATGTGGGAGCAGGAGCAGGCCCGGCCCGACTTCGTGCTCCAGAACATGGTGGGGGCGACCATCGACTTCATCATCATCAAGGTGGACAGGGAGAACGGCGTGGCGGTGGCCTCCCGGCGCATGGCCGCCCGGTCCCAGCGGTATTTCTTCGCCCACCGTCCCGGCCTGAACCGAACCGGCGCCCAGGTCAAGTGCCGGGTGCTGTCGGTGGGGCCCCGGCGGTGCCTGGTGGAGTGCTACGGCCATGACATCAATCTGACCCAGCGAGAGTTGCGGTACACCGCCATCCCTGACCTGCGGGAGGAGTACCACCCCGGCGAGGAGCTGGACTGTGTTGTCACCGGCTTTGACCCGGAGAAGGACAGTCTCCAGATTTCGGTGAAGGCCACCCAGTCCAACCCCTTTGACGGCGCGGAGCAGCGCCACCCCGTGGGCAGCCGCCGGTACGCCACCATCGCCGGGAAGTACGGCGGAGGTGTGTTCTGCAATCTGCCCGACGGCACCGTCTGTATGTGCAGCTATTCCTACCAGCACGAGGATTCTGATTTCATGGTGGGCGACACCGTGATCGTCCTGGTCCAGCGTTTTGAGGAAAAGAAGCGCCAGATGTACGGCAAGATCGTGAGTAAGTGGTAATGATATGGCCCCACAGCGTTTCACTTTTGCGCTGTGGGGCCGTTTTATCACATGTATTATCCCTTTAATTTGTAATCTACCGCAATGGAGTAGTAGCTCCCCGTCAACGTCCTTTAACTGTTCGGGCTTTGCGTGTATATTTTATTGTACCGTGAAAAATAAAAAATGAAATAATTGCTGTAATAAATTCAGCCACCCAAAAAGCATTCCATACGCCGACTGCACCAAAAAGTTTGCTAAACAAAAATGCGGACGGAATGATAATGATAATATAACGGCATAGAGAGATAATTAATGAAGGCATACCCTTTCCTAATCCCTCTAACGCACCTGATGAAGTTACAGAAATAGCCGAAACAAGAAAGCCTGCACTAATAACACGGAGTGCAATTTTCCCAGTATGAATTGTTTCCGGCACATGAGTAAACAGATTTATTAGTTGACCGGGAATGAGCAAACAAATAATAGTGCCTAAAACCATAATCACGCTACTCATGCAAAGAACAATATTATAAATTTCCTTAACACGCTTTTGTTCGCCAGCTCCATAATTATAACCAATTAAAGGGCGCATTCCTTGAATGATACCATTAGCAGGAAGGTATAGGAAAGTCTGTAATTTGTAATAAATTCCCAAAACTAAAATATATACCTCTGAATATAAGGACAGAATGGAATTAAGTGCTGAAATTAGAACAGATGGCAAAGCCAGATTTAAGGTTGCGGGTATACCAACAAAATACAGTTTGAATACGGTGTTTTTATCAAAAGTAAGAAATTGTCTGCTAATGCGAATACGAATAGGGCGCACAAAGTAGACAACTAAATAGATAGCAAGCGTTATTGTCTGTCCAATGCCGGTTGCCAATGCTGCTCCCTCTATTCCCATTGCAGGGAAAAAACCAATCCCAAAAATAAGCACTGGGTCTAAGATAATATTTGCGATACACCCACATATCATACTTATCATAGTTACTTTCATATTACCTACGGCTTGGAATATTTTTTCAAATGTTCCGCCTAGAATAATGATAAAAGTAAAAGAAAAGGCTATAACAGAATATCGAATACCGAAATCAATAACGGGTTCTGATGATGTAAATACTCTCAAAAAAGTGGGAATAATAGAAATCGCACAAACTGTAATAACTACACTATGTATAACAGCAAATACCATGCCTTGTGTAGCTGCCATATTTGCCCTTGAATATTCTTCTCTCCCCAAATAAAAAGCTATTGCTGCGTTAATTCCTATGGCGAAGCCAATAGCAACAGCATTGATAAAATTCTGAACAGGAAAGACTAATGACAATGCTGTCATAGCGTCCTCACTAATTTGGGCTACAAAAAAGCTATCTACAATGTTATATAAAGAATTTACCAACATTGAGAGTACCATAGGAAGTGACATTGATAAGATTAACGGCAATACAGGTTTTTCTTTCATAAATTTTTCGTCCATTTTAATTCCTCCCTTAATTTACGAATATAAAAATGTGTACTTATAATATTGAAGAAACATAGAAAATAGTGGCCGTAATGACATTTCAATAACCAGCTTTTCAACAGGCATAACTGCCACTTTATTTTCATCCAGCATATATCCCCCCAAATTTTATAAACATTTCCTGAATTATGACAGCAAAAAGCCACACAGTTATCAAACTGATAACTGTGTGGCAAAAAGATGGCGTATCAATCCGGAAAAGTCCACTCAAAATTTTACGAAAGGATTATAAAGGATTTTTTTGGACTTGTCAATAGTTTTTTTAGCATTATTCGTATTATTCCATATCTTTATCTTCAGCAGGCAAAACACAGCCTGGCAAGACCCATGTTTATTACGCTTTCTATTATGCTGCACTTTCTCCCTTACTGGTCATCGCCCGGCACCAGCACAATCACATCGGGAATATCGCAGTCCAGCGTTTCACAAATCTTGATAAGGGTCTGCATGAAGATATGCTCCCCTTTGCCTATATTGGCGATGTGATTTGTAGTCAAATGCGCTTGGAGCCGTAAATCTTTCTTGGTCAGATTCTTGTCAATCAGTGTTTTCCAGAGCGGTTTGTAGCTGATTTTCATAGTCTGTTCCACCTTTCCGGGCTGAGGTCAGCAGGAATTGCCCCGGCCCAATGACCTTTCGACTATTATACCGCCTTCGTTGAGAAAACACAATGTACTGTTGCAATTGTTCTCCAAAAACTGCTGTATACACAACAAATTTATCTATATATCAATTTAGGTATCAAGTGATTGATACCGCTGCCCAAATTATTTCCTGCGCTCTTACACAGACTGCTTATCCTGCATTGGATTATGAGGACTGCAAACAGGGCATCGGGCTTTTTGTCATGGCCTGCTGCCTTAGTTCTCATCTGTGACTCTCCTGTGTCGCTTGACATAGGGGAGTTTATCATTGTGAACAGGCAATGGCCTCTTCAATAATTTTGAGAATATGCTCCCGCTTCTGAGGCGGGACTGCTTTCAACTTCTGCGAAATGTAGAAAAATTCCTCCGGCGCATCGCCAAACAGCAGACTGTCCGCAGAGACCTTGAGCGCCATGGACAGCGCCCGGATGGACTCAGAGGACAGTCCGGAGCGGCCGCGCTCCACCTCCTGGATGAAGTTGGCGGTGTAGCCGGACAGCCGCGCCAGTTCCTCTCGGGTCAGCTTCTGGGCCAGCCGTTTCTCCTTGATACGGGTCCCCACCTCTACGTTGATATCCTTCAATGTCCTTGGCACAGCATTACACCACCTCTATTTAGTAGTGTAACCCCATATTTCTGGACATAGAATCCATACAAGTTTATAATAACATCCGTAGCAATACACCATATCAGGCGCTATGCTAACATATCACTGTTAAGGAGAATCATCATGGAATACAAAGCCTGTGCCATCACCGGCCACCGGCCTAGCCGGTTCAAGTGGAAGTATAACGAAAACAACAACGGCTGCAAGCGGCTCAAGCGCCGGCTGAAGGTGCAGCTCATTCATCTTTATGAGAAGGGCGTCCGCCGTTTCTATGACGGGGGCGCTCTTGGCGTAGACCTCTGGTCAGGGGAATTGCTGCTGGAGCTGAAAGAGCAGCCAGAGTACAGCGATATCGAGCTGATCCTTGTCCTCCCCTTTGCCGGACATGATAGGGACTGGGACCCCAAGAGCCGCCGCCGGCTGTCCGTCCTGCGGCAGCACAGCACGGAGGTAGTCATCGCCGGAACTGCGGAACATGACTCTGTAACCAATTACAGGTTGAGAAACCAGTATCTGGTGGATCATGCCGACTGTCTGCTGGCGGTGTATGATAACGACCGGAACCTCCGCTCCGGCACCATGCAGACGGTGAATTATGCCAGAAGGAAGGGGCTTTCTATCACTCTCATCCATCCAGATTCCGCCGCTGTGTCTTATGAAAATCAAAATTAGGTGACAAAACCTCACCTATACAGAGACAATCTGGGATGATAAAATAGGAGTGTATTTCAGGGCGGAGTAAGTTTAGGGCGGAGTAAGTGAGGGAGGAATGGAACGCGGCCAGGGGCGTAGTGCGCCCCAACGTACCAGACTGCATAGACCTTGAAATCAATAAACGAACAGGAACGACCGTGTATTTGCCTTTTCAGAGGCGGACACGGCCTTTTTTTGTTCAAACGGAAAGGAGCTTGTTAAATGAAATGTCACAGAGCAGATTGATCCCGCTGACCTATTATGACCCCGGCAAATCTGTGCGCCTGGCGGTGTACGCGGACACCATCATCCTGGACCGGAGCGGAGAGGACAGCGTGATCAGCGCCGTCCGCTTCGGCGGCTACCCGGAGATGGTGAAAGCCATGTCGGACGCCATCTACGGCGGAGCGACAATCGAAATACCCCAGAGTGGGAAAACCAGGCAGCTGAAAAGCATCCCTAAGCAGTACCGGCGGCAGATGTCCCACGACGGCCAGTACGCCGTGGGTACCCTCATGGTGGACGACGACCCGCAATCCGCCGACCCATCGGACGGCGAGGAAGACCCAGAGGAGACCGGCGAGCAGCAGACCATTCAGCCCAGGAAGTGCTACATCTTCGTCCCCGCCGGGGACTGGGACCGCCTCTTTGAGGAGCTGGACCGCAAGACCGCCGCTCCCCTCATCCCGGAGTTCCGGGACGCCGTCCTGGACGCTCTCATCGACCGGGGCGAGCTGCGGCCGATGGAAGTCTTTTCCCTGAAGGAGAAGCTGGACGCCTGGGTGCTGGACCTCCGGCCCAACGACGAAAATGTGGTGGAAATTCTGGAGCGAGGCCTGGAGTGCGGAGCGATCTCCATTCCCGGCGCCGGCCCGGACCAGCCAGACAGCTTTGAGGACGTGAAAAATATCACGGATTACCTCAATACCTTCGGCGTCACCGTGGCCGACCGCATCCGGGACCAGTTCACCCCTCTCTTTGACCCGGCTGCCGAGCCGCTGTCTGAGGAGGTGCTGGCCGTCAATGACTACATCCAGCAGCAGGCAGGCTATTCCCTCTACGATGCTCAGCTCGCCGTGGCCGAGGCGGTCAAGCGGCAGCTGGACAGGAAGAGCGTCGCCCTCATCATTGCCGAGTGCGGCAGCGGAAAAACGAAAATCGGCTCCACTGCCCTGGGCGCTCTCCATGGCCTATGGGCCTCCCAGCGTAAAGCCGGAGTCCCCAAAACCTTCAACCTGATCATGTGCCCCTCCCATATCACCAAGAAGTGGGTGCGGGAGATCGGGGAGACCCTGCCTGACACTGTCGCCATGGTGGTCAAGAGCATCACCGAACTGGAGCGGCTGTATGCCCTGTATGAGGCCGGGGACAAAAATGTCTACGCGGTATTCAGCAAGGAGAAGGCCCGGGACGGCTATATGCGGTACCCCGCCGTCTCCTGGAGCAAGCGGAAAAGGGCGTTCCTCTGCCCGGACTGCGGTAAGCCCATCCAGATGGAATACAGCGATGATGGTTCCCGGTATCTGGTCAACGCTGATCCGCCTTTTTTCCTGCGGGAGCACAAGAAAAACCGTGTCTGCCGGGAGTGCGGCTCCATGCTTTGGGCTCCTGTCAATCCAGGCAGGAATATCCCCTGGACCAAGATCCCGGACTTCGGCTGGGTCTGCAAGTCCTTCGTGGCCAATTACCTGTCTCTCACGAAAAATGAGACGGTATTGGAGCGGCTGCGGGAGATCGCCGCTGATCCCCAGGGCAGTTTCCCAGTGAGGGGCGCTTGCCGCCGCTTTCCTGTGAGCACCTACATCAAAAAGAAGATGAAGGGGCGGATCAACGGCTTTGTCGCGGATGAGCTCCACGAGTACAACAACAACAGCGGCCAGGGAGACGCCATGGCGGAGATTTTTGGCGTCAGCAAGCAGTTCGTGGGCATGACGGCTACCCTCATCAACGGATACAGCTCCGGCATTTTCCGTTTGCTGTACCGGCTGGTGCCCGGCCTGATGCGCAAGGATGGCAAGAGCTACCGCAGTCCTCAGCGGTTTGACGCGGAGTACGGTGTGGTGGAGAACACCTATGAGACCACTGACGCCGCCTACAACGCCAACCGCCGGGCCAGCAAGCGGAAGACCAAGACCCGCCAGTTGCCTGGGGTGTCGCCTCTGGTGTTCTCCCGGTTCCTGCTGGAGTACACCGCCTTCCTCTCCTTGAACGACATGGGCAAGGACCTCCCGGACTATGAGGAGATCCCCATTCCTGTCGAGATGCCGGATAAGGTGTGCGGCGCGTACAAGGGGATGGAACGGGATATTCGCGCGGTGTTGAAGTCAGACCGGAAGGAGGCCCAAAAGCTGCTGTCCGCCTATCTGAACCTGCTCACCGTCTACCCGGACCAGCCCTACGACCAGCCGGATATCGTCCACCCCATCGACGGCCATGTCATCGCCCACCCCAGCAGCGAGGCCAGTTTTGACGACATCCTGCCCAAGGAAGAAAAGGTGTTGGAGATCGTCAGGGAGAAGATCGCCGCCGGCGGGCGGGTAATGGTCTACACCAGCTGGACCCGGACCGACTCCCAGGAGAAACTTCAGAAGCTGCTCACCGGCGAGGGGTTCCGTACCGAGATCTTATCGCCCACTGTTCCCCCGGAGAAGCGGGAGGCCTGGGTGGAGAAGCGGGTCAAAAGCGGCTGTCAGGTGCTCATCACCAATCCCCGATGCGTGGAGACCGGGCTCGATTTGAATGCCTTTACCACCCTGGTTTTTTACAGCATGGGCTACAACCTGTTCACCCTGCGTCAGGCGGCCCGCCGGTCCTGGCGGATCAACCAGACCGCGCCCCGGGTGGAGGTCTACATGCTCTACTACGCCGACACCATTCAGGCCAAGGCCATGAAGCTCATGGCCTCCAAGCTGGCCGTAGCCGGGATCATTGAGGGCAACCTATCGGAGGAGGGCCTGGCCGCCATGAGCGATGTGAAGGATCTGACCTCCCAGATGGCGAAGGAGCTGGCCCTGGGCATCAAGGACAACGTGGAGGACATCGCCGCCACCTTTAAGAAGATGGCGATCATCAATCCCCACCGTGAGCGTGTCCAGCCCGTGGCCCTGCCTGTTGTCGCCGCTGTTGAGGAGATACCTGAGCCTGCCGCCGTTCCTGAACCGATCCAGTTCCGTACCGTGGACGCGGAAAACAAGCAGGCGCTCTATGATGGGCTGCTGCAACGAACAATGGAAGAACGCAGAAAAAAGAAGTCGAAGAAGAAGCCGGTGGACGAAAACCAGCTGTCTTTCTTCGATTTTGTTGCGTAGGAGGAATTTGCTTGAACATTACCATGAACCGGGCCGAACTGCTGCACGCTGTCAAGCGTGCGGTGGCCACCGTGCCCGCCAACTCGCCCCTGGATGTCTTGAAGGGGTACTCTTGGAGGCGGACGCCGCCAGCAAGTCGCTGGTCCTCACCTCCACCAACCTGGAGATCACCTTGAAGCAGAAGCTGGCCTGTGCCGCCCCGGAGGACGACGCCCTGGCCATTGACGCCAGGCTGCTGGCCGGGATGCTGGAGAAGCTGCCCGGCGACACCGTGAGGCTGTGGCGTGATTCCAAGGGTGACCAACTGAAGGTCTGGAGCGGAGACGCCAAATACAACGTCTCCGTCTGGGAGCAGAGCAGCTACCCCAAAGCGGAGATCCCCGCCGTGACCAGGTTGGTCCGGGCCAGCGGCATCCCCTCCATGGCCAAGCGGACGGTGTTCGCCGCCGATGAGCATAATGAGAAGCCCATGCTCAAATGTGTCCACCTCCGGTTCACCCAAGATGGCCTCCGAGCCGCCGGGAGCGATGGGAACTGTGTGGTCACCGCCAAGGGGGACGACAAGAGCACCGGCGATTTCAGCGTGCTGATCCCCGCCGACTCCCTGAGCCGGCTGGCCCAGATGTGCGGGGACAAGGACGAGTTTCGGGTGGGCACCACCGGGAAAAAGGTCGTGTTCGTCCGGGAGGGTTTTCTGTTCTCCGCCCGGCTGATCGAGGCCGACTACATCAATACGGATCATCTGACCAACACCCTGAAAAATCAGTTTACCGTCCTCACCGATGTGGCGGAGTTGCGTAAGGGGCTGGAGTATGTATCCTGTGTTGAGCCGGATGGAAAGGTGCAGCTTACCTTTGACGGCATGACGCTGTCCTTCCAATGCAGCGGCGTCTTTGGAAACGCTCAGGATTCCATCGCTGTAGCCCCGCTGACCGGGATGCCCCAGGGAGAATACTGGTTTCTCACCAGGCGGCTGTCCAACTGCCTGAGAGCATTGTCCGGGACGGCCACCCTAGGGATCGCTGCCGGCGGGATGCTGACGCTGAGCACCGAGAACGCCTTCTATATGCAGACCGGTGTGCGGCCCGGATTGGCACAGTCCGCTCCGAAAAAGGCGGCGAAAAAATCTCCCGCAAAAAAAGCGGCATAGGGGGTGGACATGGATGAAAATCCCTACCATCTGCCGCTACTGCGGCGGCGTGATCCGTCTGGTGCCGGCCCGAAAGATCTACGGGGCCTCCACCGACCGGCTTGGCTTGGCTGGTGAGAACATCTACCTCTGCCAGAACTGCAACGCCCGGGTAGGCTGCCACAAGGGGACGAACCGTCCCCTGGGTAACGTGGCCATTGTTATGCGCGTTCAATCGGTGGTAAAGGCACTGGACATCTTTATACAGCAGGAATGCTGCCTGGCCATTCTTGATCTCTGCCCTTCGGAGCAGGACAAAATAGAACAGACACGCCTCTGGGGTAAAACCCCAATAGCCAAAATCAACCACTGGCACCCGATAGACTTTCGCCAGGCGGGCCGGGCTTCCCTCTTTCCGCTCCCTGCGGACCTGGGCCGTCAATTTGACAGCGGTTGTGATATCTGCAAGAATGTTTTCCATTAGGTATTTTTCCTCCTTGTCATTGAAGGGGGCCGGGTGTATAATCTACCTGACCCCCTCTGGGGTTATCTCGGGGCTGCTATCCATGCTTTGACGGGCCAGGATAGCGGCTCCTTCTCATGCCACGCAGAAGCGGCGGGTGGTGGTGGTCTTGGTGAAGCGCTCCACCACCTCGGGCAGGGCCGCTTTCAGGGCCTTGCTGTCCAGCCTGGATGCCGTGACCGCTTTCCAGGTGACCTTGTACTCCCCGGCCCGCAGCTCCTCAGAATCGCCCATGTGGGCCTTGATAGCGTCCTTGATGTTCTCAGCCTCTGCTTGGGCTTCCTCAATGAGGGCTTGCAGCTGGCGCAGCTCCCGGACCTTGCCCTCGATCTCGTTGATACTCATTGTGTTACCTCCTTCAAATTTAGGGGATTGGCTCTGGTGGCTGGGGGCTGTAAGGGTTCCTTACCTTCTCTGTGTCCCTTGTGTCCTGTCCAACTCTTGTCTTGCGCTCCCTATTTGTTCTTCCGCCTTGACCGGGGCTTGTCCCTCCTGACATGATTATAATATCATATATAGGCCAATATATCAATTGACAGACCGTACAAATATATAGGCCAATATATATTCATTTTGTATATGGACTTATATAGACAAGCGTGGTATAATAAAATCATAATGGAGGAGGTGTCCGAATAGATCGGCGCTCCCCAGGGAGGTGAAATATATGCCAGAAAGATCGGACGCACTCAAAAAGGCACAGCAAAAATACATGGAGAAGTTTTCCGTTGCAAGGGTCCGAATGGAGCGTGACAGGTATGAACGTGTCCAGGCCCACGCAGAGGCCCGTGGAGAGTCCGTCAACGGCTTTATTAACCGGGCCATATCGGAGACTATGGAGCGGGACAGCGGCGCTCCTGCAGCCGCTGAGGAGGGATAGCGCATGGAAATTACTGATTTGCAGAAGCTATGTGAAAACGGCTCCATCCGCTGGACCGGCCACATATTGAAGCGGCTTATGCAGCGAGGAATCTTTCAGGCCAGTGTGGTCCAGGCCATCCGCAGCGGAGAGATTATAGAACAGTACCCGGATGATTACCCATACCCCAGCTGTTTACTCCTGGGAACCACGGAGGCCAGGGAGGCCCTTCACATAGTCTGCGGAATAGGCGAGGGTAAAGTCTGGCTGATCACCGCATATCATCCGGACCCTGACGAATGGGAAAGCGATTTGAAAACAAGGAGGGTGAAATAATGAGTTGCTTTTACTGCAAGGGACAAACGATTGAACAAATGACAAAGTTCATTGTTGACCTGGGCCGGTGCGTAGTGATTGTGAAGAACGTCCCCGGCCAGGTATGCCAGCAATGCGGGGAAACTTCATACAGTGACGAGGTGGCCCAGCAGCTGGAGAAGATCGTGGAGGCTGTGAAGCGGAGCATTATGTGCGAGGTCGCAATCATCGACTATTTACAAGCTGCATGAAGGAAGGACCGGGGGATTACTCCTCCGGTCCTTTGATGTACAGGCAGGGTACAGCGGATATATGGCTGGGGGGTATAGTTACCCTCCCTAGCGGCTAGACGGCCCTCTCCACCGCTCTGCACAGCCTAGCCACCATTCAGCGGTGCAATCATAGCTTGAAACTCTGAATGCCTCCGCTCTAACTCTTTGATGAAGTCTTGCAGTGTAGTGATACTGCCATCCTCCACAGATTGTCGCATGGCCGTGTATAGAGCGCCCTGGACGGCTTGTGCGGCGGTAGAGTAATATTTCGGTTCTTTGATCTCAAAGGGCCTCCCCGGCCTCTGCTTTGGCTCTCCCACAATGTAACAGTGCTTATCGGCTGTCATTACCAATTTTTCTGTGAGTTGAATCATGTGGTCCTCCTTTTTTAGTGCAACTTTTTGCAACAATGTTTGCCGTATCTGAGGTTTTCTAAGGTTTTACAGCTCTTTTTAGGGCCTCCGAAATGTCCGGATTAAACTGTAGTTTTCTGTAGTCCTCCCGGTCCGTCTTTTTTTATGTTTGCACTTTCTTGCATTTTCAACACTTTCCAGCTAGAAAAAGGGGGAGGTCACATCTGGCCTAACAGCCATTCAAAGCCGGGGAGCGTGGATATCTGCGCTCCCTGAAACCCCTGCTTCTCCAGTTCGGTGGCGGCTTCCTCCCTGCTACACCCCAGGACAGCGGCTATATCATCCAGACTGAAAAGCTCCTCCTTGCCGCTCTCCATCGAGAGGGCCAGCCGGGCACCGACAAGACAAGCCTCCAGGGAGAGATCACGGTCAAGGCCGCTTTGCACAATATTCTGCACAATTCCCAGATAGACACCAAACCTGTCTGCAATGGACTGGAGCTTGTCCGCATTCTCAAACATGGGCATATGCTTTGTGGAGCACTTTTCACAGAAAGCACTTGCCTCCTCCACATCTCCTCCAGTACATTCTAGAATATCGGCAAGGTCGATCTGGTGCATGGTGCCGCATTTCGGGCACTTTGCAAAGGTATTGCCATAGTTGATAGGGGTAAACTCCCCGGATTCACTTTTTACGTACAGCATAATTATTCTCCTTTTTCGTAAATTTTCCGATTATTTCCGGGTTTCGCCGTTTTCTGCCGCTTGATAGAAGGTCAGAAAATCGCTCAACTCCATGCAAATCAACCACTTGGAGCGTGAGCGCCGAAAAATCACAGTTGGCACACCGTCCCCGAATCGCTGGGCGTCTTTTTGGCTCTGTTCCATCCATGCCCACACCTGGGCACGTTCAGCCCTCTTAATCTCCAGGTGGACACCATCAAGCCCATAGAGGTCTGGCCGCTGCCCAAAGGACTGTGTACCGCCACGCTCCACAGGGTAGCCGTGATCTCGCAGTATAGCCATAACCTCCCGCTCCCCGGCGGCTCCTTTTCTCGCACTTTTGACTCCCATAGTTCGCCCCCCTCACACATATTTCAGCCGTTCATGGGCCGTTGGCCGAATCCGGCCATTGTTCAGATACCAGTTGAACAAAAGTTCACTCCCAGCTGGACCATGCCGGTTCTTTGCCACGGACACCACCAGAGGAGCTGGACCGTTTTTGTCCTCATACTGCGGGCAGTGAAGCAACAGCACTCCGTCAGCGTCTTGTTCGATAGCTCCGCTGTCTCTCAGGTCAGACAGTCTGGGCGGGCCCTTGCGTCCCTCTAACTCCCGGTTCAACTGAGCTAGGCACAAAATCGGGATATTCAATGAAAGAGCCAGCCGTTTCAAGCTGTTGCTGGTTTCGGTGACACGTTCATATAGGGACTTTCCTGGACTGTGCTGGATAAGGCCCAGGTAATCCACGACCACTAGCCCGCAGTGCTTCACCTGTCGGGCTTGGACACCAATACTTGACACAGTGGCCCGCCGCTCCTGATTGAAGAAAAGCTGTCTTGCGTGGAGCTTACGTCTTTCAGCCATTCAGTCAATCACCGCCTTCTCCACCGCAGCGGCCACGGCCTCAATCTCAGCGGCCCGGCCACGCATGGACTTTATGAATTTCTCCTGCTCCTGGGCATCACCGGCCAAATAGTAACCGCTGATATTGTCGGACAAAATCGGGATACCCCGCAGCCGTTCGGACTGGATCATCCGCCGGACCTCCCGGCCAGGGAGACCGGCCAGCTCTTTCAGGTGCCGGAGCGGGACAGCGGCGCTTTGGCCGTGGCCCAGCAAATCGGAAATTTTCACCGCTTGCCCTGTTGGGGTGGGTGTGGTATCATTTGTGGTGGAAGTGGTGGCCTGTCCAGTCTCCGCTCCCGCCTCGACCCGCTCCACGGTTGCCGCCGTGGGGTGGGTCATTTTCATGTCTGTCATTTTGCCACCACCTCACGGCTTTCCTTGTCCAGTTGTTCTGCAAGGGCTTCCACATTTACCATGAATCTGTTCCCGACACGGATACCAGGACACCGCCCTTCTGCTACCATTAGCCTGATGTAATTTTCTGTGATGAACCCCATAGCTGCTGTTTGTCGAATTGTCTTGAAAGTCGCCATAAAACTACCCTCCTAAAAAATAATACACGATATAAAAAGAAAATGCTTGCATTTCTTTCGGTATCGTGGTTTAATTATAACATAAAAAGTTAATTATATAAACAGTCAAAAAACATTTTTGACTGTTTAAGGTGTGGTGTTTTATGGAAAAGAAAAGTACTAAAATTAACACGATAAGGGGTGAAAGACTAAAAATTTTGTTATCAGAAAAAGGTATAAGCCAAAAAGACCTTGCAGAGAAAATAGGATATACAAAAGAGCATGTCTCTTATATTGTCAATGGACGTCGTAATTTGACAGCTGATGCAGCTGAGTTGATTGTCAAGTTGTTTTCACCCGTTCGATTTGAGTGGTTAATGGGATATGATGATTTCAAAACAAATGCAGATTTTGAATCTGCTCCTCTAAAAAAAATGATTTCTGAGATATGTGACAAGAGGATATTGTTCTCTGCCCTTCTCTTTTCACTTGGATATGATAAAAGTGTTTTAGACCATAGTAAACATGCAGATTTAACTTTTTCAGATATAAAAAACATGGGTCCTATAGATATTGCAGACCATATTGTAGAAATGAGTCAGGATTTAGACAAAATTGAATATCAACTTACAAAGAATGGAAAAGAAATCGGACGATGCAGTGTATATGAATATGAATCCTTGATTGATGATGTTTTTGATTTTTTAGAGTTTAAAATTAGAAAAATTTGCGAAAGGGGAAGTAATAATGGCTAATCTCCAAGAGCGCCGCAACAAAACCGGCAAGCTAATCTCTTATTCTATCCGTGTCCACCGTGGCCGGGGGCCAGACGGGAAGCAGTTGAAGCCCTGGACGGCCACCTTTGACGTGTCTCCCACCTGGACAGAAAAGAGCGCACGAAAAAAGGCCGCTGACTTTGCAGCGACCTTTGAGAAGGAATGCCGGGCGGGGATCACATCGGATAGCCGCCAAACATTCCAGGCATATTGTGATTATGTTCTGGAGACGAAAGAGGCCAGGGGGGCCAAACACAGCACCATTGTACGCTATCGGGAACTGACAGAGCGGATTTATCCCGTCATCGGTCATATCAAGCTGAAAGACCTCCGGGCTGATCATCTCAATGCCCTCTATACCACCCTGGGGAAAGAGGGGAGCGGGGCCGGGAGCACCCACGCCACAGCAAAAATTGATCTTGTCCCGCTCATAAAGAAAAACAGCCTAACACGGGCCAGTATCGCCGATTCCACGGGCGTTTCCCTCCGGGCGGTATATGCCGCTGTGAAGGGTAAGCCGGTCAACGTGGAGGCCGCAAAAGCCATTTCTGAGGCCCTGGGGCGTGCCCTGGATAAGACCTTTACCGTAGAGAAGAATATCCGTACACTGTCCCCAAAAACGGTTGTTGAACATCATCGGTTAATCAGTACTGTGTTAGACCAGGCATCGAAAGAGGGCCTTGTCCCGTTCAACGTGGCAAGCAAAGCCACCTTGCCAAAAGTCCAGAGGAAAGAGGTCAACTACTTCCAGCTGGAACAGGTGGCTGCTATCCGGTCCGCATTGGAGCGGGAGCCCATCAAGTGGAAAACGCTGGTCCACTTGCTCCTTATCACGGGGGCCCGCCGGGGTGAGTTACTGGGGCTGAAATGGGACAAGGTAGATTTTGAGGGGAACAGAATCCATATCTGTAACAATGTCCTTTACAGTTCCGACCGGGGTATTTATGAGGACACGCCAAAGACGTCCACCTCTGACCGCTTCATAACCCTACCCCCTGAGACAATGCAGCTTCTACGCCAATACCGGGCGTGGCAAAGTGGGGAGCGGTTACGCTTGGGAGGATACTATCAAGACCAGGGCTTTCTATTCGCTCAGGACAGTGGCAAGCCCATGCACCCGGACAACGTGAACACCTGGCTGAAGAATTTCAGCAAGCGCCACGGATTGCCACATATCAATCCACACGCTTTCCGTCATTCAATGGCAAGTCTCCTATACTTCAACGGGGTTGACAGCGTGTCCATCAGTAAACGTCTGGGACATGCTCAGGTATCCACCACAGCGAACATTTACGCTCATGTCATGGAGCAAGCCGACCAGAAGAACGCCGACATACTCGCCAATGTATTTCTGAAAAACGGGTGAGTTTTAGAAGCGAGTTGAACTAAAGTTGAATTATTCTATATGGATAAAAATGTAAGACTATCAAAAAGTTATAAAAACAGCCGCTTTCCTATTGAAAACGGCTGTTTTTCTGGTTGCGGGGACAGGACTTGAACCTGCAACCTCCGGGTTATGAGTTTTTGTAAAAAAGACTCATAGCCCGGTTTTCTTTTTAACCACCGACCCCAGTATTCGCAAGGCTTTCGGGACTTTATTGCAAATAGACCGGATATCACCCTATTTGTTATTCTTTCCCTTCCTTTTTTATACTTTGTTATCCGTTTTGCAAATGGGTTGCAAATGGAGATTTTGGCCTTATATCGCCGAAGTTACAGAAGAAAAATTTTAGGAGGATCTGAATATGTCAAACAAAACGATTTCTGTATCAAACCAAAAGGGCGGCGTCGGCAAGACCACGTCTGTAATCAATCTCGGAGCCGCACTGAACTCGGCAAATAAAAAAGTTTTATTGATTGATAATGACCCCCAAGGCAATTTGACCGCTGGCCTGGGTTACACTCCCGCCGAGCAGCCCCGAACCTTGGCCAACCTTCTGCTGGCTGCCATCGACTACCCGGAGGACCTGGACTACCACTTGCAGAAGGCTATCATTCACACGGATACCGGCATTGACCTGATCCCTGCCAACCGCCGGCTGGCAGATGCCGCAGCCCGGCTCCAGGTTATGCAGCTTTCTCAGTACAATGCTGTGGGGGATGCAGAACGAGTCAGTGAGCACATCATGGCCGATCTGTTAAACCACCTGCGGGCCAGCTATGATTATATCATAATCGACTGCGGATTGAAACATGAACTTTTAACTGTTAATGCTTTAGTGGCATCGGACTACTGCATTGTCCCAGTCCAGGCTCACTTTCTGGCCAGTGAGGGTATCCCGGAAGTGCTGGAGTTGGTCAAGTCGGTGCGGGAGAAATTCAATCCCAAACTCCAAATTGCCGGTATCCTGCTGACCATGTATCAATCTCGCCCTCAACTGTGCCACAGTGTCCGGGAGAGCGTGAGCGAGATCTACGGCGAGGCGTTCCATGTTTTTGAGCGGCCCATTGAATACTCCATTAAGGTAGCGGAGTGTCCTGCCGCCGGGCAGAGCATTTTTGAATACGCTCCCAAGAACGCCGCCGCTGAATCCTACCGCAGTCTGGCGGAGGAGGTGCTGAGACTTGCCTAAAGCAAAAATGAACGATATGCTGAGAAAGCGTATGGCAGCTACTCAGCAGGCGTCAGAATTACAAACCAGCGATGAAGCCTACCAGCAGATTTTTCGGGAGAAAGTGCCGGTTTCTGCCGCTGAACTCAGCGATCTCCCACTGGACAGACTGGTGTCCTTCTGCACAGCGGACATCGGCTTTCGTCCCTATCCCCCGGAGAAGTTGTCGGCTCTGGCGGAGCAGCTTCAGGAGGATGGACTGTTCGTCAGGATCATCGTCCGGCCCAGCAACGCAAACATGTATGAGATTTTGAGCGGCCATAACCGTGTAGTTGCCGCGAGGCTGGCCGGATGGGTTACAATCCCTGCGGAGGTTGTGGAAGCCGATGATGCCCGAGCCATCGTAATTGCTACCTCCACCAACCTGATCCAGCGGCAGGGCCTTTCCATTGTGGAGCGGGGAAAAGCGTATAAAGCCCTTCTGGATGCCAAAAATCGGAATGGTCAGAGAAATGCCACATTAGAAACCTTTGGCGATAATCGCCAAAGGTCGGAAGATGCAGATGGTGACAAAACCTTTGGCGAAAATCGCCAAAGGTACAACGCTCGCAAGTTGGTTGCCGAATTTTTTGGTGTCACCGAGTATGAGATTCGGAAAGCCATCAAGCTGACACAGCTCATCCCCGAATTAGCTGATATTCTGGAGCAGAAGCCCAAGCAGCTGAACCTGGCCTGCGCTGATCTCATGGCTGACTATGACTCTGAGTCTCAGCAAGCGTTTACCGAGATGTGTTCTATTGAGGGTTATCCGATGAACAAGGCCATCATGCAGCACATTGTCCGCAAATGTCCTCCTCCAACTGCCGGCCGACAGAAAATGTACGCGGCTTGGCGCGAAGCCCGAGACGCAGCGGAAAAACGGCTGACGGCTCCACCCAAGAAGATTTCTTTCAATCGCAAACAATTTGCTCCTTATCTGGACAAGTTCGGCAGCGACCAGGAAATCGAAAAACTGTTCCTGGAGTTTCTGCAAGAAAGGGCCAAGGTCTCATAAATAAAATCAGGGCAGTCTCATCATACTGGGGCCGCCCTGATTTCATAAAGACTATTTCTGACCGAGAATGTCCATGACCTGATCCAGGGACATTTTGAAACGCTCCGCAATGACTGTGGGGTCAAGAACGCCCTTCAAAGCGGCAACGGCGTTTTTTAGTCCTTCTTCCATACCCTTTTCTATGCCCTTTTCCATGCCTTTTTCCATACCATCTTCCAAGCCATCCATATATCCGATTCTACGTTCATCCATCATTTTCTGCGCATACGTCATATACGACACCTCCAGTTCCTTGTCACTGCGTACCTCTTGCATCCGCTCTCTGGCCATTTGTCCCAGGGGCGTCTCGTACAGCTTTTCCACATCGTTTGTACGAACCAGGTCTAAAAACTCCAAAATAGGTTTGCTGGCGTTGGCCTCTGTGTACCGGCTGTTGAGGAAAAACACATGAGAGCCATCCTCGTAAGGGACGTCGGTATCCTTCAAGAAAGCTGCCCGCTCACCCACCGCCTTGCCAATGTGGAAGCAGTCGAAATCACAGATGAAAATAATATAGCTCTCGGAAAGGTTGGCATAGTCCGCACCCTTGGGCAGTTCGCCGCGGTCAATGCCGCTCTGGTAAAACCTGACCCGGCGGGGCAGATTATCCCGGCGGTCCGCTTGAATTTCCACATTGAAAACAGTACCCTGTTCATCCTTCAAATATACATCCAAGCGAATGCTGTGATACTCATAACTATCGGTAAAGTCTTTCTGGCGGTCAAGAAACTCAATACGCTGAATCTCAATTCCCAGCAGAGATTCCAGAAACAATCTGCAAATTTCTTCCGTCCGCATAACCTGGCTGAACATAAAATCGTTTCGTAACGGAAGTTCGCTGAGCGGAGTAATGGTATATTGTTTCGGCATAGAGCAGCACTCCACTTCTTTCTTTACTGTAAACAGTATAGCACACAAAAGCCTTTTGGTCAATTTATAGGTCGGTTTCGTCATATAAAATTTTCATTTATAAGCTTGACACTTGCGGGTGTCAGGCTACTTTTATGCCCAAAAGGAGGTGACAGCAATGACAAACCACCAACGCCCCCACAGTCCCTTTGAGGACTCCGCCGCCCAGCGGCTGCGGCGGATGGGACTGACGACGGAGGACGGCTCCCCGGAACGGGATGCTATGGCCGTATTTGGAAGCATCTTCGCCGGCCAGTTCTTTGACGATCTCTGTGACTATTATCAGGACTATGAGAACGTCCAGGAGACCATCGCCCAGATTTTTCACACGGCGGAACAGGCCGACCCCAAACAGAAATTTTTGCTGATCTGCCTGCAATATGACAACATCTACCGCTCCCTGCCCGACCCGGTGTGGTGGATCAGCGGCAGCCCGGATTTTGCGGAGCTGTTTGCCGAGGACTTCCTGGCCCACCTCAAACGGCTGGCAGAAACTACATAAGAGAGGAAGAGAACATGGATCGTATCAAAATTTATAAGCCCTCGGATAGTCCTGCTCAAGCGGCGGAGTTTATTGAGGGGCTGGAGCCCAAGCTGCGGGACAAGCTGGTCCGGCAGATTTTTTATCTCTCTCAGACGCCCCTCCCGGAGCTGAAAGAGCCCCACTACAAGCACTTCTCCATTGAAAAGTACCAAAGCCTCTATGAACTTCGGGAGAAGGGCCGGGTGGTGGTGCGGATCATCTTCACCCCCTGCCCCAACGGGGATTACCTGCTCCTGCACGCCTTTGTGAAACGCCAAAAGCGGGACACCGAAAAGGCGCTGGAGCACTCACTCAGACTGCTGGCGTCGCTCTGGGACCACCCGGAGTACGCAGTAGAATATATCGTCAAGGAGGAAAAACAAGCATGAAACTCATCGCACCCATCACCCTGGCGGCCGCACTGGCCTTGCTCAGCGCGGTATTTTTCTGGAGAAGGAGGAAACGGCAATGAAGCGACTGCTCGCCTGTCTGCTGCTGGCGGCGGCGCTGGTGACCAACGCCTGCGCCTTGGAGGTGCCTACCGACACCACTGTTCAGAACCTCAACGGCAGCCAGCAGCTCATCAAGACCTACACCCTGCCCCCTGGCACCGACCCTCAGACGCTGATTGAGGACCCCTTTGAACAGGAGGGCTGGCACTACACCTTCGCGGATATTGTGAAGGAGGAAAACCAAGTGTCGGACCGGAAGTACCACACCGAGACGGTCACGCTGGAAACCGATACCAAGGACCTGGGGACCATCCTGACCCAACTGGCGGCTACGCTGGACTACGATGACGGTACCTACTCCGGCGTTCTGAATCTGGACCACACCGCCATCCGCACTGAGGCCGCCGGCTATACCAGCCAGGCCAGGACTGTCACCGCCACCAAGACAATCGGGCCGCTGGACCGCAACGATATGTCCTACGTCCCGGCCACCACCGTCAAGGACGGCGTGACTTTGAATCTGTCCAACGTGGACTGGCAGGTTATCGGCACTGACCTGGTGGGGGACGCTCTGGCTCCGGCCTCCTATCAGGCGGTGGCGACCTACTCCGGCAAGACGTATTCCAAGGTGGCCACCGGGTATGTCACCTCCGCTGACTATGTGGGGGAAATCACCCGCAGCGATGTGGAGAGTGTCACTTACAAGGTGACCTACCTGGGGACCGAAACCGGCGGCATCAATATCCTCCCGGATCGGGACAGCGCTGCTATGGCTGGTCTGCCCGGGAAGGTCCTGCCCTATGCCCTGGGGATTCTGGGCGCGGGAACCATCGCCACCCTGGGTGTGCTGTTGTTCCGCTCCCGCCGGGCGCTGCGGCAGTTCCAGGAGGAAGAACCGGAAGAAGAAACTGAGCAAGAGGAGGAAGCAAAATGAAAACCTGGAAAAACCTGACCAAAGCGATCCTGCCTATTCTGGCCCTGCTGGCGCTGACCCCCTCCGTCTATGCGGCGGCGGACTACTCCTTCACCACAGACGCGCCCCAGGACTACTACAAGAGTACCAGCTATGAGGACATCTACGGCAGCCAGTATAACTACGGCGGCAGGAACGTGGTGGACTACCAGGTTCCCGAACTGGAGTACGGTCTCCAGAGCACCACCATGACTGGCGTGATGGAGCGGACCATCCTCCCCGGCCTCCAGCAGACGGTGACAACCGGCGGGGGCGGCTATGGCGTCAGCGGCGGCGGCCCCATTACGGTGCTGGTGGAGGCTGGCAGTCCTGGCAGTTCCACCGGCACTCAGACGCCCACGGTCCCCACCACCCCCACCTATCCCACCTATCAGCAGCCCGCCTATACCAGCGTGGAGGGGATGGCCTACAAGGATGGAAGCATCGGCACCATCAAGATTCCGTCCCTCAAGATCAACATGAAGGTCTGGGAGGGTGAAACCAGTACCAGTATGTCCAAGGGCCTGGGGCATTACAGCTCCACCTCCGCCTGGGACGGCAACGTCGGGGCATGTGGCCATAACCGGGGAACCAAGTACGCCATCGGTGCCATCAAGGACCTGAAGCAGGGGGACACCATCACCTACACCACCATCTACGGCACCCGGACCTATGCGGTGGAGACGGTAAAGATCATCTCCAACACCGACTGGAGTTACCTCCAGGCCACCGCCGACAACCGCCTCACCCTCACCACCTGCCTGGCCGACCACCCGGAGAGCCGGGTCGTGGTACAAGCGGTGGAGGTTCGTTCATAAAAGGTTTACAAATAACTTTTTGTGAGGGAATACGCTCAAAAACGGAGGTGAGAAACAAATAATCAAATAAATCCGGCAAAGTTCAAAATATCGGCAAAGGGATTTGGAATAATCCTTTGACAGGGCGCAAGTTCCGTATTATGCTCAAATTATCCCGGGAAACAAACCGAAAAATTGAGTTTATGAGTATGAAAGGGGCATTGACAATGAAACGGATCTTGACCTTGCTGCTAAGTGCCGCACTGACCCTGTCGCTTGCCATTCCTGCCCTGGCCGTCCAAACGGAGCAGGAAACGGCGGCGGCCTGGCTGAAAGAAAACGGCATCCTGACCGGGGACCAGAACGGCAATCTGAACCTATCCTCTGGCCTGACCCGGGCGGAGCTGGCCGTTATTCTGACCCGGCTCTCGGATGAAACCGGGGATATGGACCGGAATGCCGCCTACTACCGCACCATCTGTCCCTTTACTGATGTTCCGGAGTGGGCTATGCCCTTTGCCGGTTACTGCGCAGAAAAAAAGCTGATGGCCGGGTATGGAAACAAGCAATTCGGCCCCAACGATCCGGTAACCCCGGCGGCGGCCTGTACCGTCATGCTCCGCTATCTGGACTACCCAGCCAACCAGTGGACCTATGCCACCGCCTGCGACAAAGCGGCTGAGCTGGGCCTGCTCCCAGATTGTGCGGTGGACGGGGCCTCCATCACCCGGGGGAATATCGCCGTTTTGATCTACCGGGCGCTGAACGGTGGAAAGCCTGGAGATGGACAGGCTGCACTTCAAGGCATTGGGGATGGCTACCTCACCAACGGCAAGCCTATCACAGAAGAAAATGTGCTGGAGCTGCTTCGGGAGATTGAAAAAGATTGGCCTACCGACACTGTCTGGGGAACTCACAACACCCCTGGTACTCACAAAAACGAGATTCCAAGTACTGTGAGCGGACAGATTATGCGTAGTTATCATGTCAGCAATGTTTATGGTTGTGGAGCCTATGCCAGTATGGTTAGTTCGCTCATTTTTGGAGATACAGTTAATCCTGGACGCCGGTTAGAGGATCTGGCCCAAATTAGGCCCGGAGATATTATTTTTAGAGTACGGAACGACAACGGGAAAATATGGCATGTGGTTATAGCCTTGGGCTCTCCCAATCATATAAACGCATTTTATTACACTGATGGGAATGCTGGCGAGACAGTTCAGTGGCCTGATATTCAAAACCCATACAGCAACATGGGCAATTTGGACAGCTATCGAGGAGACAACAAAACCTATCACTTAGAAGTTTGGACTCGCTATCCTGATCGTGTTTCTTACACTGGAAGTAGTGTTGATGTATGGAATGTAAATAACAGCTAGGAGGAAGAATGCACTTAAAACCACCTATCCCACACATGAACAGCCCCAATTACAAGTAAAGAATCACATCCGCAAGGACTGCACAATTCTGTGCGGTCCTTTTTCATCCCCAAAATCCGTTATACGAGGAGGAAGTTTTAATGCTAAAATGTATGAAAGCGCACTGGAAACGAGCTGTTTCCGGTCTGCTGGCTGTCATTATGGCCGCTGGTATGCTCCCAATCTCCGCCTTTGCCGCAGATAACAGTTCTAACCCCTACGCACCCACCGGCAGCTTCGAGCTGAACGTGGCAGGCACTACCGGCTGGAATGGCGGCAACCAGCCCATGACCGTCTATCGCACCGAGAGCGGCACCGCTCAGGCGACCACGATTCCTACCGCCGTACCCTTCGCCTTGTTGGAGGACAAGGGCGGCGAACGCATCAAGATCGGCTACCAGGACAGCGGCTGGATCGGCAGCGACCTGGACGGCACTGGCTGGGCCAACAAGGACAGTGTTCTGGTCAACCTGCCCGATGTAATTCCCAGCATCGCTTATGACCGGGACAGCGGCAAGCAGTTCAGTTCCCGCCTGACCCGGTTTGAGTATGTCATTCCTGCCAGCTATGGACTGGCTGAGCAGTTAGCTCTGCTCCAGAAAGAAGCAATGGCCAGCGGTGAGACTCTGGTGATCCGCCAATCCGATCAGATGGTGAGCGTCAGCCGGGCCAAGGGTGACCCTGCACAGTTGCACAGCTACACTTTGGACGGAGTGCCCTACTGGAAGTACGACAGCTGGACGGAGTACGAATCCCAGGATGACGGACTGAGCGACCTCAGCTATGAGCTGCCCTATGTCATCGACCGAGCCTACAGTGCCGACCCCAGCGTGACGCTGACCAAATTCTGTCCCCAGACGGTCTACCGCGCTCCTGCCAAGGTCAGCGCCAACGATCCCACTGGGGGCGTGGGGGCCTACAACCCTGGCAGTCCCGGCGGCAAAAAGCCTACCACTTCCAATGTAGACTGGTCTACTGACCCGGAGCGGACATTCCTCCGGTTCACCCTGATCGAGTTCCCCCAGGGCGTTGTCACTGACCTGAACACCAATGACTGGGGCACTTGGCATGTCGTTGGTACTCCCCTTAATGTGGTCTGGAGTAACGGCTGGTCCGCCGACAAATGCCGCAGCGACATCACCTGGTACAACTCCTGCGCCATGCAGTACAACGGAAAAGGCGCTGACGCAGCCCAGCTTATGGCTGGATCTTCTGTGACGCAGGGCGTCTATTCCTACGATGCTACCTCTGGCCATAATAAACGCTGGGTAACTACCGCTGACGAATTTCAGGCGGAAAGCGGTATTACGGATCAGCAAAAGGAGCAGATGTTTCATTGCAATTCCAACTCCTGGTCCTCTGGTTGGAAGGACGGCGACTATACCTCCATGTGGGGCACTGACGCTGAGTCTGTGACTCCTGGCAACCTATACAAGGTCTATAAGGCTAATGACGCTTTCCTCTATCTCCTGGGCCGGCTGAGTGAACAGGACAATCAGTCCGGCGGCGACGTTGCCGGTTGGAGCAAGGATGAGGCGATGGAGCGTTGGTCCGAGTATATCCACGACGCGGACGGCAATCTACGCACCAAGTATCGGGTCATTGTAGAGACTGGAGGCGTGTTCCGAGATCCTGACGGTGTGCGCCGAGCTTATACTCTGCGGGAGATGATGGCCTATTCCATTTACAATAGTGAGTCCCAAGTCAAGGGTAACTTGATTTGGGATCAGGCGTCCACAATGGTCAATATGGCCCGTTGGATGCGGCAGGGAAAAGATAACCAATTTTTGGAGTATCCGCTAGATGAAAGCGGCGTTCCCACCGGCGAGGAGCTGCACTCCACCAATGGTTTCCGAGAGTGCGACAGTTATGTAGATACCATCCAATATCCCCGACCAATCCGGGATACCATTTTCTCTGAGCGCCGCTCCTTCGGTCTACATATTTTCTCTCCATTTAACTTTGAAACAGAACCCACAAACCCTTCCTTAGAAATAACAAAAAAAGTGGGGACTGGCATCTTAAATGGAAAAGAATGGAGTTTTAGTGTAAAATTATGGGTGAATTTAGATTATCTCTTTAGAAGTTCTTATATGTCGGTATAGCCCGTATTTTCGGGCTTTCCCGGCATTTTAGATATGGGGAGAAGTTCTCATATACTCTCAAAACCTTTTAGGTTTTCCCTCTCAACGGTAGTAAAAGAAGTAGTAAATTCTGCTTATGGCTATGCAATCAGCCTTTCCATTTCAGCCCTTGCGGAAGCGAATGTAGCGTGTGCGTAGTAGTTCAGCGTCATGGTGATATTGGAGTGTCCCATAATGTACTGTAACGCTTTCGGGTTCATTCCGGCATTGGCTAAGTTGGTGCAGAACGTATGGCGTAGGGTGTGGGGTGTCATTACTTTCGGTAACGCTTCCTCATGGCACTTGTTATATTTCTTTGCAAGCCCCCGAAACATGGTAGCATAGTTCACATTCGTTTTCGGGCAACCGTCCCGGTTGAGGAAAAGGAAATTGCTGTACCCGTCAATGGTGGTCGCCTTTGCTCCCTTGCGGTTCTCCAACACGCGCCCCAACGCTTCATACACTTTTTCACTCATTGGAATTTGTCTGATACCGCTCTGCGTTTTGGGCTTCTCTATGTAGTACCCGGTTTCTGCGCTCCGTAAAAGCTGGTGGTCTACATTGATTACCCGGTTTTCAAAGTCAAGGTCGGTTTCAGTCAGCCCGCAGAGTTCGGAAATCCTAAGCCCTGTCCCTAACAGTATGATAACCTCGTCACGGTATTTCTGATAGACGCTATCACTTTCCATAAAGGATAAAAGGCTTTCTTCCTGTTCCGCTGTGAGAGGTACTTTCGGCTCTGTGTCGTCCTCGATCACGGTGTTGAGCTGGAAGTCAAAGGGGTTCTTCCTTATGCAATCGTCCTGTATCGCTGTGTAAAAAGCAGCTTTCAGAGAACGCTTGTCGTTGCTTATGGTCTTGTAGGATATTCCCTTTTCTTTCATGCGCAACGCCCATTCTTTCGCGTCGGACAGCTTCACACTATCAATAGGGCAGGAACCAAGTTTATCTGCTTCCAGCAGCTTCATAAGCCGCTCACGCCCTTTTGTGGTGTTGTACCTTACATTTCCCCGGTGGCGGTTCTGCTTCGCGTAAAGCTCGCAGACCGTCATTTTCTTACCGATTGTGTCTATCCCGTCGTCAAGGTCTTTCTGTATCTCTTTTTCCTTTTCTCTAAGGGATATGTCGTCACGCTTCCCGGCAGGGGTCTTGTCCGTAGGTACTAACTTCCAAGCGTAGACAAATTGCACTTTGCCAAAAGTATCAGTATATTTGTAAGCATATCTCCCGTCTTTTCTTTGGCTCTCTCCCGAACGCAAAATGCGGTTTCTGTTATCACGTCTTTTCTCCGACATTGTTTTGCTCCTTTCCGTGTCGGAAAGAGCCTTGATATGCCTACATCTATTATAGCATATTCAAGGCTCTTTTTCACTATCTTTTTGCTAAATTGCGTCCAGCGTGTCAATGACTTTTTCAAACTGTTTCCTCTTGATCTGAATACGGTTCCCGTTCAAGATCACCCAGCCCGACGTGGGATTTTCTTCTGCAAGTTTCCGCAGCTTGTTTTCCCCAATGCGGAAATATTTTGACGCTTCTTCAATGGTAAGCGTGTACTTTTCCCAAATAGGCACATCAGCATTGTTCATTTCTATAAATCCCCCTTTCAAAATGGGTAAAAGGTTAATAGTTAAAAAGGGGCTGTGATCGGGCGGTTATCAGCATAACCTCACGGGAGTTTCACCCCTGCATGGTTCTCATGCAGCCCTACCCATTGCCTGCGACGCTTTGAACGCTCGGACTGTGGCGGTAAGGGAGTATCATTGTATATTCTGCGCGGTCGTCGCCCGCAAGCTGCTAAACTTGCTCCCCGGCGCGGTGTTAGTCGCTCGGCTGTCCCGGCAGGAAAAAACCTACCGGGATAGTGTCATGGCGCACCCGCCGTATGGCTCGGCGCAAAAGGGACGTACCCGATCTGCCCTATGCTGCGCCGCCGTTATCTTGCGCCGCTTTCTTTGTCAAGGTTCAAAACAGGTCAAACATACCGTGTTTGCGGAAAGGGGATCGTAAACACGGGGATATATCAGACCTTGAAATCCAATACCGCCCGGATAAGCCGGGAACGCAGACGGTCGTATATGTCCTGATCTGTCCCGTAATATGTATTACCGCGCTCGTCGCGCATTTTGCGGACAGACAGGGCAAGCATATCGCCCTCGTAATGGCTCAACACAATTTTCATTGCGTCCGGGTCGCCTTTGGTCGCGGCTATGATTACCGGGAACGGCAACAAACCGCGTTCGTCATAATCGCTGTTACTGTTCTTCGTCATAGGCTCGTTCCTCCAAATAGCGTTTCAGCAGCTCAAAAGAGCTTGTCCGTCGGTACTGTACCGTACTCCTTGAAATATTAAGGAGCTTCGCTATTTCCGGGTCGCTCATTTCAAAGAAATAATACAGTAATACCGTGTCGCGTTTTTCTTCCGGCAGCGCGTGTATAGCGTCAGCCAAAAGTTTCGGCGTAATTTCCATTCCAGCCACATAAAAAGACTTATCATCAGCTTCTTCATTCGCAAAATGACGGTCAGTTGTGTAAAGCTGTTCTTCTTCCTGTGGCAACAGGCTTGAAAAAGCAACTTCACGCAGTTGGTGGTGTCTTACGTCACGGTGGGCGTTGCTTGCTTCATACTTCAACGCCCGTTTGCAGAAACCGTTAAAAGCGCAACGTATTTCCCATTCGGTACGATTAGGTTCGTTCATGTTCTCACCTCCTTTCGCGTCCGCGAAAGCGGGTGATTGTTTGATTTCCCCTTTCATACCCCACACCACAAAAATTTCAAAAACTGCCAAACGAAAGCAGGTCTTTTTGAAAAAAGTTTTGAGGATAAAGCAAAATACGCCCGTCTGCAAAATGCAAACGGACGCAAAGGAATTGTAAGCAGTATTTAGTTGATTAGACAGTTCATATTCATGGGTAGAGTATGCCCCGGTGGTGGACGTGCTTTTTTTGATATGTCAATGACCGTCGGAATTTGTCGATACGGTTTGTGCTTCATGGCGGCTACCTCCTTTAGCCGCCGCTTTTACCAGTGAAACCGCGTCATTTCTTGAGAAGATAAAAAAGAAACGGCGGCTTTGATCTCTCAAAAGCCGCCGTGTAAGAATAGGCGTGTGAAAATATCTCTGCTGTACGACGGCTTTTTTTCTTTTGCCGTCGTGCGGCAGGGAATACAATTATATATGAATTTTTAGTTTGCACTTTCTCGAAGAAGCGAAATCAAATCACTATCTGTCTTTTCCATAAATATCGCACCATAAAATTTTGCTTCTGCGACAATATGGTTTTCCCGTGTAGCAGACATAAGAATAAATAATGTAGAAAACTTTTCGTGTCTGCAAAATTCTAACAAATCAAGCCCTGTCCCGTCCGGCATTGCATAGTCAGAGCAAATCACATCAAATGAAGTGGTTGACAACTGTTTTTTGGCTTCTGTCAAATTGCCTGCGGTCGTTACTTCATAATGGTCTTTCAGAACATAGCTTAATCCCTCTAAAAATTCAGGGTAATCATCTACAATTAAGATTTTTTTCATAGTCAGTCACCCCGCATTTACCACATTTACAATACTTGTCTTTCTAATTTTTTGGGACGGTGCAATGACAGCAATAAATGTAGTCAGGATTGCCGCTGAAATTACTACGGCAAGAACCAAGAATGGCGGTTCCCATTTCTGTCCCCAATTAGAAGTAATAAGCATTTCAAAGAAAAAGCGGTGCAGGAATAACCCTGATATAGCCCCGGCAATGCTGCCAGTGATAGCGTAAGCTGCGGCTTCTGCCCGTATTACCTTTTGAATTTGTTTCCCCGACATTCCGACTGCCCGCATGACACCATAATGATTGATCCTGCTGGAAACGCTTGCATTGACAGTGTTAATAATATTGATTAAAGCTACCAACGCAATCACAATCAGAAATCCATAAACAAAAACCGCCATAGCAAAATACCCTGTGCGCACTTCCTCATTGTGTTGCCGCATATCAAGTAGTTTCATATCGGGAGTAATCAGGTTCCTAATCTGTCCGGCTATATCTGTATTTGCCTGAACTTCAATAATTTTATAATCTGTAATTCCCGTTAAAGCGGTAAACGTATTTTCGGAGCAGACAATAATCCATTCCCCATTGGAAGAATCCAGTGGAACATCAGACACAATGCCGGAAACCGTTGTTTCATGTGTTGTGCCGTTAATATCCAATGTGATAATGTCGCCAATCTCCCAATTAAATTCCTGTGAATAGCCATAATCCACTAAAACGCCGTTTCCATTCTGAACATTTTCAATATCCCCGGAAATCAGCACATTGCTTGCCCATAAAAATTGAGGGTCGTCATAAGAAACTAAAGTTGCCATATTGGAGCCTTTTTTGTCATTTGCGGGAATATCCGTACAAAACATTCTCCCATATACTTTATCTGTTCCCGGAAGCTGTTCTATTTCTTCTTTCAGGGAATGGGGCAGAGAAATATGCGGCGCATTTCCCTCTATCGACAAATCCGGCGCATAAGGCTTCAAAGGACTTAACGCGTGGTTCATAAACGTAATCAATATGGTAAAACACAAAAACAGGGTAATACTGATTGCAAAAGAACCCGCAATTAAAACCATACTTTTCCTGTTAGAAAAGGCGTGGCGCAGTCCCATAGCCGTATCTACATGAAATGCTTTTGTGTTAGACGCTTTTTTGAAGTTTTGGTGAGCAGTCTGATTGATATTCCCTGTTACGGCTGTTTGCGGAGATACCTTTGCGGCATTTTTAGCCGGAGAACTTGACGCAAGCATTACAACAAAAACGCCTATTACCGTACCCGCTAATATACCGGGGAAGCTAAATTGAAACTGTGGCATTTCCGGGAGATATTGTGAGTTAATTGCATTTAATACATAAATTGCAATCCATAGAATGACACTCCCCGAAAGTAATCCGACGGGAATTGCTTTCAGGCAGTATAATAATCCCTCCCTGCGGATATATCTTTTGATCTGCCGTTTTGTAGCCCCAAGACAACGCAATAAGCCGAAAAACTGTGTCCTCTCTAAAATGCTCATATTAAAGCTGCTGGCGATCATAAATGTTCCAGTCATGGCAACAAGAAGAAAAAGAATTGCCGCAGTAAGATAGACTTCCAACATGGTAGTGTCTTTGCTTTGCCCCATTAAGCCAAGAAGCATAACATTTGTGGAAATCTGTTCATCTGTCAGGGAAAATTCGGTTTTTATTTCTTCATTTGCACGGTTAATATTGGTTCCATTCTTAAATTGGATATAATTATACTCTTGATACTCTGTTTCCGGCAGGAAGCGCAGCCCACCCTCTGCCAGTTGTAATCCGTGCGCGTCTGTTCCCTGCAAACTGGAAAAATCGCCATAAGTGCCTGAAATCTGATATTGTCTTGTCTGCCCGTCGCTATATACAATTTCAATCATATCTCCAATAGAAAGACCGAATTGCTCCAAACCTTGTCTGTCTAACAATGCTTCTGTTTCCGAAACAGGATAATGACCTTGCGTAACTGATAAATTCATTTGTTTTGCAAGTTCCTCGCTGCTACTTTGGATAATCAATTCTTTTCCCTGATAGGTTGTGCTGGAAGCCATACCCAAAAAGCCGGAAACAGACACGTCTTTTCGATTGCTGATAGCGTCCGCTGTTTCTAAAGGGATATTGGAAATTATCGTATGCCAGTTTCCATACCGCCGTATTGCTTCATCTTTTTGGGCTTTCAGGCTCATATCTGCCATTCCGAAAATTGCCGTTACCAGCATGACAGAAATGGCAATACAGATAATAGTAAGGCGGTTTTTCTTTTTATGGACTTTTGCATATTCTGAAACAAGACCAAGATAGCCTTTCATTCGCCGCACCTCCCAAAATCTGTTATGATACCGTCCGACACTTGCAGTACACGGTCAGCGGTAGAAGCAATGCTCCTGTTATGCGTAATCATAATAATTGTCTGTTCATACCGTTTGGACGCATTTTTCAAAAGTGCAATGACTTCATTACTGTTCTGTGTATCAAGATTTCCGGTCGGTTCGTCCGCTAAGATTAGCATAGGGCGGGTAATCAATGCCCTGCCGATTGCTACACGCTGCTGTTGTCCGCCTGATAACTGCCGGGGAAGATGATACCGCCGCTCCTGTAAATTCAATACGGTTAATATTTCCTCTAAATAAGCAAGATCGGGTTTCTTATAGTCAAGCAGTAACGGGAATGTAATGTTTTGTTCAACATTTAATTCAGGTATGAGATTAAAAGCCTGAAAGATAAATCCGATATTTCGGCGGCGAAAAATCGTAAGTTCTTCATCTTCTAATGTGAATGTTTCTTTTCCGTCAATAAACACTTTGCCCGAAGTTGGCGTATCAAGCGCACCAATCATATTGAGAAGTGTGCTTTTTCCAGAGCCGGATTCTCCAACAACCGCAATAAACTCTCCTTTCGCAACAGAAAAATTTACATCCTTTAATGCGTTGACGGCGGTTTCACCTGCGCCGTAAGTTTTATAAATAGAATTTACCTCTAATAAGTTCATATTGTACCTCCATTATTATTTACGTTTTTATAAGTTATTGCGCACTGATTGTATCAATAATAGACATATTATGAATACGTTTGGTGGGTCCTCCGACAGCGGCAATAGCGGTTATTATTACCATTGAAACAATACTGGCTAAAATAGAGATTGGAATATTCCACGGATCACCCCATCGACCAGTTACCATATGTTCAAATAAATATTTGTGTATAGGCAATCCAATCAGGCAGCCCGCCAGACTTCCCACAAGCGAATATGTCACTGCTTCCGCAGTTACCATTTTTACAAGTTGTCGGGTACTCATGCCAATAGCACGCATAGCCCCATATTGCTTCATTCGGGCAGATACACTCATACTAATACTGTTTATTACATTAAATACAGTAATCAAAGCTATAACTGCTAAAAATCCATAAACAAATAATGCAAACGAATAGTAACTTCCAAGTGCCTGCTGATTACTTTGGCGGCGATCCGAAAAAGTGAACTCCGAACCAGCCATCTCACGGATAGCATTTACATCTTCATCTGTTGTCCCTCGCTTAAACTGCAAATCTAAAATCGTATATTGTGATTCTCCCCATAGCTGCTGAAATGTGTCCTCCGTACAAATGATGTTAGCGGTTCCCGGAGTGTTCGTAAAAGGACTCTTAGAAAGAACGCCCACAATATTTAATTCCTGTGACACACCATTCGCATCCAGAATAATTTTGTCGCCTACATGTAGTGAATAATCCGAATTATAAACGGCTAACACCGCATTTTCTGTGGAAAATACATCTTCGACAGCCCCTTCGATCAAATTTTCGTCAGCCCAGTCAAATTGATGTTCTTCGTAAGAAATGAGATTTATTTGCCGGTTTTCCTCAGTTGGTATATCATAGGCGAACATTCTGCCATACACTCGTTTCACAAAATCCTGATCTCCAAACTGTTCCGCCAACTCTTTTGGCACAGAAAGAGAATTATCCTTGCTGATAACGGAAACATCCGGTGTGTATGGTTCCACGGCATTGATTGCATGGTTCATAAAGTTGATTGCCGGAGAGAATGCCAAAAACAGAATAATACTTATTGCAAACGAGCCGATCATTAAAATGAAATTTTTGTGATTCGATACAGCATGGTGAATACCCAATGATGTATCAATTTTAAAGAAACGTGTATTAGCTGTTGTCCTGACCGACTTTATCTGATAGGCATTACCGGAAACCGCCATGAGCGGTGAAACACCGGCAGCTTTTTTGGCAGGTGACTGCGCCGCAATCAGTACAGTCAGAAGCCCTACCGCAATTCCACAGAAAATACTGATTCCGCTCACACGAAAGACGGGCATTTCCGCAAAATACTCAGGGCTGATCCATTTAAGGACTGCACATAAAATCCATACCACCACAACGCCCCCTGCCAGACCCCCAGGGATTGCAAATTTGCACCAGCGTAATCCTTCTCTGCGGACAATACTCATAATTTGCTTTTTTGTAGCTCCGATGCAACGGAGCATACCAAAAAATTCTGTCCTCTGCATCACATTACTATTAAGGCTACTCGTAATCATCAATACACTCGCAATCAATACTAAAAAGAACAATACTACTGCACAGCCATAAAGCTGAATAACAAAATTATCATTGCTCTGTCCAAGAACCATAAGCAGATTACCGTTTTGCGCCACCTGCTTTTCATTCAAATGAAAGGTCTGTGTGATATCTGCAATTACTTTCTGCATATTGCAAAAAGTAGATAACTGCACTACTAACTGTTCTGTATAATCTTCAGCCGGAATATGGCGGCGAAAAGCTTCCATTGAAAGCAATACTGAAAAACTTTCATATCGCATCTGGTTTGCCGAAGCAGCGGCAAAGCCGGAAATTGTAAAGGTTTCCCCTATGCCATCAATTGTGATCATATCTCCAAGTTTCACTTTTAATATGGACTTGGCGGATTCTGATAACACAATTTCATTATAAGATTTTGGAAAACTGCCTTCGACAAGTTCATGCTCAAACATGGAAGCATAGGCTTCCCCATCTATTCCTGCTATGCCAATGGCTCTTCCGTCAATAGAAAATCCGCTTGCTTCTTTCACATAAGCATACCAACTGGAACAGGCAACTTCCGGGCGAACCTGTATTAACGCCCCTGTTTCCTGATCAATGTCAGAAAAAATAACGTGCCAATTCCCGCCAGTTTTAATCTCCTGATATTGCTGGCTACGGATTGCCATTTCTGCCATACCAAATATGACTGTCACTAAAAACACGGAAAGGATAATACAAAATAATGTCATTCTTCCTTGCTTCTTGTGGTTTTTGGCAGATATGGGAATCAAATCAAGATAGCTTTTCATATTGTACCTCCATTACAATTTACTTTTTTGTAAGTCAGTCCAAACAGCAATTCTATTACGCAAGATAAAAATAGCAGACCGCTGAAAATTCTTGCAAGTGGCTCTAAACCGCCAAATCCAAAGGTAAATACCAAAAGCGTTACGCCGCCGCCTGCGACAAGCAGGGAAAGAACGACTAAAAGAGCTTTCAGTTTGCTTTCCGCACACAAGGCAGCTATAAAGTATACGACACTTTCAATCAGCAGCAATGCGCCCGAAAAAACAGGAATAATACTAATCAGGTATCGGAAATAAACCATACTTAAAATGCCAAACAGGATTGCCGCAGCCGTTACAAAAAGATTTAAGTATGCAATATGCTTTTCCTCTTTGCCCCTGCCGGAAAGAAAGTCTAAGATACCTAATACGCCATTCAAAATGGCATAAGCCGCAACTGCATAGATTATACTGCCTTTTAGAAATTCCGGGAACAAAAGCGTTACAAGCCCCATTGCCCCAAGCAAAGCAGCCCGTAAACCAGACCACCTTGCTATCTTCTTAAATTGTAAAAAAGTCATAGATGTTATCCTCCTTTCGTTCTATCAAGAAGAATAACATCTATTTCCTACTCCCAAGTGAATTGAAACTTACAATTTTGTAATTTTAGCTGAATTTAGAAAAGTGATATTGAAAACACTTCCTTTGCCTAACTCGCTGTCTACGGTAATGTTTCCGTCGTGGGCTTCTACAATCGCTTTGGCAAGCGGCAGACCAAGCCCTATTCCCTGTGTGTCTTTAGAAAAGCGGCTGCGGTAAAAGCGTTTGAAAATGTAATGTATATCTTCCGGGTGAATACCGCTGCCATTATCCTTTATTGTAATCTGTGTCAAATCAGGAAGCCCTTTCCATTCAATTACAATCCGATCATTTGTGCCTGTATGGTCTAAAGCATTTTTCACAATGTTACTGATTGCTTCAATAATCCAGTCACGGTCACAAAAGAGTGTGATGTTATCAGCCCCGGATAAAACAATTTCCTTTCTTTCCTGTTTTGCCCGATATGCAAAATGCAGTTCAATATCTCTTATCATATCAGCTATGTTTTCAACGCTTTTTTCTATGATGATAGTACCAGCGTCTAACTTCGTAATTTCCAGCAAATTTTGTACCAATGTTTCAATTCTGTTTAGTTCCTGCTCTGATAATACAGTAAATTTCTTTATTTCAGGTAAATCGTCTGTTTCACCTTGTATCATTTCGTTATATATACTCAAAGCAGCAATGGGCGTTTTAAGCTGATGTGAAATATCTGATATGGTATCTCTCAAAAATTCCTTTGAACGAAATTCATTTTCAGCATGGGCATTTAATACAGCAGCCAAAGTGTTCACCGAATGGAACAGTTTATATAATTCACCCTCTCTGTCACAATCAATGCGGGCGTTGGTATCGCCTTTCAGATATTTGTCTATTGCTGATACAGCCACCCCAATCAATTTATGCTGCTGATAAAAATACCAAAAGCAAACAGCCGCTATGCCGCCTCCTGATATAAGAGAAAGAATAGAAATGAATGGTATGCAGCTATCACGGAATATCCATATTCCTATCTGCGTCAATAATAAAAATCCAGCTATAAAAGCGGTTATGCCTGTAAATAAAAATTTGGTATCTCTGTTTGTAAACAATTCCATGCTTCACCTCAACAAATAATATTCCATTTATACCCCATACGCCGAACATTGAGAAGCATTTGCGGTTCGCTGGGATTATCCTCAATTTTGATACGCAGTCTGCGGATATAAACAGTCAGTGTATTACTGTCAACATAATTTCCGTCACCGTCCCATAATTTCTGTAATATCTGCTCTTTAGACAACAGGACGTTAGGATTTTGCATAAACAGACAAAGCAATTTATATTCCGCTGCGGTCAAGTCCAATATTTCCCCGTTTTTATATGCCTGTCCTTGCAGGAGCAAGACTTTAATACCATTTGAGTGAAGCTCTGTATTAGCAGAGCCAAAGTCATTTGCCCGACGAAGCAGGGCATTGATCCGCGACATTAACACGCTAACCTTAAATGGTTTCGTAATATAGTCGTCACCGCCCATATCCAAGCCCATAATCACATTGATTTCCTCGTCTGAAACCGTTAAAAATATGATTGGTACTTTTGATGTCTGCCGGACTTTCCGGCAAATTTCAAAGCCGGAACCGTCGGGGAGAGAAACATCTAAAATCAGTAAATCATACTTTCCCTCCGTCCAAGCGGTATCAGCTTCTTTTACTGTCCGTGCAATGTCTAATTCAAATCCAGCCTTTTGAAAAGCGAATGTTAATCCATTTATCAGGCTTAAATCATCTTCCAATAATAATATTTTACTCATTTTTATCCCTTTCCCCTTTTAGACATTTATCGACAGGTTTTTCTGCGTCCTTTGGTATTAACCATAAGCGACTAAATTTTGCCACACCGGGTATGCGTTTTTCCTCACATAACTTCTGTACCCGCCTTTCGGAAATGCCCCATTTCTTCGCTGCTTCCGGGGCAGAAATAAACTCCAACATTTTTCATTCTCCTTTTTGCTAAACTCTATCAATATAATTATATGCGGTTAGACGAATAAATTCAAGACTTCTACATTGTATTTAAGGAATTATTCAAGCTAATCAATGGAACTGTGTAAGCATATCCAAAAAGAAAGGTGAACAGTAAAATGTAACAGGGTGAATAATTATGGCAAAAAGACCAGTACCACAATATGACTTTATGGCTTTTGGGGCGGCAATCAAGGCGGCACGGACAGGACGCAAGGAGAGCCGGAAAAAGGTATGCGACGAAATGTATATATCCCCTCGCTACCTTGCAAATATTGAAAATAAGGGGCAGCACCCCAGCTTACAGATATTCTTTGAGCTTATGCTGCGTTACAATATCTCAGTAGATCAATTTCTTTTGGCGCAGCCCACCGGGAAGAATACCCAGCGGCGGCAGCTTGACGCATTGCTGGACGATATGAGCGATACGGGAATACGGATAGTCACCGCTACGGCGCGGGAGATTGCAGAGGTTGAGGGTGAGGAAAAATAACACTGTCCGTCTAAAATTGAATAGTGGCTATGAAGCGTTGCAAATCTTTTGAGGTTGCAGCGTTTTTCTTTTATGGAGTTTGGCATAATCGCTTTTTTCTGTGTTGTAGGGAGTAGAGAAAAACTTTCATAGCAAGCATAGGAAAAGAGTACCCTTTTCCGTATTTCTGCCCGCCCGGTCGGTTAGAAATTGCTTGTTGGGAAGTGTCCCAAACCCTCTATGAAAACGGAAAGGAGCGAAAAACCATGAACGGACGGAAAAGGACGGTACAGGTCAAATTCTATGTGACAGAAGAAGAACGGAAACTGATTGAGGAAAAAATGAAACTTGTCCCCACAAGCAACATGGCGGCATATCTGCGCAAGATTGCTATTGACGGGTATATTATCCAAGTAGACCACACGGACATAAAGGCAATGACAGCAGAGATACAGAAAATCGGTGTCAATGTCAATCAGATCGCACGTCGCGTAAACGCGACGGGAAACGCCTATAAAGAGGATATAGAGGAAATTAAGGGGGTGCTTGCGGAGATATGGCGGTTACAAAGATTAAGCCTGTTAAAAGCACTTTGAGCAAAGCCCTTGACTATATCGAAAACCCGGACAAGACGGACGGAAAAATGCTGGTGTCCTCTTTTGGGTGCAGCTATGAAACGGCAGATATTGAGTTTGGCTATACCCTCTCACAAGCGCGGGATAAGGGAAACAATTTAGCTTTTCACTTGATACAGTCCTTTGCGCCGGGGGAAGTGGACTATCAGAAAGCCCATGAGATCGGGCGGCAGCTTGCCGACGCGGTAACAAAAGGGCAGCATGAATATGTACTCACGACGCACATTGACAAGGGACATATCCATAACCACATTATTTTCTGCGCAGTCAACTTCGTAGATCATCATAAGTACGTTTCCAACAAGCGGACGTATTACGGCATACGGAACATGAGTGACAAGCTATGCCGGGACAACGGGCTTTCCGTCGTCGTCCCCGGTAAGGGCAGCAAAGGAAAAAGCTATGCGGAGTACCAAGCGGAGAAAACCGGGACAAGCTGGAAAGGCAAGTTAAAGATCGCCGTGGACGCGCTCATTCCCCAAGTGTCCAGTTTTGAGGAATTATTGCAGCGGTTACAGGCGGCGGGCTATGAGATCAAGCCGGGAAAATATATCTCATGCCGCGCACCGGGACAGGAACGCTTTACCCGTCTAAAAACCCTCGGCGCAGATTATACAGAGGAAGCCATAAAAGAACGGATAGCGGGCAAGCGCACCCGTGCCGCCAAAGCTCCAAAGGCAGAACGCAAAGGAGTTAATCTTCTCATTGACATTGAGAACAGTATCAAGGCGCAGCAGAGCCGGGGCTATGAACAGTGGGCGAAAATCCACAATCTGAAACAGGCGGCAAAGACTATGAACTTCCTTACCGAAAACAAGATTGAACAGTACGCCGATCTGCTTACCCGGATAGAGGAAATCGCCACGGCAAGCGAACAGGCGGGGGACAGCCTAAAGGAAGCGGAAAAGCGTCTTTCGGATATGGCGTTGCTCATTAAGAATGTCACTACCTACCAAAAGACAAAGCCCCTCTATGAAGCCTACCGCAAAGCCCGGAATAAGGAGAAATACCGGGCAGAGCATGAACGGGGTATTATCCTCCATGAAGCGGCGGTAAAAGCACTAAAGGCGGCGCAGATCGGCGGCAAGCTCCCCAGCGTCCCCGCCCTGCAAGCAGAGTATGAAAAGCTCCAAGCGCAGAAAGAAAGCCTTTATGCCGACTATGGCAAGCTGAAAGAACAGGTACAGGAATATGACATTATCAAGCGGAACATAGATAGCATTTTACAGGCAGAGAAGCAGCCGGAACGGGAGAAAGGAAAGGAACGGGAATAATTATGAAAATCGTTGATATTACACCATGTTACAGAATAACATTAGAAAATGGCAGCTATGGAATGGAAACCTATATTGACGCAGATAGTAAACTGCAAATTACTTTTGAGGACGGAAATACACTTACTGGCTATATAGAACGTGTGGAATATGGGACTTATCCCGATGAAAATGATACTCTGATTATAAGGGTAGAGGACGGGGAACTTTATATCTTAGTGGGAAACCGAATAAAGGATATAAAAGAACTGTCCGAATAAAAAGAAAGCCGGGACGCGGCAGCTATCAGATAGCCACCGCGCCCCGGTTTTCTCATGGGTGCAGAGATTGGATTGTTACGCAATAGGACGCCATTTTGAGGGTTAAAGGTATAAATCCCTTGCCGCCTTATTTTCCCGCCCGGAAAGCCGCATAAATCAAGGCTCATTTCGCCCCTATCGCGTCACATTCGCCCGTAGCTTCCTCATGCGCTCGGCGGTCTGTCTGCGGGTGATACGTTTCCGGCAGTCCGGGCAGTAGATCGCCCGGTTAGAGCTGGACGCAAAAGGTAAGCCGCACACGCTACACCGCCGCATATCCTCCGCATGGTAAAGCTCGGCGTACAGCTCCTTATCTGCGGGCAGTACCGCAATGCGGAACCATTTACAGAGCAGGGAATAGGAAATAAGCTGCGGACATACGCACTCGTTCCCGTCGTCCAGCAAGATACAGTTTCCACTATCATAATTGCAGCAAGTCCGGCGCACAAGGGCGTTGACTTTCCGGCTTTGGGGCGGCGTTAGCCGCTTAATGTCGCTCATACCTCGTCAGCGGGGTAAAGGGCAAGCCCCGCAAATTCCGCTTCGGTCATGCGCCCTACTTTGGCAAGGGTGCGGGCGGCAAAGTCCCGCATTTCCCCCTCCATAAAGGGCAGCGCGGCGTTCATAGCCACCAAAAGCCCCTCCTTGCTGCCTGTCATGTAGATACTCAAAAGGTTGGTTTCCTCAACCGTAAAATGATTATATGTGTTCATGCTCATACCTCCAATCCGTGATTGTTTGTTTTCGCCGCCGCTTTCTTCGGGGCGGTTCTCTTTTTGTCCTGTGCAAGCTGCGCCCGGACAGAGGGGCGGGGCTTCCTTATCTGTCTGTCCCGGTTCTCGTCCTTGCCGATCAGCGCGTATGTGCCGTAGCTGTTCTTGATTTGTGAGAAAGCAAGGGTCTTATAGGGCAGCATGGAGAAAAGGCGTTCTGTGTCCTTTGTAGAAGCAAGCCGCATAAAGGACGGGGACAGCTCCACCATGAAATGAGATTTATCCGGGCTGTTGGGGGCAGACAGCTTTTTCATGTCTGCCACAATGCGCCGCGCTTCCCGTTCGATCATGCCCTCATGCAATGCGGCGATATGCTCCTTAAAATCCCCCGGTTTCAGCTTATCCCGGCTTTCCTTTTCCTCCCGTAACAAAAATTGCAGGGCTTCCGGGTCTTTGGGCTGTACCTCGAAGCGTTCAAACTTCCCAAGTTGGGGGTCGGGATAACCGTCAAAGCGTCGGTCTGCGGGCTGCTCCCGCGTACCATGCTCATACACAAGCGTCACCGTCCCGGCGGCAAGGGTATTGTCCTTGACGCGCTCATAGTGCTTTTCATAGTCCAGCTCATACAGGTTGCCCTTGATCTTCCCGCCCTCTGTCCCGGTCAGTTCCACGGCATACGCAAGGATAGGGTCACGGCTCTGCTCCTTGTAGTAACGCCATGTATTATGCGGGGCGGTGTCGCTGATGAAAACGTCACGCTCCCGGAAACAGTACGTCCCGGACGGGCGGGAAAGCCACAAGAGGGTTTTATCCTCCTTGCTGGGGCTTGCCGCCTTTTCCGCAATGATCTGTTTATCAATGTCAAAATCACTCTGATAAAATCCTGTGTTCTGTTTCAGAATGGCTTCAAGGGAAGCCAGCACGTCCACATTTTCAAATTTATTCCGTTTCCCCATAGGGTCAGCTCCTTTCCAAGTCCTGCGACTTACTTCTTGCCTGTTTCTTCTGCGCCGCCCGTTCCTTGTCGGCTTTAAGCTGCGCCCGGATAGAGGGCTTCTTTTCCGGCTTTTTTCCCGGCTCCGCTTTTTTGCCCTGTCCCTTTTCCGCTTTCAGCGCGGCGGCATACTCGGCAAGGGAGATCTGTTCGCCGCTTCTCGCCTTTTCTTCCAGCTCGTCAGCGGTAGGGGTGGGCGTGTTGTTGATGATACCGTCAAAATTATTGTCGTTCTGCTCGATAGCGTCCTCGACGTGCTTTAAGGGGTTTGCCTTTTCCGGCTGCTCTGCGGCGACTGCAAACGCCTGTGTCCCGTTCCCCATAATGAGATACTTCCCGTCCTCCGACGTGTGGTGAAATCCATACCCGGCTTCTTTCATCTGCTCGGCGGTCATATCGGTTACAGAAAAGCTCCCCCGTGGCGTTCTGATCTGCTCCCCGGTCATGCGGGTGTCGGGGGTAAGCTGCGGGGTCTGCTCGTGTAAAAACTCCGGCACTTCCCGATAACCGTAACTGTCTGCATAGTGGGCGGTGTCCTGTCCGTTCTGATGAAGCACTACCACGTCAGAGGTTGAAAGGCTGTGTCCCTTAAAATCTTTCGGGTGGTCGATATTGAAACGGACGGAAATATCTTCAAGCGTCATATCCGGCGCAAGTGGCGCGGTATAGATAAGGTCATAATTTGCCGCTTCCACGGAAAGCCCCGCCGCCTGTAAGCGGTCGTAAGGTTCAAAGCGGTAGTCCCTTGTTTCGTCGCCGCGCTTTAGCTGGTAAATAGAAAAGGTGTCTTTGTCCGGCTCTTTTTTGTCGGCGGTCGGCTCCGGCACTTCCTGTCCCGGCTCGGCTGCGGTCTGCGCTTCCTGTGCCTTTGCGTAGAGGTCTTTCACGTCGCCCTGTGTCAGCTCCCCGGTTTCCAGCTTCCCCAAAAGCTCCCGGCACTTCTCCGGGGTTCCTGTGTAGAGAATATCCCCCAGCTTCGCCATGCCGTTATCCTGTGCCACATACTCCTGCAAGAGATAGCTGTTTTCCGGGCTGTCGCTGTATGGGTTCTGCCGCACCTTGTAAAAGGTTTCCGGCGTAGTGGGTTTCTCCGGCGCGTCTGCGGTTCCCGGCTCGGTGTCCTGCGGCTGCTCCGGGGCGGCTGCTTTTTCTGCGGCGGCTTCCTGCCTTGCCCGTTTCTGTAACTCGGTGGGGCGTTCCCCGGTAAGGGGCTGTATGCACTTGATACAATCGGCGGCATAGATCGCATTGTCGTTTAACTGCCGCTGCCATGCTTCCGTGCTGGGCGCATAACGGAAGCCGTTCCCTTTCAGTTCCTCCCGGATTTCCTTATCCGGCTTTTCGTCAAAGAAAATCTGCAAGCGGTTATCCGCTGTGTTGGCTTCCACACGTCCCCCGTCAAACTCCCAGCCCACATATCCAAGCTCTTTCCTCCGGGTAAGGGCAGTAATTCGGTTTTTTAATCTGCGGATTTCCGCGTTGTTGTTGGATAGCTGGTAGCTCTCAAAGGGTTTCGGGTTCGCCCGGTAGCTGCCGGACATGGACGCTTTCAGCTTTTCGATCTGTTCCGGGGATAAGTGGGGGCAGCCGTCAAGGGTCTTATTCTTTCGGTAATAGGCGTTGACCGCTTTCATGGTTTCCTGTGCCTGTTCCAGCTTTGCAAGTTTGCTTTCCAACTTAGAAACGGCGTTGGGGTCGTCGGCACTGATACCGCCCATGCCCGTACTGCGGATTTTGTCAAGCAAGCCCTGTATCTCCCGGTATTCCTCCATGTTCTTATCTGCGGCGGCGTTCTGCTTCTCCTTTTTACGGACAGGGAAATTGCTTCCCCCGGCAATCATAATGGACGGGACGCGGGCGGTGATCTCATAGCCTTTATTCATGTTCGCCGCCAGCTTCCGGGCGTAAGCGTCAAGCAATCCGTCAATTTTTTCATGGAAAGAGGGGTCAACACGCTTTTTCTGCCTTGCGGCAATTTCGGCGGCTTCGTCTACATAGTGGCGGTATTCTGCCGTTGCGCTTCCGGGATTGTAATCGGAAAAGCTGATTGCTTCCTTTGCGCGGCGGGCGGCGTTCTCATTGATCGGGTAGTATGTAACCGTTGTTTCCGTCGGCTCCGGGGTGGAAGTCTGCGCCGCTTCACTGGTGGTTGGCTCTGCTTGTTCCGGCATATCTGCTTTTTCAGAAACGGGGCTTTCCGGCTCCTGCGGCTTTTCCTGTGCTTCGGGTTCTCCCGGCTCCTGCGGTTCGGCGGTCTGCGCTGCTTCCGGCTCCGGCGCGGTGTAAGGCTCGTACCCGTTGGCGGCGTATTCCTCCACGGTCATTCCCGCGTCTGCCGCTTCCTGTGCGATTTCTGCCTTGACGTGTTCCTTGTAGGCGGCAAGCTCCATGTCAAAATCTTTGAGCTGTGGGACGGGCGGCAAAGGGTACTCTTTTCCTATGCTTGCTACGGAACTTATTTTTTCTTCGGTATCTCTATCTTGTAGTTGACATACTTCCCGCCCGTATCAGCTAAAACAACGGTTCCGTCATAGGTTTTGCCTGTTTTCGGGGAATACAAGCCCTTGACGTTCGCCTTGCCGGATTTTAAGAGGGCGGCGGCAATCTTCGCGGAAAACGTGACTTTCCTTTCCTCAAAGAAACGGTCGTTTTTCCACATGGTAAAGGTGCAATCCCGGTTAGAACAATTGCCGTTTTTGGTCGTCACGGTGATAAGCTGCTTGTTGCCGCCGAAATCGTCAACCAGCGTCGCGTTCCCGTCCGGGGTGAGGGGTTCTTCCTTTTCGGGTTCCTCGTAGACAACGCCGCTGTCGTCGGTCGCGTCGTCCTGTCCCTCCGGGGTCTGCGCGTAGGCGGTGACGGAAAAGCCGCCCATGAGGATAAGGGCGGCGCAAAGGGTCAAAAGCATTTTAAGGGTTTTCTTATTCTTCATCTTCGTTTTCCTCCTGTTCGTCATTGTCTGCGCCGCTTAAAACGGGCGCGGGGGTCATGCCGGGGATTGCCCCGTTTTGCAGCATGGCGGTAAGCTCCTGCGGGGAAAGCCGCATAGAGCGCACAAGCTGGACGATCTGCAAATTCTCCGCTTCGGTTTTCTGCGCTTCCAGCCCTTTGAGCTTGTTCTGATACTCGGTGATCTTCTCGTGGGTCTTTTCAATCTCCCGGTTGATACGGTCAATCTTGTTTGCTGCCATAGTGTAAAACTCCTTTCATAGTCAAAAATGTGTTCAGTTCCAATTCATCAAGCCGTACCCTTTGATACAGCCATAAACGTGTCAACGTCGTGCATATTGTTCTTTTCCGTTACCATGCTGATTAGCTCCACGCATAGGACGTAAGTAATGACAAGCCCCGCTATGGGGACAATGACATTTTCTGATAATGAGCGTATCATGCTGAAAATGCCCGCGTTCCACCCCTGCGGGGTCTGCCCTACCTCGGCGGCGATTGTGCCGACTTTCTCGTTTACGTCCCCGAACATAGTTGACAGGTTCCCGTTAATGGCTCCTATGAGGATTTCCTTTATCCATTCCGTGATCGCGTCAAGTATGCTCTGCATAGGCTCTTACCTGCGCTTTTTAACCGAACAGCCCGGAAAGCAGGGGTACAAGGGTCATGCCGATCAGGGCAACGCCGCCGCCCGCCATGAGCTGCTTCATGCCCTGTGATTTTGCTCATGTGAGATAAAGAAGTAAAAGAAGTGTAAAAAATTTTGCCGTTCCCTGTCCGGCTGACTGCCGGACGGGTCGGGCTTTAGTCGGGCAATTCTACCTTGCCGACAAAAGAGTAATAGATTTCGATTTCCTGTCTGCGGAGCTTCCCCCGGCGTTTCCCGTCAAGGGCTTCCGATTCGTGGATTACGATTTTCTCCACAAACTCCCGTAACAGGGTAGGGGTAAGTTCCTCAAAGCTGGTGTACTTGCGTACCACTTTCATAAACTTTTCAGCGTTTGCCGTGGCTTCCAGCGTTTTAGAAAGCTCGCTCTGCAAAGCGGCGGCTTTCTCTTTCAGTTCCTTTTGCTCGGCTTCGTAGTCTGCCGACAATTCCGTGAAACGCTCGTCCGATATGCGCCCGGTCACACTGTCCTCATACAGCCGCTTGAAGATGGCGGAGAGTTCCGCAATCCGTTTTTCTGCCGCTTCCAGCTCTTTCTTCTTGGCGGCGTTCCGGCGTTTGCTCCCGTTCTCGGTCTGCTCGGTCAACAGCTTCATAAACCGGGCTTCGTGCCTGGCGGCGTAGCTGGTGACTTTCCGTAGGTTCTCGGTCACTCCGGCGGTCAACAGGTCGGTGCGGATAAAGTGCGCCGTACAGTCTGCCGTGCGCTTCTTGTAGCTGCCGCAGATATAGCAGTCCTGCCGCCGCTTGTCCGTCTGATAGCGTTGCTGGTACATGACGCTGCCGCAGTCGGCACAAAAGAGCAAGCCGGAGAACAAACCCACTTCATCATAGCGGTTAGGGCGTTTGCGCTGCTTGCGTAGCTCCTGCACACGCTCCCATGTGTCCTTGTCGATTATCTGCTCGTGGTGGTTCTCGAAGATTGCCTGTTTGTCCTCGCTGTTGTAGATAATCTTGCTGCACTTGTAGGATTGTGTGGTGGTCTTGAAGTTCACAAGGCAGCCCGTGTATTCCCGGTTTTCAAGGATATGTACCACGGTATTCGCCGCCCATTTGCACTCATAGCCGGGGTGGTAGCGGCGGGTTCTCCCTGTCCGGCGGTATTCCAGCGTTCCCGGCGTGGGGATTTCCTGCTCCGTGAGCATACGGGCTATCTTGGTCGGTCCGTTCCCGGCAAGGCAAAGGCTGTAAATCTGCTTCACCACGGGGGCGGCTTCTTCGTCAATGATGAAATTTTCGTCCTCGTCCATGAGGTAGCCGTACACGGGCTTACTTGTGACAGGCTTCCCACTCATGCCTTTTGACCTCTTGACTGCTCTGATTTTCTTGCTCGTATCCCTCACCAGCCATTCGTTAAAAATGTTACGCAAAGGCGCAAAATCGTTGTCGCCCTGTGCGCTGTCAACGCCGTCATTGATTGCAATGAAGCGGACGCCGTTCTGTGGGAAAATCATTTCTGTGTACATTCCCACTTGAAGATAGTTTCGCCCTAACCTTGACATATCCTTTACGATAACCGTTCCCACAAGCCCCGCTTCAATGTCGGCAAGCATGGACTGGAAGCCGGGTCTTTGGAAATTTGCCCCGGAGAATCCGTCGTCCGTGTACCATTTGAGGTTGGAAAAGCCGTTCTGTTTTGCGTAGGCTTCAAGGATTCGCTTCTGGTTGCTTATGGAGTTGGATTCGCCTTGGAGCGTGTCCTCGTGCGACAATCTCGGATATAGGGCGGTAATCAGTTTTTGGGTGGTCTGTCTTGTCATGGTTTCCTCCATTTCCGACAGCCAGCCCCACTATTCCGTAGGTTTATTATACCATAGGGCGGGGCTTGCTGTACAGTCCTTTTTGCTACTTTATGTCGAAAAATATCACATTATTTTATTAAGGCTTATCGCATTACATAGCGTGTGCGGCTGTTCCCCCGGCTGCGCTTTCCGCTTCCAGCACTTTCATCATCTTGTCGGCGGCGGTGGCGGTCGTGCCTTGCTTGAAGTAGCCGGAAACCACAAGGACGGTGTTCCCCCGGCGTACTTCTGTCACGCAATCCGGGCGGCGGGCGGTAGTGGCGGTGCTTCTGTTGGGGGTGTCGGTCATAGGCTCTCCTTTCTGTTCAGCAGCTTTTTAAGGTGTTCCATTTTCTCCCTTGCTTTGGCTTTTCTGAAATTCTCCCCGGTAATACGGACGGGGGTACACATTTCTGTAAGGCGGTCATAAATGCGGGCGTGGGCGGTGTCCTCCGGGTTCTGCAATTCTTCCAGCGTCAAATTTGTTGTGACAATCAGCGGCTTTTGGCTGCGGTATCGGCTATCAATCACGTTGTAAACCTGTTCAAGCCCGTATTCCGTGCCACGCTCCATGCCAAAATCGTCAAGGATAAGCAGAGGGAAGCTGCAAAGGCGGGCTATGTATTCGTTCCTGTCCTTGTAGCTGGCGGCAAGGTCATTGAGGATAAGGGCAAAGTTTGTCATGCACACGGAAACCTCTTTCTCCATGAGGGCGTTGGCGATACACCCGGCGAAGTAGCTTTTGCCTGTGCCTACCATGCCCCATAACAGATAGCCGATATTCCCGGCTTTCATTTCCTCCCAACACTCTACATAAGCATGGGCTTTGTGCATTTGGGGGCATTTCCCGTTGTCGTTTTCAAACGTCCATTCCCGCATAGCCGGGTCGGTGAAGCCTGTCCGTTTCAGTCGTTCCACTTCCTCCCGGTGCTTGTATTCCCTGTGGCTGGCTTCCAGCGTTTCCCGGCGTTTTCTCTGGCAGTCACATTCTTTGGGGTGTCGGTCACGTCCGAAAAAGGTCTTGCCCTCCGGGAAGTAGGCTTCTTTGGGCTGGCGGCAGCTCCCGCAATATAAAAGCCCGTCCTCGCCCGTGTAGTCCTCCGGCTCTGCTTCCTGTGCCGTGGCAAGCCGGAAAATAGCGTTATCATAATCACTCATAAAATCGTTCCTCCTTGTTCATGGTCTTTTACGCCCTGTTTACGGGGCGTTGTGTCTATGCGGTCAAAGGCTCTCGCCCTCTTTGTAGGAATAATCGGGGATTCCCTTTTTCGGCTTCCCCTTTGCCCTGTCATCAGCCGCCCAACGCCGGATAGTGGCGGCATGGTTCTTGTATTTCTTCCCGCTGGAAGCGATATAGCTGGATAGACGGTCAATGTAATACTCCCATTTGCCGGGAAGCTCCTCTTGCAGCTCCGCAAGCTCTTTTTCTGACAAGAATACGTTTTTGTATCTGCCAAAAGGGGCAGGGGCTGTCTGTCCTTTCTTTAGCTCTCCCTCTCTCTTTATCTCTAACTCTATATCTATCTCTTTCTCTATCTCTATCTCTGGTGGACAAATGTCCGCCCCGTCTGGTGGACGTTTGTCCGCCACGGCTTCCGGCAATGCCTTTTGTTCCTGCAAAGCCCGCCTTGCCCGGCGTTTGCGCTCCCCCTCGGTAGAGGACTGACCGATTAAGAGTTCAATGTTGCTCATGTATAAAGCCCCGTTCTGCAACGGCTCTACAAGCCCCAGTTTCATAAAAATCTGCAAAGCCCTTTCCACTGTGCCGACTTGCTGGCGGGTGATTGTGGCTATCATCTGTGCGGTGTAGGGGATATTTTCGGCAATCTGGAGCTTTCCCCCGTTTTTCAGTGATTTTAGGTACAGCTTCAAGAGAATGTTTGAGTAGAGCATACCGTCCTGCATACTTTCCAGCAGCACGATAGCGTCCTCGTCAAAATAGCTCTCTTTCAGCTTTAGGTAGTAATATTTGCGGTTGTCTGCCATTCGTTCCTCCTTTGGTCTGTTCTGTGGCTTCTGTTACGCAATTAAAGCGGCTTTTGTGGGGGTAAAGGATAAATGTACCGCCTACCCGTTGAGGGCGGTCAAAAAAGCCTTGATTTACGGGGGTTTGGAATATCCTAAAGCGTGACATTTATCCCTCTGTTTCCGCTTGCGCTGTGCGGCTTTGATTCTTTTCATGCGTCCGGCGCAATCCGGGCAGTATTTCCCACGGTTGGACTTTGGGAGAAAATACCCGCCGCACTCGGTACAGCGTTTCCTGTCTGCCCGGTGCAAAAGGGCGGCTTCCAGCTTCCCGTCCAGCGGCAGAACGGCGGTAATGAACCAGCGGCATATAAGCGAATAGCTGATACTCTGGACGCATACGCAAGGCTCGCCGTTATCCAGCAAGATACAGTTGCCGTTATCGTAGTTGCAGCACTCATGTACAAGGCGGCGGGCGGCTCTGTACTGTGGGTAGTCCATGTAGGGGCGTTTACCGTTCATTTTCCCGCCCCTTTCCCCGTTCCGGCTCACGGCGCAGGATTTGGTTTATGTTGCTCTTTATAGTCTGTAATTCCTTTGTTTTCTCCCTCTTTTCCCGGTATTCGTTGTAAAGGCTGTTCTTTTCCCTCATAAGCTGCTCAATCTCCGCTTGTAGGGCTTTGGACGCTGGCAGCTTGGAGATTCCCTGTGCCTTGAAATACCGGGCGGCAGATTCAGAAATGATAAACTCGCTTTCATGCTGCTCACGGTAGGCTCTCCGGGCTTTCTCCGTTTTCTGCGCTTTAAGTCCGTCACGGGCTGGCTTGGTCTTGATATACGCCAATAGCTGTTTCTGCAAGTCCTTTTTCTCCCGTAAAGTGCTTTCCACGGCTTTCAGTTTCCCGGTGGTTTCATGCAAGCCCGCATTGGCGGCGGCAAGGGCAGCTTCCAGTTCTTCCGGGGAAGAAAAGCCGGATTCCTCATAAACGCTCACGGTAGCCGCCATTTGCTTCAAGTTGTGCAAGGTCGCCCATTTCTCATAGCCTTTCCCCTTGCCCTCGGCTTTCTTGGCGGCTATGTCTACCATGCGCTGTACGCTGTCCTGTTTCGGGGCGTTTATGGCGGCTTTGTTGCGCTGTAAGCGGTCTTTTATGCTGCGGGGGTATTCCTGTTTGGGTGCGGGTGTTTCGGCGGCTCTGGCGGCGTTCTGTGCGTTTTGGGTGAGTGTTTCCAGTAGGTTGGCACGGTCAAAATCATCACCTAATCTCCGGGCGGTGATGGGCTTCGTCCTGTCCGGCGTGAGATACGATAACCTCCCCCGGCTCTCCTTGACGGTCACGCCCTGTTGTAGCAACTTCCCGGAAAAATCCTCAAAGGAAACAGCAGAGGACAGGGCGGCTCGGATTGTGCGCCGCAGCTTCTCCTTGTCGGTTTCAAATTTTGTAAGTTTGAGCGGTTCGCCTGTGGCGGCAAGGGAAGCGTTCTCTTTATCCAGTGCGGCTTGTCCTTTCCGCTTTGCCCAATACTCACGCTCGGTAATGCGGTTCTTGCTCCCATGCAATAAGTCAATCTGATAGAGGTTTTCCCGGTGGCACATCTCCATGACTTCCGCTTTGAAATACTCCATAGCTGCGTCCGTACAGCGGTGCTTGCAGCCCTCCCTTGTGTCCGCTGGTCTTTCCATGTAGGGAAGCAGCGGCACTTCCGCAATCCGTAGGGAATTGATTACGATATGCACATGAATGTTGCCGCTGTGGTTATGCCCGTCCGGGTGGGTGCAGACAAGGGCTTGGTGTCCGGGGAAATGCGTCTTGCAAAATTCCTCTCCCAATGCTTGCGCCCGGTCTACGGTCAAGCCGTTGTCTGGTGCGTCACGGGGGTCAAAACTGATAATGTAATGGTGGCTCTTTACGTCCTCCCGTTTCTGGTTCTTGCCGTATTTCAGATTGGAGCGCATACAGGCGATTGCAAAATCTTCCTCACCGCAATTCAAAGAGGAAATGCGGTAATCGTCACGGATAACAAGCTGCCCGTTTCCGTCCAGTGTGGGCTTCATGGTAAACTCGTCATGCTCAAAGGTTAGGTACTGTTCAGCCGCCCCATAGTCGGCATTTTTAGAGCTGATATGTTTGAACGTTGCCAACGGCTTCACCTACTTTCTGCAAGACTTCAAACTTCAAGGCGGCAAGCTCCGCTGTGGCGGTTCGTACCTCTTGGGAGAGGGCGTTATAAGGTGCGCCGTACTCATTCAGACAGCGGGCAATCTGGTTCAAGTTGCCGCCGATTTTCCCGTACTCGGCTGTGAGTTTCCCAACGGCAGAGAGCAGTTCATCATTGACCGGGGAAACGGTAATAACAGGCTGTATTCTTGACTTGGTAAGGGCTTGCCGGATAAACTCGGCTTGGCTCATTTTGCAGAGGGTGACACGCTCGGAAAACTCGGCGTATTCTTCCTCGGTCAAGCGTGTTTTGATTACCCGGTGGCGGTGGGGCGTGTTGTATCTTTTCATGGCTGTGAACCTCCTTTCATGGGTGGATTTTTTCAAGCGGCGCAAGCCGCAAAAAGGCGGGCTTGGGGTGGCAACCCCAACAAGATTCCCATAGGACAAAATGAGCGATTAGCGAAATTTGGTACTGTGGTAGAATCTTGCTCTAAGAAAGTGGCGGCTTCCTCTGTGCTGGCTTCCCTCAATACCTTTAGTGCCGCAAGCGGGGATTTTGCCAAAGCAGCGGCGGTATTTCTCCCTCTGATACCTACAAACCAGCAAAAAGCAAAATGGACGTTGATTTGTGGAAATTTCCCCTCATTCCTTACAACACCACGCAAGCCGGAATAGGCGGGAATTTTGAGAAATTTCTTTTTATCCCCCTTTGCACGGCATAATACTGGCGATTTTTGAAAATGCCAAAAATGGGCGCAAAAAAACAGGAAACCTTTTTTGATTTCCTGTCTTGGTGTGCCGCTTCTATGTAGCGGCGGTTATTCAGTTTTTCGGTATGGCTGTTCATCAAAACGGAACTTGAACAGGGCAGTGACAAGCCGCTGTTTTATGCTGTCCTCGGTATCCCTGTCGATATGCCCGTTTTCAATGGCGGCGATTCGGATACGCTTGCTGTAATGCCGTAAAACCTCGTCCACGGCTTCCGGCTCTCAGCTGGTCGCCCGGACAATCGTTTCATAGGGCAAAAGATTCGGATTCCCCATGTGAAAGCACCTCCATTTTCCTTTGCAGGAGTTTTAACGTCCTGCGGATTAGATACCCGGTCGTACTCCGGCAACGTCCGTACATTTTCCCGATTTCCTGTTGCGCATAATCCCCGAAAAAATAAAGGAATATGATTTCCCGGTTTCTCTCCGGCAGGGATAACAGGGCGGCGGCAAGCTCCCCATTGGTGAGGATAACTGTCTGCCCGCATATCGTTATGGGGTATTCTTCATAGGGTGCTTCAAAATATTCGTCTGTTGTGCCTAAAGGGTAAAATTTTTCTTCTGTGAGGTATTCAAGGGATATTTCTTTTTGCCGCCGTCTGCTTCTGTCACGCCATGCGTTGAGTGCCGCAAAGCGTATGACGGTCTTGCAAAAGCCGTTGAACGTATACATGATATGTTCTTTGTATGCTTCTGTGCAAGGCATAAATGATTCCCCCTTTCTCCCACATGGGGCGGTGCATGGTTTACGGTTGCATATTTATCATTCAGCTAAAAAAGGATTTGTGACGCTGCGCTTTCTTCCTCTTCATATTTTGCATAATCAAGATTCCTTGATGGATAATCATGGGCATATTTTTTCAGGCGTTCTAATATAATATCATTCACAACAATATCCCCGCATTTTTCACATTGTTTTGCCGGAACATTTGTTGCTTTCCGCATGGTTCCGTGTATTTCAATGTCGATATTAGTGATGATGGAAACTTTTTTGCCGCCACACTTTTTGCACTTACTGAAAAACATATTTTGCCTCCTCACATTGAATTATTGTTTCTTATTTTCGTTTAAGATAAAGAACAACAGCAATTCGATACGAAATGAATTGAATCATACTGCCTGCCGCTATACCTCCAAGCGTTAAAATGATTGTGTGCGACTGCAAACTTTTTACAATTCCAGACAATGCGGATACAAAAGAAGGAATTAACACGAATGCCATTACTGCTACAAAAGAAATCAAAGACCACATTTTGGCTTTGGTGTAGCCCATTTTGAAATATAAGGGCATTTGTATTCCCGTTATTGCAGAAAAAACCAAAAAAGATAAACTGAATCCAAACATGATATCTTGTATACTAATCGCTGCGTTTCGATAAAACGCAAAGCCAAAATATAGGGCAATAACCGCCAAAAAAGTGATAAGATAGTTTACATACATAAAAATATATCGTCCAAGAACAATATCATTTAAACCAACGGAGACAGAACCATATAGGTGGTCAAGGTTGTTTTTTTCCTGTATGGCAAAAATGCTGGAAGCCTGCAATGCTACGAACCATGCGCCCGTAATACATAACACAGTAACAGAGGAACCCATAAATCCAAACATCAAAACGGCTGCTGCCAACGACAAATATGAAAATAGCTGTGATTTCATCGTGAAAAAATCCAGTTTTGCGACTTTCATAGAAGCTCTCATTTCTTTATACCTCCTTTGCTCATATAAATTATAATATCATCAATCGTGGCAGTATCAAGAATACAATGCCCGTATTGAGCTGCTTCATTTGCGGTAATAAGCCCCTCAAATCCCATATTTGTTTTACGCAATCCGGCAATATTTTTTTCAAGCTCCGGCGTGAGGTCTTGCGGTCTGCCTTTGACAAGCCGATAACTGTTTATCAAATCCTCCATACTGCCCGTAAAAATCATATTGCCCTGATTGATAAACGTAATGTAATCGGCAACCTGCTCCAAATCAGAAGTAATATGCGTTGAGAATAAAACACTCCGTTCCCCATCTTTTATATAGTCTTGCAGAATTTCTAAAAACTCGTCACGGGTAACAGGGTCAAGCCCGCTTGTTGGTTCGTCCAATATAAGCAGCTTTGCATTATGTGAAAAGGCACAGGCAAGCATTAGTTTCATCTGCATACCACGTGATAAGTCGCCAACTTTTTTATTTTGTGGCAGACAAAAACGTCTTATCATATCGTCAAACGTATTGTGCCGCCAATCGTCATAGAAAATAGAAATCGCCTTTTCTGTATCCCTTACTGTCCAACTGTCAACATAAAACATATGGTCAAATACAACACCGATTTCCTGTTTTACCGCCTTTTCGTGAAGTACATTATCTTTGCCAAAAACCAGGATTTCTCCCTCATTCTTTTCAAGCATATTAAGAATAAGCCGTATCGTTGTTGTTTTTCCAGCGCCATTTGAACCAACCAGTCCCATAATGTAACCTTGCGGCAAAGTAAAACTGATATGATTGAGTCTAAACCCTTGAAAGTTCTTGCTTACACCTTTTAATTCCAAACATTTTTTAGTCATGGTCTACCTCCAATAAAAGTTTTAACAAACTGACAATTTCATCATCAGACATAGGGATGCGCCCGGCTGCCAGTATTGCGTTGTTAAGGTTTTTTTCTACTTCTTTGATTAGCTGCTCTCTAATTAAGTTTGAGCCGCTTGACATCACAAAGAAGCCTTTACCTTGACGGCTTGTAATAAAACCCTCCTGTTCCAATTCGTTGTAGGCTCGTGTAGTGGTTAGCACACTTATTTTTAAATCTCTTGCCAGTTGCCGAAGCGAAGGAAGCGTTTCATTTTCTGCAAGTTCCCCTGTTAAGATTTGTTCTTTTACCTGTTCCTTTATCTGCGCATAAATCGGCAAATCAGAACTATTTGATATTACAATATGCAAGCAATCACCTCTCTTCAACTGTATATTAAAAGACATATACAGTATATCCAGAAATATCAGTCATGTCAATAGGATAAAAATAACTTTTATAGAGTTTTGCATATTTCAAAGAACATTACGACTAAAACAGGTTTTATATAAATTTGTTGATAGGGAAATATCAAAGAAAGAATGAGGGGAGTTCCGTAGTAGTCGGCATTGTGGGAATGTGTATAACTGGCTGTCTTATGGAATTGTGGGTAACTCTGTTTGCAGGACGTGGGAAAGCTGCACTTTAGCTTTTCCATGTGCTGTGAATAGAGTTATCCATGATTCCATAGCCTGTTATGCACATTTCCACAATGCTTGTCTTTGGGTCTTTGATTTTTATGATTCGGAATAGTGTGGTGCTGGCAGTCTATCTCTTGTTTTCGGTTGCTTGCTTCTTTACCGTACATGAGCATTCGCGCCAGGGTTGTCATTGCCGTAGCCCTCCATGAGATTGATCACGCCCCAAATGCCAAGTCCGGCTCCAAGTGCCACAACAAGGGTCTGCAAAACGTCTACTGCTGAATTAAAAAATGCCATGTAAAATCCTTTCTGCCGCGTCTGCGGCTGTCCGGCAAGCGGACAAAAGGCGGTCAGCGTTTGGTCGCCGCCGCATAAAAAAACCGCCCTGTGATAAAGGCGGTGTCCCCGCGCTGCGTAAGTTCTGCGGCGCGGCGGTATTCAGTTGTAAAGGGTTGGGCGGTACGTCCCCCGGTAGGGGCGCGTACCATGTAGCCCGTGTTTACGTTCTTGATTTCCGATCAGCTCCTTAAAAAATCTTTTTATGAATGACAGGTAGGAAAGGGTCTTTTTCCGTAGCAGTCGGCGGTGTGGGAATGTGGATAACTGGCTGCTCTTTTGGGGCTGTGGGAAACGCTGTTTGCAGGACGTGGGAAAGCCGCACTTTGGCTTTTCCATGTGCTGTGAATGGCGTTTTCCATAGCCCCATAGCCTGTTATCCACATTTCCACGGCGCAAATCTTTTATGCCCTGTCACTGTTTCGGGACAAGCCCCATGCGGCGGGCTATTTCCTCCGCGTAAAGCTCCACATAACGGCGTTCCATTTCTTCCCGCCACTGCCAATATTCCTGTATTGCTGCGTCAATGGCGTTTGCCGTTTCCAGCAGCCACTTCATTTCAAGCTGCTTCCGCTGTTTCTCCTGTTTCTTTCTGATACGCTTATTCATTTCTTGCGTCCTCCTGTAAATGCGCCCGGTTCTTCTCGTAAAGCCGTTCACAATCCTTGATAAACTTCCGTAAGGCAGCTTGCCGCCGCTGTTCCTCCCGGATTTTCGGGTTGATAAGCACCGTAAACCGCCGCTTATCATTTCCGGGGTGTTCATTCATGGTCTGTGTCCTCCTGTAAGCCCTCCCCGTCAATCTCGTAGTAGTCAAATTCCTCGTCCGGCTTCACAATGGCGGGGCGGCGTTTGATGTGCTTTTCCATGTCAAAGGCGTTTTTCGGGTCTGCGTCGGAGAGGTACTTGTATTTCGGGTGTTTCGTTATATCGAATTTATCCGAAAAGAACGGACGTACCCCGCGCACCTGTAAAATGCACTTGCCCCCGTCCATAACCGCGATTTCATCTTCGGTCATAAGCTGCTTTCCCATTTTCTGATAGTTCAGCCCGTGGGAAAGCTCCCGCCCCCGCGTTTCGGACGTGTTGAAGCTGTCTATGGTTTCTTTTCCTAAAAGCTCCGACATTTCTTTGAGCGTCGTTTTTTCCTTGCCGCCTAAGAAAAGCGTCGTGTCGCAATTCCCGCTTATGGTGTCCGCGTTGTCCTTGTAGATTGCCTTTAGCTGTGACTGGCTCTGCAAAATGATGGAAGCCGATATTTCCCGGCTCCTTATGGTGGCTATGAGTTTTTCAAACTTCGGTATCTGCCCGATATTCGCAAATTCATCAAGTAAGCACCTTACATGGACGGGAAGCCGCCCGCCGTATTCATCATCTGCCTTGTCGCATAAGAGGTTGAATAACTGGGTATAGAGTATGCTCACGACAAAGTTAAAAGTGTCGTCGGTATCGCTGATAATGACAAAAAGGGCGGTCTTTCTGTCCCCCAGCGTGTCAAGCTCCATTTCGTCCGTTTCCATAAGCTCCCGCAGCTCCCGTATGTCAAATGGCGCAAGCCGCGCACCGCAGGAAATGAGGATAGAGCTTCGCGTCTTGCCCGCCGATAACAGGAATTTCTTGTACTGCCGGACAGCGAAATGCTCCGGGTCTTTTTCTTCCAGCCGTTCAAACATGAGGTCAACCGGGCTTTGAAATTCCGGGTCGTCCTCGCGGGCTTCGCTGGCGTTTATCATTTCAAGCAGCGTCGTGAAATTCTTTTCTTCCTCCGGGGCTTCATAGTGGATATAGCCGATAAGGGCGCAGTAAAAAAGCCGTTCCGACTTTACCCAAAAATCCTCCCCGGATTTCTCCCCGTCGCCTTTGGTGTTGGCGATTATGGTATTTACCAGCTTCAAAATGTCTTTCTCGCTCCGCAGATAGGCAAAGGGATTGTAGCGCATGGACTTTTTGAAATTGATTGTGTTCAGCACTTTTATCCGATAGCCGCCCCGCTGTAAGAGCTTCCCGCACTCGATTAAGACAGTGCCTTTCGGGTCTGTGACAACATAGCTGCTGTGCATTTGCATAAGCGACGGTTTGACGAAAAACCTTGTCTTGCCGCTGCCGGAACCGCCGATCACAAGGATATTTTTGTTTCTTGCATATTTCGGCTGCTTCGGGCGGCTGTTCATGGTGAGCCGTTCCGTCTGTGTCAATGGGATATTGTTCTCAAATACCGGGTCTGTGTACGGCTTTATATCGTCGGCGGTTCCCCAACGCGCGGAACCGTACTCAATGCCTTTGCGGTATTTCTTCGCGTTCTTGCCTTTTAGGTAAACGGCAAGCCGGATAATCACCGCCCCGGCAACGCCGATCAGCAGGTCGGCGGGGTGGAAGCTGGGCGCGGCACTGGCAAAGGCGGCTGTGAAGCCCTCCCCAAGATGTAAAATCTTTTGGCTTGCGTCCATGCCGGGGGAAAGCCGGACAGCCGCGCCTACCTTGTCAAACAGGTACACAAAGAGCAGATACGGGAGATTGAGAATAAGCAGCTTTTTGATTTCCGGCTTCATAGCGATACCTCCCTGTCCTTGTGTTTGGTCTGCTGGCGGCTGGCGTTCAGCTCCTTTGCCTTTTCCCGGAAAGCGGCTAATGCCTTTCGGATTGAGGGCTTTTTATCCTGCGTCAGCTTCTTTGCGGAAAACTCCTTGAAAGCGGCGGTCAGCGCGTCCGCGTCCCTGCCCTTGAAGAATACAAGGTAGCGGGGCGGGGTTTCCGTCGCGTCCTTTTTCAGCGCAAAGTCGATACCATATTTTTTCGCTGTACTCTCAAAGGCTTTGATGTTGTCCTTTGTGATCTCAATGTTGGAAACGCCTGTATTCTGCTTCATAAGCTGCTTTAGGGTCTGCTTCCCGTGGGGGATTGCCTGTCTGTCAAGCTCTTTCTTTGCCTGTGAGAGCAGCTTTTTGATTGCCTTTTGCAGCACTTCGGCGGTCAGCTTCCCGGTCTTGATATACAGGGCAACGGTTTTTTCGTTGATTTCGTCCTGCATGGGGTCTGTCCCTCCTTTCGGGGTAGTCTATGGGGCGGCGGTCAGATACGCACCCGCAGCCCGTTTAAGTCGTCGGCTCTGATACCCACCAAGTACCATTCCTGCGCCATATTCATTTCAATGCGGGTCGGCTTCCACTTGCCGCGTGTGAACACGTCGAAACAGTCCCCGCAATGCAGCCCGCCGTAATAGCTGGCAAGGTCAAAGCGAATGTCGTAGCGGTCTGTGCGCTCGTCAAATACCAATGCTCCCGTCATTTTCTGTGCCATAATAAAATCCTCCTTTTGTGGTTGTGGGTGGTTACAGGCTTTCGCCCGGTTTGAATGAATAGGGGTCGTGCGGCTCCTGTGGCGCAAGTGCGCCGCTTGCCATATCGTGAGCCACAAGGGACGTGTAATAGTTGCCGATTGTGGACGGGGCATTGAAAAGCACCGCCCGTAAATACTGCTTGATGTTGCGGATTTTGGTTGTGTTCTCTTTCATGCAGTCCAGCACAAAGCGGATATGTTCAGCGTCCAGCTTCATAAACTTTGCTTTTACCAGCTCGGCGGGGTAGTCGTCCCCGGCAATGCGGATCGTCTTTCTCCGGGTACAGACGGTTTCCAGCATGAGGTCTACAATTTCATTCAGCCTGTCCCCGTCAAACTTCATATCCTGTATGAGAATGTCATAGTCGATATTTTCCTTGATGATCTCCCGGTAAATCTCAAAAGCGGTCTGTGCTTCCGCTTCCTTTCGTTTCCGTTCCGGCGGCGTAGCCGCTTCCTGCTCCAAAGGAGAGGGGTTAGGGGAATGGATAGGAATGGAATGGGTACTTTGTAAATCCGTATTTCTTTTTTCTTTTGTTGGTAAGTCAGTTCTTTGTATATCTTTATTTAATTGCATTGGATTTTCCAACGTAGGTTTTTCCAACATTGGTTTTTCCTGCATTGGATTATCCAATGTTGGATTTTCCAATGTAGGTAAATCCGGCGTAGGTTCTGTATGCGGCTGCTCATAGATTACATAATCGGCTCCCCGCAAGCGTCCTTTCTCGTCGCGCTCCCGTGATCGGACGATATACCCGGCGCGTTCCAGCTCCTTTATGGCTTCCCGGATAGCGTCTATCTTTTCCCGGTTGATCTGTGACAGCCCCGCAAGGGTGTAGTCCCAATCTTCGGGAAGGGAAAGCATTTGCGACAAAAGCCCCTTTGCCTTTAAGGTTAGCTCCTTGTTGCGTAAATGGTGGTTGCTCATAACGGTATAGCCCTTGTTGCGTTCCACTCGGAAAACTGCCATAGCTTCATCACTCCTTTGGTTGTGGATTTGTTACGCGATAGAACGCCATTTTGCCGGGGTTAGGTATAAATCCCTGTCCCCGGCAAAAGTGCGCCCGCAAAGCCGCATATAGCAAGGCTCTTTTTGCCCCTACTGCGTAACATGAGGGCATAAAAAAAGCGGCGTTCCTGTTCTCCCGGTTAGGGATAGAGAAACGCCGCGTTTGCGTCGTATTCAGTTTTCATTTATTCTTTCTCAATGCTGTGTGCTGGTGGCTGGGCTGGCAGGGTTCCGGGCGGCATATCAAGGCTCTTTCCCTCAAAAGTAGTAAATTGGTAGTAAATTCAGCTTGAAATCCTGCTTGTATGCCCGTAAATCAAGGCTTTTTTGAGATAATCAACCATTTTCTGTAAAAATACACAATAGGTAGTCCCACGAACTTTACTGCATTAAAAAATGGAGCCGATTGTACTAGCCAAATTGAAAATACAATTAGTGGGCTAAAGTTTACATTAAAGGCTGATGAAACAATCCGAATTGACTTTGAAGCAGATACCTCTTTCCGGTTTGAAGTCACAGAGGACGACTCATCCCAGTTGACCAGTATCACTGGAACTGGCGGCATTGCGGACATGGCGGCCAAGAAGTTCACCAGCAGCGGCGGAGCATCCAAAGTGACCTTTACTAATGGTACCACGATCACTGAGAAAAAGCCCGTTTATCTGAAGCTGAAGAAAATCGCCGCCACGGACAAGCGGCCTCTCTCCGGCGCGGAGTTCTCTGTCTATGCAGATTCCTCTTGCAGCGGAACGCCTCTGGCCGTGATGACCACCGGCGCTGACGGCACAGCCAGCACCTCCGTCCCCAACATTGTGGAGGATGGTGGCTCTGTGACCCTGTACGTCAAGGAGACAAAGGCCCCCGCCGGCTGTACTCCGCTGGCCTCCCCCTTCACTGTGACCTGCAAGGCCCCGGAGAACAGCACGGCGGCGGGCGCGGTCCAGGTCGGCCCTGCAAGCGGGATCGAGAACGGCGGCATCCCCGAGCCGGGGAAAGCCCTTCTGTTCAAGCGGGACGCGCTGACCAACACCGGCGTCGGCCCCGCCACCTTCGAGTTCAGCTCCGTCACCAACGGAGTGTATGAGTTTGACACCGATGAAGCTGGCGTGTTAGAGAGCGTGCAGTGGTGGGACCCCACCGAGGCGTCCGGGAAGTATATCAAGCCCGGTGAGTACGCTGTAACGGAATTGGTCCCGCCCCCCAATTACGAGCCCACCACCGAGGTCCAGCAAATCAAGCTGGAACTGGACGCCAACGGCAACCCCATCCCCGCCGGCCCCCTTGTCTTCAAAAATCTGGCGAAGGTCGGACTGAAGATCGTGAAATATGACCGGCAGAGCCACCGGCCCATGGCGAACGTCACCTTTGAGATTTTCCGGGACGGCGTTTCTCTGGGCAACTATGAGACGAACGCCAGCGGCGAGATCTCCTGACCGGCATCGAACCCGGCACCTACCGGGCAGTGGAGGTGGACACCGGGGACGACAGCCACATCAAGGACACCGCCCCCCAGGAGATCGAGCTGACCGCTGGCTGCGGCATTAAGGAGCTGTTTTTCTTCAATGATACCAAGCCCGGCATGAAGCTGGTGAAGGTTGACAGCTCTGACCCGTCCAAAACCATTCCTGGTGTGAAGTTCAGCATCCGGGCCATCGACGGCAGCTACGGCCCCCAGGAGTTTGTCACGGACGGAAATGGCGAGATCGACCTGAGCAATCTCCCCGCCGGCTCCTACGAGGTAACGGAGCTGGAGTGCCCCGGCTATGTGGTGGACAACGCCCAGCGCATCATCCACCTGCGAGCCAACGACACCGCTGAATTTGTGTTTACGAATACAAAAAAGCCCGGCCTGCGGCTGATCAAAACCAGCGCGGACGGGTCTGCATTGGATGGTGTTACCTTTAAGATCACTCCGATAGGGGACGCCAGCCACTCCATCGACCGCACTACCCAGAACGGCGGTGAGATTCTGGTGGAGGGCCTGGAGCCCGGAATTTACTCCGTTGTGGAGACCGCCACGTTGCCCGACCACATCCTGGATACCACTGAGTATCATGTGGAGCTGTCTCCCGGCAAGACTGCGGAACTGCGGCTGAGCAACGACAAGCGGCCCAGCCTGATCATCAGCAAGCGGGACAAGGACACCGGCGATCCCATCCCCGGCGTGACCTTTACCCTGCGGGGCGCGGACGGCCCCACCATCACCACCAAGCCCACGGGGGCCGACGGAAAAATAGTCATCACCGACCTCCTGCCCGGCGTCTATACCGTCACCGAGCAGAGCGTTCCGGAGAATTACATTCTGGACACCACGCCTCAGACCGTGACCCTGTTCCCCAACAAAGAGGCCCAGGTGGAGTTCCAAAACTACCAGCGGCCCACCTTGAAGATCGTGAAGGTGGATATCAACGGCAAGCACCTGACTGGCGCTATTTTTGAAGTCAAGACCAAGGCCGGCGTGAAAATCGGTGACTTCCCGGTAGGCGCGGACGGCACGATCACCGTCCCTCAGAAGCACCTCACCGAAGGATATTACATCATCACCGAAAAACAGGCCCCGGCGGGGTACATTCTGGACACTACGCCCCACGAGGTCTATCTGCGGCCCGGCAAGACCACCGAAGTCAGCATTGAGAACGAGAAGAAGCCCGGCCTCACCATCTATAAGGTAGATTCTATCGTCGGAGACGGAATCAAGGGCGCTAAGTTTGAAATTTGGGTGTCCAAGGACAAGAACCAGAATGGCACCTACCAGCAGCTGACCAGCAGCTACTATTATTCCGATGAAAATGGCATCATCCACCTGGACAACCTGGACACGGGCTGGTACAAAATCATCGAGGTGGAGCCGCCGGCAGGGTTCATGCTCAAAGAGCCCTCCGAGCAGACCATCTATATTGAGCATGACACCTCCGTGGAAGTGACCTTTGAGAACATCCCAAAATCCGCCCTGGTCATCCGGAAAATTGATTCGGATACCGGCGCGCCTCTGGCCAACGCCTGGTTCCGGGTCCGCTACCTGGGCGGGACCTCCGGCAGCGGCGGTACGATTATAGGCGAGTATGCGACCTCCAGCAACGGCAATATCGTGATCACCGGCCTAGACGCAGGTACTTATGTGTGTGAAGAAATCTCAGCACCCCACGGCTACGTCATGGATACCGCGCCCCAGACGGCCTACATCAGCGGCAAGGAGCAGGACTGCATTACCCTCACCTTCACCAACAGCAAGTACGGTTCCCTCCTGGTCAAGAAGGTGGACAGTATCACGAAGGAGCCGTTGAGTGACATTCAGTTCTTTATCACCACCAGCGACGGTGCGGTTGTGGGCAACGGCAACGGCTACTTCACCACCGACAGCGCTGGTACTATCCTGGTATCCGACATCATGCCGGGAACCACGCTGGTGGTAAAGGAGACCCGGACCAGACCCGGGTACATTTTGGACGACGTGCCCCAGACGGTCAAGATTGAGTCCAACGAGACCAAGACCCTGGAGTTCCGCAACCAGCCCACCGGCTCCCTGCTCATTCGGAAGGTGTGCAGCGTCAATCCCAGCGTCACCCTGGCAAACGCGGAGTTCAAGGTGACTTACTCAGACGGTAGCCTCATTGGGGATTCCAACGGCGTTTACCGTTCGGACGAAAACGGAGAGGTTCGCATTGAGGGCCTCATTCCCGGAAAAAGCGTGGTGGTGACTGAGACAAAAGCGCCGGCGGGATTCCTCATTGATACGCAGTCCCAAATCATCGTGATTCAAGCAGGAAAAACGGTCAGTGTGACCATGAAGAACCAGCCCCGTGGCCAGTTGATCATCCAGAAACGGGACAGTCAGACCAACCAGGTTTTGCCCGGCGCACAGTTCCGTATCACTACCGCCGCTGGCTGCGAGGTGGGCCTGGACGGTGTGATCGGCACATCCTCGCTGACCTCCAACGGCATTTTTACTACCGATTCCCAGGGCGAAATCCGGATCACCAATCTCGCGCCCGGCGCCTATGTACTTTCGGAGATCAAGGCCCCGGACGGTTACGTCATGGACAGCCCCAGCACCAATGTGGTCATCGGTTCGGGCGGCGATACCCAGACCGTCATCATAACCAACACCCCCAAGGCCACCCTGACCATCACGAAACGGGATGCTGTGACCCGTAAGCCCCTGGCGAACGCTGAGTTTATCGTCCGGGACAGCGAAGGTCACGCGGTCGGTCCCACCAATGGCATCTATAAAACCGGGACGGACGGTACGGTGGTCGTCTCCGGCCTGGAGCCCGGCAGCACGATTATGGTGTCCGAAACCAAAGCCCCAACCGGCTATATTTTGGATGAGACGCCCAAAAGCATTGTGGTGAAGTCCGGTATTTCCAACAGCCTGATTTTCGATAATGAACCAGGTACTACCTTAATAATTCGGAAGTTCATCGAGGGCACTGAGAACGAGCCCTTGAGCGGGGTGTGCTTCAAGGTGGTGGACGGTTCTGGGGCTGCCGTTGGCCCGGACGATGGCTGCTATTACACCGACAAGGCGGGAGAAATCGTCCTGGAAGGCATTGAGCCCGGAACCACGGTGATTGCCAGAGAGATCAAGACCGTGGAGGGCTTCGTGCTGGACGGAACGCCCCAGGATATTCTTATCAAGGGCGGTCGGGTCCAGCAGTTGACCTTCTGGAACGCCAAAGCGGGGACTCTGGTAATCCAGAAAAAGGATAGTGTGTCCGGTGCGTTTATTTCCGGCGCGCAGTTCCAGCTGACCTACGCCAACGGTGGGTTTGTGGATAACGACAATGGCCACCTGAGCAGCAACGGCCTCTACACCACGAACGACAAAGGCGAAATCAGAATCAGCGGCATCACCGGAACGGTGGTAGCAAAAGAGGTCAAAGCGGCCCCCGGCTATGTCATTGACCAGAGCACCCAGACCCAGACGGTCACGGTCAACCCGATGGACACCCAGACTTTGGTGTTCCTCAATGAGCCCCTGTGCTCTCTCACCATTCGGAAGGTGGACGCAACCACCGGAAAGCCCGTACCCAACACGGAATTTACGCTAAAGGACGGCGACGGCAATATCCTGGGCCGCTACACCACCGGAGCCGACGGGACTGTGACCGTCACCGGTCTTATCCCCAATTCCACGGTAGTGGTCGTGGAGTCCAAGGTGCCCGCTAACTATGTGCTGGACCCCACACCCCGCACTATCATTGTCCGCAACGGCAGCAACAGTGTTGCCAGCGGCGGGAACAGCAGTGGAGGAATCGTCAACGGCGGCAGCACTGGTACATCTGGCGGCGGGAACAACCTGACCGTAGAAAACCTGCCCAAGACAACATTGACCATTGAGAAGTACCTGGAAACGGAAACCGGAGAACAGCCCCTAAAGGGCGTGACATTCCTTGTCACCGATTCCAGCGGTGCGGTTATCGGTCCCAACAATGGTGAGTACATCTCCGATGAAAATGGCCGCATCGTGATCCCCAACCTGGAGCCTGGAATTACCGTCACCGCCAGGGAAATTCGCGTGCCCGACGGCGTGGTGCTGGACCCCACCCCCAAGAGCATTAAAATCGAGGGCGGCATTGGTGGCCAGACCCTCCGCTTTGTCAACCAGAAGGCAGGCAATCTCATTATCAATAAGGTGGACGCAATCGACAAGCACCCCCTGGCTGGAGTAACCTTCAAAATTACCTATGCGGACGGTTCCAACGTGGACCAGGACGGCGGCAAGACCTCTACCAACGGTATTTACACCACCGATGCCAATGGGCAGATCAAGATTTCCGGTGTTGTCGGAACGGTGATCATTACCGAGATTGAGACAATTCCGGGGTACTATATCGAGGAAAAGTACCGCACGCAGACCGTCCAGGTCAACGCCAACGATACGCAGACCGTGACTGTCTACAACGTACCCACCCAGGCGCTGGTCATCCAAAAGTTTGTCACTGGCAGCAAGGACCAGCCCCTGGCTGGGGTGGAGTTCCTGATTACCGACAGCAGCGGGGCCTTTGTGGGACCGAACAATGGTATTTACAAAACCGATCAGTTTGGCCGCATTACCATCAAGGACCTCACCCCTGGAACGGTCATAACCGCCCGCGAAACCAAAAGTTTGGACGGCTATGTGCTGGATTCCACGCCCCAGAGCATTGAGATCAAGTCCGGTTCTGTGCAAACGCTGACCTTCTACAACGCCCCCATCGGTGGGCTGGAGCTGATTAAGGTATCCGAGGCGGACAAGTCCCAGCGGATCAAGGGTGTCACCTTTGAAATCCGGAAGATGGACGGCGCGCTGGTGGACACTGTGACCACCGGGGACAATGGCCGTGTCCATGTGTCCTTGGATGCGGGTGACTACTACTGTGTGGAGATTGAGGCCGCCGAGGGCTTCAAAATCGACACCACACCCCACTATTTCACCATTCAGGACAACAAGACCACTACGCTGACCGTGACCAACGCCCCCTTCAGCGGGATTATCCTCCACAAGATTGACAGCGTGACCGGCCTGGGGATTTACAACGTAAAGTTTTTGGTCTACGACCAGAACAAGAACCCCATTGGCGAGTATTCCACCGATGACCAGGGGTACATCTACATCGACGACCTCACTGTCCAGGGCAAGGGACGGCTTTATATCCGCGAATTGGAGGCCGCACCCGGCTATGAGTTGGATAAGGAATACAAGACTGTCTATGTCCAGCCGGGCAAAACGGTGGAAATCGAGTGGGAAAACACCCCGATTACCGGTCAATTCCAAATCTACAAGTACGCCGCCGAGTACAACGAGGTCACCGGCACCCCCGCAGGCGCTCCCCTCCAGGGTGCTGTGTATGAGATCAGCGAAGCACGCTCGGGCAAGGTCGTCGATTACATCACCACCGACGCCAGAGGTGTGGCCGCCTCCAAGCCCCTCCCGTTAGGGCGCTACAAAATTGTGGAGGTAACCGCTCCCACCTACTGGCAGCTCAGCGGGAAAACCTTTGATGAAACGCTTGAATATTCTGGGCAGATCATCAAGGTGAGCGACTACGACAAGCCCTCCAACCTGGGTGTGACCATCACCAAGCGGGGCAACGCCGAGGCCCTGGCCGGGAGTCAGATGCGCTACGATTTCACAGTGGCGAATACCAGCAACGTGGCGCTCTCCGATTTTTACTGGCATGATCGCATTCCCACCGACGCAGCCCGGGCGACCATTTTCACCACCGGCACTTACAGCGCCCGGCTGAACTACCGTATTCTCTACAAGACCAACTACTCGGCAACCTATCAGGTGCTGGCGTCCAACCTGATTACCAGCAGCAACTATTCCTTCAGCCTGAACGCTATCCCCATGCAGGCCGGGGAGTATGTCACTGATATTTATTGCGATTTCGGCAAGGTTCCGGTTGGCTTCCAGTCGGTTGCCAATCCTACCCTGACAGTTACCGTCAGCGGGACGGCGGCCAACGGCTACCAGCTGATCAACCGGGCCGACGCAGGCGGCAAGTATCAGGGAACATGGCAGACCGCCCAGGCTACCTGGGTGACGGTCATCCGCAAGCTGACCAACACCGTTATTCCCACCCTCCCCAAGACAGGCTATTAAGCCAAAACAGAGGGACGGTCCAGCAATGGGCCGTCCCTTCAACTTAACGCCTTATGAACTGCGAATCAGCAGAAGGCATCCCATCCGTATCTGTGACATACCGCTCCGCCCGCATATGCAAATCGTACTTTTCCCGCAGTTGGGCAATCGTTTTCATCATCGGAGAGGCGTGGTGCATATCAATGGAGGCTTGATCCTTCCAAATGTCGATCAGCAAAACCGTCTCAGGGTCGTCCATCGGGAAGAAGTAGGCGTACCGCTCGTTTCCGCTCTCCTGACGGATTAAATCAGCGGTTCCGCTACGCTCCATCTCCTCCGCAAATTTGCGGGCGTTCCCGGTTTCTCCTGTATAGTACAGATTTATCACGATACTCATGTGGAAATTCCTCCTGCCGATTGTTTATCTATCTTATCAACGAGGTGACAAAATTGAACATAGAATCTACGTTTACCGTTCTGCGTCGGGAGCAGCTTCTCATGGACCACGCTCCCCACAGCGTACAGTTTGAAAACCTGACCAGACAGCTTCTGCGCACCTTTTCCGCCGCAGCTGTCATCCCGCCGCTGACTGTGGCAGAAATCCGGCTGTACGCCACCCTGGCCCTGCTCCATGATGTGGGCAAGCGGAGCATTCCGCAGGAAATACTCAACAAGCCCGGGCGTCTGACGCAGGAAGAATTTGAGGTGATGAAGTCCCACACAACCCAGGGCTGTGAACTACTGGAGAATATCCCGGAGCTGCGGGAGTGTGAGGCGTTCCCTCTGATCTGCGACGTGTGCCGTCACCACCATGAGCGGTGGGATGGAAGTGGTTATCCCGACCGGCTGGCCGGGGACAGCATCACTCCCTGGGTCCAGGTGGTGGGGCTGGCAGACGCCTTTGACGCGCTCATCCATCCTCGGGTCTACAAGCCGGCCTACCCCCAGGAACAGGCCAGTGACATGATTGTGTCCGGGGCCTGCGGCATCTTTAATCCGCTGCTCCTGGCCTGCTTTGCCCGGCACATTGGCGCCATTTCTCAGATGGTCTATGCTTAGGACTGAAACTCCTTCAAATGTTCCTCATACTCCTGCCGCTCCGCTTCATTCGCCAGACGGACGGCGTACTTGCCGCAGTCAGGACACTGCTCTGGTTCAGTGGAACGGCTAAAGAGAAAATAGCATTTATCACAAACAAAAATCATTTTACATCACCGAGAGGCAAGTATATCACATCCTCGCCGGTTTGTATAGGAGGTCTTTTCTTGAAGAAACGAAACTTTTGGGCGCGGTTTTGTCCCCGACTTCCCAGATACTATGTCCAGACATTACCGTGGCCCCGTTGACCGGAATGCCCCAGGGGGAATATTGGTATCTCACCAAGCGGCTGAGCAGCTGCCTGCGGTCCCTGTCCGGGACGGCCACGCTGGGTGTTGCCGCCGGCGGGATGCTGACACTGAACACGGAAAATGCCTTCTATATGCAAACGGGTGTTCGGCCTGGAGGGTCACAGCCGAAAAAGGCGGCGAAGCGGCCGCCCGCAGAAAAGAAAGCGGCGTAGGGGGTGGACACAAATGAAAATTCCCACCATCTGCCGCTACTGCGGCGGTGTGATTCGACTGGTTCCGGCCCGAAAAATCTATGGGGCCTCCACCGACCGGCTGGGCCTTACCAATGAGAACATCTACCTCTGCCAGAACTGCAACGCCCGGGTGGGCTGCCATAAGGGGACCAACCGTCCCCTGGGCAACGTGGCCAATGAGGTGCTGCGGCTCAAACGGCGGGAGACCCACCAGGTTTTTGACGCCTTCTGGCGGGAAAACGGCATGACCAGAACCAGGGCCTACAAGTGGCTGGCTGGCCGGATGGACCTTCCGGAGAAAAACGCCCATATTGGTGGCTTTGAGATGGACCAGTGCCAGCAGGTTATTGAGTTATGTGAGATTGAATTGAATCGGGAGGCTGCTTATGCTTGCCGTAATTACCGATGTCAACGCCCAGGTGGCCGAGCGGGAGGAGTTGGTGGAGATGATCGCCATCGCCCTGCTGACCCGGAAGAACCTGTTTATTCTGGGCGCTCCCGGTCAGGCCAAGAGCTACGCCATCAACGCTTTCCGCAGCCGGATCACCGGAGCCCGGCAGTTTGAGCGGCTTCTGTCCAAGCAGACGGATGAGGAACAGCTTTTCGGCCGCATAGACCTGTCCAGTCTGATCCCTGGCGCTGTGCCAGAAAATATTTTGGAGCAGGATAGTGTCTATCATAATCTTCGCTTCGATTTGAAATGTGCGATGGACGGTCAGCAACAGGACACTCCTGCAACCTTTGAATTCATCAGAAAGGCGACGGAGAAGCTGGAAACCTACTGCTCCGCCGTAGCTGCCCTGCACAAGGGGGAGCCTATGGTACAGACCGCCGGTAAGATTCCCGAGGCCGACATTGTGTTCCTGGATGAAATTTTCAAGTGCAACGACGGGGTGCTCAACTCCCTGCTCACCGCTCTAAACGAGCGCAAATACACCAACGAGGGCAGTACATACCCTATCCCTACCATTTTCTTCTTTGCGGCGTCAAACGAGGTGCCCAATTTCAGCGATCCCCAGGAGAAAATCCTTGAGGCCCTGTATGACCGTCTGGAACTGAAGGTGGTAACGGCAAACATTGAGGACCGGGACAAGCGGCTGGCCGTCCTGCGGGACAAGCAGGCTGGCCGCACCGGACAAATCACCGCCTCCATCACTCTGGATGAACTGAAGCAGATGCAGGAGGAGGTTGCAAATCTTCCGGTTCCGGAGGCCATCAACGAACTGGCTGACGATATCCTGTGCCAGCTGCGCAAGGACGACATTCCCGTGTCCGACCGCAAATACCTCAACTACTACCCCATCGCACAGGCTAAGGCGTGGCTGTCCGGGCACACTCAGGTGGAGCCCCAGGACCTTCTGGCGCTGAAAAACTACCTCTGGCAGAAACCGGGGGAGCGGTCTGTGGTGGAGTCGGAACTGAACCGCATGTGCATCAACCCCATGCAAGACAAGGTGAACAACATCCGGGGCATGGCGGCCGAGGCCAAGGAGGAATTTGACGCGGCCAAGGAACAGGTTGGTCGCAAAGCCCTGATTAAGCTGCGGGGTGAGCTGCTTCGGCTGTATGGCGACCAGCAGAAGCTGGCCTCCGAGGCCCAGAGCGACAGTGAGCAGCAAATGACAGACGGACTTTTGACCGACCTGGAGAGCATCAGCCGTCAGGCCCATGAGGCGGTAGGCTTCACCTACACGCCGCTGGAGCAGTTGGCCGCCTTGCAATAAGAAGAATTTCCCGGCCCCTTCAGGGGCCGGGAACATAAAAAAGGAGTTAAATAAGATGGTTTTTTCCTATTGTCAATGTAACCGCCACATGGCGGGCAGCGATGAAGCTGCTGCAAACTTTTACAACAGCCATTTTATTCCCAGAGGCTGGCAGCTGGTCTATTGTGAACTCAGCGAATGCGGCGCCATCCACCTGACGGGCTACTGTAAGCGGTGCTATGAGGATCTGGAGGAGATGATCCTCCTCCCCAAGGGGCTTGCCGGCGACGATCTGCTGAAAAGCATCTATAATACCATGCAGACCGCCCACCCCTATGACACGTTCCTGCCTCAGGTTGGCTACCACGGCCTCTGCAAGGAGCGCAGCGATTTTTACGCCCGGCGGGACAAACGGTCCCAATTTGCCCGCAGCAAAGAGTTCTTGAACCTGTTCCACGACTATGACCGGGAGAGCGCCCGCCTGTGGCTGGAAAAGAATTATCCGCTCCAGCCTGGGGAAGTCCTTCGAGATACCGGCGGCAGCCTGTTCTGCACAGCCATTCATATGGCCAGAGAGAACGGCGACTTCGGCAAGGCGGAGGCGATTCTGGATTACATTCTGCCCTGTGCCCATGAAACGGGACGGAAAGAGCAGGTGGAGCTGACTGCCTACGAATTTGACTTCGAGGCGCACCTTAATTGGGGTGGCAGCGAGGGCATTTACATCGACTGCTATCTAACGGGAAAATTTGATGAATCGGGACGCTTTGTGCTCCCCATTGGCACGATAAAGACACTGAAGCGCGACCTGGAGGCCGCTAAGATCATGGGCGAGCTGTGCGGCGTACTGACGCACTATGCAAGCCAGTATGTGAATCAAAACCTTCTCCGCTACACGCCTGAAAAAGAATTGAAAGCTAAGAATTAAAGAAAAGGAGCGATATTCTATGTTGAACCACATCACCGTCATGGGGCGCTTGACCCGCGACCCGGAACTGCGCCACACCCAGTCCGGAGTCCCCGTTGCCAGCTTTTCCATCGCCTGCGACCGGGACTTCAAGGACAAGAGCACCGGCGAGCGGGCCACCGATTTTATCGACATTGTGGCCTGGCGGGCCACCGGCGAGTTTGCGAGCAAGTATCTCACCAAGGGCCGCATGGCTGTGGTCTCCGGCCGCCTGCAGATGCGGGACTGGACGGACAAGGAGGGCAACAAGCGCCGCTCCGCTGAGATCGTCGCGGAGAATATTTACTTCGGCGACTCCAAAACAAAGGAAGATCAGGAGCCCCCGGCCAGCGTCGGCGGACCTGTGGAGGCGGCTGGCGGCGACCCCTTTGGCGGCCTGTCGGGCGGCTTCGCTCCGAATTTTGGAGAGCCTGCGGATGATGGCAGTTTACCGTTCTAAGGAACCACTGATTTAATCCCCCCCGCCCGGAAAGTATGGTAAAATAGAAGGGAAGGGGGCAGAAGAAATGA